>NZ_JBIATC010000024.1:0-57657 GCF_042891255.1 Micromonospora sp. NPDC001898 | reverse complement strand
GCGGGGGGGCCGGGCGGGCGGGCGGGGGGGGGGCGGGCGGCGGGGGGGGGGGGGGGGGGGGGGCGGGGCGGGGGGGGGGGGGGGGGGGGGGGGGGGGGGGGGGCGCCGCCCCCCCCCCCCGGCACCGGTCGGGTCAGCCGTCGAGGCCGACGGGGGAGTCGGGCCGGTCGACGTCGACGAACTCGATGTCGTCGGCGTCTCGGTCGCCCCGGCCGCCGGCGGCCCGCGCGGCCGACCCCGCGGCCCAGCCGACCGCCGCGCCGACCAGCGCGGCGCCGATCAGCAGCGTCCAGGGCAGGGCCGGGCGGCGGCCGGCGAGCGCGTCGAAGGCCAGCAACGCCCGGCGGCGGGCCGTCTCGGCCGCGGAGCCGACCAGGTCACCGGCGTCGTCGGCGAGGCCCGAACCGTTGCGGCGGGCCGAACGGGCGGTGTCCCGGACGTTGTCCCCGGCGGAGCTGACGGCGGAGACCAGGTGCTGCCACGCCTGGTCCGCGATTCGCTCGGGCTTGCTGCGGCGTTCCAGCAGATCGGTTCCGAACATCGTTCTTACCTCCTCGGGGTGCCGAAGCTTGCGGCCACTTCGGCTTTTCGGCTAGGGCAGGGCTCGGGCTCGGCTAGGGCAGGGCTCGGGCGCCCCGCCCACCGGCATGGTCCGGCGGTCCGCCCGTCCGCCCACTCGGGCAGTGCCCCGCGGGATCCGGCCGCAAACCCGGCCCGCCCGGCGGCGGCCCCGTCCGGCGGCGGTCAGCGGACGGAAACCACGGCAGCGCCACGGGCGAAGTCGTCGCCGTCGTCGTCATCGTCGTCGTCACCCGCGCCGCCGAAGCCGCAGGCCAGCACGAGAGCGAGCAGTGCGCCGACGCCGGCGAGGCCGGCCAGTCTCCGGATCATGAGTGGTCCTTCCGTGGTACGGGTGACGGACGCCACCGAGCGTAGGCGGGGCGGGCAACCGCAGCGGTGACCACTCTCACCCGGTCCGCTGTGGGCGGGGCGGGGCGCGCCCGGCGCACAATGTGCGCGCGAAGGTCGGAGGTCACCGTTACCCTGGGTCGGCGACGTCGGCCCAGGTCGATCGTCCGCTGAGCAGGACGTGAAAAGTCCGGATAAGGGCCGGCCCGCGGTGCCCTGATCCATGAATTGCTCATCCCGAGGGGTGGCGACCGAGGCCGTCGGAGGAATACTCTCGGTCGCGGCCCGCGTACTGATGAGGCGCCCGTGAACGGGCGAGTGGAGGTGCTCGCGTGAGCCTGTCGATCGTGAAGTCGGTACTGTCGGGTGGTGTCATCGAGATCGTCCCGCGCGGCGAAATCGACGTCGACACCGCGTACGAGGTGCGCGAAGCCATCGCAGAGGTGCTCGCCAAGGGGCGTCCCGCCCGCATCGAGCTCAACATGCGTCTCGTCACCTTCATCGACTCCGTCGGTATCAGCGCGATGGTGGCCGGTTTCCAGACCGCCGAGGTCAGCAGCGTGAAGCTGGTCGTCACCGAGCCGAGCCGGTTCGTGCACCGACAGCTCTGGGTGACCGGGCTGCTCGGCCTGTTCGGCGCTCCGGAGCCCTACTACGCGGGTGCCGGCGCCGCCACCCCCGAGGTGCTGCCGGGCGCCTGACGGCCGCCCGCCCCGGGCACCCCCCCCCGGGTCGGTTCACCGTGGGCCGGTCACTACGGGTCGGTTCACCGTGGCCGGGGCGGGTGTTCCCTCCGGGGGCCGGGTGGGGGACGATCGGGACGTGCTTCGGCGAGACACCTTCCAGTATTCGGTTCAGGCCCGCTGCCCGCGGGCCGAGGCGGTGGCTCTGCTCGGCGACCCGGCCCGGCAGGACGAGCTGCATCCGCTGATCACGCGGGTGCGCCGGCTGCCGCCCCGGCCGGGCGCCCGGGCCAGTTACGCCATCACCGACCGGCTCGCCGCCGGGCCGCTGCGCTTCCCGGTGACGTACCAGGCGGATGTGCTGGTCGTCACCGACGACGAGATCGTCACGGTGGCCCGGCAGCGGCCGGCCACCACCGTGCGCAACCGCACCCGGCTGCGTGACGAGCCGGGTGGGGTGGTCCGGATCGACGTGGAGATCACCCTTGCCGCCCCGGCGCCGCTGTTCCGGTACGCCTTCCGGCAGGCCCGGTCGGCGCACCTCGGGCTGGCCCGGAGGCTGGGAGAGGTGCTGGACCGCGCCGGGGACGGCCCGGCTCAGCCCGCCTGAGCGGCGCGGCCGGGCCGCCGCCTGGCCCCACGGCTTGTGCGTGTGGCCCCCGGATGGCGGGGGCCACACGCCGCGCGGTCAGTACACCGACAGGTGCACGTGGTTGGTGTGGTCGCTGGACGGGTCCCCGTTGCCCCCGCTGTACGACTTCCAGCCGCTGCTGGGCAGCCAGATCTGCCTGAACCAGATCACGTACAGCACGGCGAGGTTGTCGGCGTTGCGGATGTAGTACGCCGCCAGGTTGTTGCCGTAGGTGCGGTCCCCGCCGGAGGCCACCCCGCCGAAGCCGCCCTTCTGGGCGGCGAAGTCGCACGCCCGTCCCTTGGGATGCTCGCCGGAGCCGCTGGGCCGGTGGCAGGAGACGTACCGGGTGAAGCCGGCCGACTTGGCCTGCTGGAGCGCGTGCAGCGTCCGTGGGGTGATGCAGCCGTTGGCCGGGGTCGGGTCGTTCACGCTGCACGACTCCGACGGCCATGACCCGTCGGAGTTGCGCTTCGCCGGGGTGGCGTTCGCGCTGGAGGTGCCCCGGTTGGCCCCGCCGCCGCCGCTGGCGCTGGCGCTGGCCTTCTCGTTGGCCACGGTCAGGGCCTGCTCGGCCTGATCCTTGCGCTTGGCCATCACGGTGACCTGCTTGCGCTGCTCGCGGATCTCCCCGTCGAGGGCCAGCCGGGTCTTGGCGGCCTGGTCCCGGGTCTCCAGCAGGTCGCGCAGCGCCCGGTCCTCGTTGGTGGCGACCGCGTCCAGCGCGGCGATCCGGTCCAGGAAGCCTGCGGGGTTGGTGCTGTTGAGCAGCGCGGACACCGGGCTGAGCCGGCCCGACTTGTACGCCACGCCGGCGATCTCGTCGACCTTGGCGCCGCGTACGGTCAGCTCCGCCTCGACGGTCTTGAGCTGGCTGCCGAGCTGCTGCTGCCGCTTGACCGAGCTGGCCAGGGCTCTCTTGGCGTCCAGGTAGCCCTTGCTGGCCGCTTCGAGTTGGGCGCGCAGGGCGGGGGTGCCGCCCTCCTCGTCCTGGCCGGGCGTGGGGGCGCGCAGGCCGGTGGGTGGGGCCGCGCCGGCCGGGGACACCGGCCCGAACCCGAGGCCGACGGCGAGCGTCAGCACCAGCATCGCCGCCATCCGGGCGGCGGTCCTTCGTACAGGTGCCACTACTGGCATACGTATGTCCTTCCGTCAGTCGCCGACCGGGTTAGCTGACGGGTTCGGGACGGAAGATCCCTACCACTCAGGCGGATGCACCCCACGAACATGGTTCCCCGGCTCGCCAGGAGGCGATTAGGCGGCGGCCACCGCAGGCGCCGGAGGGCGCCGCCCGGCGGAGGCCGGATGAGAGCTTACCGGTGCGGATGAGACCCCCGCTGCTTCCGTGACGGACGGTGCGTGGGTCAATGCTGTCATAACCGGCATGAGGGCACATTACACCACTTAATTGATGGGCGTGGGTATCACCAGCCGGTCGGCCCGCAGGGGCCCGCCGACGCCCCGGGCTCCACCTGCAACGTGGCGTGCTCGATGTGGAAGTCCTCGTGCAGGGCGGTGCGGGCCGCGGTCAGCACCGCGCCCACCTCGGCGTCCGGCGCCATGGTCAGGTGGGCCGAGGCGACCTCCATGCCGGAGGTCAGCGTCCAGACGTGCAGGTCGTGCACCTCGACCACGCCGGGCACCGCCACCAGCCGGTCGTGCACCGCGGTCACCTGGAGGTGTTCCGGCGCGGCCTGCACCAGGATGCGCACCGCGGCCCGCCCGAGCCGCCAGGTGCGGGGCAGGATGAACACGCCGATCGCGACGGCCACCAGTGGGTCCGCCCACCACCAGTCGGTGACGGCGATCAGCGCCGCGGCACCGATCACCCCGACCGATCCGAGCAGGTCGCCCAGCACCTCTAGGTACGCCCCGCGCATGTTGATGCTCTCCTTCGCCCCGCTGCGCAGCAGGGCGAACGCGGCAACGTTGGCGAGCAGGCCCAGCGTCGCCACCACGAGCATCGGGCCGGCGGTCACCTCGGGTGGATCGCCGAACCGGCGGACCGCCTCGACGAGGACGTAGACCGCGACGCCGCTGAGCAGGACGGCGTTGCCGAGCGCGGCGAGCACCTCCAGCCGGTAGAGCCCGAAGGTGCGCTGGGGGTCGGCGGTGGCCCGCCGGGTGGCGGTGATCGCGGCCAGCGCCATGCCGATGCCGAGCACGTCGGTGAACATGTGCCCGGCGTCGGAGAGCAGTGCCAGCGAGCCGGTGCCGAACGCGGCCACCGCCTCGACGATCATCAGGGCGGTGAGCAGCCCGAAGGCCGCCCAGAGTCGCCCTGAGTGGCGGTCTGCGGCGTTCGCCACCGCGCCGTGGTGGTCATGACCTGCGCCCACGCCAACACCCTCCGTCCCCGATCCGGACCCGGTTTAATTTATGCTCACATCGCTATGTATGCAAGTGAAATCGGGCGTCCGACCGGGGACGGGGGCCCCGGCCGGTCAGCCGGTCGGATCGATCGTGGTCAGCCGCTGGGTGGCCCGGGACAGCGCCACGTACAGCGTCCGCACGCCGGAGCCCGGATCGGCCCGGATCTCGGCCGGGGCGACCAGCGCCACCCCGTCGTACTCCATGCCCTTGGCCTGGAG
This sequence comes from Micromonospora sp. NPDC001898, assembly GCF_042891255.1. Classification (NCBI taxonomy): domain Bacteria; kingdom Bacillati; phylum Actinomycetota; class Actinomycetes; order Micromonosporales; family Micromonosporaceae; genus Micromonospora; species Micromonospora sp. NPDC001898. The sequence continues at coordinate 52,843 of NZ_JBIATC010000024.1, read as the reverse complement.
ACTGGTCACCACCTGGAGGCGCGGCGCGGCCAGGCCGGCGAGCCAGCCGGCGACCTCGTCCCGGCGCGGCACCGGCGTGACCACCCCGACCGTCCCCTCCACCTCGCCGAGCAGCGTGGCGACCGCCGCGACGGTGGCCCGTTCCAGCTCGGCCGGCGGCACGGTCAGCGCTACCGGCTCCACGCCGGTGGACCGCACCGCGCTGGGCAGCCTGAGGTCCGGGTAGAGCCGGCGGATCTCCGCCGCCGCCACCGCGAAGATCTCCGCCGAGTTGCGGTAGTTGGTGGTCAGCTCGAACTGGTGCCGACGCCGCCGGCCCAGCGCCTGGTCCCGGGCCCGGGTCAGCTCCTCCTCCGCGCCCGTCCACGCGGTCTGCGCCGGGTCGCCCACCACCGTCCAGGACGCCAGCCGGCCGCGCCGGCCGACCATCCGCCACTGCATCGGGGAGACGTCCTGCGCCTCGTCGACCACCACGTGCGCGTAGTCGCGGTAGTCCTCCGGGCGTTCTCGGGCCGCCTCGCGGGCCGCCCGCTGCCGGTCGGCCTGCGTGCTCAGCTCCCGCACGCCCCCGGCGAGCTGGAACGGGTCCCGCTTGGCCCGCTTCGGCTGCATCGGCTTGCCCAGCAGCGCGTCCAACTCGTCCAGCAGCGCGATGTCGGCGATCGTGAGTCCCTCGTCGTCCAACGTCCGGTACGCCTCGGCGAGCAGTCCGATCTCCGCCCGGGACAGGATCCCCCCGGCGTACCGGCGCAGCCGGTCCGGGCGGGCCAGCCAGCCCAGCACGTGCCGAGGGTGCAGCCGGGGCCACCACGCCTTCAGGAACTCGCGGAAATCGGGCCGCTCGGCGATCTCGGCCTCGAACGCGGGCTGCTCGGGCAGCTGGCGGATGCTCAGCCGCCGGGCCTGGGCCCACAGCGCGGCGAACACCCCGTCGAAGCCGGCCCGACGCGCCTCGTTGCGGCGGGCACCCCGGGACAGCGCCCGGTCCCGGATGCCGTCCAACTCCCGGCGGTCCAGCCGGAGCAGCGCGCCCCGGTAGAGCAGCCGCAGCTCGCCCGGCCCGCCCGGCACCGCGTCCCGCGCAGCCTGCTCAAGCACCCGCCGCATCCGCAGCGATCCCTTCACCGCCGCGACCTCGGGCGGGTCGGTGCGCGTCGCGTCCATCCCCGGGAACAGCGAGCCGAGCGAGTGCAGCGTCGCGGTCTCCTCGCCCAGCGACGGCAGCACCGAGGCGATGTACTCCACGAACACCGCCGACGGGCCGACCACCAGGATGCCGCCGCCGGCGTACCGGCTGCGATCGGAGTACAGCAGGTACGCCGCCCGGTGCAGGGCGACCGCCGTCTTGCCCGTCCCCGGGCCGCCGGAGACGATCGTCACCCCGGAGCCGGGGGAGCGGATCGCCTCGTCCTGCTCCCGCTGGATGGTGGCGATGATGTCCCGCATGCCCCGGCCGGTGGCCCGGGACAGGGTGGCCAGCAGCGCGCCGTCGCCCACCACCGCCATGTCCGGCGGGGCAGCCGCCGGGTCCAGCAGGTCGTCCTCGATCCGGGTCACCCGCTCGGCCGAGGAACCGATGGTGCGCCGCCGCACCACGCCCAGCGGCTGTGCCGGGGTGGCCTGGTAGAACGCGGCGGCGGCCGGGGCCCGCCAGTCCACCACCAGGGTCTCGGCGTCCTCGCCGCGCACCCCGAGCCGTCCGACGTGCAGCACCTGCCGGTCGCGCAGGTCCAGCCGGCCGAAGACCAGCCCCTCGTGTTCGGCGTCGAGCCGGTGCCGGCGCTGGGCGGCGTGGAAGACCATCGCGTCCCGCTCGACCAGCGCGCCGAAGTTGCCCACCCGGGCCAGCTGGTAGCCGTCCTTCTCGGCCTGAGCGGCCGAGCGGCGCAGTTCGCTGAGGCGGGCGTACACCCGGTCGAGATGCCGTTGCTCGACGGCGATCTCCTGCTCCAGGGTGGTCCGGTCGGTCACGCGCAGCTCCTCGCAGACGGCGGCGGACGGCCGCGCCGGGGCGCGGGCCGCGCCTCGGGCTAACCGGAGAGGGTACGGCCACCGGCCGACCGGGACGCGGGGCCATGCCGCCGCCGCGATCCAGCCCACGTCCCGGACCGCCGCTCACCCCTGTGACGCGGCTCCGGTCAGGCGGGGGAAGCCGGGTGCGGCGCGCCCGCCAGGACCCGGTGCAGCACGCCGGCCACGGCGGCGTTCACCTGGCCCGGCCGCTCCATCATCAACATGTGACCGGCACCCGGGCAGACGGTCAGCTCGGTCGCCGGTAGCGCCGCCGCGATCGACTCGGCGCACGGAGGCGGGGTGAGCCGGTCCCGGTCACCGACCAGCGCCGCCGCCGGGAGGTGGGCCAGCGAGGCGAGGGTGTCCAGCCGGTGCTGCGTCCCGATCGAGGCCCGGAAGCCGCCGATCGAGCGCAGCGAGGCGCGGGCCACCGCCGAGGTGACCAGCCGGATGTCGGTGGGATCGCAGCGGTCGCCGAAGAGCATCCAGCGGATGCTGGGCCGCAGGGCCCGCAGCAGCGCCCGGGGCGGGCGCCATGCGCCGCAGCGGGCCAGCACCCCGGCTCCGGCGGTCTCGGCCAGCCGGATCAGCCGGGCGATGCGCGGGGAGAGGCCGTAGGCGGTGTGGGTGTGCCCCTCGGCCGTGGTCGAGACGAAGACCAGCCCGGCCGTGCGGGCTGCGAAGTGCCGGGGGTGGCGGTGTGCGTACTCCATGACCGTCATGCCGCCCATCGAGTGCCCGACCAGCACCACCGGCCCGGTCGGGGCTACCGCGTCGAGCACGGCGACCAGGTCGTCGCCGAGCTGGGCGAGGGTGGCGGTGCGCAGCGCCATGCAGCTCGACCGGCCGTGTCCCCGGGCGTCGTAGGTCACCACCCGGACCCGGCCGCCGAACCGCTCGCGGATCTCGGCGAGTTGCCGGTGCCAGCTCCGCCCGTCCAGCGTCCAGCCGTGCAGCAGGAGCGCGGTGATCTCGGCGTCCGCGGGCCCGGACACCTCGACGTGCAGCCGCACGTCGTCGGCGAGCCGTACCTCGGTCTGCTGTGGCATCGCCGCCTCCCCTCGGGCCGCCGCGAGAATTTCACCATCGGGTGACCCGGCGGTAACACCGGCTACCCGTCATGACACCACGCCAACCCTGTGAGGGGAAGGAGGTCAGCCGGCCGGCTGCGGTGGGGGTGGGGGTGACGCCTGCCGTGGGCGGGAGGCGACGCCTCCCGTGAGCGGAGGCGGAGACGACGAAACGCCCGCCGGGTAGACCCGACGGGCGGTTCCTGGTGTCGCGGTGGGCGGGGTCAGCCGCCGAAGACGCCGGCCTCGGCGAGGCGCTTCTCGGTGGCGTCCCAGCCGTGGTCCGGGTGGGTGGCCGCGAGGTTGTTCAGCTCGGCCCGGATCTTGGCGGCGTGGCCGGCGGCGGCCAGCACCCGGATCTCCTCGACGAATGCCTCGGAGTCGGTGCGCAGGTGCGCGGTCTTGCCGTTGGTCAGGTTCCGCACGTAGGCGTGCTTGCCGCCGTTGAGCGGGATGACGTACTTGAACTCGCCCAGCACGCTGAGGGCGCCACCCTGGCCTGCCTGGCCGGCCCGGACTGACGCGCGCGCGGTCTTAGAGGTGTTGCTCGCCACGGAGGTACTCCTTGAGACGTACGGGAGGACGGTAACGTCCGGGGGCTGTGACGGGTGACGCTCGGAATGAGCCTCGGTCCGCCGAAGTTGTGCGCGGCACAAGCCGCCGAGAGAACTTTACACGACCGCGATGCCTGGCTGGTCACCGTGCCTGTCCGAAGGGCACAACCACGGACGCCGGCCCGGCATTCCGCCGGGTCGGACCGCTCGCCGGCAGACCGGGACGGCCGCTCCGGTCGCCCGAACCGGGGTGGATCCGAGCGCCGGTTCCGGCGAATTCCCCGATTCACTGGCGCACCATCCGCCACACCAGTCATCATGTGTTGCAACAGCCACTCGGGTGGTCGAGGTCGTAGGGGAAGACGCACCTCGCTCTCCGGGAGGTCACCGTGCCAACGCGTGGCGTCGTATACGTCCATTCGACCCCGCTCGCCGTGTGCTCGCACGTCGAGTGGGCGATCGCGCGCGTCCTTGTCGCGCCGGTCAACCTGCAGTGGACGGCTCAGCCCGTCGACCACGGCGCCCGTCGCGCCGAGTGCGGGTGGACCGGTCGCCCGGGGACGGGCGCCGAGCTGGCTGCTGCCCTCCGGCAGTGGCCCATGATCCGTTTCGAGGTGACCGAGGAACCGAGCGCGGGCGTCGACGGTGAGCGCTTCATGTACGTCCCGGGCCGGGGGCTGTTCCGGGCCGCCGTCGGCGCGGCCGGCGACATCCAGCTGGGCGAGGACCGGCTGCGCGCCATCATGGCCGCAGCCCGTGCCCCGGAGGCCCTGGCGCACGCCCTCGACAAGGCGCTCGGCACCGCGTGGGACGCCGAGCTTGAGCCCTACCGGTACGCCGGCGACGGCGCGCCGGTGACCCTGCTCACCCGGGTCGGCTGAGCCGCGCCCGCCGCGCGTCCAGTGGGGGTGGCGCTGCCCGCACGCGCCCGGCGGGGTGATGTTCGACCGGGTCAAGTTGCCCTGATAAGGGGGGAACTGGTGGGATGGTCCGCGTGTCGATTACCCCGCGACGTGCCGGCGTCGCGCTCGCCGCCCTGACCGCTGTGCTCGTTACCGGATGCTCGGGGGAGCCGGACCGGCCCCGTCCCACGCCGTCGACCAGCACGGCCGCGGCGGAACCGACCGCGTCCGGTGGCCCGCCCGCCGCCGCCGACCCGGCCGCCCGGGCCGCCGCCCTGGTCGGTGCCCTCGCCGACGAGGATCTGGTCGGCCAGGTGCTGATGCCGTACGCGTACGGCAGTTCGGCGACGAAGGTCTCGGACGGCTCGGCCGCCGGCAACCGGTCCCTCGCGGGGGTGTCCACCCCGGCGGAGATGATCGCGAAGTACCGGCTGGGCGGGCTGATCCTGGTCGGCTTCAGCGCCGACGACCCGACCGCCGGCAACCAGGCCACCACCAACGTCGACAGCCCGAAGCAGGTCCACGAGCTGACCACCGGCCTGCGCGAGGCAGCCGGGAAGCTCCCCACCGCCGCCGCGCCCTTCCTGGTCGGCACCGACCAGGAGCACGGCATCGTCACCCGGATCACCGACGGCGTCACCCTGCTGCCCAGCCCGATGGCCGCCGGGGCGGCCGGCGACCCGGCGCTGACCGAGGCGGCGTGGCGGGCCGCCGGCGCCGAGCTGGCCGCGATGGGGATCAACATGGACTTCGCCCCGGTCGCCGACGTGCTGGTCACCCGCAGCACGGTGATCGGCTCCCGGTCCTTCGGCGCAGACCCGAAGCGGGCCTCGGCGCAGGTGGCCGGCGCGGTCAGGGGGTTGCAGAGCGCCGGGGTGGCGGCCAGCGTCAAGCACTTCCCCGGGCACGGCCTGAGCGCCACCGACTCGCACAAGGACGTCCCGGTGATCCCGCAGAGCCGCAAGGTGCTCGACGGCACCGCGTTCCCACCGTTCACCGCCGGGATCGACGCCGGCGCACTCGCGGTGATGTCCGCCCACCTCGACGTCACCGCCATCGACCCGGGCACCCCGGCCACCTTCTCGCGCAAGGTCCTCACCGACGTGCTGCGCGGCCAGCTCGGGTTCAAGGGCGTCGTGGTCACCGACGGGATGAACATGCCGCCGGCCAAGCGCTGGGCGCCGGGGGAGGCGGCGGTGCGGGCGCTCAAGGCCGGCAACGACCTGATCCTGATGCCCCCGAACGTCACCCAGGCGTACGACGGGCTGCTCGCCGCGCTGCGCGACGGCTCGCTGCCCCGGGACCGGCTGGTCGAGGCGGTCACCCGGGTGCTGACCATGAAGTTCACCCTGGCCGACACGCCCGCCCCGGCGATGTCCACGCTGAACAGCCCCGCGCACCGGCAGGCCGCGGACGCGCTGGCGGCCGGCGCGGTGACCGTGCTGCGCGGCTCCTGCGCGACCGGGGTGCGCGGCCCGGTCACCGTCACCTCCTCCGGGGGGCGGGAGAAGACCCGGGCCCTGCTGACCGAGGCGCTCACCGCCGCCGGGGCGAAGGTGGTCCCGAGCGGCGGCACGAGGGTGCACCTCGTCGGGTACGGCGACGGCTCGGCCGACCTCAGCGCCGACGCCGCGGTGACCGTGGCGATGGACACCCCGTACCTGCTGGCGAAGGCGAAGTCGCCGACGCTGCTGGCCACGTACTCCTCCGGCCGGGCGTCGATGACCGCGCTGGCGAACGTGCTCGCCGGCAAGGCCCGCCCGGCCGGGCGATCCCCGGTGCCGGTCTCCGGTCTGCCTGCCACGGCCTGCGGCAACTGACGTACCTGCTGCCGGCGGTGCTGCTGCTGCCCGGCACGCTGGTGTTCCGGGCGCTACGCCGCCGGCGGCGCACCCTGGTCGAGAACCTGGCGCAAGGCGCGGGGCCTGTCGGCGACGCGGATGCGTCGCCGACAGGCCCCGGTTGGTACGTCAGCTCAGGGGGAGCTTGCTGGCCAGGGCCGAGCCGTTCGACTCGAACGCGGCCAGCAGGGCGCTGGGCCGGCCCGAGGCGACCGGGACCACGACGGTCACCGCGCGGCCGGCGGTCAGTTCGACCTTCTTGTCACCGAGTGCGGTGGTGCCGTTCCAGGCGTACAGGTACGCCGTACCGGTCCGGTCGGCCCGCAGGGTGACCAGCACCCCGCCGGCCACCCGGCGCTGGTCGGTCAGCCGCAGCGCCTTCTCGGGCAGCTTGGCCACGGAGGCCGGGGCCACCCCGTCCACCGCCGACTGGGCGATGGTCTGCGGGCTGTGCACGCTGCGGGCGGAGGTGTCCGGGAACACCGGGGCGCTGGGCTGCTGCTGCGCCGGCGTGTAGCCGGGCAGGGTGGCCAGGCCGTAGCGGTACGGGTCGGCCCGGACGCCGGTGAAGGTGGACCAGCCCAGCCGGGACTGGGAGCTGAGGTCCTGGGTGTCCGAGTCGTAGACCAGCACGTTGAAGCCCATCCGGGCCGGGTCCACCGCGTCGGGCAGCACCGCGAACGGGATGCTCGTCTCGATGGTGTAGCCCGCGTACGGGCTGGTGACCTTGCTGACCACGGTCATCCCCGGCGCGGTGGTGGCGCCCGGTCCCTGCCGGTTGTCGGCGTCGCGCTGCCAGCACGGCGGGTTGCCGTTGGCCGGGTCGTCGGTGATCGGGAAGATGCCGGCCTTGAACACGGTGGAGGTGTCCGCCGAGTTCCCCTTCGGGTCGACGATGATCTCCACGCTGTCGGTGCGGCGCTGCCGCTTGCAGTCCTCCGGGACGACCTTCGTGCCGAGCACGTCGTCGGTGACCTGCACGTACACCTTCAGCGCGTCGGCGGTCCAGGCGATGCGGCCCTTTGCCGAGGCGTCCTGCGGGGTGGTGGCCTGCCCCTCCCAGATGCGGGAGAAGTCCAGCTCCTCGCCGGGGTACTCGCCGGGGGAGGCCACGCCGTCGACGGCGTGGTCATGGCCGGCCTGCGGCACCGTGGTGGTCGGCATGACCTCCAGGGCGCCGGTCTCCACGGCACTGCCGGCATTGCTGGTGGTGGTGATGGTGATGCCGTAGTCGCCGCCCGTGCCGCCCTCGTTGGCGGTCGGCAGGCTGGCGTCGGCGGTGACGGTGAAGGTGACCGCCCCGGTCGCGCCGGGGGCCAGGTCGGTGTAGCTCTTCGTCGTGGCGTCGGCGGTGAAGCCGGCGGGCAGGCCGAGGGTGACGGTGCCGCTCTGGGCGGCCTCGCCGTGGTTGCGCAGGTCGATCCGGACCGGCCGGCTCTTGCCGGAGCCGACGGTGAGCACCGGCTTGATCAGGGTGTCGAGCTGCGGGTATCCGCCCTCGCTGGCCCACTGCCGGAACACCCCGACCTCCTCCAGCGGCTCCAGGGTGCCGCGCACGTCGGCGACGACCCGGACGGCCCGGTCGGTGCGGCCGACGCCCTGGCGGGTGGTCAGGGTCGCGCCGATGAGCTGCTGCTGGCTGGTGTCGGCGTTCGCCGGCACGGTGACGGTGAACGTCCTGGTCCGCTCCTTGCCGGCCGGTACGGCGCTGTTCAGCGTCCCGGAGCCCTTGGCGGTCCAGCCCTGCGGCAGCCGCAGGTCGATCCGCGGCGCGGCCAGTGCCCGGTCCCGGGGCGCTCGCACGTGCGCGGTGACCTTGACGGTCTCGCCGGGGGCGAGGTCGAACCGGTCGGTGGTGAGGTACAGCTCGGAGCCCTTGGGCAGGCCGCCGGCCGCGTTCGGCAGCACGGAGCCGCGCAGGATCGCCTCGGGGGAGGTGTCCGCCGGGTCGTACGGGACGCGACTGTCGATCAGGGTGTAGAAGTCGCAGCGGATCTTGGTCGGGTCGGTGGCGGCGTCGGCGCTGTTGGCCCAGCCCTGGGTGACGTACTCCCGGCGGGCGTCGACCTCGATCGCGGCCCAGGTCTTGCCGGTGCTGCTCTGGGTGCCCTCCCAGACGCCGAAGACCTGGTCGGTCGGCACGGTGGGCACGAAGCTGGTGGCGCACTGCGGCCCGGCGGCCGAGGTGCCGGTGCCTCCGGAGCGCAGGAACTTCGCGGCCCGGAACGGCTTCAGCTTCTCCTTGCTGATCTGCTCGGGGAACGCGGCCGGGTCGGCGGCGGCCTGGAACGCCTCGGCGGCGAACCGGGCGGCCTGCTGGTGGTTGCCGTGGTTGCCCGGGGTCGGCGACGGGTTCATCGTCATGATGATCTCGGGCCGGGTCTGCCGGATCACCCGGACGATCTGCGCCAGGGTGTCGTCGTGCCCCCAGATCTGCTCGGACAGCGGGGCGGAGGCGGTGTACCAGAAGTCGACGCGGTCGAGGTTGTAGAGGTTCTTCACGCCGGCCTTGCCGATCGCGGTGCGCTCCTCGCGCTCCCGGATGATGCCGAGCGGCGGGCCCTCCTCGAGGCCGACGGCGTTGCCGCCGCCCTCGCCCCGGGTGATGGTGACGACGCCGGCCTTGGCGCCGTAGCGCTCCTTCCACTGGCCGAGGGTGGCGAGGCTGCCCGCCTCGTCGTCGGGGTGGGCGCTGACGAAGAGAACGTCCAGGTCGACGGCGTCGGCGGCGGCGGGGGAGGCGAGAGCGGCGGTGGGCACCCCGGACAGGGCCAGGGCGAGCGCCGTGGGTAGCAGGAACGCCTTGATTCGCATGCAGATCCTTCCGGAACTACGAGGTCCGGGCAGCGACCACCGTCGTCGGACGCGGGGCGTCGACGCGGGTGTCGTGATCGGACGGCGAGTGGAGGACGGGACGGTGGGCGCCGACGGGCGCAGGGTCACCGGGTACAGCAGCGGCACGGTGGTCCGTACACACTGGAAGGCCTTCGCCCGGTGACGCTAAGGACCGGCGCGGCGGCCAGTCAATGCTTTGCAAGGTCTTTCTTTTTTTGCGAAAGAAATAAAGTGCGCCCGAACTGCCCCCATCAGTGCCTGCGTGGCCGCATGCGCCCAACCCGACTGCGGTGCCAAAGGGGGACGTTTCCCCTGCTCGCGGAGGTGTTCGCCGAAACCCGAGACGGTTTCGTTACTTGACTCCATAGTTCGTTCGCCGTAGGAAGGAAGTGTGACTGACGTGGTGACGCCACCAACGAGCCCGGTGAGCCGGGAGCGGTCGAAGGAGATCAAGCGGTTGTCCGTGATCTCCACCGCCCGCCAGGTTCGGCTGCTCTCGCGCGCCGAGCTGACCGAGCTCACCGGCTTGAGTCCCGCCACGCTCACCCCGCTCGTGCGCGAGCTGATCGCCGAGGGCTACCTCATCGAGCGGGGCCCCGGGGCGTCCCGCTCCGGCCGCCCCCGGGCGATGCTGGAGTTCAACCCGCGCGCCGAGCTGGTCGCCGCCGTCTCGCTGGAGCCGTCCCGGATCAGTTGCGAGATCGCCGACAGCGACGGCACCGTCGTCGCGCACCGGGCCGTCCGGCTCGCCGGCGACATCATCGACACCATCTGCCGCTCGGTCCCCGAGCTGGCCGGCGACGGCCTGCCGGCGCTGCGCGGGGTGGCCATCGCCGCGCCCGGCGTCTCCTCCGGCGGGGCGGTCCGGCTGGCCCCCTCGGTCGGCCTCGTCGAGGGCCGGCCGATAGGGGAGTCGGTGCAGCGGCACCTCGGGGTGCCGGTGGTGGTGGACAACGACGTCAACCTGATGGCGGCCGGCGAGCACGCGGCCGGTGCCGGCAGCGACGTCGCCGACCTGCTGCTGTTGCACGTCGCCGACGGCATCGGCGCCGGCCTGGTGCTCGACGGCCAGGTCCGCCGGGGCGCGGGCGGGGCCGCCGGCGAGGTCGGCTTTCTGCCGCTGGACCCGGCCGACCGGGGCCACGACGGTATCGGCCCGTTCGAGGCCCGCTGGTCGGAGAACGCCATCGCCGAACGGGTGGTGGCCCTGGCCCCCGGGCGTCGGCCGGACGCGCCGGTGGCCGCCCTGGTCGCGCTGGCCGGCGCCGACGAGCGGGCCGCCGCGTACCTGGACGAGGTGCTGACCGCCTGGTCCCGGTTGATCGTCTCCTGTGTCTGCGTCATCGACCCCGGTCGGGTGCTGCTCAGCGGGGCCGCCGCCCAGCTCGACGACCAGGCCGTCGACCGGCTCCAGTCGCTGGTCGACGCCGCCGCGCCGAGCGTCACCGAGGTCCGCCGCGCGGTGCTCGGTGACCGGGCCGTGCTGCACGGCGCGGTCAGCTACGCGCTCTCCGCCGCCGCGGCCGGCCTGCCGATCCTGCTCTCCAGCCCCTGACCCACGAGTTTCCCCTTATTCCCCTCGGAGGTACCCCATGAGACGTCGTCTTCTGCTCGCCGGTGCGCTCGCCACCGTCCTCGCCGCCGGCACCGCCTGTGGTGGTGGCGGCGACGACGACGCGGCCGGTGGCGCGTCCGGCGGCGCGAGCGCCGAGAAGCTCACCATCTACACGGCCCGCGACAAGAAGGTCTCGACCTTCGTGGTGGACCAGTTCACCGCGAAGTACCCCGAGTACAAGGGCAAGGTCGAGATCCTCAACCTGGGCGCACAGGAGATCCTGGAGCGGGTCCGGGCGGAGAAGGCCAACCCGCAGGCCGACGTCTGGTGGGGCGGCACCCAGCAGGGCCTCTCCGCCGGCGCGTCCGAGGACCTGCTGAGCGGCTGGCAGCCGGCGTTCGCCAGCAAGATGGACGCCAAGTACAAGGACGCCGAGGGCCGCTGGTTCGGGGAGATCCTGCTGCCCGAGGTCATCATGTACAACAACAAGGCGCTCACCCCGGAGCAGGCCCCGAAGGACTGGGACGACCTGCTGAAGCCGGAGTGGAAAGACAAGATCATCATTCGGGACGTGGCCGCGTCCGGCACCATGCGGTCGATCTACTCCGCGATGATCATGCGGCAGTCCCCGGACGGCAGCAACCCGCAGCCCGGCTACGACTGGCTGAAGAAGCTCGACGCCAACACCGGCTCGTACGCGGCCAACCCGGCCGACCTGTACCTCAAGCTCTCCCGCCAGCAGGGCGTGCTCAGCGCCTGGAACCTCCAGGACGTTTTGCTCCAGGCCAACCAGTCGAACATGCCGTTCGGCTTCGTGATGCCGGCCTCCGGGGCCCCGGTGCTGGTCGACGGCATCGCCACGGTCAAGGGCGGCAACACCACCGGCGCGCAGAAGTTCATGGAGTTCCTCTTCGACGACAAGCTCCGCGCCGACCTGGCCAAGGACTACTTCCAGATCCCGGCCGTGGACATCGCCGAGAAGCCGGAGTGGCTGGCCCAGCTCAACCTCAAGCCGCTGGACGTCAACTGGGACGTGATCGGCAAGAACGAGACCGAGTGGATCAACCACTGGAACAGCCAGATCAAGAACAAGGGCTGACCAGCAGACGCCGGGGGCGGGGAGGTTCCCGCCCCCGGCGTCGCCCGCTCACGGGGCGCCCGGACGGTGTGCGGAGGGGGGAGCCCTTCCCGCCGGAGGCGTCAGGTGCCCGTCCTCCGGTCCACGCCCAACCGTCACACGACCGACCCCGGTCCGGTACCGCAGAAGGAGAAAGGCATCATGATCGATGTCACGCTGGAGTCGGTGAGCAAGCGCTTCGCGCGCGGCGGCGACACCGCAGCCGTGGACGACGTCGACATCACCATCGCCGCCGGGGAGTTCTTCACCCTGCTCGGCCCGAGTGGCTGCGGCAAGACCACCACCCTGCGCATGGTGGCCGGGTTCTACTTCCCCACCTCGGGCCGGATCCGGTTCGGCACGGAGGATGTCACCCGGCGCCCGCCGAACAAGCGCGACACCGGCATGGTGTTCCAGAACTACGCGCTCTTCCCGCACATGAGCGTCGCGCAGAACGTCGCGTACGGGCTGAAGATCCGCAAGGTCAACCGGGCCGAGTCGAGGCGGCGGGTCGAGGAGGCGCTCGGCCAGGTGCACCTCGCCGGGTACGGCGACCGGCGCATCGACGAGCTGTCCGGCGGCCAGCAGCAGCGGGTGGCGCTGGCCCGCGCCCTGGTCATCCGGCCGAAGACCCTGCTGTTGGACGAGCCGCTGTCCAACCTCGACGCCAAGCTGCGCGAGGAGACCCGGACGGAGATCCGCCGGATCCAGAAGGAAGCCGGCACCACCGGCATCTACGTCACCCACGACCAGGCCGAGGCGATGGCCATGTCGGACCGGATCGCGGTCATGCAGTCCGGCCGGGTGCAGCAGATCGGCGCCCCGCAGGAGATCTACCACCGCCCGGCCACCAGCTTCGTGGCCCGGTTCATCGGCCGCAGCAACGTGCTCACCCTGCCGGTGCTCGGCGCCACGGCGGAGACCCTCACGGTGGGGCTGCCCGGCGGCGGGGAGATCGTCGTCCCCGCGCCGGCCGACCACGGCCTGAGCCAGGGGGAGACCGCCCTGGTGTCCGTGCGCCCCGAGCACATCGGCCTCACCTCGACCACCGACCCGGGGGCGCTGCCCGGCCGGATCGTCGACCTGGAGTTCACCGGCATGGCCACCAACCTGGTCGTCGACACCGCCGGTGAGCAGGTGCAGGTGGCGGCCGTCGAGGTGCCCACCGGGATCGCCGTCGGCGACCAGGTCGGGCTGCTGCTCAACCGCGAGCGGATGTGGGTGGTGCGCCCGTGAGCACCATCCCCGCGACCCCCACCCCGGCCACCGTCGCGCCGGTGACGAAGGACCCGACACCGCCGCCGGGCCCGCGCCGCCGGCTCGCCGCCCGGTTCGCCGGTGGCACCGGCTCCCGCTGGTTCCCGTACGTGCTGGTCTTCCCGCTCGCGCTGGTCCTGTTCGGGTACGTGGTGCAGCCGATGTTCGCCACCTTCGCCGAGAGCGTCGGCGTGGACGGGGTGGAGAACTACGGCAGCTTCCTCACCAGCGACGGGGTGGCCCGGTCCTCCCTGGTCACCTCACTGATCATCTCCGCGGCCAGCGTGCTGCTCTGCGGGGTCGTCGGCGTGGCGATGGCGTTCCTGCTCAAGCGCTTCTCGTTCCCCGGGCGCAAGCTGATCGAGGCGATCATCCTGGTGCCGGCGGCCCTGCCGCCGCTGATCGGGGCGATCTCCTTCCAGCTCCTCTACAGCGAGACCGGCATCCTGCCGCGCGGCCTCCAGCAGCTCTTCGGCGCGGAGAACCCGGTGCTGCCGTTCAGCGGCATCGCCGGGGTGCTGGTGGTGCACACGTTCACCATGTACCCGTACTTCTACCTGTCCGCCTCGGCGGCGCTCGGCGGGATGGACCCGTCGGTGGAGGAGGCGGCGTACAACCTGGGGGCCGGCCGGGTCCGGGTCTGGCGCACGGTGCTGCTGCCGATGCTCACCCCGGCGTTGGTCTCCGCGTCGCTGCTGGTGTTCATGACCTCGCTGGCGTCGTACACCGCCCCGCTGCTGTTCGGGGTGGACCAGACGATGACCATGCAGATCTACATCAACCGCACCAACGGCGACCTGCCGATGGCCTCCACGTACGCCTCCGTGCTCGGCGTCGTCTCGGTGCTGTTCCTGCTCGGCATGCGCTGGTACGAGGGGCGGCGCAGCTACCGCTCCCAGTCCAAGGGGGTCGCCGCGCACCGGCGCGAGATCACCAACCCGTTGGGCAAGTGGCTCGCCCTGACCGCGTCGCTGCTGGCCACGGCCGTGCTGCTGGCCCCGGTGGCGACCATCGCCCTGGTGGCGTTCTCCGAGGACGGCTCGTGGACCACCGAGGTGATCCCGGCGCAGTACACCATGCAGAACTTCGTCACGATCTTCTCCGAGCCCCGGGCGTTCCAGCCGATCCTGAACTCGCTCCAGATGAGCCTGATCGCGACCGTCGCTTGCGTCGTGGTCGGCGTGCTCATCGCGTACGCGGTGCGCCGGCTGAACTTCCGTGGCCGGGGGCTGCTGGACGTGGCGGTCATGCTGGCCTGGGCGCTGCCCGGCACGGTGGTGGCGATCAACCTGATCTCGGCGTTCAGCACCGGCAACGCGTTCAGCTTCGGCCAGGTGCTGATCGGCACCTTCTGGATCATGCCGCTGGCGTACTTCGTGCGGTTCCTGCCGCTGGTGTTCCGGTCCAGCTCGGCCGCCCTGGCGCAGCTCGACCCGTCACTGGAGGAGGCCGCCCGCAACCTCGGCGCGTCCTGGTGGCGGGCGTTCGGCACGGTCACCCTGCGGCTGATGCTGCCGGGCGTGCTGGCCGGCGCGCTGCTCGCCTTCGTGCACGGCGTCGGCGAGTTCGTCGCCTCGGTGCTGATCTACACCTCGGACACCGCGCCGATCTCGGTGGAGATCAACAACCGGATGTACTCGTTCGAGGTCGGCACCGCCGCCGCGTACGGCATGCTCCAGGTGGTCCTGATCTTCGTGGTGATGGTGGTCTCCGGTCGGCTGGAAGGCGGCCGACGGTCCAGCCGGGAGGCGGCGAAGTGGACGGCGTGACGGACGTGACCCCCAGCGGCGACCACGTGGCCGCCTGGCTCGCCCACGGCGGGCTGGTCCCGGTCGCCCGGGTCCCCGGCGGGGAGCTGGCGGCGGTCGCCGGGGCGGCGGACTTCGCGGTGCTGCCCGTCGGCGCGGTCGAGTGGCACGGCCCGCACCTGCCGCTGGGCACCGACCTGATCCTCGCCGAGGGCTTCGCGGCCGAGAGCGCGACCAGCTCCGCCGCGGGCCCGGGCGGCACCCAGGCGACCCCGTCCGGCGGCGACCACCCCGTCGCGCCGGCCGGAGTCGACGCGGCCTCGTCCGGCGGCGGGACCCCGGACGAGGCCGCGACCCCGGCCGAGGACCGGCCGGCGGTGGGCCCGCGCGGGGTGCTCTTCCCCGCCGTGCCGTACGCGGCCTGTCCCGGCCAGACCCGGCCCTGGCCCGGCACCGTGGCGATCCGGCCCGAGATCGCGGTCGGCTACCTGGCCGACGTGATCGAGGGCATCGTCGCGGCCGGCTTCCCCCGGCTGCTCATCGTCAACGGGCACGACGCCAACATGTCCACCGTCCGGGCCGCGATGGAGTGGGTCTCCGGGCGGCGCACCGCCAGCCTGCTGCTGGTCAACTGGTTCCAACTCGTCACCCCCGCCGAGACCACCGAGCTGTACGGCCCGCTGGTCTCGCGCGGGCACGGCGGGGCGTACGAGACCTCCGGGGTGCTCGGGTTCGACCCCGGCGCGGTCCGGCTCGGCGCGGTCGACGACCTGCCGCCGAAGCCGAAGCTGCCGGTGACCCACCCGTACGTGCTGGTGGAGTCCCGGCCCGACCCGTGGCAGGGCTGGTCCGGGCACATCTCGCTGGCCGACGAGCCCGCCGGCCGGCGGGTGCGGGAGCTGGCCGGGACGCGGCTGCGCGAGATCGTCGCCGCCTGGGTGGCCGCCCCGCCGCCCGCCCCGCCCACCGCCGACCCGCTGCCGGACCCGGCCGGTGACCCCGCGCCGGACCCGGCCGCCGACCCGGCGCCGTCGCCGGCCCGCGAACCGACCGAGGACGAACCGACCGAGGGGGCATCGTGACCGTCGACCGGGGACTCGACATCGTCGACTTCCACCTGCACTTCCGCATCGGCGCGGATTCGACCATCCAGGCGTGTGAGCACGCCGCCGGGATGCACCCCGGCGGGGAGCACGAGCGGGCCGTCCGGGCCGCCGGCTCCGCCCCGTACGCCCGGCAGTGGCGGCAGGCCTGGGCCTTCCCGGACCCGGAGCCCCCGGCCGAGCGCTGGCAGGACGAGGCGGACCGGTGGGCCGGGGAGCTGCGCCGGGTGAACGTCCGCCGGGCCGTCTTCGTCACCGGCGGCGGCAACGACACCGTCGCCGACGTCGTCGACCGGCACCCGGACCTGCTGCTCGGCTTCGCCCACCACGACCCGTACGGCCCCGACGCGGCCGGCGAGCTGGACCGTGCGGTGACCGAGCGGGGCCTGCGCGGGCTGAAACTGTTCGCCCCGCTGCTGCGCGGCCCCCTCGACCACGCCGACCTGGACCCGCTCTGGTCCACCGCCCAGCGGCTCGGCGTGCCGGTGCTGATCCACATCGGGCATTACGGCAGCGCCGGCGGCCTGTCCCACGGCCGGTACGGCGGCCCTGACGAACTGGCCCGGATGGCCCGCCGTTTCCCCGAGCTGGCCGTGGTGGTGCCGCACTTCGGCGTCCAGCACGTGCAGGACCTGCTCTTCGCCGCCTGGGGCTGCCCGAACATCCACGTCGACACGTCCGGGTCGAACCAGTGGGTGCGCTGGATGCCGTACAAGCTCACGCTGGAGGAGCTGTTCCGGCGCTGCTACGAGACCATCGGCCCGCACCGGATCGTGTACGGCAGCGACTCGTCGTGGTTCCCGCGCGGGTACGTCACCCGCTACCTCGACGACCAGCTCCGGATCTGCCGGGAACTGGGCCTGCCCGACGACCACCTGGGCGCGATCTTCGCCGGGAACGCCGAGCGCCTGCTCGGCGTGCACGAGTAGACCGGCTGACGTCCGGGCGCGGCGAACAGCGTCGCACCCGGCCTGGAAGGAAGCAGAGACTCCTGATGAGCACACCCGCGCTGACCACCTACCAGCGGTACCACCTGCGGCCGACATACGACCACCACGTCGGGTACCTCTACCCGGCGATGGTGCGGGCCAGCCAGGCGCACGTGGTCATGCTGACCGAGCAGGGGCTGATCCCCGCCGCGCGGGGCGCCCGGCTGCTGCGCGGGCTGGCGGAGTTGCGCGCCGACACGGGCCCCGCGCCCGCCTTCGACGGCAGCTTCGAGGACACGTACTACCTCATGGAGAAGCGGATCGCCGAGGCGTGCGGCATCCCCACGTCCGAGCTGGACGTGCAGATGGCGCGCAGCCGCAACGACCTCGACGCCGGGGTGTTCCGGATGCTGCTGCGCGACCAGCTCCTCGGGGTGCTCGACCGGGTGCTCGCCGCCGGGGCCACCGCCCTGGACTCCGCCGACCGGTACGCCGACGTGGTCATCACCGGCTACACCCACCGCCGCCCGGCCCAGCCGACCACCATCGGTCACGCCCTCGCCGGGTACGCCGAGGCCCTGGCCGGCGAGGCCGTCGCGTACGCCGACCTGATCGACCAGATCAACACCTCGCCGCTGGGCTCCTGCGCGTTCGCCGGCACCGACCTGGACATCGCCCCCGCCCGGGTGGCCGAGCTGCTCGGCTTCGGCGGCCTGGTCACCAACTCGTACGAGGCGGTGGCCGGCGCCGACCACCTGGTCCGGGTCGGCACCCTCAACGCGCAGGCCCTGGCCACCGGGGCGCGGCTGGCCCGCACCCTGATGGACTGGCTGACCTGGCGCTGGGTGACCACCCCGGGCGACTTCACCCAGGGCAGCAGCATCATGCCGCAGAAGCGCAACCCGGTGGTGCTGGAGCACCTGGTGTCGATGGCCGGGGCCACCGCCGCCGACGCCGCGAGCGTGCTCAACAACGTGGGCGCGGCCTGGTGGGAGGACTCCAACAACGCCACCACCGACGTGCAGGTGCGGCTGTGGGACAGCAACGACCGCACCGACCGGTTCTTCGCCCTGCTCGGCGGCTTCCTCGCCGAGATCGAGCCGCTGGAGCCGCCGTCGCGGGAGGAGATCGTCGCCTCCGGGGCCACCACCACGGCCGCCGCGGACGCGCTGACCCGGCACGGGGTGCCGTTCCGGGCCGCCCACTCGGTGGTCGGCCGGCTGGTCCGGGGCGGCGCGCCGGACACCTGGACGCCCGAGGGCGTCCGGGCGGCGGCCGATCAGATCACCGACCGGCTCGACGACGACGCGATCGGCGACCTGATCGCCGCCGCCGTCCGCCCCGAGCTGGTGCTCGACCGGGCCCAGGTCGACGGCCCCGGCGCGTACGCCGTCCGGGCCCAGGTGACCGTGCTGCGCGGCACCTTCGACACCGTGGCCGGCCGGCTGGCCGCCGTGCGGGGCCGACTGGACCGGGCTGACGAGGCGCTGGACGCTGTGGCCGCCGAGCGAGCGGCCCGATGAGCGCGGGCGTCGCGGACCCGATCGAGGGGACTGAACTGTGAGCGTGCGGCTGGCCGGGCGGGTCGCCCAGCCCGCGCCGGTGGCCGGTGACGCGCCCGTGTTGCTCGGCATCGACTTCGGCGGCACCAAGATGGCCGTCGGGGTGGCCGACGGCGAGGGCCGGCTGCTGGCCTGCGAGCGCGTGCCGACGCACGCCGAACAGGGTGCCCCGCAGGCCCTGGACCGCGCGCTGGACCTGGCCGCGAAGCTGGTGGGGGAGGTCGGCGGCCCGGTCGCGGCGGCCGGGATCGCCTCGCCCGGGGTGGTCCGGCCCGACGGCATAGATCTGGCCCCGAACGTGCCCGGCTGGGACCGGCTCCGGCTGGCCGACGCGGTCCGCGACCGGTTCGGCGTGCCGGCGGTGGCGGTCGACAACGACCTGAACGCCGCCGCCCTCGCCGAGCTGCGCTTCGGCGCGCTCCGCGACGCCGACCCCGGCCTGGTCGTCGGCCTCGGCACCGGGGTCGCGGCGGCGCTCACCGTGCGCGGGTCGGTGCTGGCCGGGCACCACGGCGCGGCCGGCGAGATCGGGTACGCCGTGGCGGGCGGCCCGTGGCCCGGCACCATGCTGGAGCTCGACTTCTCCGGCCGGGCGCTGGACCGGCTCGCCGACGAACTCGGGGTTCCGGGGACGGCCGCCGGGCTGGCCGCCGCCGCCGAGCGTCCCGGCCCGGCCCGGGACGCGCTGACCGCCCGGGTCGACGAGCTGGCCCGCCACCTGGTCACCTGCTGCCTGCTGCTCGACCCGCAGCGGGTGGTGCTGGTGGGCGGGGTGGCCGGCAGCGAGCTGATCCGCGGCCTGCTGGTCGAGCGGCTGGCCGCCGTGCTGCCGTACCGGCCGGACGTGGTGCTCTCCGGCTTCGCCGACGACGCCGCGCTGCTCGGCGCGGTCGTCCTGGCCCGCGAGGCGGTCCCGGCCCCCCGCTGACCCCGCTCGCGGGGCGGTGCCCTCCGGGTGCGGTTGTTGTGGCCAGGGCCGCAACAACCGCACCCGGAACCGCCGGTCCGCTCAGCCCGGCCTGTCCGCCCGGCCCGGTTGGGTGGAAGCCCCCGGGGTCGGGCGGCGTGTCCAGCGCAGGAACCGGCGGAACAGCTCGGTGGGCGGCGGCGGGTCGGCCGGGTGCAGCGCCCGCAGGTCGGCGTCGGCGTCGAACATCTGCCAGGCCAGGAAGAGGCACAGGCCGACCCGGTCCCCGGCGTACGCGACCAGCAGGGCGTCCCGGGCCGGTGGGCAGGGCCACGGGGCCAGGCACACCCGGCACAGCCACAGCGGGCGCAGCGGCGGGTGCGGCCGGGTGTCGGTCATCGGCGTACGGCCGGAACTGTCGGCGGGCCGGCGGCGGCCCGGCGGTGTGCCGGCGGCCCGCCCCACCCCGCGACGCCGCCGCTGAGCGGGTCGAAGCCCAGGACGACGGCGGCCGGGACCAGCCCCCGCGCCGGGTGCCCCGGGCCGCCGGGTGCCCGCTCTGTCCGGAGCGGGCCGGCGTCGCTCCGGTCCGTGTGCGGCGGGGCCGTGTCGCCCCGGCCCGTGTGCGGCGGGGCCGTGTCGCTCCGGTCCGTGTGTGGCGGGGCCGTGTCGCCCCGGTCTGTGCCCGGCGGGGCCGCGTCGCTCCGGTCCGTGCGCGGCGGGGCCGCGTCGCTCCGGCCCGTGTGCGGCGGGGCCGTGTCGCTCCGGTCCGTGCGCGGCGGGGCCGTGTCGCCCCGGCCCGCTCGTGCTGGCGCGGGGCTGCTCCGGTCTGCGCGGATGAGTTTGCAGGCCCGGCAGGCGCAGTGCCGCCCAGGTCGGCCGCGTCCCCTGCTGCGTCGGTGATGTCCCACGTCTGTCGCCTCCTCGCCAATCGGGGGAGGGGCCGCCCCGCAAGGGGGAAGCGGGGCGGCCCCGCGCGGATCCGGTCGCCGGGCGTCGCCTCCACCGGCCGGATCGCGTGCTTCCACCCTGGACTCGGCCGCTCTTAGAAAGGAGGATCACCAGGGACACGGCGCTCAGCGTGACCGTCGACCCACCGATGGTGAGGAGGAGTGAGGAGTGAGCGCGTATCTCGCCCTGGTCATGAAGCACGCGCGGGGCAAGCGGAAACTGACCAGGACCAGACCGGTGAGGCGGTGCACGTCTCCGGCTCGCTGATTGCGATGTTCGAGACGGGGCGGCGCATCCCGCACCCGGACACCGCCCGCCGGCTCGACGAACTGCTGGAGACCGGGGAGCTGATCGGCCGGATGGCCGCCGAGGCCCGCCGGGACGCCCAGCCCCGCTGGTTCCGGCCGTGGGCGGAGGTGGAGCGGGAGGCCACCTCGCTGCGCTGCTTCCAGCCGGTCATCATCCCGGGGCTGTTGCAGACCGAGGCGTACGCCCGCGCGGCCCTCGCCAGCGGCCTGCTCGTGCCCGACAGGGTGGACGAGCACGTCGCGTTCCGGCTGGAACGCCAGGCGCTGCTCGACCGCGCCGAGCCGCCGCTGACCACGTTCGTGATCGACGAGGCGGCGCTGCGTCGGGGCGACCCGACCGTGATGAAGGAGCAGCTCCTGCACCTCGCCGAGGTCGGCCTGCGGACCCGGGTGCTGGTGCACGTCGTGCCGTACGGCGCGGGCCCCTACATCGGCCAGTCCGGCGCGTTCACCCTCGCCGAGGCGGCCGGCGGCGAGCACCTGGCCTTCCTGGAGGACCAGTTGGAGGGGCGGGTGGTCGCCGACCCGAAGCAGGTTTCCGCGCTGGAGCGGGCGTGGGAAGCTGTGCGTGCGGTCGCCCTGCCCCGCGACCAGTCCAGAGACCTGATCCTGAAGCAGGTGAACGAGCTGTGAGTACCCACCACCCCCGCTGGCGCACCGCCACCCGCAGCAACACCAACGGTGGTGAGTGCGTCGAGGTCGCCGACAACCTGCCCGGCGTCGTGCTGGTCCGCGACTCCAAGGCCCGCGACGCCGGCACCCTCACCTTCGCCCCCTCGGCCTGGCGGACCTTCGTCACCCGTCTCCGCGCCCCGGCCCGGTAGGGCGCCTGATCCGGTAGGGCGCCTGGACCGGCAGGCGGCGGGTCCTGGCCGCCTGCCGAGGCTCCTCAAAGCTGTCCGTTGACGGGCGTGACCAGGCGTTGCAGGTGTGCCGTGGCCGCATGCGGGTACCCGACGGGCCATCCCGAGGGAGGCGGCAGTGACGAACGAGGCCCCGGACTACTTCCAGCCGGAACACGGCATGGTGCTCACCCACCTGTTGATCGTGCGGGACGTGGAACGCTCGCGTGAGTTCTACCGGACGGTGCTCGGCGCGACGGTGGTACGGGAGCGCCAGCCCGCCATCCTCCGGCTGCACAACAGCTACCTCGTGATCAACGACGAGGGCGGCCCGACCGACGACAAGCCGACCGTCCTCGCTCAGGCGCCGACGGACCCGAACCTGCTCCACAGCGCGCTCAACGTCCGGGTGACCGACGTGCACGCCGTCTACGAGCTGTGGCGCTCGCGCGGCGGACAGTTCCTCACCGAGCCGAAGGATCACGGCGTGGAGATCCGGTGCTATCTGCGCGACCCCGACGGCTACCTCATCGAGCTCGGCCAGGGCACCGGAATCCTCGCCGAGAGAAGCCCCGACTAGCCGCGCCGCGCCGCGCCGCGCCGCCCGCGCCGCCCGCGCCGCCCGCGCCGCCCGCGCCGCCCGCGCCGCCCGCGCCGCCCGCGCCGCGCCGCCCGCGCCGCCCGCGCCGCGCCGCGCCGCCCGCGCCGCGCCGCCCGCGCCGCCCGCGCCGCGACAGATCTTGGAGGATTTCGGCCCCCGGAGGGGCCGTTTTTTACCAAGATCTGTCCGGCGTCCGGGCTAAATCGGGTGCGGGGGGTGGGCGCTGGGTGGGAGCGTGCCGGGCATGGGAGAAGCACAGGGTTTCGCGTACGCCCAGCGAGCGGACGGGGCGGTGGTGATCACGCACCACGGACGGGTGGCCGGCACGCTGCGGGGCGGCCGGGCGGCGGAGTTCCTCGCCGAGGTCGACGGCGACCCGCAACTGGTGATGGCCCGGTGGACCGGCAACTACCGCCGGGGCAACGAACGCGCCGCGCGGCAACACCCCCGCAACCGACCCTGACCCGGAACCGAGCCTGACCCGGAACCGAGCCTGAACGGCGATCGAGCCTGAACACGCCTGCGCCCCGGAACGTCGAAAGGCCCCCTGCTGCGCGGATCGCGTCAACAGGGGGCCTTCCCACAACCGGTCACAGACCACGCCGTCCCGCTCCTGGCCGGGGCCGGGACAGGTGGCCGGGGCCGGCATCGTCGCGTCAGGTCGTGCCCCGCCCTCGATGCCGGCCGAGTCGTCCGGACAGATCCGCCTTCAGGGCCTGGAGTCTCAGGGCCGGGTGAAGACGAGAGCCACGTTGTGCCCGCCGAAGCCGAACGCGTTGTTCAGCGCGGCAGGGATCTCCATGTGCCGTGCCTTGTGGGCGACCACGTCCAGATCGAGGCCGGCGTCCGGGTCGTCCAGGTTGATCGTCGGGGGGATGACACCGTCGCGGATGGCCAGGATGGTGGCGATCGACTCCAACGCGCCGGCCGCACCGAGCAGGTGGCCGGTCATCGACTTGGTGGCGGTGAGCACCGGATGATCGCCGAGCGCCGCGCGCAGCGCCCCGATCTCCAGCATGTCCCCGACCGGCGTCGAGGTGGCGTGCGCGTTGACATGCACGATGTCACTCTTCGCGACGCCGGCGTCCGCGACCGCCTTCGCGATCGCCCGGATCGCGCCCTCGCCCTCCGCGTGCGGCTGCACGATGTCGTACGCGTCGGAGGTGATCCCGGAGCCGGCCAGCCGCGCGTACACCCGGGCGCCCCGGGCGGCGGCGTGCTCGGCCCGCTCCAGGACCAGCACGCCCGCGCCCTCGCCGAGGACGAAGCCGTCCCGCCCGGTGTCCCACGGCCGGGAGGCCCGCTCGGGCTCGTCGTTGCGGGTGGACATCGCCCGCATCGAGGCGAACCCGGCGATCGGCAGCGGGTGGATGACCGCCTCGGTGCCGCCGGCCATCACCACGTCGGCCCGGCCGGAGCGGATGATGTCCAGACCGAGCGAGATGGCCTCCGCGCCGGTGGCGCAGGCGCTGGCCACCGTGTGCACCCCGGCCTTCGCGCCCAGCTCCAACCCGACCCAGGCGGCGGGACCGTTGGGCATCAGCATCGGGATGGTGTGCGGGGACACCCGTCGAGGGCCGGACGCCTCCAGGATGTCGTCCTGGGCGAGCAGGGTGGTGGCCCCGCCGATGCCCGAGCCGACGCTGACCGCCAGCCGCTCCGGGTCCAACCCGGAGTCGGCCAGGCCCGCGTCCGCCCAGGCCTGCCTGGCCGCGATGATCGCGATTGCCTCGGAGCGGTCGAGCCGGCGCAGCTTGACCCGGTCCAGCACCTCGGACGGGTCGACGGCGAGCTGCGCGGCGATCCGGACCGGAAGTTGCGCGGCCCACTCCTGGGTGAGCGGACCCACCCCGGAGCGGCCGGCGAGCATGGCGTCCCAGGTCGACGCGACGTCCCCGCCCAGCGGGGTGGTCGCGCCGAGCCCGGTGACGACGACGTCGGAGCGAGCCATGATCAGGCCTGCGCCTCGATGAAGCTGACGGCGTCGCCTACGGTCTTCAGGTTCTGCACCTCGTTGTCGGGGATCTTGACGCCGAACTTCTCCTCGGCGGCGACCACGACCTCCACCATGGAGAGCGAGTCGACGTCGAGGTCGTCGGTGAAGGACTTGCCCTCGGCCACGTCGTCCGGGTTCACCCCGGCAACCTCTTCGAGGATCTCGGCGAGGCCGGCGGTGATCTCGTCACGGGTCATGGTTGGTGCGTTCCTCTCGATGGTTGGACTCGCTGCGCGGCGCGTGCCGGCGGCGTGCGAACGGCCCCGGAAGGGACCGGACGTCAGGGGCAGCGGACGACCTGACCGGCGTAGGTCAGGCCGCCGCCGAAGCCGAAGAGCAGGACCGGGGCGCCGGAAGGCACCTCCCGGCGCTCGACGAGCTTGGACAGCGCCAGCGGCACGCTCGCCGCCGAGGTGTTGCCCGACTCGATGAGGTCCTTCGCGATGATCGCGTTGGGGATGCCGAGCCGCTTGGCGATGCCGTCGATGATCCGGGTGTTGGCCTGGTGCGGCACGAACGCGGCCAGCTCCGACGGGGCGACCCCGGCCCGCTCGCAGGCCCGCAGGGCCAGCGGGGCAAGTTCGGTGGTGGCCCAGCGGAACACCGTCTGGCCCTCCTGCTTGACGTACGGCCGCCAGCCCTCGATGCGTACCGCGTCGCCCTTGTCCGGGACCGAGCCCCAGACCACCGGGCCCACCCCGGCCGGCTCGCCCTCGGCCGTGGCGGTGACCACCGCGGCGCCGGCTCCGTCGGCGAAGATGATGCAGGTGGAGCGGTCGGTCCAGTCGGTGAAGTCGGACAGCTTCTCCGCCCCGATGACGATCGCGTTCCGCGACGCCCCGGCCCGGATGGCGTGGTCGACGGTGCCCAGCGCGTAGGCGAAGCCCGAGCACGCGGTGTTGAGGTCGAACGCGCCCGGCGCGGTGATGCCGAGCTTCGCGGCGACCCGGCAGGCCACGTTCGGGCTGCGGTCGATCGAGGTGCAGGTGGCCACCACGACGAGGTCGATGTCGGCGGCGGTGAGCCCAGAGTTCGCCAGGGCCTTGTCGGCGGCTGCCGCCGCCATGTCGGCCACCGTCTCGTCGCCGGCGATCCGCCGGCTGGCGATGCCGACCCGGTCCCGGATCCACTCGTCGTTGGTCTCGACGAACTGGGCGAGGTCGTCGTTGGTGACGACCCGGGACGGCTGGTAGTGCCCCAGCGCGAGAATCCGGCTGCCGGTCATCAGTGTTGACCCCCGATTCGGGCGAGCGGTTGGCCCGGCGCGACCGGGTCGGCGTGGTGGGCGAGCCACTCGGTGAGTGCGCCGCTGTCGTGCGCGGTCACCTCGACCTGGCCCTGCCGGGTGGCGACGTGCCCGATCACCTGACCGGTGTGCAGCGACTGGCCCTCGGCCAGCCCTGCGGCGGGCTCGAAGGTGCCCGCCGAGGAGGACACGACGACCCGGAACTGCCTGGTCGGCCTGCGGCCCGGGGCCGTACCGTGCCGGGCGATCAGGTCCCGCGCGGCCGGCAGGTCGTCCGGCGTGTTCAGGGTGACGATCTCGGGCAGGCCCGACTCCTTGAGCTCCCGCTTGACCAGGCCGGCGAGCGTGCCGGCCGGCGGCAGCTCGATCACCCCGGTGACGCCGAGGTCGGCGATGGTGCGCATGCACAGGTCCCAGCGCACCGGCGAGGTGACCTGGCGGACCAGCCGCTGCACCATCTCCCGGCCGTGGTTGACCGCCGCGCCGTCGAGGTCGGACAGCAGGATCCGGGCCGGGTCGGCCGGGGTGATCCCGGCGGCCACCGCGCCCAGAGCGGCCTCCGCCGGGGCCATGTACGGGGTGTGGAACGCGCCGGCCACCTTCAGCCGGACGACCCGGGCCTTCGCGGGCGGCTCGGCGGCGAGCTTGTCCAGCCCGTCGAGCGAGCCGGCGGCGACGATCTGCCCGGCGCTGTTGCGGTTGGCCGGCTCCAGCCCGTGCTTGTCGAGGGCGGCGAGCACCTCCTCGGTGTCCCCGCCCAGCACCGCGGCCATGCCCGTCGGCTCCAGCGCGCAGGCCGCTGCCATCTCCCGGCCGCGCACCCCGGCGAGGGTGATCGCGGTCTCGGCGGGGAAGACCCCGGCGAGCGCCGCCGCGCCCAGCTCGCCGACGCTGTGCCCGACCGTGAGTGCGACGTCGTGCATCGGCAGGTGCTCGGCCGCGAGGAGCGCCGCGGCGACCAGCAGCGGCTGGGTGCGGGCGGTGTCCTTGATCTCGTCGGCGTCGGCCGCAGTGCCGAGGTGGACCAGGTCGACGCCGGCCAGCGCCGACCACCACCGCAGCCGTGCCTCGGCGCCGGTCAGGTCGAGCCAGGGTGTCAGGAAGCCGGGTTTCTGGGAACCCTGTCCGGGTGAGAGTACGGCGAGCACGGATATGACTCTTCCGGATACTCGCCGGTCACGGTGCTACCGACCGACACCAAACCGCACTAGAACCTTTGGAGGAACCCTACAAAGATCGGTAACCGTGATGGTCGTTATGTGGACTTTTGCCGGCTGGTGACGCTTACTGGCTGATTCGCGAGCAGGGGCACCACCGGGTCGAGCCGGCCCACGGTCAGGGCCACCTGGAGGGCGAACGCGTCCCGGGGGACCAGCGGCGAGAACCCGGTCACCTCGGCGATCCGCCGCAGCCGGTAGCGCACCGTGTTGGGGTGCACGAACAGCGCCCGGGCGGCGCTCTCCAGCGTCCCGCCGGCGGCGAAGAACGCGTCCAGGGTCTCCAACAGCTCGCCGCTGGCACGGGCCAGTAGCGCGTACACGTCGTGGCGCAGCAGACGGCGGGCCTCGGCGTCGCCGGCCAGGGCCCGCTCGGGCAGCAGGTCGGCCGCCGGCACCGGACGCGGCGCGGTGGGCCAGGCCGGGGCCGCCCGGAACCCGGCCAGCGCGGCGCGGGCCGAGTCCGTCGCCTCGTCCAGGCTCGGCACCGCCGGCCCCACCACCACCGGGCCGGCACCGAACGCGGGCAGCAGCGTCCCGGCGGCGGAAAGCGGGTCGGCCGCCCCGCCGAACACGATCACCAGCCGGTCGCCGTGCACCCCGCCGATCATCTCCACCCCGATCCGCCGGGCCAGCCGGTACGCGGTGTGCAGCACGGCGGCCACCTCGCCGCCGGGGGAGCGGCCCACCGCGACCGCGACCGGCGGGGCGTCCGACCAGCCCAGCGCGGCGGCGCGGCTGGCCAGCACGTCCGGGGAGTCCCCGCGCAGCAGGGCGTCCACCAGCAGGGCCTGCAACCGCGCGTCCCAGGAACCGCGCGACTCGGCGGCCCGCGCGTACGCCCGGGCGGCGGCGAAGGCGATCTCCCGGGAGAACCGCAGCACCGCCTCCCGCAGCCGCTGCTCCTCGCCCTCGGCGGCCAGGGCCCCGACCTGCTCCTCCACCACCTCGATGGTCACCTTGACCAGCGCCACCGTCTGCTGGAGGCTGATCGAGCGGGCCAGCGCCTGCGGCGCGGTGGCGAAGACCTCGTCGGAGACCTCCTGGGTGCTGTCGGCCGAGCCGCCGCCCTCACGCAGCCACTGCACCAGCGACCGGGCGCCAGCCTGGGCCACCAGCATCACCCAGGAGCGCTGGTCGGCCGGGAGCGCCCGGAACCAGGGCAGCGTCTCGTCCATCCGGGCCACGCTGGCGGTGGCCAGCGCCCCCGCCGCCCGCTCGATCCGGCGCAGCGTGGCCGACAGCTCGATCCCGCCCGGCTC
Source organism: Micromonospora sp. NPDC001898 (assembly GCF_042891255.1). Classification (NCBI taxonomy): domain Bacteria; kingdom Bacillati; phylum Actinomycetota; class Actinomycetes; order Micromonosporales; family Micromonosporaceae; genus Micromonospora; species Micromonospora sp. NPDC001898. The sequence goes on along the minus strand of NZ_JBIATC010000024.1, from coordinate 25,027 downwards.
GCTCACCCCCCCAGCCTTCCAGAAGGCCGGGGGCCCCGGTCAGCGGCACCGGTGGCGCGGGCGCTCATCCCCTCGGCGGTGGGGCCGGCAGGGCCAGCTCCTGCGCCAGGATCGCGGCCTGGACGCGGCTGCGCAGGTCGAGCTTGGCCAGGATCCGGCTGACGTGGGTCTTGGCGGTGCTCTCCGCCATCGCCAGCCGGTCGGCGAGCTGCTGGTTGGACAGGCCCAGCCCGAGGCAGGCCAGCACGTCCCGCTCCCGGGCGGTCAGGCCGGCCACCGCCTCCCGGACGGCGGCCGACGCCCCCGGAGCGGTGGCCGCGAACGCGCTGATCAGCCGCCGGGTCACCGCCGGGGCGATGAATCCCTCGCCCCGGGCCACCGTCCGGATGGCGGCGACCAGAGTGCCCGCGTCGGTGTCCTTCAACAGGAAGCCGGCCGCCCCGGCCCGCAGCGCGCCGAACACGTATTCGTCGAGGTCGAAGGTGGTCAGCACCAGCACGTCGGCGAGCCGGCCGGCGACGATCTCCCGGGTGGCGGAGATGCCGTCCAGGCGGGGCATCCGCACGTCCAGCACGGCGACGTCGGGGCGTAGCTCGGCGCAGAGCCGCACCGCCTCCTCCCCGTCGGCGGCCTCGCCGACCACCGCGATCCCCGGCGTGCCGGCCAGGATCAGCGCCAGCCCGGACCGCACCGCCGCCTGGTCGTCGGCGAGGACCACCCGCACCGGACCGTCCGCGCCGTCGCCCCCTCGGCCGGGGCCGGCGACGCCCGCGCCGCTCACGCCGGCCTCCCGGTAGTCCGGGCCGCCCACGGCGTCGCCCCCTCGGCCGGGGCCCGTCGCGTCCGGGCCGCTCACGCCTGCTCCCCGGTGGGCAGCGCCGCCCGCACCCGCCAGCGCCCGTCGGCCGGGCCGGCGGCGAACTCGCCGCCCAGCAGCACCGCGCGCTCGCGCATCCCGATCAGGCCGGCACCCGCCCCGGCCGGCCCTCCGCCGCCTGCTCGGACCGGGTTCGCCACGGTCACCACCACCTCCGCCGGTCGGTACGTCACGATCAGCTCCACCTCGCCCGCGCCGTGCTTCAGCGCGTTGGTCAACGACTCCTGCACGATCCGGTACGCCGCCAGGTCCACCCCCACCGGCAGCGGACGCGGCCCACCGGCCACCTCGGCCCGCACCGTCAGCCCGGCGGCCCGCATCCGGTCCACCAGCAGGTCCAGCTCGTCGAGGCGGACCCGGGTCGCCTCCTCGGCCGGGTCCGCCGCCCCCGGCGTCGGCTCCCGCAGCAGCCCGACGAGCTGGCGCATCTCCGCCATGCCCTGCACGCTGCTCTCCCGGATCACCCGCAGCGCCGAGGTCACCTGCGCCCGGTCCAGCCCTGGCACGGAGAGCGCGGCGGTGGCGTGGATGGCCACCGCGCTCAGGTGGTTGGCCACCACGTCGTGCAGCTCCCGGGCCATCCGGGACCGTTCGGCACGGACCGCCTCCCGCTGGTCCAGCTCGGCGAGCCGGGCGGTCTGCTCGGCCCGGGCCCGCTCGGCCGCGGCCTGGTCCCGGTACTGCCGCACGCTGATCCCCGACAGCACCGGCAGGACCGCGACCAGCACCACCGGCACGACGAGCGCCACCCCACGCCAGTTACCGGCCAGCAGCGGCCCGGCGCCGGCGGCGAGCAGGCTGAGTGCCACGGCGACCCGCAACAGCCACCGCCACAGCCGGGGCGGGCCGTACAGACAGGAGTCGTAGAGCACCTGGGTGTAGATCAGCGCGGTGCCGAGGGTGGTGCCGAGGGCGACGTCGACGACCAGTGCCGCCGTGCCGAGGGCCAGGCCGGTGCGGGTGGCCACCCGGCGCAGGCCGACCGCCACCGACACGGCCAGCAGCGACGGCAGGAAGGCCGCCGTCGGCACGTCGGTGCGCGGGGTGATCGCCAGGTGCGAGCCGAGGCTGAGCAGCGCCAGCCCGCCCGTCAGGGCGGCGCCGGCCAGCACCAGGTCCCGGCCGGGGGTTCCGGAGCCGAGCCAGGGTGGCGGTCGCATGGCCCGATCCCACCACACCCGCCGCCGCGCCGGCTCCGCCCACGGCACGAGGCCGCGGTCCGCCGAAGGAGGTACGGCTCAGCCGTACACCGGGGTCATGACGGCGGCCAGGCGCAGGTGCCCGGGCGTCGCCCTGGCCGCCTGGCGGCTCCTGCGCGCCCGACCGGGTCCATCCTTCGGCGGACCCGGATCTCACCGTCCGCGCCGACGCCGGGGCCTGCGGCGGGCGGCACGCTGGACTCCGACGAACGGGAGGTCGACGTGCTGGTCGCGGTCATCATCGGGTGCGAGATCGGGTTCTGGGTGGTGCTCGCGGCGGGGCTGGTGGCCCGCTACCCGCTGCGTAGACCGGGCCTCGGCGCGGCGCTGCTGGTCTGCGTACCCCTGGTGGACCTGGTGCTGCTCGCGGCGACCGCGCTGGACCTGCGGCGCGGCGCCACCGCGGACGTCACGCACGGCCTGGCCGCCGCCTACCTGGGCTTCTCGGTGGCCTTCGGGCGGTCGATGGTCCGCTGGGCCGACCAGCGCTTCGCCCACCGGTTCGCCGGCGGCCCGCCCCCGGTCCGGCCGCCCCGGCACGGCTGGGCGCGCACCCGGCACGAGTGGCGGGAATGGGGCAAGGGGCTGCTGGGCTGGGCCGTCGCCTGCGCGCTGCTCGGTGCCGCGATCCTCTACGTGGACGACGCCGAACGCACCCGTGAGCTGTGGAACTGGATCCAGAAACTCACCCTCGCCATCGCGATCTGGCTGGTCGCCTTCCCGGTCTGGGAGACGATCTTCCCGCGTCGCCCCAAGCGCTGAGGTGGGGTACGCGCCGCACGACGCGTCGGTCCGCCCCAGTACGGTGACAGGGCGCGCGGGCCACGACCGGCCAGGCGCGACGGCGAGCATGAGGAGACCGGGGATGGCGCACGGGGAGGCCGAGTACGGCTGCGCCCAGGGGGAGACCCGCCGGCCGGGCCACCACGACCCCCAGCCGGCGGCCGAGCACCACCGCCGGCTCACCGGCCCGGTCCACCCCGTCGAGCCGACCTCCGGCCGGGCCGCCGAGCGGGCCGAGGACGACGCGCCGGTGCCCCGCCAGCGCACCCCCGAGCCACTCGCCGACGAGCTGGGCCGCGCGGCGGCCTGCTGCAGCGACCTGCCCGGCTGGGCCGGCGCGCACCGGCACGGCCCGGTCCGCCCCCGGCACCGGGCGGTCCGCCGGGAGCGCCCACCGCGCCGCTGGTGCTGACAGCGGCCTGACGGCCCGCCGCCGGCCCCGCCCCGTGGCGCGGGCCCACCCGGGCCGGCCCCGCGGTGACCGCGCAGCGGCTAGCGTGAACAGGGTGAAGGCGATCGCGATCGACGCGTACGGCCCCGCCGACCGGCTCGCCGTGCGGGAGTTGCCCGACCCGCCGGTCGGGCCGGACACGGTGCTGGTGCGGGTGCGCGCGGCCGGCGTCAACCCGGTCGACGGGAAGATCCGCGAGGGGCACCTCGCTGCGGCCATCCCCGCCCACTTCCCGCTGGTGCCCGGCTGGGATGCGGCCGGCGTCGTGGCCGCGGTGGGCCCGGCGGTGGCCGGGTTCGCCGTGGGCGACGAGGTGATCGGGTACGTCCGCCGCGACGACCTCCAGCACGGCACGTACGCGGAGCTGGTGCCAGCCCCGGAGCGGACGGTGGCGGACAAGCCGGTCCGCGCGTCCTGGGCGGAGGCGGCCGGGTTGCCGCTGGCCGGGCTCACCGCGTACCAGGCGCTCCAGCTCACCCGTACCGGGGCGGGGGACACCGTGCTGGTGCACGGCGCGGCCGGCGGGGTCGGGCACCTCGCCGTCCAGATCGCCCGGGCGCTCGGCGCCGGCAAGGTGATCGGCACGGCCGGCGAGGCCAACCACGACTTCGTCCGGTCGCTCGGAGCGGAGCCGGTCAGTTACGGCGACGGGCTGCTCGACCGGGTCCGCGCGGTCGCGCCCGACGGGGTGGACGTGGCCCTGGACCTGTTCGGTGGGGCGGCGCTGGACGTCTCGGCCGAGTTGCTGACCCGCCCCGCCCGGCTGGTCTCCACCGCCGACCCCGAACACGTCACCCGCCTCGGCGGGAGTTACCTGTTCGTCAGGCCGTCCACGGCGGACCTGAGCGTCCTGGCCGGGCTGGTCGACGCCGGCCGGCTCACCGTGCACGTGGCACGGACGTTCCCGCTGGACCAGGCCGCCGAGGCGCAGCGCCTGGTCGAGCAGGGACACGTCCGGGGCAAGGTGGTCCTGGAGGTCTGACCCGCGACCGCGCGGTCGGGCAGCGCGGTCGGGCAGCGCGGGTCGGCGGGTGCGGCTCAGCGGGTGCGGCGGCGGATCAGCAGCGCGATCCCGGCCAGCCCGAGGGTGATCACCAGCATCACCCCGACGTTGAGCAGCAGCAGCCGCTGCAACTCGCCGAGGGTCTCGTCGAGGTCCCGGCCCGGATTCAGCGACTCGTCCGGGTTCACCCGCTCGCCGCCGCCGACGCCGCCCCCGCCGACCGTGTCGAGCTGCCGCTCCAGCGGCACCCCGGCCGTGCGCAGGCTCTCCGACATGTTCAGCCGGCCGAGGAACCAGCCGGCCTTCGCCTTGGTGGACGGGCCCGGCTGCTTCGCCGGCCGGTACACCCGGGGGCCGCCCTTGGCCAGCGGATACAGGTCGTACGTCTGGGTGGCGATCTCCCCGGCGAACACCACGACCGTGTACTTCGGGCCGAGGTCCTTCGCGGCCGGGCCGGAGGGCGAGCCGGTGCGACCCAGCCAGCTCACCTGGTCGATGACTGCGAGCACCTCGGCGGGGTGGGTGGCGGCCCGCAGCCGCAACGGCTCGGGGAGCCGGTCGCCGGTGATGTCCACGCCGGCCGGCTGCGGTTTCGGGGCGGCCGGCACCGCGACGCGCACCGGGCCGGCGGTCTGCGCCGGACCGCCCGCGTGGGCCGGTCCCGTGAGGACCGCCGCCAGCAGCACCCCTGCGGCCAACGCGATCAGCCGCCTCACCTGTCGGACCATCGCCGCCTCCTCGCCCCGTTTCGATTTGGATGGCTTCACTGCGGGTCACGCGTTGGTCGGTCGACGGCGGTGACCTTGCCCCCAGGGCGGGTGCCCACCTCTAAGACTGTGCGGAACGTCGATCAGTTGCAGCTACTGGATCGGGAATTGGAACTATCTGCGATCCTGGGCCGACTAATCATCAGCCGTTGATTAGCGGGCGGATAGTACCTTTCCGGAGGGGTTCATGGGGGGCACGTTCCCACGTGTGGCGCGTACCTGGGTAGTGGTTGTCGGCGTGGCGCTCGGTGTGTCGCTGGCGCTCCCGGCGGCGCCGGCATCGGCGCACAATTCGCTGACCGGCAGCAACCCGGAGAACGGGGCGCGGGTGGCCGCCGCGCCGGCCCGGATCGAGCTGCGCTTCCTGGCGAAGCCGGACCCGGGTACGACGAAGATCACAGTTACCGGTCCGGACAATGTGGCCGCGCTCGGGGGCGAGCCCACCTTCTCCGGAAGCCGGGTGAGCGTCCCGTTCGCGCCCGGCGCCGCCGGCCTCTACGTCGTCGGGTACCAGGTCGCCTCCGGCGACGGCCACCCGGTCAAGGGCGAGGTGCGGTTCACCCTCACCACCGGCACCCCGGCCCAGCCCCCGTCGTCGCCCCCGACAGTGAGCGCCGCCCCGACGGCCGCGCCGTCGTCGCCGCCTGCCACGACGAGCCCGCCGGCGGCTGCCCCGGCCGCCGCCGAACGCCCGGACGACGACGGCGGCGGTGCGGGCTGGCTGTGGGCGCTCGGCGGGCTCGTCGTCCTCGCGGCCCTCGCCGCCGGCCTCCTGCTGCGCCGCCGCTCGTCCCGTCCCTGAGCCGGCGCGCCCGGGTGCTGACGACGAAGGGGCCTTGTCCCGGCACGCCCAGGGCACTGACGACGAAGGGGCCTTGTCCCGGCAGGCCCGGGGCACTGACGACGAAGGGCCCGCCGGATCACCGGCGGGCCCCTTCACCTGTCAGGTCAGGGCAGGCGGAGACGCGCGGCGCGCAGTCGGGTGAGGGAGCGCTCGCGGCCGAGTACCTCCAGCGACTCGAACAGCGGCAGGCCCACGGTGCGGCCGGTGACCGCGACCCGGACCGGTGCCTGAGCCTTGCCGAGCTTGAGGCCACGCTCCGCGCCGACCGCCTCCAGCGTGGCCTTCAGCGAGTCGGCGTTCCACGACTCCAGCGCCTCGAACGCGACCACCGCCGCGTCCAGCAGTTCGGCCGCACCCCCCTTCATCGCCTTGGCCCAGGCCGCCTCATCGATCAGCGGTAAGGCCAGGAAGAGGAAGTCGACGTTCGGCACGATCTCGCTGAGCACGGCGATCCGGGTCTGGGCCAGGGGGGCGACCGCGGCGAACGCGTCCGCGTCGAACTCCTCCGGCTGCCACGGCGGCGGGGCGATGGTGTCGGTGCCGGTCAGCCACGGCTGGCAGGCCGCGACGAACTCGTCCACCGGCAGCGCCCGGATGTAGTCGCCGTTGAACGCGCGCAGCTTCTTCTCGTCGAAGAACGCGGGGGAGGGGTTGACCTCCTCCAGCCGGAACTCCTCCTCGATCACCGACCAGGGCACGATCTCCCGGTCGCCGGACGGCGCCCAGCCCAGCAGCATCAGGTAGTTGCGCATCGCGTCGGCGAGGTAGCCCTCGTCCCGGAACGCCTCCAGGGCGACCTTGTCCCGCCGCTTGGACAGCTTCTGCCGCTTCTCGTTGACCACCACCGGCACGTGCGCCCAGATCGGCGGGGTGACCCCGAGGGCGTCCCAGAGAAGCTGCTGCTTCGGGGTGTTGGGCAGGTGCTCCTCGGCCCGGATCACGTGGGTGATCCCCATGGTCATGTCGTCGACGACGTTGGCCAGCAGGAACACCGGCGAGCCGTCACCCCGGGCGATGACGAAGTCCTCGATCAGCTTGTTCTCGAAGGTCGGCTCGCCGCGGATCAGGTCGACCACCACGGTCTCGCCGGAGTCGGGGGTCCGGAAGCGCAGCGCCCGCCCCTCGCCCGGTTCCAGCCCCCGGTCGCGGCAGAAGCCGTCGTAGCCCTGGTACTGGGAGCCGGTGCGGGCCTGCACGGCGTCGCGGGTGCAGTCGCAGTAGTACGCCTGGCCGGCCTCGAACAGGCGCTGGGCTGCGGCGCGGTGCTCCCCGGCGTACGACGACTGGAAGTGCGGGCCCTCGTAGCTGCCCCGGGCGATGCCGATCCAGTCCAGCGCCGAGAGGATGCCCTCGGTCCACTCCGGCTTGTTGCGGGCCGCGTCGGTGTCCTCGATGCGGAGCACGAACACCCCGCCCTGCTGCTTGGCGTAGATCCAGTTCTGCAGGGCCGAGCGGGCACCGCCGACGTGGAACATACCGGTCGGGGAAGGGGCGAAGCGTACACGGACCGTCACGTCCCCCAGCCTACGGCCGTCGGCTGCGCCTTCCGCGAGGGGGCCGGGCCACCCCCTCCGGACGGGTCAGGCCACCGAGCGGATCTTGACCACCAGGACGCTGCCGAGCAGGGTGACCGCTGCGGTGGCCGCGTACAGGGTGGGGTAGCCGCCCAGGTGCACCACGAGCGGGGCGGACAGCGCCGGGCCGAGCACCTGCGGCGCGGAGTTGGCGATGTTGATCACCCCGAGGTCCTTGGCCCGGTCGGTGGCCGTCGGCAGCACCTCGGTGATCAGCGCCGCGTCGACGGACAGGTAGACGCCGTAGCCCGCGCCGAGCAGCAGCGCGGCGACCATGGCCATCGACCAGACCGGGGCGACGGCCAGCAGCGTCGCGGCCACCGCCATCACCAGGCCCGAGGCGATCACGAAGACCTTCCGTCGCCCGGACCGGTCGGACAGCCGGCCGGCGACCACGGCGGTGAGGATCATCCCGAGGGTGTAGAGCAGGATCAGGATCAGCAGCCCGCCCTCGGGATCGGGGTGGCGCACCCCGTCGGTGAGGAAGTACAGCAGGTACAGGGTGCCCAGCGCGTTGCCGAGCTGGACCAGGAACCGGGTGATCCAGGCCCAGGCGAAGTCGGGGTGCCGGCGCGGGCTGATCCACATCGAGGCGAGCAGCGTGCGCAGCCGCAGCACCGGGCGGTGCTCCCGGGGCAGCGGGTCGTCGGCGGTGAGCAGCGCGAACGGCAGCGACAGCAGCAGCACGGCCAGCGCGACCGCGGCGTACCCGGCGGCGTTGCCGGTCACCAGGGCGGTCACCAGCACCGCGCCGAGCACCAGGCCGAGTGACTGCGGGATGCCGATCCAGCCGGAGACGCCACCGCGCTGCGCCACCGGCACCCGGTCCGGGATGCCGGCGGTGAGGCTGGCCAGCATCGCGTTGAAGCAGACCTGGGCGGCCACCCAGCCCACCGCCACCCCGGCGATCGTGTTCTGCCGGGCCAGCAGCAGCAGGGCGAGCGCACCGAGGACCGCGCCGCCGGCCGTCCAGACGTGCCGCCGGCCCAGCTCCCGGCCGCCCAGCCGCAGGCAGGTCCGGTCCGACAGCGCCCCGGCGAGCGGGTTGGCCAGCACGGCGGCGAGCGCGCCGAGGCCGGTGACCACGGCGAACATGGCCTCCTTGTCGCCCGGCGCGATCCGCTCGATCTGCTGGGGCAGCAGCACCTGGATGGGGGTGAAGAAGGCCATCCACACCCCGAGGTTCGCCGCGAAGATCAGCGCGATCCAGCCCCGCCGCACCGGCGCGATCGGCTCGGCGAGCGCCGCCGGCAGCGCGGCCGGTGGCGGGTCGACGGTGGTCACGCCCCTACTCCGCGCTCGGTGTCGCGGGGCCCGCCGGCCGGGTGACGGCGTCGCGGAACCAGGCGTACGACGACTTGGGCGTGCGGGCGCCGGTGGCGAAGTCGACGTGCACCAGGCCGAACCGCTTGGTGAAGCCCTCCGCCCACTCCCAGTTGTCCAGCAGCGACCAGACGAAGTACCCGGTCACGTCCACGCCGTCGTCGATCGCCGCCCGGACGGCGCGCAGGTGCCCGTCCAGGTAGGTGATCCGCTCCGGGTCGTGGACCCGGCCGTCGGCGTCCGGCGCGTCGTCGTAGGCGCAGCCGCTCTCGGTGACCTGGACCGGCGGCAGCCGGTCGCCGTACCGGTCGCGCAGGCCGGTGAGCAGCTCGCGCAGCCCGTCGGGCACGACCGGCCAGTCGAACGCGGTGCGCGGGTACCCGGCCAGCTCCACCAGCTCGAACGGCAGCGGCGAGTCCGCGTCGGGGGCCCGCACCCCGGTGGGGTTGTAGTAGTTGACACCGAGCACGTCGATCGGCGCGGCGATCGCCGCGAGGTCGCCGTCGCGGACGGCCCCCGTGTCGGCCCCGGGGACGTCGGGGTAGCCGAGGCCGAGCAGCGGGTCGGTGAACAGCCGGTTGTGCAGCGCGTCGTACGCGTCGGCGGCGGCCCGGTCGGCGTCGGTGTCGCCGGCCACCCGCACGGGCGAGTAGTTGTTGGTGATGGCCACCGGGCTCGTGGTGTGGGCGCGCAGCGCGGCGACGGCCAGGCCGTGCCCGAGGAGCTGGTGGTGGGCCACCGGGAACGCGTCGAACAGCAGCGTCCGGCCGGGGGCGTGCTGGCCGGTGCCGTAGCCGAGGCTCATCTGCACGAACGGCTCGTTGAGGGTGATCCACAGCTTGACCCGGTCGCCGAGCCGGGCGGCCACCAGGTCGGCGTACTCCGCGAACCGGGCGGCGGTGTCCCGGTTCAGCCAGCCGCCCGCGTCCTCCAGCGGCTGCGGCAGGTCCCAGTGGTACAGGGTGGCGACCGGGTCGATGCCGGCGGCGGTCAGGTCGTCGACGAGCCGGTCGTAGAAGTCCAGGCCGGCGGCGTTGGCCGGGCCGGTGCCGCCGGGCTGGACCCGGGGCCAGGCGACCGAGAACCGGTACGCCGACACGCCGAGCCCGGCCATCAGCGCGACGTCCTCGCCGGTCCGGTGCCAGTGGTCGCAGGCGACGTCGCCGGTGCTGCCGTCGGCGACCAGTCCCGGGGTGTGCGCGAAGGTGTCCCAGATGGACGGTCCGCGTCCGGCGGCCGTCGTCGCCCCCTCGATCTGGTAGGCGGCGGTGGCGACGCCCCAGCGGAATCCGGCCGGGAACTCGGGCAGCGGCTCGGTGGTCATGCACCCTCCAGACGAGTCGAGAACCGACGGTGCTCGCGGGTCCGCAGGGACGCCGGGAGCGCGACCCGCGGGACGCCCGCGAAACGCGAAACGTGTTCGGACTCTAGGCCCCCGACCGTCGATCGCGCCATAGGTGGCCGGCGATCGGCGCGCAAGGGTTTTCGGCGTGTCTTTTCCGAAGAAGTCCTAGTAAGTCCGTTTTCATGCATAGAGTGCGGAATATCGCGGATGTCCTCAGTGGGGGAAAGAACGAAAATGATCCTCGTGGAACGCAGTGCGCACGTAGCGGCGCCGGTGGAAGCGGTCTGGGAAGTCGTCCAGCGGGCCGAGCAGTTGCCGGCCTGGCTGGCGGGAGTCCGTGCGGCCGAGGTGCTCTCGGGGGAGGGCTTCGGTCGCCGGCAGTTGGTCCAGGCCGGGCGCGGGTCGGCGCACGAGGCCGAGGTGATCGCCTACCAGGAGCCGAACCTGATCGGCTGGCGGGAGCGCGCCAAGGGCGCCGGGGCCCGGGCCGAGGCCCGGACCGAGATCTACGTCCAGCTCACCGCAGGCGAGGAGGAGGGCGGGACCGTCGTGCGGCTCATCGTCGTACGCTGGCCGGCCGGCCCGGTCAAGGCCGCCCTGCTCCGGCTCGGGTTGCGCCGGGTCGGCGCCGACCTGGAGGACTCGCTGGCCCGGCTCACCGATCTGGCCGCCGTCGGCTGACCGGGCCCGTCCCGGCGTCACCCGCGATGGAGATGGTCCGGCGTCCCCGCCAGGGATGCCGGACCATCACCCTGCCAGGGATGGGGCAGACGAAGGGCCCGGCGCGTTGTTCACCGCGCCGGGCCCCCTGCTCGCCGGCCTAGCTGTCGCCGCCGGTCTCGCCGACCGGCGCCGCGTTGACATCGCCGATCGCGTACTTCTTGGCAGCCTCGGCCGGAACCGTGGCCGGCACCGTGCCGCGCAGCGCGAGCTGCCGCAGCGTCGCGACCGCCACCGACTCGGCGTCGACGTGGAAGTGCCGGCGCAGCGCGTGCCGGGTGTCGGACATGCCGAACCCGTCCGTGCCGAGCGAGGTGTAGTCGCCCGGTACCCAGCGGGCGATCAGGTCCGGCACCGCGCGCATCCAGTCGCTGACCGCGACCTTCGGCCCGTCGGCGTCGGCCAGCTTCTGCTGGATGTACGGCACCCGCTGCTCGGCGCCCGGGTTGAGCAGGTTGTGCTCCTCGCACTGCACCGCGTCGCGGCGCAGCTCGGCCCAGGAGGTCACCGACCACACGTCGGCGGCCACCCCCCAGTCCTGGGCGAGCAACTGCTGGGCCTTGAGCGCCCACTGCATGCCCGTGCCGGAGGCCAGGATATTGGCCTTGGGGCCGTCGATCTGCGGGGCGGGGGAGTAGCGGTAGATGCCCTTGAGCAGGCCCTCCACGTCCACGTCCGCCGGCTCCGCCGGCTGGTGGATCGGCTCGTTGTAGATGGTCAGGTAGTAGAAGATGTTCTCCGGCTGCTCCCCGTACATCCGGTGCAGGCCGTTCTCCATGATGTGCGCCAGCTCGAACGCGAACGCCGCGTCGTAGGCGACCACCGCCGGGTTGGTGGCGGCGAGCAGCAGCGAGTGGCCGTCCTCGTGCTGGAGGCCCTCGCCGTTGAGCGTGGTCCGCCCGGCGGTCGCGCCGAGCACGAAGCCCCGCGCCATCTGGTCGGCCGCCGCCCAGAAGCCGTCGCCGGTGCGCTGGAAGCCGAACATCGAGTAGAAGATGTACAGCGGGATCATCGGCTCGCCGTGGGTGGCGTAGGCGGTGCCGGCGGCGGTGAACGAGGCCACCGAGCCGGCCTCGTTGATCCCCTCGTGCAGGATCTGTCCGGTCGTCGACTCCTTGTACGACAGGAACAGCTCCCGGTCGACCGAGGTGTACCGCTGGCCGTGCGGCGAGTAGATCTTCTGCGTCGGGAAGAGCGAGTCCATGCCGAAGGTGCGGGCCTCGTCCGGGATGATCGGCACCCAGCGCTTGCCGAACTCCTTGTCCTTCATGATGTCCTTGAGCAGGCGGACGAAGGCCATCGTGGTGGCCACCTTCTGCTTGCCGGAGCCGCGCTTGACGTCGGCGAACCGCTCGCTGCCCGGGATCGCCAGCGCCTTGCCGGCGGTCCGCCGCGACGGCAGGTAACCGCCGAGCTGCTGCCGCCGTTCCTTCAGGTACGCGATCTCGTCAGACTTCTCGCCCGGCTGGTAGTACGGCGGGAGGTAGGGGTTCTCCTCCAGCGTCTTGTCCGAGATGTCCAGGTAGAGCCGGTCGCGGAAGAGCTTCAGGTCATCCAGCGTCAGCTTCTTCATCTGGTGGGTGGCGTTGCGGCCCTCGAAGTGCGAGCCGAGCGTCCAGCCCTTGATCGTCTTCGCCAGGATCACCGTCGGCTGGCCGGTGTGCTCCGTCGCCGCCTTGTAGGCCGCGTAGAGCTTGCGATAGTCGTGACCGCCCCGCTTGAGGTTCCAGATCTCGTCGTCGGTGAACCCCTCGACCATCTTGCGGGTCCGCTGGTCACGGCCGAAGAAGTGCTCCCGCACGTACGCCCCGGACTCCGCCTTGTAGGTCTGGTAGTCGCCGTCGGGCGTGGTGTTCATCAGGTTGACCAGCGCGCCGTCGGTGTCGGCGGCGAGCAGCGGATCCCACTCGCGGCCCCAGACGACCTTGATGACGTTCCAGCCGGCGCCCCGGAAGAACGCCTCCAGCTCCTGCATGATCTTGCCGTTGCCCCGGACCGGCCCGTCGAGCCGCTGGAGGTTGCAGTTGATCACGAAGGTGAGGTTGTCCAGCTCCTCGCGGGCGGCCACGCCGATCGCGCCGAGCGACTCCACCTCGTCCATCTCGCCGTCGCCGAGGAACGCCCAGACGTGCTGCTGCGAGGTGTCCTTGATGCCCCGGTGGTGCAGGTACCGGTTGAAGCGGGCCTGGTAGATCGCGTTCAGCGGGCCGAGACCCATGGAGACCGTCGGGAACTCCCAGAAGTCCGGCATCAGCCGCGGGTGCGGGTACGACGGCAGCCCGCCGCCCGGGTGGGACAGCTCCTGGCGGAACCCGTCGAGCTGGTGCTCGCTCAGCCGCCCCTCCAGGTACGCGCGCGCGTACATGCCGGGGGAGGCATGGCCCTGGTAGAAGATGTGGTCGCCACCGCCCGGGTGGTCCTTGCCCCGGAAGAAGTGGTTGAAGCCCACCTCGTAGAGCGACGCCGAGCTGGCGAAGGTGGAGATGTGCCCGCCGACGCCGATCTCGGGGCGCTGCGCGCGGTGTACCAGCATCGCCGCGTTCCACCGGATGTACGCCCGGATCCGCCGTTCGATGTGCTCGTCACCGGGGAACCACGGCTCGTGTTCCGGCGGGATGGTGTTGATGTAGTCGGTGGTGGTCAGCGACGGCACCCCGACCTGACGCTCGCGCGCGCGCTCCAGCAGCCGCAGCATGACGTACCGGGCGCGCTTGGTTCCGCGCTCGTCGATCACTCCGTCGAGCGACTCGATCCATTCGCCGGTCTCTTCGGGGTCGATGTCCGGAAGCTGGCTCGGCAGACCGGCGGTGATCACCGGGCGCTTGCGTTCCGTGGCCACAGGCGTTCCCTCGGTTGTGTGTGGGACAGGTCTCTAGATGCCATCCTGCCTCCTCCCGGCGGTGATCGTCACGTCTGCCTCCCCCAGACGCGACGCTGGACACAGGTACCCGTCGGTAACATTTGGGTCGGGCGCTCCGCCCGAGCTGCCGGCGGAACACTCCAGGCCCGCGCCCCGGATCGCGCCTACCCGGACCGCTCCGTCCGGCACGGCGGGCGGGTTGCCCGCGCCCCCTACCGTCGGGGCATGACGATGCTGCGGGGGTTGGCCGGCGCAGTCGTACTGGTCGGTGGGCTCGTCCTCCTGCTGGCGCTGATCGGGCTCGCCGGTGGGGAACTCGACGCGGCCCGGCCCGGGGTGTTCGGCCTGGCCCTGCTGGCGGCGGGCCTGGTGCTGTTCGAGCGGGCGGGCCGCCGGCGCGGCGGGGACTCCGGCGGCTGGCCGGGCGGCGGCGAGAGCGGGGGCGGCGGAAGTTGGTGACCGCCGTCGCGGCGGCTGCCGGCGGGCACGCCGTGCCTCGGGCAGAATGCGCCGTATGCGCACCGAGGTGATCACCGTCCAGACCGGGGCCCGGCCGACCGTCCGGGACATCACCGCCGAGGCGGAACGGTTCGTCTCGGGCCAGGGCGACGGCCTGCTGCACGTCTTCGTGCCGCACGCCACCGCCGGCCTGGCCGTGATCGAGACCGGCTCGGGCTCCGACGACGACCTGCTGCGGGCGCTGGACGACCTGCTGCCCACCGACGACCGCTGGCGGCACCGGCACGGCTCGCCGGGGCACGGGCGCGACCACGTCCTGCCCGCTTTCGTCCCGCCGTACGCGACCCTGCCGGTGGTCGACGGGCGGCTCGCGCTGGGCACCTGGCAGTCCGTCTGCCTCGTCGACACGAACGGCGACAACCCCACCCGCAAGGTCCGTCTCTCGTTCCTGCCGGGCTGACCCGCGGGCGGGCCCCGCCCGCCCACCAGCACCGACACCGGGCGGGACGGTCCCCCCTCGGCAGGCCGGACGTACGATGAGGCCCATGCCGCAGCCCGTTCCTCCCGGCAGCGGGCCCGACGTGGGTGACCGCTCCGGCCTCGCCGGGGACACCGTGCGCCGGCTCCTGCACGTCGCGGCGGCCGTGCGGCACCATCAGGGCGCCGAGCTGGCCGAGCTGGGGCTCACCCCGGCAGCTGCCCGCGCGCTGCACCAGCTCGACCCGGACCGCCCGCAGCCGGCCCGAGACCTGGCCGAGCAGCTCGGCTGCGACCGGTCGAACGTCACCACCCTGGTCGACAAGCTGGAGCAGGCGGGGCTCGTGGAGCGCCGGGCCGACCCGACGGACCGCCGGCTCAAGACGCTGGCGGTCACCGAGGCGGGCCGGCGGATGCGCGGCCACGTCGGACGGGTGATGTCAGACTCCCGACTGCTCTCCGGGCTCACCGACGCCGAGCTGGCCACCCTGCGCGAGCTGGTGTGGAAGGTCTCCGACGGCGGCTGCCCGCAGCGGTGCGCGGAGGACTGAGCCGCGCCGGGCGAATCGTGTCTGAGTGGGCGAGCGGGCGTCGAGTCGGTAATGCTGTCGGACGTGACCACCCCGCAAGATCTCGACGACCGGTTCCGGGAGGCCCTCGCCGGGCTGGCTGCCGCGCCTCGGCGACGTGACCCGGCCGAGCCCGTCCGCGACGGCACGGCGCTGACCGGGACGCAACTGCTGGACCTCTTCGAGGCCCAGGTCACCAGCCGGCAACTCGACCTCGCCGGGCGGTGGCTGCGCAGCTTCGGCGAGGGTTTCTACACCATCGGTTCGGCCGGCCACGAGGGCAACGCGGCGGTCGCCGCCGCGCTGCGTCCCGGTGACCCCGCTCTGCTGCACTACCGTTCGGGCGCGTTCTACTGCCTCCGGGCCGCCCTGGCCGCCGGCCGGACGGCCTTCCCCGACCCGGCCTTCCCCGACCCGGCCGGAGACGCCGACGAGGGTGGCGCGGACGACCACGCCGGCCCTCGCCGCCCAGACACCGACCCAGGCCTCGACGCCGCTGCCCCAGACCCCGCCGCCGACGCCGCCGACACGGATGCCGCAGACGCCGACGCAGACGCCGACGCCGGGGGCCCCGACGCCGGCGTGGTCAGCCCGGCCGGTCCGACCAGCCCGAACGGCCCGGCCGGCCCGCCGGCCGACGCCGTGACGTGGGGTGACGCCGCCGAGGGGGCCGGCCCGGCCGGGGGGACCGACCCGGAGGACGCGTACGCCGAAGCGGCCCGGGACGTGCTGCGCGGCATGGTCGCCTCCGCCCGGGAGCCGATCGCCGGTGGCCGGCACAAGGTCTTCGGCCGGGCCGACCTCGCCGTCGTCCCGACCACCTCCACCATCGCCTCGCACCTGCCCCGGGCGGTCGGCGCGGGCCTGGCCCTGGAGCGGCTGCGCCGGCGTGACCCGGCCGGGCGGCCGGTTGGGGCGGCCCCGGTCGGCGACGTCGGGCAGCCACCCCGCTCGCCCTGGCCGCCGGACGCCATCGTGGTCTGCTCGTTCGGCGACGCCTCGGTCAACCACGCCAGCGCCACCGCCGCGTTCAACACCGCGGGCTGGTACGACCACACCGGGCTGCGCATCCCGGTGCTCTTCGTCTGCGAGGACAACGGCCTCGGCATCAGCGTCCGCTCGCCCAGGGGCTGGGTGGAGGCGACGCTGCGGGCCAAGCCGGGCATCCGCTACTTCGCCGCCGACGGGACCGACCCGGTGCACGCGTACGAGGCGGCGGTGGAGGCGGCCGGCTGGGTGCGCCGGCACCGGCGGCCGGCCGTGCTGCACCTGTCCACCGTACGGCTGATGGGACACGCCGGGGCCGACGCGGAGGCCGCGTACCGCCGCCCCGGGGACCTGGCCGCGGACCTGGCGCGGGACCCGCTGCTGGCCACCGCGCGGCTGCTGGTCTCCGCCGGCGTGGCTACCGCCGACGAGTTGCTGACCCGCTACGACGAGCGCGGCTGGGAGGTACGCCGGATCGCCGAGGAGGTGCTCGGCGAGCCGAAACTCGCCTCCGCGGCCGAGGTGGTCGCCGAGATCGCGCCCCGGCGGCCAGCCCGGGTGGCCCGCGCGGTGGCCGACGCGGCGATTCGGGCCGCCGGGCCCGGCGCGGTCGCCCGGGCCGAGGCGTTCAGCGGTCGGCTGCCCGAGTCGGCCGGCCCGCTCACCCTGGCCCAGAGCATCAACGCCGCCCTCGCCGACGGCATGCTCGACCACCCCGGGATGGTCGTCTTCGGCGAGGACATCGCCGCCAAGGGCGGGGTGTACGGGGTGACCAAGGGGCTGCGCGACCGGTTCGGCGCGGCCCGGGTCTTCGACACGCTGCTCGACGAGACCTCGATCCTCGGGCTCGGGCTGGGCGCCGGGCTGGCCGGGCTGCTGCCGGTGCCGGAGATCCAGTACCTGGCGTACCTGCACAACGCCGAGGACCAGCTCCGCGGCGAGGCGGCCACCATGCGGTTCTTCTCCTCGGGCGCGTTCCGTAACCCGATGGTGGTCCGGGTGGCCGGGCTGGCGTACCAGGAGGGCTTCGGCGGGCACTTCCACAACGACAACTCCCTCGCCGTGCTCCGCGACGTGCCGGGCCTGGTGATCGCCGTGCCGGCCCGCCCGGACGACGCCGCGCCGATGCTGCGCGCCTGCCTGGCGAGCGCGGCGGTGGACGGCAGCGTGTGCGTCTTCGTCGAGCCGATCGCGCTGTACCACACCCGTGACCTGTACGCCAAGGGCGACGGCGAGTGGCTGGCCGACTATCCGGAGCCGGAGGCGTGGGCGGCCGGACACGCCCCGGTCGGGCGGGCCCGGGTCTACGGCGTGGGCTCGGCCGAGGACGTCACCATCATCACCTTCGGTAACGGCGTGCGGATGTCGTTGCGCGCGGCCGCCGCCCTCGCCGACGAGGGGGTCGGCACCCGGGTGGTGGATCTGCGCTGGATCGCGCCGCTGCCGGTCGCGGACATCGTCCGGGAGGCCTCCGCGACCGGCCGGGTGCTGGTCGTGGACGAGACGCGCCGGTCCGGCGGGGTCGGGGAGGGGGTGCTCGCGGCGCTGGTGGACGGGGGGTACGTCGGAGCGGCGCTGCGGGTGGCGGCAATTGACTCGTTTGTACCATTAGGTCCGGCAGCGCGTCAGGTACTGGTGTCCGAGGAGGCCATCACCCAGGGTGCCCGTACGCTGCTGGCACGGTAAATTCCGATCCACCCGGTGCGCCACTTGCGCGGGGAGCCACGAGTGTGTGGACTCTGCCTGACGGCATCGCAACGATGCCGCGAGCAGGGACGAGATGAGGAGGCACGCGACAGTGAGCGCGACCGCTGGTCAGGCCGCCGACGGGGTACGCAGCCTGGCGGACCGGTTCGGGATCGAGCCGGGGATGGTCGTCATGGAGATGGGGTACGACGAAGACGTCGACCAGGATCTCCGAGACGCCCTGACCGACCGCTGTGGAGAGTTGGTCGACGAGGACACCGATGAGGTGGTCGACGCGGTGCTGGTGTGGTACCGCGACAGTGACGGTGATCTCTTCGAGCTCCTCGTTGACGCCCTCGGCCCGCTGGCCGACAACGGCGTCGTGTGGCTGCTGACGCCCAAGGCTGGACGGGAGGGTCACGTCGAGCCGAGCGAGGTCGCGGAGTCCGCGCCCACCGCTGGCCTCCAGCAGACCTCCACGGTCAACGCCGGCCGGGACTGGAGCGGTGCACGCCTGGTGCTGCGCCGTGGTGCGAAGGCCAAGAAGTAGCAGCGGGCCCCGCCCGGGGCAAGACCGGGCAGCAGCCCTCCGCCACCACACCCGGCGGCCCCGGCCGCCGGGTGTGGTGGCAGGCTGGTATGACCCTGACTCGACCTGAGGAGCTTGCATGCCGATCGAGGTTGGCGCAGACGCGCCGGACTTCGTGCTCAAGGACCAGAACAACCAGGAGGTCCGGCTGTCGGACTTCCGTGGCAGCCGCACCGTGCTGCTGGTCTTCTACCCGCTCGCCTTCACCGGCATCTGCCAGGGCGAGCTCTGCGAGGTGCGGGACAACCTCAACGAGTACGTCAACGACGACGTGCAGGTGCTCACCGTCAGCGTGGACTCGGTCTACAGCCACAAGATCTGGGCCGACAAGGAGGGCTACCAGTTCCCGCTGCTGGCCGACTTCTGGCCGCACGGCGCGGTGGCCCAGGCGTACGGCGTGTTCAACGACGTCGCCGGGATCGCCAACCGGGGCACCTTCGTGATCGACAAGGCCGGCGTCGTCCGGTTCGCCGAGATGAACATGCCGGGCGAGGCGCGTGACCAGCAGGGCTGGCGCAAGGCCCTCGCCGAGGCCGTCGCCGCCTGATCCCACCCCAGGCACACCGGCGCGTCGGGCCGGGGCCGGCAGGGTAGGCTTGCCGGACTCCGGCCCGCCACGCGGGCGTTCGGGGCGCGTAGCTCAGTGGGAGAGCACTCGCCTTACAAGCGAGGGGTCGCAGGTTCGAAACCTGCCGCGCCCACACTCACTCTGACCAGCACGACAGCGGGCCGCCGGTCATCCGGCGGCCCGCTGTCGTCTCAGTTCGGCCTGTTCCAGAGCAGCCCGGCGACCTGCTCGGCGATGCCGGCGGTGATTTCCGGGGCCAGGTGCTTCCGTGTGTAAGTAACTCGCCCAAAATTCGTAAGTCACCCTGCCCCTCGACGAATCTGTTGCTAATAACTGTGGTCCCTTGCAGGCAAGAAGCGTCCTGGTGTCATCGATTGTCGTCGCCTGCCGTCCCGTGGGATGAATTCCTGCTTACTCCGCAATCGGGGTTGCATCCTTGGTGCGGCGTGGCATGCGGTGAAGCCCCGAACCGTCAGATTTTCCGGCAGGCCGAGGCTTCACGGTTCATCTACGTAGGTACGCGATTGTCGGTCGACGCCGTTATTGCGTTCTGCGAACTGAAACTCGCGCTAAAACTGTCCAGTAATCGTCAGCGAACTCGGGCCCAGACCGGAAAGGTATTGCAGTAACCCGACCCCGATCCGGCGCCCTGTGAACCGAGGGTTCCCCAACTGTCGGTAAAGGTGCTCCAGTTCGAGTACGTGCCGGTGTTAAGGTAGTAATCCCCAATGTAGGCTTCATGCCTGCCATTGTTCGCCCATTCGATCGCCCATACATACGGGTTTCCGTTGACGCCACAGAGTCCGATGGTGTCCGTGAACCAGACTTTGAGCGTGATGCTGTCTCCATTGTAGAGTCTATAAATCGTGTTATTATTCCGATCGAGTACCTGAACACCCCCTGCGGGAGCGTTCTTAATAGTGGTGCAAGCGTAAGTGTGGATGTCGTTGAATGGACTGCAGTGCCAGAGGCCCGCGGCAGCAGCCTCGACAATGCTGGCTGGCCGTGCGAGGTCAGGCTTTGCGCTGAGGTTGGACTGCGTGGGGGCAGGCTTCGCGACAGTGGCGGCCTGCGCGACAGTGGCGGGTGCGGCTCCTACCGCCATCACCAGCAGCGTCGTCAGCGCGGCACGTAAAACGTATGGCTTCATAATGCTCCGATCCGATAGGTTCGCGGTTCCGCGCCGGATGTGCGCATCGACAGCATACAATACGTGTGCAGTTGTGTGGTCCCGCTCGCTGGGTGGCCACCGCCACGTACATCAACGGACGCTGCCGAACCTTGGAGAGGCTTCATGCCGAGGTGGAGCGAGGCATGCTGGCTGGGCGGTGGACCCTGATCATCCGTTCGGAACGAACAGATCGGCCTGCTCCAGTCGGCTCCTGCGTCCGGCTCGTCTCAGTCGTCGTCTCGTTCAGCCTCGTTCGCGGAGTGCCGGCCAGGTCCGATCGGGCGGCGCGTTGCTGCTCATGACCCTGGCGGACTTTGCCGTACGGGGCTTCTGAGAACTTACAAGCGAGGGGTCGCAGGTTCGAACCTGCCGCGCCCACAAAATCACCTTCACCTGCGGAAACACAGGCAGAGGGTCGCAACTCGAAAGAGCTTAATCGGTCGGACAGGACTCGCTTACATAGTTCACCGATCATCGAAACAACGCCTCCCGACTCCTTCCCGAGAAGCCCTCGGAGCGCGGAAACGGCCCACCGCAACCGCCACCGCAGCCAGCACCACCGAACCGGGCCGCACCGCCGCTCCGACCCCCCGAATCGGCAGCAGACGAACGGGCGGCGAAGAAGGCCGACGAGAAGCGGGCAGCCGAAGCATCCGCCCTGGATGCGGTACGGGAATCCATGCGGGGCGCGATCGTCGAGGCGGGGCACGCCCGATGCAGGCCGGTGGAGATAGCCAAACTCACCGGGTACGGGTCGGCGATGGTGCGGCAGATCCTCCGGGCGGCCGGGGTAGAACCGTTCGAGCGGGAGTCGCCTACCTGACACCGCGCCAAGCCGATCGGCTACTACAGCCGGTAGCCGCCACCGACCACACTCCACCGGGTGACCTACCAACCACCACCAAACGACCACACCGCGTGGCAAGGGCAGCCGCCACCCACACAGCAGTTCGCTTACCCCCCGCCGCCCGCAGCACCGCCCCGGCGGAAGTTGGGCACCGGCGCCATCATCGGCATCGTCGCCGGGGCGCTCGTCCTCGCCTGCTGTGGCATCACCGGGATCGCTGCGATCTTCGGCGATGAAACCCAGCCGGAGGCGAAGTCCTCCCCGGCTACGGCGGCGGTCGCCGAGCGTGTCCCGCCGCCTGTGGAGCCGACCCCGGAGCCGACGACAGCCGCGCCCACCACACCGGCCCCGGCTACGACGACGGCACCCGCACCGACCGCACCAGCCGCGCCGCCCGCACCAGCGAAGCTGGTCATGCCGAACGTGAAGGGCATGAACGCCGCCGTCGCCGACGACAAGCTCCGCAAGCTCGGCTTCACGAACATCCAGTACGGCAGCCAAGATGAGAACGACACGCTGGTGTTGATGCTGGCCAACTGGACGGTGACGAAGCAGTCGGCGAAGGCTGGCAGCAAGATGTTGCCAGACGATCTGATCGTGGTGACCTGCACCAAGGAGGGCTGACGGCGCGGGACCCACCCACCCAACAACCCGCCCGACCCCGGGCCGCCGCCGTCAGGGAAGCCCGGCGTAACCGCTCTCGCAGGTCTGATCGCAGCCGGACTGCTCGCCTTCCTCGGCGGCAACGTCCTCGGCGTGGGCGGCGACAGCAACCTGCCGCAGGCCGTGCCGCGGGTGCCAGCGTCAACCCACCCCAGTATCACCGCCCTGCCGGCAAGCGCCAAGCCCACCACCGTCGCGCCGACACTGCCACCCACCACGAAGCCAGCCTGAAGCTCGCCGACGTCGCCGACGGCGTCTGTCCCGGGCCACCAGTTCCGAGTCTGTGGAGCTGCGGGAGTTGCGTCGCAGGAACAAGGTGTTGGAGCAGGAGAACGAGATCCTGCGTCGGGCAGAGGAGGCGGGCGGGTTTGGGCGGTCTGGTGGCGCTGCGGGTTCGGCTGTGGTGGTTGATGTCCGCCCGGCCGCGCGGGCTTCACCCAAGTTCCGGAGGTCTGGGACCTTTGGTCCCTGGACATGAGCCCTGCAGGGCAACGATCTCTGCCCTGCAGGATGCGCACGGTTCGCTTGCGCCCGACTGCGCCCGACGGGTTTGCTCTTCCAATGGGTAGCGCACGCGAGCGTCGCGAAACAGCGCGCGCGGCGGATACGTTGCCTCAGCGAACCGCCGCAGCGCCATCGACCCTGCTCGGACTGCAGCGTCTCGCGGGGAATCGTGCCGTCGATGCTCTGCTGACGGGCGCGATAAAGGCACCGGGCACCGGGTTTGTGGTGCAGCGCAGGGAGGAGAACAACGCCCCGCTCGCGGAGGTCCAGGGTCTGCCGATGTACGACCTGTTGCCTCGATTGGCCAAGCTCACAGAGAAGGTTCTCAGTGATGAGGAGGCCGGCGGGTTGGTCGGCGGACCCAGGCTCGTGCTCGCCATGCAGACCGTGCGCGCCAAGATGCAGCGGGATCTGGAATTTCTTCTCAGAGAGAAGAAGCGGGTCGAGACACTTCCCCGGGATCAAATCGCGGACATTGTCAACTTTCTGTGGGGACCGAACGTCGGCACGAGTGCCGCGCTCGTGAACACGGATTTGGAGATGGATCCGATAATCGCGCCACCCGCCAGTGTCCGACTCCCGGGCGAGGCGGCGCGCGCCGGCGACGGCGGCATCACCGTGGACGACGAGTCCGGCCCGCAAGGCATCAGCGATTTCGAAGAAGACCTGCCCGAGAATCGTAGCCGCATCAGCGGCGTTGTGCTGGACCCTGAAACAAAAGAAATCATCGGGTACCGGACTTTTCATGCCGACGGAATCTCTCGACTCGTCGATCGCGAGGGAAATTTTGTCGTGGATGCCGGGGCTGCGGTCGGCGTCGAATCCGAAGGGCTCGGTCCCCTGGACTACGTTCCGACACCGTCCGGCGTCGGCAAGGGCGCCGCTGGCGTCGGCGCGAAACTGCTTGTCAAAGGCGCACTGAAGAAGGGAGCGGCCTCTGGCGGCAAGGTGACGCTAGGCGCCATACTGAAAATGAAGAACGTCGCCAGGGCTGTCGCCAGGAAAGCGATTTCGCCCAACGCGGAAGGAAAGGGTTTCATTCAGGCGATACGATCCGGACAGCGAGTCAGCCGCACATTGTCCGTCGAGGCGGCCGAGTCCCTCGCGAAGAAATTCGACAAGGGCATGCCGATCATCGCAGCCGAAATGAACAAGCGCGGCATCATCGGGCCATTCGAGTCTTTCTCGGTATTCACCAGAGGCCACGGCGGCGCGTACCAGGCCCACCACATCATTGAACAGTCCGTTCTCAAGCATCTTGGGCACGACGTCCAAAAGGCCCCGTCGATCATTCTGACAGCAGGTCAGCATTCGCCGATTTCTACCGCGCTGGCTAGGAAGATCCCTAAGGACGAATTGGAGCACATGACCAAGAAGGAGATTCTCGATTTATACCGGACGGTCTACAATGGCATGCCGGAGTGGATCGCCGAAGTGGAGCGGTATCTCAAATAGGACACGCCTAGCTCAATGCCAGTAGCCTAAGTTGATCATGCCACGATCCGAGCAGCCGCCACTGGGTACATCACAATCCCACGTCATAGTTACGCGGGGCGACCGGCGGGACGGCAAACCGCAGTGCAGCGTGGTCACTCGCGGCCTCGGCGAGCCTGCTTGACCTCCCCCGGCAACAAAAAAGATCAGGTTCAGTGAGAAGAAGACACCCTGCCGCTTCTCACCGAATTTGATCCGTTGCTGGTCGGCGGGCCGCCCCGGATCACCTTCGTTGAGAACTCACACATCGCACCTCCAACACCCGCCCCACCTCAACCCGCCGCACGTCCTCGTTCGCCCCGTAGCAGATGGTCGGCGCCCATCCCTCCCCCTGCCTGGCAGCTCAGCGGCCGACACGTCATCCAACACGTTCCGCAGTTCGTCGACCGCCCGCTGGTCCTGCTCGGCAGCCCCGTTCCACTGACCGTCCAGCCCTCGTAAACCGCCGTGAGGGGTGCCGCATCGAATGCGGCCGAGGGCGCCACACCCGATCCGAAGCCGTCCACCCAGGGAGCGCTGACCATGGACTTCGAGCTATTTCAAGCGCTCGGCTGCCCCGACTGCCCCGGATCCGGCAAAACCAGCACCGGATCGAAGTGCCCCACCTGCGGCGAGACCGGAATCCCCACCTGCCCCGTCCACACGGTCGTCATCGTCGGCTGCCCGCACCCCAACCCCGCCGACCACCGACCGTGCCGCCAGTGACTTTCGCGGTGTCGCCGACCCGAAGGGTCAGTGACCATGCCGAAGCCCCACCCGGCCGCCCTCATGCCCGTCGGAACTGTCATCGAGTACGCCGACGAGTGGGTGGCCGAACTCGCCGCACATGGCGCGCATATCAAGGAGACCAGCTGTGGCCGACCGTGTGGACCCCGCAGACCTGGAAGAAAAGGGCCCTGACCATCGAGATTGAGGTGGAAGCCAACGGCGAATGGACGTTTACCGTTGGCAGCGTCGCCCAGTTGGCGACCAAAGCGGCCAGCGGGAAGCATCCGGCCGCGGCGATGACGTGATCGTGGTCGGCGGTACGGCCACTACCGCCCGCATTACCCACCGCAAGGGCGGCGGCAGCTTCACCGTCCACGCCCACAACCTGGAGAGTGGGGAGGGCGGGCTGCTGGTCAACGAGATCGGCGGCTACGCCGGTACCCGCCGGCTGGAAGCACCCACACTGAGCCCTTTTCATCGTGGGTTTCGGCTGGTGTGGATGTGATGTAGGACGAGGATGGCCTGGACGATCGCGGTGGCGCGTCGAGGGCAGCAGCGG
>NZ_JBIATC010000023.1:0-67530 GCF_042891255.1 Micromonospora sp. NPDC001898 | reverse complement strand
TTGGTCGACTGCTGTCTTACCGGGAGCCTCGTCCTATGTCGACACGGGCTCCCCGCACCCACCGTGACCAGCACCATCACGATGGAAAAGCCTCACTGGTGCAGGTGACCGCTAACGGGTTGTGGTCTATCACCCCCGCCGAGCGAGAAGCGCATCGCCCGCTGACCGAGGCCGTCCCCACAAGCGAAGCCGGCCGTCCTTTCGGGGACGGCCGGCTTCTGCATGATCGGGCTACTCGCAGCGATCCTCGGCGCCACGCCCGTACCCTCGCAACAAGCCGCCCGATGCGCACCTGCCCGCCACGCCGCACGTCGAGGTCGGCGGTGCTGCCACTGTGGCGGGTTACCTGCGCCATCTCCACCGAGAATCGAATGATCGGCGTGGTGAGCGCCGCCCGCCCGGTTGCTGCTAGAAGAGCGAAGGGCGGGATGGGAGAACATCCCGCCCTTCTACGTCAACTGCCCTCACGGGCCAGTGGAGGACAAAATCAGACAGCGGGCGTCTCGTCGCCGGGGATCATCGGGACCGCGCGGCGGCGCCGGGCGAGGAGCAACATGATGCCGCCACCCGCCACCATGGCGAGACCGGTGCCGGCGATCAGCCCGGTCTGCGACCCGGTGATCGGCAAACCGCCACCCCCGCCACCGCCACCCCCGCCGCCGTCCCCGCCACCCCCGCCGCTGGCGGCGACCACGACGGCGAACCCGTCCTGGTTGTCGCTGTCGTCCACATCGGCTGCGCGTACGGCGACAGCGTTCGCCGGCAGTTCGGTACGCTCCGGGCCGGAGCGGGGGTCCGTGCGCTCGGTCAAGCCCTCGACCTGCACAGTCCCGCCCTTCAACGTGGCGGGTGCCTTGGTGGAGGCCGACACCGTCACCAGATTGTGCAGCTCGACAGCG
This sequence comes from Micromonospora sp. NPDC001898, assembly GCF_042891255.1. NCBI lineage: Bacteria > Bacillati > Actinomycetota > Actinomycetes > Micromonosporales > Micromonosporaceae > Micromonospora > Micromonospora sp. NPDC001898. The sequence goes on along the minus strand of NZ_JBIATC010000023.1, from coordinate 66,631 downwards.
GAGTGAATGCTGTCATTTGGGTCGGTGTCCTGGCCGGTCGGTATGAGCGCGAGCCTGTCGTAGGTGCAAACCGCCGACCGTCTGTCGTTGCCGACCGCACATTCCCTCGGCGGTCGGGCGAACGTCACACCCTTGGGCAGGCGCAGCGTGACCTTGACGCCGCTGACCGCCTTCCGGCCCTGGTTGACGACCCGGTACCGCACCGCGCCCGTCTCACCCGGGTTCAACGTCCCGGTGAGTTCGAGCCCGCCACCCGCACCGACCCGCGCCGACTTCTTCACGTCCGGTGCCACCACCGACAGGTCGGCCTCGGGATCGTCGACCAACTTGAGCGTGAACCATTTGCTGGCACTGGGTCGCATGCTGTCCTCACCCCAGGCCATGCCTGCCTCGACCTGGAACCTTCCTTCGTAAGGCTCCTGGCTCTCGTGGATGTGAATGTCAATAGGAAATTCTACTGTCCCGCCGGGAGCAGGCATCAGATCCGGAAGCACGCTCGATTCGATACGGCAGTACCATCCCGCAGCGTCGCCGTCGCACTCGCCGGAGCCACCGCCCTCCGGCCACGCGAGTGAGGCCTTGTCCGCCCAGTCCAGTTCCAAGGGGCGGACGTAGAAAAGGATCTCCCTCGGGGTCTTGTCGGTCAGATTGGTGAATTTCAGGTGGACCCTCTTCTTGTTGACCCCCAGCGGAATCGTCGTACCGGTCAGATCGAACGTGAACTTCGCGCCCGGTTCCGCTGAGGCGGGACCAGCAGGGGTAGCCATCCCGGCAAGGAGGAGCAGCGCAGCGGCGACTGTTCGCGACAGCCATCGATGACCAAAGGCCATGGCAGAACCCTTCAAGTTAGCGGACAGTGTGGTTGGGGACACTATCCGCTATGGGCTCGCACCGGTATCCTCCGCTCACCCACACCACCTGGGCGAGGGCTGAATCGGGGTTGGCCGGCCTACCCACTCGGCGGGAGGATGCCCCAGGTAGTGACCAGCAGGACCACCCACACCCTGACCTGCGACCTGTGGCCCCGCAAAACCACCGCCACCGGTGCACACGACCTGAGGGAATGGGCGGCCCCAGACGGCGGCGACCATTCGGACGGCAGGACGGCGGATGGGTGCCACCCGGAGGGCCGCTCACGTTCCCGCCGCCCAGTGGACCGCAGGCGACGTAGCTGTCAGATCACCTACTCGCAGCGGTCCTCGGCACCGCGCCCGTACGGCTCGCAGCAACCAGGGCGGTGCCGGTACACCCTGACCTGCCCGCCGTGGCGCCCGTCCAGGCCGGTGGTGCGCTCGTACAGGCACGCCTGCCACACCACAGTCTCACCGGCACCGGCCACCACCTGGCCGTCACCGGGGCCACCACGCAGCAACACCCTCACCTCGGCGACGCTACCCGCGAGCACCGGCGTGACGTCATGACTTCCGCAACAGCAGAAGCCGTCTCCCTCGCTCGCGGGTGAGCGGCTTCGTCGGAGTTCAGTGGTTGCAGTAGGTGTGCTCGTACCGGGTGTCCTTCGTGTCGCCGTCGGAGCCGCCATTGTTGTCGGCGTACCAGAGGATCCCGGTGCTGGTGATCTCCTTCACGTAGTGGTTTCCGGTGATGTGTTTGTGGCCCCGCTGCCACGAAGGTGACTCAGCCCCAGCCCCCGTGTTGATCTCAATCCAGTCGCCAGGGTCGCAGCCACCCCCGGCGTGCGCAGGCGTGGGCAGCGGCAGCAGTACGAGAGACGCGGCGGCGGCGACGGCGACAGCAGTACGGGCGGCTAACCGATGCTTCATGGGCACCCCTCAACGTTGGCGGATGTTAATAGGCAAACATCACGGCCCAACGCTTTTGAACGAAGCGTCGGCACCTTGACAAAGCTGGTTCCGCCACCGCCACGCCAACTGAAGGCATCCCGCGCCGGCCGTCGGCGCGCGCCTCGTCGAGCACCGCGATCGGGCCGTACCCGTAGTCGACCGGGCGGCCGTGGCCGTCGCACTTCGGCATGCCCAGCAATTCCTCGGAGAACTCGCGTTGCGCGAGGGCGGGCCGAGTGGCGGTGGTCCCGCGCCGGACGCCCGGCGCGGGACCACGGATACCTGCCGGTCAGCTCGCGCAGACGGCGTACGCGCGCACCTTCCAGGTGTCGCTGAAGCCGTTCTCGTCCTCCGCGGCGCGGACGGTGACGACAGTCGAGGACGTGGCCCGCATCTCGGTCAGGCGCACCTCGCCCTCGCCGCCGAGGATCTCGCCGCCCACCCCGTGCACGCGCGTGCCGGCGGGGCAGGTGGCCGTGACCGACTGGGTGGCGGTGGAGCTGTAGACGCTGTCGTCGATCACGCGCTGCTCGCCGGGCAGCGGGTCGGCGCAGATCGCCGTGGCGTCCAGCCACCACGTGCCGGCGAAGCCGGTGCCGTCCTCGGCGCCCGCCACCACGACGCTGTTCTGGTTGATGCGTAGATCCTCGAGGACGATCTCGCTGTTCGACGCCCCGACGACCGCGCCGCCGACCCCGATGGCGTGCTTGCCGGCCGGGCAGGACTTCTCGAACCAGTTCGACGTGCCGAGGCTGGGCGCCGAACTGCCGGAGACGGTCACCAGGCCCGGAGGCAACGGGGCGCACACCGCGTTGGCCGTGACCGCCCAGTTGCCGGACACGCCGTTCTCGTCCTCACGTCCGGTCACCGAGTACGCGTCCGAGCCCACCAGCGGCACCATGATGTCCATGCCGACCTGCCCGAGGCCGGAACCGGTGATCGCGCCGCCACCGCCGATGACCTTGGTGCCGGCCGGACAGGTCGCGTTCTGCGACTTCGCGACGCTGTTGCTGGGGCCGGTCGTCGTCTTGAAGCTCAGACCGGGCACCGCCGCGACCGGTCCGGTGAGGGCCACCTGGCCGAGCACGAGTGCGCTCAGCACGCCCCCGCCCACGGCGATCCGACGCGACCAACGGTTCCGGTTCAATCCTTCTCGCATGGTGTCTTCCTCTTTCTAGGGGTGCTCGACACCGGTAGGAGCGCGGTCGGGTCGGGATGCCAACAGAAAGTCCCGAAGAAAAAAATTCGCGGCTTTACTGGCACGGTCGACGAGCAGCGGGGGACACGATGGACACGGCGGCACAGGACGACATCGCGCTGGTCGAGGCGGTGCGTCGCGGCGATCGGGCCGGGCTGGAGGGCATGTACCGGCGGTACGCCGACCGGCTGTACACGTACGCCCGGACCATGCTGCGCGAGCCGGAGGCCGCCGCGGACGCCGTCCACGACGCGTTCCTCACCGCCAGCCAGCGCATCGACCAGCTCCGCGAGCCCGACCGGCTGCGCTCCTGGCTGTACGCGATCGTGCGCAACGAGTGCCTCCGGCAGCTCCGGCAGCGGTCCCGCTCCCTGCCACTGGAGGAGGCCGACGAGCCGGTGGCCGACACCGCCGACCCGGCCACGGGCGTCAACGCCGAGCAGGTACGCGACCTGGTGCACGCCGCGGCCGACGCGCTGAACCCGGGCGACCGTGAGGTGGTCCACCTGGCCATCCGGCACGACCTGTCCTCCGCCGACATCGGCGCGGCCCTCGGGGTGCCCGCCAACCACGCGCACGCCCGCCTGTCGCGCGCCCGCACCCAGCTCGAACGGGCGCTGGGGGCGCTGCTGGTAGCCCGTACCGGGGCCCGGGACTGCCCCACCCTCGCCGACCTGATCGACGGCTGGCAGGGTCGGCTCACCCCGACCCTGCGCAAGCGGGTCTCGCGGCACATCGAGAACTGCGCGGTGTGCGGGCTGCTCCGGCGGGAACAGCTCAGCCCGGCCGCGCTGCTGTCGGCGTACACGGCACCGGCCTTCCTGGTCGTCGCCGACACGGTGTGGCCGAGGCTGGCCGAGGTCTGCGTGACCGACGTCCTCGCCGCCCCGGCGTCCGACGCGGCGGGTGCGGTTCCGGCCGGCCCCGCGTCCGACGTGGCAGCCGATCCGGCGGGTGCGGTTCCGGCCGACCCAACGGCCGGTTTGGCGCCAGCGGCCGACGAACCCTCCGGATCCGGCGATGCCGGGCCGGCGGGCGGCCCGGCCGACGGGTCCACTCCAGCGGCTGGGGACGCGACGGCGTCCCCGGGCGGTGCGGCGGCGGTGCCGCGCGGAACGACGCACGCCGTGCGGGCGACCTCGCGGGCGGACCGCGACCGGAACCGTCGGCGGTTGGCCGCGACCGTGGCTCTGCTGATCCTCATCGCCGTGTCCGGCACCTGGGCACTGGCCCGCAGTGGCCCGACCGCCGCGCGGGACGGCGCCGGCCAACCGGTGTCCGAAGTGCTCGGTCAGCCGGCCGGGGAGCCGGTGGCACCCCCCGCCGCGCCGCTGCCGTCCGGCACGGCCACGGAGGCCGACCCGCCGGCTCCGGCCGGCACCGGCGGTGCGACCTCCGGCCCCGTCGCCGGGCCGGCGGACGGCGACGGGGTCGTCCGGACCGATGCGCCCGCCGCGCCCGATGTCGTGCCGGGTGGCACCGCACCGGCACCGACCGTGGCACCGAGCAGACCACCGACCGTGCCCCGGCCGACCGCCGCGCCGCAGATCGCCGCGCCGTTCACGGTCTCCGCCACCGCGCGGGTGCGGTGCGGTGCGGAGACGTACAGCCTCGCGGTGCAGGCCACCGGCAGTGCCACGCTCGGCGGCGCCGAGGTTCGCTGGACACCTGCCGGCGGCCGCACGTCGACCCGGGCCACGACGGTGGACGGCTCCGCCGGACGGGTGACCGTCGGAGGGCTGCGCGCGTCGGCGCTGACCTGGTCGGTACGGGCGACCGCGGCGGACGGCCGCACGGCGCAGAGCCCGACCTACACGGTCACCGACCCGTGCGTCCGGCCGGGATAGGAGGAATTCCGGCGGGCGTCATCACTGCCCTCGGCGACCGCGTCGGCGGAGGCCCGCACCCGGACGCCCGCGGTGGCTTACCCCCGTCGTCCTGGCCGACCCCGGCCTTCCAGGGCGGCCGGCGGCCCCTGGGCGTCGTCGTGGGGTGGGCCGGGGGCGATCCACGCCTGGATTTCGTACGGCTGGTGTTGGATCGGGGCGAGTGGCCGGACGAGCCGGAGGTGCCCTGGTGAGCTACGCGGAGGTCAACGGCCTGCGGCTGTGGTACGAGGTGCACGGCTCCGGCCGCCCGCTGGTGCTGCTGCACGGCGGGTACGGCGCGGTGGAGATGTTCGCACCGGTCCTGCCCGCCCTCGCCGGGCGCCGCCGGGTGGTCGCGGTCGACCTTCAGGGCCACGGCCGCACCGCCGACGTCGACCGCCCGCTGCGGTACGAGTCGATGGCCGACGACGTCGCCGCGCTGATCCGCCACCTCGGCCTCGGGGAGACCGACGTGCTGGGCTACTCGCTGGGCGGCGGCGTGGCCCTGCGGGTCGCGATCCAGCACCCGGACCTGGTGCGCCGGTTGGTGGTGGTCTCCGCCCCCTGCCGACGGCAGGGCTGGTACCCGGAGGTGCTGGCCGCGATGGGCGCCCAGGACGAGCGGACAGGCGAGCGGATGCGGGGCACCCCGCCGCACGAGCTGTACGCCCGGGTGGCCCCGCGCCCGCAGGACTGGCCGGCGCTCTGGGCCAAGACCGGCGATCTGCTCCGCCGCGAGTACGACTGGTCGGCCGAGGTGGCCGCCCTGGCCCTGCCCACCCTGCTGGTCTTCGCCGACGCCGACTCGATCCCGGTCGGCCACGTGGCGGAGTTCTTCGGGCTGCTCGGAGGCGGCCACCGTGACGCCGGCTGGGACGGTACCGACCGTCCCGCGTCGCGCCTGGCCGTGCTGCCCGGCCTCACCCACTACGACATCGTCGCCTCGCCGGCGCTGCCGGCCGCGGTGATCCCGTTCCTCACCACCCAGGTCCGCGAGCCGGCCTGACCGGTGCCGGCTTGACCGGTGCTGGCTCGACCGGTGCTGGCTTGACCGATGCCAGCCTGATCGGGGCCGGCCTGATCGGGGCCGGCCTGACCGGGGCCGGCGTCGGGCGTCGAGTACGGCGGCGAGGTCCCCGGCCCGGATCCGAGGTTGCGATTGGACGTATACGTCTATTAGGTTGTCCCGGTGCCCCTGGACGCCTCCCGGAACAGCCTGGTGCTGCCGCTGCTCGGGCTCCTCGTCGAGCAGCCGTCGCACGCCTACGACCTCACGACACGCCTACGCGACCGGTACGGACACGTGTCGGTGACCCGCAGCACCCTCACGTCCCTGTTGAAGGCGCTGGAGCGGGCCGGCCTGGTCGCCGCCCGCGTCCCCGAGCGGGTGGGAAACCGGCCGCCGCGTACGGCCTACGAGGTGACCGAGGCGGGTCTGACGGACTTCAGCCGCAGGGTCGTGGAGGGGCTCAGCGACGCCCAGGTCGCCTCCCCGGACTTCGTCATGGCAGTGGCCTACCTGGGGATCCTCCCGGCCGACGACGCGGCGTCGATCCTGGACGACCGTGCTGCCCGCCTCGGCCAGCGGCTGACGGCCCTGCGGCAGGAGCCCGCCGGGGTGCCCGAGGTGTACATGCTCGAAGCCGCCTACTGGCGCAACGTCGTCGCCGCCGAGGCGGGCTGGATCAGGATCCTGGCGGCGCGGATCCGGTCGCGCGACATCGACTGGCCGACCGAGTAGCCCGGCGGGGCCAGGGAGGACCGACGCATGAAGTTCGGCACGCCGCGCGCCGGGCAGGGGCAGCGGGACTCACTGTCCGACATGCTCGACGTGATCCTCGCCCGCCGGGAAGCCCCTGCGCCCAGCGGATGAGCAACCGGTCGGCCCGGTGAGCAAGCCGGTCTTCCCGCCCGGACGGCTGACCGTCCCAGGTGTGCCCCCGGACCCAGCGGGAACCCTGCCCGGACGCACACACCGGGAACCGGACGCGCACCGGCAGGCCGGACGCACGGACTCAGACCGGGAGGCCGGACGCATACCGGGAGGAGCGAGGCGATGGGGGACCGCACCACGCTGACGATCGGCGTGCTGGGCTCGTACGGTGGCCGCAACCTCGGCGACGAGGCGATCCTGACCGGCCTCCTGGCCGACCTGCGTTCGCACGAGCCGCACGCGCGGATCATCGTCTTCTCCCGGAACCCGGAGCACACCGCCCGGGCCCACCCCGACGTGGAGGCGGTGCCCTGGGAGGGGGTCAGCCGGGTCGACTCGGCGCAGGTGCTGGCCGAGCTGGACCTGCTGATCCTCGGCGGCGGCGGCATCCTCTACGACCGGGAGGCCCGCCGCTACCTGCGGGTGGTCCGGGTCGCCCAGGAGCGGGGCCTGCCCCTGCTCACGTACGCGGTGGGGGTGGGGCCGCTCAGCGACGGAGTGGACACGGGGATGGTCCGGGAGACCCTGGCCGGCGCCACCGAGGTGACCGTGCGGGACCAGGAGTCCCGGATGGTGCTGGAGGAGGCCGGGCTGATCAACCCGATCACGGTGACCGCCGACCCGGCGTTCCTGCTGGAGCCCGAGGAGTTCCCCGAGCGGTTCCTGCGTGAGGAGGGGGTGCCGGCCGGCCGGCGACTGGTCGGGCTCAGCGTCCGGGAACCGGGCCGGGCCGCCGAGCGGCTCGACGTCGACGGCTACCACCGGCTGATCGCCCAGATCGCCGACTTCCTGATCCACCGGATCGACGCGTACGTGCTCTTCGTGCCCATGGAACGCGACGACATCCGGCACTCGCACGGCGTGATGTCGCACATGACCGCCGCCGAGCGGGGGCGCATCCTGCACGGCGACTACTCACCCCGGCAGGTGCTCGGGCTGATGCGGCACTTCGACCTCGCCGTCGGCATGCGGCTGCACTTCCTGATCTTCGCCGCGATGGTCGGCACCCCGTTCCTGCCTCTGCCGTACGCGGGGAAGGTCTTCGACCTGGCCCAGCGCCTCGGCGTGCCGGCGCTGCGTGGCGTGGAGCGGGAGGTGGAGGGGCCGCTGCTGGCCGAGGTGGACCGGTTGTGGGACGAGCGGGAGGCCCGCGCCGCGCAGACGGCCCGCCGGGTGGCCGAGGTCTGCGACCAGGCCCGGGGCACGTCGCAGGTGACCGGCGCGGTGCTGGAGAGCCTGCGCTCGGCGCGGCTGCCGGGCCGGGCTGACGGCCGGCTTCGGCCGACCGGGGTACCCGGGGGTCAGACGGCCGAACCCCGCCACCGGTAGAGCCACCCCTGGCCGCCCTCGGCCACCGATTCCAACTCGTAGATCTCGGCCTCGGCCAGCCCGTGCTCGCCGAGGTGGTGGTGGGTCAACGGCGGACGGCCGTTGCTGTCCAGCTCGACCGTGACCGCCTGCCCGTCGGCGGTGCCGCCCGCCAGCGGGATCTCCTCCGTTGCTGCCATGCGTCCAATCCTGCCGGGGCGACCGCCGGCCCGCAGGAGATCCCCGCCCGCGCACTCGGTCTGCGCCGCGTTCGCGGGGGCGGGCGAGATCTTGGTAGGAAACGGCCCCTCCGGGGGCCGAAATCTTCCAAGATCTGCCGCTGGGAGGTGCGGTGAGCGGGGCAGTGTGATCGGGTGGTGACCGTTAGGGTCGGGAGATGGCGGAGATCGCGATCGACCCCACCCTCGGGCCGGTGCTGGCCCGCACCGGCGACGAGCGCGCCGTGCTCGAATCCTTCCTCGACTTCCACCGCGCGACCGTGACGCGCAAGCTGCGTGGCCTCAGCGACGCCGACGCCCGGCGCCGGCTGGTGCCCTCCCTCACCACCCTCGCCGGCCTGGTGAAGCACCTGACGCTGGTCGAGCGGAACTGGTTCCCCTACCTGCTCGCCCCGGAGCCCGGCGACGTCCCTCCGACCACCGAGGAGGAGGCGGCGGCGAGCTTCACCCTCGACGACGCCGACACGGTGCAGTCCCTCCTGGCCGGCTACGAGCGGGCCTGCGCCCGGTCCCGCGCGGTCGCCGCGCGCTTCGACCTCGACCATGTGGTGCCGCACCCGCAGCTCGGCGAGGTTTCCCTGCGCTGGATCCTGACGCACCTGGTGGAGGAGACCGCCCGGCACGCCGGCCACGCCGACATCCTGCGCGAGCTGACCGACGGCTCCACCGGGGCGGTCTGACCACCGGCGCCACCCGGCCGGCCGGGTGGCGCGCCCACCTCGGCCGGGCCGGGCCGCTCACCCGAGCGGCAGTAGCCCCGGCGGGTACTCCATGCCGTCGTGCGTGCAGGCCGCCGCGGCGACCCGGGCCGCGTACGCCGCCGCCCCGGCCAGCCCCGCGCCGCGCAGCCGGGCGGCGACCAGGCCGGCCGCGAACGCGTCCCCGGCGCCGTTGGTGTCGACCACCGGCCCCGGCGGCCCGGCGGCGGGCACCCGGGCGGGCGGCCCGTCGGCGACGAAGAGTTCCGCGCCGTCCGCGCCCCGGGTGACCACGGTGGTCCGGGGCGCCAGCGCGGCGGCGACCGCCCCGGCCCGCTCCCCGAGCCGGACGCCACTGACGAAGACCAGGTCGGCCACGTCGGCGAACGGGAGGTGGTACGGATTGTCGCCGTCCCAGTCGTGCAGGTCGGTGGAGAGGCCGATTCCGGCCGGCAGCCCGGCGCGCAGCGCGGGCAGCAGGGGCGGCACCCAGTCCATGATCGAAACGTGCACGTGCGCCGCGTCCCGGGCCAGCGCGGTCAGCCGCTCCGGCGCGAACGGCGGCGGCCCCTGCCACGGGCGGGGGTCGTAGAGCGACATCCGCCGGCCGGCCGGGTCCACCAGGTTCACCGACTGGCGGGTTCCGGCGGGGGCCACGGCCAGCACCGTGTGCACCCCGGCCCGGTCCAGCGCGGCCCGGACCACCTCGCCCGCCGGGTCGGCGCCGAGCACGTCGACGACCGCCACCCGTAGGCCGAGGGCGCGGGCGGCCAGCGCCACCCCGGCACCGGTGTTGCCAACCCGCAGGTCGATCGGGGGGACGGTGAGCGAGTCGGCGGCCGGCAGCGGAAGCTGTGGCACGCGTACCCGCAGGTCCACCCCCAGCCCGCCGAGCACGAGAAGATCGAACATGGGGCCCACGGTAACGGCGGGGCTCGCTCCAGCGGTGTCGGCCCGGGCTGTGCCGGCGCGCCCGCCGCCCGGGAACACAACCAACGAAACCCAGACGGCGCCGGGCGTTGTCCCGATCCGGTCCGGCGGCGCCCGGCTATTCTCGGTGGTCGTCGGTCGGAGGGGGACAGGTGCTGGTCATCCACGGGGCGTGGCTGCCCGGCTCGGGGCTCGCCGTCTGGGCCGAGGACACCGCCCTGCCGGCGCGGGCGCCCCGCCGCCCCGGCCGGGCCCCCCGTGAGCGGCCCCACCCGTTCGCCGCCGATCCCGCCGCCCTGGCCGCCGCCCTCGACCCCGCCGACCCGCAGGCCGACGTCCCGCCGCCCGCCCGCCGGGCCGCCGCCGGCCCAGGAACGGACAGCCCAGGAACGGACAGCCCGGGGACGGACAGCCCGGGGACGGACGGGCCGGCGACCGCGGGCCCCGAGAGCACAGGGTCGGCGGCCATCGGCCGGCCGCCCGGCGCGCCGGGGACGACCGGGCCGGGGACCGCCGAGGCCGGGTCGGTGCTGCTGCGCCTGCCCACCCGGGCGGGCTCGCCGGTCGACTCGCCGGAGCTGGTTCGGACCGCCGTCGCCGAGCCGGTCCGCGGGTCGGTCACGCTCGCCGGCTGGCGCGCCCCCGCCCTCCGGTACGCCCCGGCGGACGCGCTCGCGCTGCTGCGCGCTGCCGGCGACTACGCCGGGGTGCCCGGCGCCACCCTTCGGCACCTGGCCGAGCTGGCCGAGTTCGCCGCCGACCTGGTCCGCCGGGGCCGCGTCCTGCCCGGAGTCGCCCCGTCGTGGCCCGAGGACGACGCCACCGGGTCCCCGGTGGCGCGGGCGGACCCGGCATCGTTCCGCCCGGCCGGCGCCGCGACGCGGGCCCGGCGCCGGCCCGCCCGGCCCGGGGCGGTCGCGGCGCGGGCGGTGTGGCGGCCGTTGCTCACCGGTGCCGACGCGGCCTGGGCCCGGTCGCTCGCCCTGGCCCTCCCGCCGGCCGCCCGGGCCGCCGGCGACCTGCCCCCCGGAGACCTGGTCGCCGACGCCCTCGACGCGCTGACCGACGCCGCAGCCCGGGCCGCCCTCACCCGCACCACGCCGACCCGGGGCGGCCGGCCGGCCGGCGCGGTGCCGGCCTGGCTGGCCGCGTTGACGGGGCCGGCCGGGGAGTTCACCGCCGAGCCGGGGGCCCTCGCGGCGTTGCGCGCCGAGCTGGACGACTGGCAGCGGGACGCGGCCGGCGGCGCGGTCCGGGCCAGCTTCCGCCTGGTGGAGCCGGCAGCCGACCCGATCGGTGATGCCTTGACCGACCCGCTCGGCGACGTGCCGGCCGGGGCCCATGACCTGCGGGAGGCGGTGGCCGACCAGGCCGGGACGCTCCCCGACGCCGCCCGCTGGCGGGTCGAGTTCGGGCTCCAGGCCGCCGACGAGCCGAGCCTGATCGTCGACGCCGGGCAGGTCTGGCGGTCCCCGCACACCGTGCCCGCCCTCGCCGGCCGGCTGGACTCCCCGCAGGAGATCCTGCTCGCCGAGCTGGGCCGGGCCAGCCGGCTCTGGCCGGAGCTGGACACCGCGCTGCGGACGGCCACCCCGGAGGCCCTGGAGCTGGACGTCGAGGGCGCGCACCGGTTCCTGCGCGACGGCGCTCCGGTGCTGCACGCCGCCGGCTTCGGGGTGCTGCTGCCGTCCTGGTGGCGGCGGCCCTCGTCCCGGCTGGGGGCCCGGTTGCAGGCCCGCAGCCGCACCGCGCCGGGCACCGTGGTGGCAGCCGACGGCGGGTTCGGCCTGGACGCGCTGGTCGACTACCGGTGGGAGGTGGCCCTCGGCGACGAGCCGCTCACCGCCGAGGAGCTGGCCGCGTTGGCGGAGCTGAAGACGCCGCTGGTCCGGCTGCGGGGGCGCTGGGTGGAGCTGGACCCGGGGCGGCTCGCCGCCGGGCTGCGGATGCTCCGCTCGGCCGGTGAGCTGACCGTGGCCGACCTGCTCCGGCTCGGCCTCGCCGACGCGGACTCCGACGACGCGCTCCCGGTGCTGGAGGTGACCGCCGACGGGGCGCTCGGCGAGCTGCTCTCCGGGCAGGCCGAGCGGCGGCTCACCCCGCTGGACCCGCCGCCGACGTTCACCGGGACGCTCCGGCCGTACCAGCGGCGAGGCCTGGCCTGGCTGGCGTTCCTCCAGTCGCTCGGCCTCGGCGGGGTGCTCGCCGACGACATGGGGCTGGGCAAGACGGTGCAGCTGCTGGCCCTGATCGCCGGGGACCCGCCGACCGCCGGGCCGACCCTGCTGGTCTGCCCGATGTCGCTGGTCGGCAACTGGCAGCGGGAGGCCGCCCGGTTCGCCCCGACGCTGCGCGTACACGTGCACCACGGTGCCGACCGGGCGCGCCGGGAGGGGTTCGCCGCGGTCGTGCACGCGGCGGACCTGGTCCTCACCACCTACTCGGTGGCCACCCGCGACGCGGTCGAGCTGGCCGGGATCGACTGGCACCGGTTGGTGGTGGACGAGGCGCAGGCCATCAAGAACGCCGCCACCCGGCAGGCGGAGGCGGTCCGGTCGCTGCCAGCCCGGCACCGGGTGGCGGTCACCGGCACGCCGGTGGAGAACCGGCTCGCCGACCTGTGGTCCATCATGCAGTTCGCCAACCCCGGCCTGCTCGGCCCGGCCGCCAGCTTCAAGAAGGCGTACGCCGAGCCGATCGAGCGGCACGGCGACGCCGAGGCCGCCGAGCGGCTGCGCCGGATGACCGGCCCCTTCGTGCTGCGCCGACTCAAGACCGACTCGTCGATCATCTCCGATCTGCCCGAGAAGCTGGAGATGGAGGTGCTGTGCAACCTCACCGCCGAACAGGCGTCGCTCTACCGGGCGGTGGTCGATGACATGCTGGCCCGCATCGAGTCCAGCGACGGCATCGAGCGGCGCGGCCTGGTGCTGTCGGCGATGACCCGGCTCAAGCAGGTCTGCAACCACCCCGCCCAGCTCCTGCGTGACGGGTCCGCGCTGGCCGGCCGGTCCGGCAAGCTGGCCCGGCTGGAGGAGATCCTCGACGAGGTGCTCGCGGCGGGGGAGCGGGCCCTGCTGTTCACCCAGTACGCCGAGTTCGGCGGGATGCTGCGTGGGCACCTCTCCGCCCGGTTCGGCCGGGAGGTGCTCTTCCTGCACGGCGGGGTGGGCAAGGCCGACCGGGACGCGATGGTGACCCGGTTCCAGTCCGCCGACGGGCCGCCGCTGTTCGTGCTCAGCCTCAAGGCCGGCGGCACCGGGCTGACCCTCACCGCGGCCAACCACGTGGTCCACGTCGACCGGTGGTGGAACCCCGCCGTCGAGGACCAGGCCACCGACCGGGCGTTCCGGATCGGCCAGCGCCGGAGGGTGCAGGTCCGCAAGTTCGTCTGCGCCGGCACGGTGGAGGAGAAGGTGGCCGCGATGATCGCCGAGAAGCGGAGCCTCGCCGCGTCCGTGGTGGGCTCCGGGGAGCAGTGGGTGACCGAGCTGTCCACCGAGCGGCTGCGCGAGCTGTTCGCGCTGGAGGCCGGGGCGGTGGCCGAGTGACCGGGCCGCCGCCGGACGGGTCGGCGTCGACCGGCCGGTTCGCCGACTACGGCCGGCCGCGCCGGGTGGACGGCGGACTGCGCGCCCGCAGCACCCGGGGCGCGATCGGCCGGTCCTGGTGGTCCCGCCGGTTCCTGGAGGTGCTGGAGTCGTTCGCGTTGGGCACCCGGCTCACCCGGGGCCGGTCGTACGCGCGGGCTGGCCAGGTGCTCAGCCTCGACGTCGCCCCCGGCGTGGTGACCGCGCGGGTGCAGGGCTCCCGGCCCGGGCCGTACCGGGTGCGGATCGCGTTGGAGCCGTTCCCGGCGGCGCTGTGGGACCGGATCGAGGCGGAGCTGGCGGCGCAGGCGTTCTTCAGCGCCCGACTGCTCGCCGGCGACCTCCCCGCCGAGTTGGAGGAGCTGTGCGCCGGCGTCGGGGCGCCGCTGTTCCCCGCCGGGGTCGATGAGCTGGCCCAGCGGTGCGACTGCCCCGACTTCGCCGTCCCGTGCAAGCACCTCGCGGCGGCGTTCTACCTGCTCGCGGAGGCGTTCGACGCGGACCCGTTCGAGCTGCTGCACTGGCGGGGACGGCGTCGGGCGGAGCTGCTGGACCGGCTGCGCGACCTGCGCGCCGCCGCCACGGCTGGCGACCGCGCGGAGCCGGCCGCCGGCGCTGCCGGTGCCACGGCGGGCGATCGGCGCGCTCCGAGGGCAGGCCGGGTGCCCGCGCGATCCACCCCGGACGGCCCCGGTCGGGTGCCCGCTTGGTCCACCCCGGACGGCTCCGGTCGGGTGCCCGCTTGGTCCACCCCGGACGGCCCCGGTCGGGAACCCACGTCGTCCACCCCGGCGGTTGCCGGCGGCGGGCCCGGATCGCCGTCCACGAGGGACGATGGTGGCCGGGTCGCGCCGGCCGTCGGCGCGGCTCGGGCACTCGCCGCGCTGCCCCCGGCACCGCTGGACGAGGCCGTCGACCGGTTCTGGGTGCCTCCGGTGCCGCTGCCGGACCGGCCACCGACCCTGTCGACCGGCCCGGACCTGCTGCTGCGGCAGCTCGGCGCGCCCGCGCCCGCGCTCGGCGGGCCGGGCCTGCTGGAACGGCTGCGCCGGGCGTACCGGGAGTTCGGCCAAGCCCGCCCGGAGGCGGGCCGGGCACCGGCGTCGGGGGCCCGTCCGACGACGCGATGACGGATCCCGGCCGGCGGCGGACCATCCGGCGGGGAGGGTCCGGGCCGCGGTCCACGTCGGACCGGCGGCCGGGCCGGCGTCACAGCCAGCGGCGGCGGAACCGCCACATGAGCCCGGCGTTGGCCAGCAGTACCACCGCGAAGATCGCCCCGGCCAGCCCGCCGGCCAGCACGGTCGCCGCCGGCAGCGAGGCCCACAGCACGATGGTCAACAGCATCAGGTACCGGCCGCGGTGGGCCCGGGCCCGGTGTTCCAGGCGGGCGAAGAACTCCGGATCGCTCTCCCGGAGCTGACGGGTGATCTGTTCGAACCTGCGCTGATCCTCTTTGCTGAGCATGGCGGTGCCTTCCCCTCACGCGTTCAGCGGTTCGGCGGCATACCCGCTGCGGCGGCGGCTCACGCGCTCCTCCTGCTGCTACTTTCGACAGGCCGCCGGGCGGGAGCGGCCGTCGACGTCCCGCCGGTGGTCCGTCCACCGCTGCCGGAGCGCGGTTCCCCGGGTCGTGGCCGCCTGAGCGCAGCCTTGCTCCCGGCTCAAGTTTCCCTGTGCCGTGTGGAACAGCGCACCTCGCGCCGGGACGGTGCGAAACGGCACGTCCGGGCCCGCCCGGTGCGTGTTCGTCCTGCTCCGGACGTCGCCCCCGGCAGCAGTCGAAACGGACCCTCCGCCGATGGTGTTGAGCGCCGCCTCAAATGCCTCCACCGGGCTGGTTCGGCGTGTCTTGAAGGCCCTTCCCCCCGGTCACCTTCCGTGGCAACTCCGCCAGCGGTAACCGCCGCACCCCGCCGCACCCCCGGGCGCAGCCGCGCCGGCGTTCGACGAAAACGGAATTGGCACATGGGGGTCGCCGACGCGTACGCCACGGCGGCGGTGGCGATGGGGTGGCCGGCATCGGCTGGCTCGACCGCCTCCCGGGCCACCTGCACGCGGTCATCACGGACGACGCCCGCTGCCTGCACTCCCTCCCCCGCCTCCGCCTCCTCCCCGACCCCTCTCCCTCTCCCCGACTGACGGACCTGCACCCCGCCGCTCGCCGTGATCATGCACTCGCGGCCCCCGGGATGGGGCTTTCGTCCCGGTGTGACCGGGCCCGAACTGCAAGATCGCGGAGGGCGGGGTGGTCGGGGGTGGGGGCGGGGCGGGGTGGTCAGGGGTGGGGGGTCGGGGGGGGTCAGCCGGCGGGGCGGCGGGTGCCGGCCGGGTGGGCGCCTCCGGGGCGGGGGCGGCCGGGGCGAGAGCCGGCCGGGCGGGTCGGCGGCCAGCGGTGCCCGCGTCGGTGGTGCGGCGGCGGTTCCGCGCCGTCTGGCCGGCGTGCCGCGTCATCCCTGCTGGACATCACACCCCCGCTCGGGGCGCTGTCGCCCCCTCGTCCGGGTCAACGACGTCCCGGGGCGCGGGGACGCTGCCCGGTGCGCGTCGGCTCCCTGACAGGCGCGCCCGCCCGCGTCGGGCCGGTGGCGGACGGTCCACAGCGGCGTCGGCCGCGGCAGGGGTGTGGCGGGACCGGTCGCAACGGCCACGGCGTGTGACTACCTGACGGTGTCCGCCGCGCCGAGGGTGTGGCGGGGCGGGTTCACCAGCCGCGTCGTGGCAGTGGCAGGTGGCCGGGGAGCAACTCGGGGGTGAGCGTCACGCCGGTGGCCCGCAGCGCGTCGACCAGCACGTTCTGCACCAGGTAGGAGTCCGGGAGCTGCCAGCGCGCCTGTTCCGGGGCGACCGCCCAGCGGACCGTGCCCTCCGGCAGCCGGGTCGGTGGCGCCGGGATCCACGAGCCGACGCCGTGCCGGACCACGTGGAAGCAGTGCTCCAGCTCCGGGCGTAGCGGGTCGCCGGGACGGACCAGGAACATCCAACGCCCGGTCGGCGTCACCATCACCGGGCCGCGGACCCCGACGCCGGCCGGATGGTTCCCGACCACGTCGAGCACTTCCCGCCCGAGGTGGGCCGGCACCTCCAGGACGTCGAACGCCCGCCCGGTGGGCAGCAGTACGCCGTACGGGCGGCTGCGCCACCAGGTCGCGACCCGCGCCGCGTCGGTGCTGGCCGCCCGATCCCAGTCCTCCAGGGCGGGATGACAGCCGACGGTGGGACAGCCGGCCCGACCGCACACGAAGCGGCTGCGGGCCAGGCACGCGCCGGGCGTCACCTCCCAGCCGTGGACGGCGTAGCGGACGGCGACCCGGCGCAGCCGGACCCGTTCCAGCGGCGACAGCTGCGCGACCCGCGGCCCGACGTTCCCCCACATGCCTACGAACTCCTCTCGCCCGGACCGGTAGGTGCCAGGTCGCTTGTCGAGCGCCGTCACTGCCGTAACCCGCGTTCGTTGACTTGACGGAACGGCTGATGCAACTTGCACGAAAGCTAAGAGCGCTGACCACACGGCCGACGTACAGGCTGTGCGACCAGCGAAAACTTGAAAACGAACGGACCATCGATCCGTCCGTACGGTCGCCGCCGAGGCCAACCGGCCCGGCCAGGGGAGGAATGGACATGGACGAGTTACCCATAGGTCGGCGGGTGGCGTACTGGCGCGGCCGGCGCAAGATGTCCCAGCAGGTCTTCGCCGACCGGCTCGGCAAGTCCAAGAGCTGGGTGGACAAGGTCGAGCGCGGGGTGCGCCGGCTGGACAAGTTCTCCGTCCTCTACGAGATCGCCTACATTCTCGAGGTCGACGTTCAGTTGCTGCTCGGCAAGGACCCGGAGCGGCGTACCGACGTGCTCAACTGCATCGACCCGGTCGAGGTCCAGGAGATCCGGGCGGCCCTGGAGCGGTACGACTCGATGAGCGCCTACTTCGACGCCGCCCCGTTCCCGCCGCCGCTGACGGACATGCGCAAGGCGGTCAACCACGCCTGGCTGACCTACCAGTACGGCCGCTACGGGATGCTCATCCGGGCGCTGCCGAAGCTGCTGCGCGACGCCCAGGCCGCGGACGCCGGCCACGACGGCGACCAGGCCCGCGATGCCGCCCACCTGCTCGGCCAGGTGTACCAGATCGCCTCCTCGGTGCTGCGCAAGCTCGGCGAGTGCGACCTGGCCTGGCTGGCCGCCGACCGGTCGATGGCGGTCGCCCAGCGGGCCGACGACCAACTCCTCGCCGGGATCGCCACCACCCGGGTCTGCAACGCGATGGTCGCCATGGGGCGGGCCCGTTCCGCGCTGGAGCTCAACGTCAACATCGCCAACCGGCTGGCCCCCGGCGGCGGCAACGACGCCACCCCGGACCGGCTCTCCGTCTACGGGATACTGCTGCTCCAAGGCGCGATGGCCGCTGCCCGGCTCGGCGACTCGGCGACCGTGGACGACCTGATCAACGGCGCCCAGGAGGCGGCCGTCCTGCTCGGCGGCGACCAGAACCACTACTGGACCTCCTTCGGCCCGACGAACGTCGAGCTGCACCGGGCCGCCGCCGCGGTGGAGCTGGGCGACGGGGGGCGGGCGGTGGAGGTGCACCACCAGCGCATCCCCGAGTCGTCCTTCAACGGCCTGCTCCCCGAGCGCCGGGCCCACCATCTGCTCGACATCGCCCGGGGCATGGCCCAGATCGGCGACGTGGCCACCGCCGGGGAGATGCTGCTGCGCGGCGACCGGCTCGCGCCCTCGGAGATCCGCTGCCGCCCCATCGCCCACGAAGTGATGTCGGACGTCCTGCGTCGCACACGGGGTGCGCCGCCTCCGCCGATTGCGGAGTTGGCTGAGCACATGGGAGTGGGAGTATGAGTGCGGCGGGGGTCGGTATGCACGGCCCGCACCGCGGCAGCGAGCGCCAAGGGGTGCTCTACGTCATCGCCTGCGGGTCGCCGCTGGCCGGTCACGTCGGCCGGCTGGTCGAGCTGGCCCAGCAGGACGGCCGGGAGGTCTGCGTTGTCGTCACGCCGGACGGCGGGAAGTTCGTCGACCGGCCGGCGCTGGCCCGGCAGACCGGCCATCCGGTCCGCAGCCGGTACAAGGACCCGGGTGACCCGGACGTGCTGCCGCCGGCCGACGCGATGATCGTCTGCCCGGCCACGGTCAATACGGTCAACAAGTGGGCGGCCGGGATCACCGACACCCTCGCCCTGGGCCTGCTGGTCGAGGCGCAGGGCAAGGGGGTGCCGATCGTGGCGGTGCCGTTCACCAACGCCGCGATGGCCGGGCACCCGGCCTTCCGGGCCAGCCTGGCCCGGCTCGCCGAGTGGGGGGTGGACGTGATCTTCGGCGAGCACGTCGTGCCGCTGCATCCACCCGGTGCAGGCGAGCGCCACCTGCACGCGTTCCCGTGGGGCGCCGGCCTGGCGGCGCTCCGCGACCGGCGCTGCCCGGTCACCCCAGCCGCCTGATCGAGGAGCAGGGCCCCCTTGCCGACGGATTCCGTTGCACCCGGGGGCCCTGTCCACCGCCGCGACCCTGACCTACGGCGCGCGCCGGTAGAGTGGCCCGCCGTGAGCACAACCCCGACACCGCCGACGGTGGCCGACGTGGTGGCGACGCTGCACCGGCACTACCCGCCGGCCTGGGCCGAGGACTGGGACCGGGTCGGGCTGGTGCTCGGCGAGCCGACCGCCGAGGTCCGCCGGGTGGCCTGCGTCGTCGACGTCGTCCCCGAGACCGTCGCCGAGGCCCTCGCCGCCGGGGCGGACATGATCGTCGCCCACCACCCGCTGCTGCTGCGCGGGGTCTCCTCCGTCGCCCCGACGACGTACAAGGGGCGGATCGTCCACCAACTGATCAAAGCCGATGTGGCGCTCCTCGTCGCGCACACCAACGCCGACGTGGCCGATCCCGGCGTCTCCGACGCGCTGGCGGCCCGCTTCGGGCTGACCGGGCTGCGCCCGCTGCACCCCCCGGCCCCGGGCACCCCGGCCGCCGGCGCGGGCCGGGGGATCGGCCGGATCGGCGAGCTGCCCCGGCCGATGAGCCTCGCCGAGCTGACCCGGTACGCCGCCGCCGTGCTGCCCGCCACCGCCTGGGGCGTCCGCGCCGCCGGCGACCCGGCGCGGACGGTGCGTACCCTTGCGGTCAGCGGCGGCTCGGGGGACGCCTTCCTCGGCGCGGCCACCGCGGCCGGCGTCGACGCCTACCTCACCGCCGACCTGCGCCACCACCCCGCCGGCGAGCACCTCGCCGCCGGCGGCCCGGCTCTGCTCGACGCCGCCCACTGGGCGACCGAACGACCCTGGCTGGACGCCCTGGCCGCCCTCCTTCGGGCAGAGCTGGGCGTC
Organism: Micromonospora sp. NPDC001898; assembly: GCF_042891255.1. Taxonomy (NCBI): domain Bacteria; kingdom Bacillati; phylum Actinomycetota; class Actinomycetes; order Micromonosporales; family Micromonosporaceae; genus Micromonospora; species Micromonospora sp. NPDC001898. Next base: position 46,733 of record NZ_JBIATC010000023.1, on the reverse strand, counting down.
GAGACCATGGTGTCCGACCTGGACACCGACCCGTGGACGGTGCACGCCGCCGCGCCCGGCGTCGGCTCGGCACCCGCCGACCCCGCCACCACCGACCCCGCGCCCGGCGGCGCCGCCCCGGTATCCGCCGCCGACCCCGATTCCGACCCCGCCCCCGCCGCGGACGACAAGGAGCCCAGACCGTGAAGGCTGACCCCAAGGTCCAGCGCCGCCTGCTCGACCTCCAGGCGATCGACACCTCCCTCGCCCAGCTCGCCCACCGCCGCCGTTCCCTGCCCGAGCGGGCGGAGCTGGAGGGCCTCGCGCGGGAGCTGTCCGCGCTGGAGGACGAGCGGGTCCGCGCCCAGGTCGCCGTCGACGACCTGGACCGGGACATCGCCCGGCTGGAGAAGGATGTCGAGCAGGTCCGGGCCCGCAAGAGCAAGGACGAGGTGCGGCTCGCCGCCGGCACCGGACCGGCCCGGGAACTGGAGGCGCTCCAGCACGAGCTGGTCTCGCTGAACCGCCGGCAGGGCGACCTGGAGGACGCCGAGCTGGAGCTGATGGAGCAGCGGGAGACCGCGCAGGGGGTGCTCGACGACATCGAGCGGCGGGCGGCCGAGGCGCGGGAGCGGCGGGCCGCGGCCGAGCAGCGTCGCGACGAGGCCCTCGCCGAGATCGCCAAGGAGGAGGAGTTCAAGCGGACCGCCCGCCAGCCCCTCGCCGGCGACCTGCCGGGCGAACTGGTCACCCTCTACGACAAGATCCGCGAGGACAGCGGCCTAGGCGCGGCCCTGCTCACCGGTGCCCGCTGCGGCGGCTGCCGGCTGGACCTCTCCGGCGCCGACATTGCCCGCATCCGCAAGGCCGCCCCGGACGAGGTGGTCCGCTGCGAGGAGTGCCGCCGGATCATGGTCCGCACCAACGAGTCCGGGCTGTAGGCGCGTGGCGGTGCGCGCGGTTGTCATCGAGGCCGACGGCGGGTCCCGGGGCAACCCCGGCCCGGCCGGCTACGGCGCGGTGGTCCGGGACCCGGCCAGCGGCGAGGTGCTGGCCGAGCGGTCCGAGGCGATCGGCACCGCCACCAACAACGTCGCCGAGTACCGCGGGCTGATCGCCGGCCTGGAGGCCGCCGCCGAACTGGGCGCGGCCGAGGTCGACGCCCGGATGGACTCCAAACTGGTGGTCGAGCAGATGTGCGGGCGCTGGCAGATCAAGCACCCGGGGCTGCGTCCGCTCGCCGCGCAGGCGGCGGCCCTGGTCGGCCGGTTCGCCGCGGTGCGCTTCCAGTGGATCCCGCGGGAACGCAACCGGCACGCCGACGCCCTCGCCAACGCGGCGATGGACGCCGCTGCCGGCAAGCCGGCCCGCACCGCCGCGGCGGCGGCGATCGTCGAGCCGCCGCGCGAGGTGGCCGCCCCGGACTCGCCCGGCCGGGCCCGTGCCCGCGAGGCAGCCGCCCGCGCCGCCACCCGGGGGGCCGGCTCCGACCCGGCCACCATCCCCGCGTCCTGGGAACCGCAGCCCAGCGACACCGCCACCCGGCTGATCCTGGTCCGGCACGGCGAGACCGAGTTCACCGAGCAGCGCCGCTACTCCGGCCGGGGCGATGTGCCGCTGTCCGCGCGGGGCCGGGCCCAGGTGCGGGCCACGGCCGCCCGGGTGGCCGCCCTCGCCCCGTCCGTCGCGGCCGTGGTCAGCTCGCCCCTGTCCCGGTGTACGGCGACCGCCGAGGCGATCGCCGGGGCGCTCGGTGACGTCCCGGTACGCACGGCCGGCGACCTGATCGAGTGCGACTTCGGCGCATGGGAGGGGCGCACCTTCGCCGAGGTACGCGCCGGCTGGCCGGGGGAGCTGGACGCCTGGCTCGCCTCCACCCGCGTCGCCCCACCGGACGGCGAGTCGTTCACCGAGGTCGCCGCACGGACGACCCGGATCACGGACGCGCTGATCGAGGCGTACCCCGGGGAGACCGTGGTGGTGGTCTCGCACGTCTCGCCGATCAAGCTGGTGCTGCGCGACGCCCTCAGCGCCGACGACGCGTTCCTGCACCGGCTCTACCTCGACGCGGCCGGCATCTCCGTCCTGGACCGCTGGCCCGACGGCGGCCTGGCGGTCCGCTCGATCAACGACACCGCCCACCTCCCCACCCCCTAACCCCACCCCGCGCACTTTCACGGAAAGAGTGGCCATTTCTCGGCGAATGGCCACTCTTTCTCAGTTTTCGCGCGGGGTTTCCAGGTCGACCTGGGGCCCTTCCGTGTGCCCGCCCGGCCGGGATCAGCGGCGGGTGTGGTTCTCCAGGGCCTCGTTGAGCCGGGCGAGCATGTCGGCGAGGGTGCCCCGGTCCCCGGGCGTCCAGTCGGCGAGGATGTCCCCGTAGAGCCGGGTGCGGGCCGCCCGCACGGCGTCCATCCGGTGCAGCCCGGCCGGGGTGGGAGAGATGACCGTGCCCCGGCCGTCGGTCGGGTCGGGGGACCGGGAGATCAGGGCATCCCGCTGCATCGCCGAGACCTGCCGGGTGACCGTGGAGCCGTCGAGGTTGAGCCGGGCGGCCAGCGCCGATACGTTCTGCGGCCCGGCCACGGCCAGGTGCCGCAGGATCACGTACGCCGCCCGGTCCAGCACCCGGTGCTCGGCGGTGCCGGTGGCCCGTCGGGTCGCCTCACCGAGGCGCATCAGCATCGCCACCTCGGTCTCGATCCGCGCGAGGGCGGTCTCGTCCGGCCCGCTTCCCGTGGGGTGGTCGTCGCTCATGATTGTATGATACAACCGAATTATTTGCATGATGCAGCTATCTGGGGGCGGAGTGGATCGGCGGTCTACCTGGCCTTCGCCCGGGTGATGGCCGCCGGCTCCGGCAAGCCCCCCGGTCGCGGGCTCACCACGGCGCGCCCCGTTCCCCGGGCGGCACCGGGGAGCGGGCTCAGCTTCCCCGGGGGGCGGGCTCAGCGCAGTGCGCGCCAGAGCAGGTACAGGCCGATGCCGGTGCCGAACACCACGATCAGGGTCTTCAGCACCACGGGCGGCAGCCGGCGGACCAGCCGCGCGCCCGCGTACCCGCCGGCCAGGGTCGCCGGGGCGACCACCGCGACGGCGGCCCAGTTGATCGGGCCGAACAGCGCGAAGACCACCAGCGTGGTCAGCCCCACCGTGGCGGACAGCAGGTTCTTGACCGCCGACACCCGGGCCAGCGTCGCGTCCAGCACCAGGGCCAGGCCGGCCACCAGCATCACCCCCAGCGCCGCGCCGAAGTAGCCGCCGTACACCGCGCCGACCGCGACCATGGCCTGCACCGTCACGGTACGACGGCGCGGCGTCAGGTCGGCCGGGTGCCCGACGAGGCGGCGCAGCGGATCCTGGAACGCGAGCACGGCGGTGGCCCCGAGCACCAGGAACGGCACCGTCAGCTCGAACGCCCGTGCCGGGGTGGCCAGCAGCAGCAGGCAGCCGACGATCGCGCCGACGACGGCGGTCGGCAGCAGCAGCCACAGCGACCGCCCGCGCGGCAGGTCCGTCCGGCTGCCCGCCACGCTGGCCACGTAACCGGGGAAGACCGACACGGAGTTGCTCACGTTCGCCGGAATCGGCGGCAGGCCGATCGCGATCAGGGCCGGGAAGGTGATCAGCGAACCGCCCCCGGCCACCGCGTTCACCGTGCCCGCGGCGAGACCGGCGGTGACCAGGAGCGCGGCGTTGGAGAGATCCACGATCCCCGAGGCTAGTCGTACGGCCACCCCGGCCCGCGCCGACCGTCGTGCCGGCGGGCTCCTGACTCACTCTCCGAAGGCGTACGCCGGGCCGGGCATCGTGACGGATCGGCACCCCCTGAGTGAAGGCGGAAGCTCACCGACGGGTGCGCAATAGACGCGGACGCCACGTCGTTAGGATGGGTGAGCGACGGACGAGTCGACCGGGCGGTCGCGTCGACGGGCTCCGGCCCGTCGCCGAGGAACGTCCGGACTCCACAGGGCAGGGTGGTTGTTAACGGCAACCCGGGGCGACCCGCGGGACAGTGCCACAGAAAACAGACCGCCGACCCCAACGGGGACGGTAAGGGTGAAACGGTGGGGTAAGAGCCCACCAGCATCCCGGGTGACCGGGATGGCTCGGTAAACCCCACCCGGAGCAAGGCCAAAATGGGCCATCACCGCAAGGTGACGGCCCAGCGCAGACGCTTGAGGGCTGCCCGCCCGATGTCTGTGGGTAGGCCGCACGAGCCTGCCGGCGACGGTAGGCCTAGATGGATGACCGCCGCTGGCGCGGACCCCGCGAGGGGTACGCGCCGGGCACAGAATCCGGCGTACAGGTCGACTCGTCCGTCGCCCACCAGCTCAGAGCCCTGATCAAGGCTCTGAGCTGGTTCTTTGTCTGGTGCCGTTGGTTGACTTTGGTCATCGTTGGGCGGCATTTGACGGCCCGGTGACGGCCCAGACGGCCCAGAGACGGCCCAGGATTCCTTGACTCCCCAATCAGTTGATCTCATCTGCGGTGGCATCCTGGGGCTCTGTGGCGGCCTGGTCCTCGTTGACGGCGGGAGACATGGGCGAGAGGGCCGGGCACGTCCTGACGGTGGAGTTGCTGCCGCAACCCGGTGACCCGGTGGCAAGCCAGTCCCGGGGTTGGACTGGTGCGGCAGCCGGAAGCCCCAACCACTCGACCAGGCCGACCCGCTGGCTTCCGTCACGGCCTCGCTGGGACTGGTCCTGCCCGTGGTGGGGGGCGGTGTCCCGGCGGCTGTCGGTGGCTCACCGCCCCGGCGCCGTAGGCGGCCGGGGCGGCTTGCCGCCGGCCGGGCTTGCCGCCCCGCACCGCGCGGAGCGCGGTGCCTTGATCCAAAAGAGAGAAATTCGGCAAGTCGATCAATGTGAGCCGACGTGCTCCGCCAGATGCCCACACTCGACTCCGACCTGATGGGTGACATGTTCTGGCTGGCGCGACCCAGGCATCGACGCCAGGGGCTGTCACTCCACTCCAAGGATGAGAGACAGATGCCATCTGTGGGCGAGGCCTTCGAGATCTTGAGGCCTAGAAGACGTCCTGAACACTGGCAACCCTCGCCCCTCCTTGGGGCTCCACACCGTCATTCATGCCGCATACTCCCTGCTCAGCACCCCGAGCGTTGACTACACAAAGATCCTGGCCCTTGCCCTGCACCCGGCCGCCGCTACCTTAAGATGCAAGATTTCGCCAGCGTCAAATAGTTCGTAAAAGGGCCGTATGTATCGGGGTGCAAGAACGGATTGGTGGTAGACACGTAGCGCAACTAGGCCCTAGCGTCCTGTAGGTGCATGAGGAGACCGCGCCGCTGCTTGGCCCCGGTTTGTCCGAGAAGCCGACGGAGGACCGAGGCCACGAGACGGCGAAATGGTACGCGTACCAGTACGCGTGCACGGCTCGGGAGTGCTTCGCGATGCTCACGAAGCCACGCCCATGGGTACTGTGCGAGTGGCATACAGACTACGTCTGTGCTGGCCCAGACGGTGCGCAGCCGCACGTTCTCGTTTCGGTTAAGCATCGAAACCAGGACCAAGGAGCTTGGTCGCTGGCCGACTTGCCGACCAGAGGCGGCTTTAAAGTTCTTTACGAACGTTGGATTGCGAGCGAAAAATCTAACACATGCCTCTGGGTGACAAATAACGGGTTCAAGGTTGGCGAGAATCAAGCGCGGGAGCTATCCAGGATTTTGTCTGCAAAGTCAGATTCTCGCGACGTTGAAGCATTGATGTGGTACGCCAGACACCTGCATTCTGCGATCGGATCTAGCAGCGTTGGCGAGGCTCTTGAATTTCTCTCAGCGTTGACGATGTATAGCACTGGCGGGGATGAGCACAGCATGCGAGCGCTCGTCATCGAAGATACGGTACGCCCCACATTAGCTAGGTTGGGCGTACGCTCCGGATTCGCCAGAGCAGCCTACGACGCGGCTTTCAGCCTTGTGGACGAAGCTGTCCGTGGACTTGACCCTCGTGAGCCGGATATTGATTGGATGGTGGGCAATGACCTTGCTAACCATTCAAAGGGTGTCAGAATGATCACTAAAGCCCGCTTTTTGCGTAGACTTCAGGATAGCGGAATCCCCATAACCAGCGACGCTGTTGATGATCAAAACGCAAGCGGAACAGCGATGTCTCGCAAACTTCGTGCCGGAATGCTTGGGCCGACTGTAGTTTCGGCTGCCCCTCGCCTGCGTCGGCGCTGGTATGAAATTGAGGCCAGCTTCCGTCCTGATGTACCGAGCCCAATTGCCGACGAGGTGGGAAGGGTTCGGGCAGAAATCCTGCACTACGCTTTAACCGCGGAGACACGCACAAGGCGGTCGGAAACTGCATATGGCCCTCAGATGCATTTGGAGCTAAGTCAGTTGATTTCCGCTGCCGACCTAAATCCGAGGATTCCTGTAGGGCTGCCAGAGCTTATGGGCTGCGTCTACCAGTTGACTGATGAATGCCAGATTTGGTGGTCTGACGAGTTCGATCCACAACACGAGGCTCCTTGGACTGCTGAGATTAGGCGCCGGGACCAGCATACGCAGTTATCATTCCCTGTATTTCAAGGCGATAGCTATGCCTGATCTTGAAACGGATTCTGGGATTCACCCTTCGCGTAACTATGGCTTAGATTATCACGCGGCGCGGATTTTGCTCTTAGTGTCGGCGTTTGGTCGCAGTAGGCGCAATGGTGTTGACGGATTGACCAAATTAGCAAAGCTAGACTTCCTTCTCAGGTATCCGGCTATGCTCGAAAGGCTTTCGCTCACTGAAACAAATGAATTTCCTCCTGCGCATCTGCGGGCAAGCGATGATGAGCGACTGGCGGTAGAAAGCCGCATGATTCGGTACAAATATGGACCATGGGATGATAGGTATTACCCTATCCTCGGAATTCTTCTTGGTACTGGTCTCGTGAAAAGCTCAGGGGGAAAGGGAAGGTTGCGGATGTCCGTCACAGGGGACGGAAAACGAGTCGCATCCCAGCTCGCAGCCTTGTCGACCTGGCGACTCACCGCCGAACGTTGTGAATTCATTGCAGCGAATTTCGACACGACCGGAAATCGGCTTAAGGACTTGATCTACGAAAACCTGCCTGATGTAGTTGATCGCCCTCACCGCACCTACATCTGAGTCGGCAAGAGATTGAGGATCGGATAATGGCAGTCCACCTGCAGTTCCATCGCTTAGCCCTTAAGACCGCCCAAGCGACCAGTCGATATGAGTTCAAGTCTGGGCTGAACGTTCTGACTGGAAGCTATAAAACCGGCAAGAGCAGTATGTTGGAGCTCATTAAATTTGCGCTAGGCGCTAAGAATGCCAAGCTGATGACGAAAATCGAAGAAAATCTTCAGAATGTTTCGTTGGACGTGACCATCGGGATGGACCGACTGAACTTTAGTCGCGCAATCGGACAGAACCAGATTACTGTCACTCGCGCGGACGGCTCTACCGATCGATGGACCGCTACGTCGGGTAAAATACCGCGTTCTGGCATTGAGATCCTCAAGCTCCTTAAATTTCCTATCGCACGCCTAAGTAAAAACAGCGAAACAGGTAGCGAGCCTCTAACTTTTTTTGACCTTTTCCGATACGTTTATCTCCCGCAAGATGACGTCAACTCATCGGTTGCCGGGCACGCTGATCCATTTCTGAACAGAAAAAGACGCGCTATCTTTGAGTTGGCTTATGGCCTGTCTGACGAACGTATTCGAGAACTAGAGGTTGATGCTGCAGCTTTGGGTCGGGCGCAAGGAGAGGCGAAGTTGGAGGCGGAAACTGTTCGCCGCTTCCTGTTCAATGTTGGTGCCCCCCACGAGGCTGATTTGGCAGTCGAAGAAGCGGAAGCACGATCCGACCTCGTCGAAGCTGAGAGGCGACTCGAAGAAGCGAAGCGGATGGCCGGCGCAGAAATAAGCGCTGATCAGGAGGGCCTCAGAAAGAGAATCTCGACCCTTAGGACCGCGACGGCAGACGCTGAGGCTGAGCGCACGTTAGCTCAGGTAGCAGTCGACCGAGGTCGCGCCTTGCTCGCGCAGCTTGAGCTTGACGCACTAAGGGCACAACGCGAGGCGGAGGCCCACAATTCAATCTCAGGTCTCGAGTTCGCTGTTTGTCCGCGTTGCCTACAATCCGTGTCGGGTCGTGACCTAGATCCAGGTTTGTGCCTTCTCTGTGTCCAACCGCAGCCCTCTCGCTCTGGATCTAAGCGGCGAAGCGACCACGAAGCATCAGTGAATCGCCTCCTGGCGCAGAAAGAAGAAGCCCGAATCCTACTAAAACAAGATGAGGACTATCTCACGGAGTGGGGGAATCAAGTAAATAGGCTCCGCGAACAGCTTACTGAAGCTGCGGGCGACTTGGAGAGGCAAGCCGACCCTCGGCAGATCTTTCCCAGTATTGACCAAGCAAGCGAAGCTGCGGCTGACCGTGAACGCGCTCGTGCTCGCCTACGTGATATTGAGCGGTTTCGAGATCAGTGGGAACAATATGAAGGGCTTGAGTCTAGAGTGCGCCGCTTTGTCCAGCAATTGGAGGCTAATCGTTCGCAACAGGTATACGAGCGGCGACGGCTTGAGGAGAACAAGTACAGGATTGTCGAGTTGGGCGAGATTTTTGACGAAGAGATTCGAGAGTTGCGGTTCACTGGCTATCAGGAAGCAGGGCTAGACCCTCAAACCTATCTTCCTGTAATCAATGGAGACTCTTTTGATCGCTTAAGTGTCAGCGGAGCCAGCAAGACTCTCGCGAACGACGCCTATTACCTCGCGAATCTGGCATACTCGCTGAGTAGTAGCGAGTACCTCATGCCTGACGTGCTTCTGCTTGACAGCCCTCGTACCAGCCTCGGAAACACTCCGGATGACATAGCTGCCGGACAACGACTATACGAGAGGATGTATCGCCTGTCGCTAGCGTACCCAAGGTGCCAAATTATTGTGGCGGACAACGGGCTCCCTCCACTAGAGCGAGAACTGTCAAAGTCTATGAATCTTATAACTTTGACCTACTCTAAGCCGCTGCTGCAAGATGTCCCCCACCCAGGTCGGGAGGCGGTCATGGAAATGGAGCAAAGTGAGGCGGGGAGGCGGCGGCGATAATTTCCCCTGCTATTCGCGCTTATGCCTTAATCACCTCGATGTGCGCGGGTGGCCGCAGGCGCGATGAGTATACGAATAGTTCTGGCGAAGTATCTGAGCCGGGTCGAAGGTGTCATGTCCTGTTGGCTCGCATCGTTCGTATTCCCGTTCTCTGTACGAATAGGGTCCGTCGTTCAGCGGCGTCTCCCTTGCGGTCGAGTTGGTAGCCGTCGAGCCATACCCAGTGGTCGTAGGTGGGCCAGTCGAGGACACGGATGACGCGGAACATGATGGGGTGGATGAACTGGACGCTTGCGGCTCGGGTGAGGTGGATGACGTCCCCGGCCTTCGGTAGGGTCACAGCCATCGTCCGTTGAGTGCGCGGTATCTGCGCCAGGCCCAGATGCGGGAGCGGGCTGCGACGACCATGGGGCAGAACCCGGTTGATGTGCATTTCCAGCACTTGTTGTGCCGGTGGTAGGCGAGCCAGTAGGCGGCGGACTGGACGAGGAACGGCACCTCTCGGCTGGTCACAGTGGCCTCCGCTCCGGCGAAGAGCGCCACTCGGCACCGAGGGTCGGTGTCGGGTCAATGCTCGTGTGCTGGCTGGTGGGTTCGTTCCAGCCGGGTTGGCGTGCCTGCTGCGGTGGGGGAGCGGCGCCGGCTCGGTCGGGGTAGATGGTGGCGGGGCCGGTCTGGTCGAGCGGGGGCATCGGGGTGGGTAGCCCGAGCCATTTCCTGAGCCGGATGAACATCAGGGCCTCCCTGGTGGGGTCCCCAACCCAGAACCTCAAACGTCTAGAACGTCCAGGACGTACCGTACGACCAAGGCATTTAGGCTGTTTCTAGGTTGGGGGTGTGATTAATCCGCTGTCGCCGACGCCGTTGTATGTGCAGCTCGCCGACCTGCTGACGAAGCGGATCGAGGGCGGCAACCTGGCGTCGGGTCAGACCCTGCCGAGCGAGACGCAGCTTCGGCAGGAGTTCGGTGTCAGTCGGGGCACGGTCCGCGCTGCGGTGGCGCTACTGCGGGAACGGGGGTTGGTCGTGACCATGCCTCAACGCGGTACCTACGTCTCGGCCCAGGATGTGACCGGGGCCGGTTCGTAGCGTCGTCCTGCTTCTACAGCTCGTTGACGGCGAAGGCGGTCACCAGGTCGGCCATGCTGTCGATGACCACGTCTGCGGCGGCCAGTCGTTCGCGTTTTCCGGGCTTGTTGGCGTACCCGATGGCGGCGACCCCGGCGGCGTGGGCGGCTTCGATGTCGCTGGGGGAGTCTCCGACCAGGACGCAGCCGGCCGGGTCGGCACGAAGTTCCCGGATGGCTTCCAAGACTGAGGCCGGGTCGGGCTTCATCCGTTGCGGGTCGGCGGTGGGGCGGCCGATGACCGGGTGTACGTAGCTCGTCAGCCGGCGCACGTTCAGGTAGGTGTGCACCGAGGCGGCGGAGTTGTTGGACACCACCGCTACCCGTCGGCCGGTCTGCTGGGCGGCGACGATGACCTCACGCCCGTACGGGGTGGGCTCGGCGGTGCGTGCCGCAGTGACCTCTTCGCGGGACAGCGCTTCGTCGACCAGGCGGACGACGGCGGGCCGGCCCAGTGTGGCGGTGAACCGTAGGACAGCGAGCGGGTCACGTTCGGCCAGGATGTCCGGCGGCAGGGTGACGGCCTGGTCGACGAGCAGCCGGCGCAGCTCGTGGGCGACGGTCGATGCGGAGTGCTGGGCAAAGACCCTGCACACCGGGCCGTCGAAGTCGAGCAGCACGACGCGGGCGCGGCCGATGACCTCGGTCAGGTTGGTGGGGCTCACGAGGCGTACTCGCGGGAGATGGTGCCCCACATGCTGTCGAACCAGGAGCGGGCCTGCTCGACGTAGAGGGCGTCGTTGGAGTTGTCGTCGTCGCTGGGCGTGAACGGGAACAGGATCGCGTCCTTGCCCATCGCGTCGTAGATCGCCACCGGCTTGCCCTCGATCGAGACGGTGTGCTCAACCACCGGGTAGAAGCCAAAAAACGCTTCCTCTTCGTTGATGATGAACAGCTTGAACAGGGGTGCGGCGCCGTGGACGCGTACCTCTGCGGTGGCGGTCTTGACCAGGCCCAGGTCGGCGAGTTCCTGGACGGCGTCGGTGACGGCGTGGATGGAGCGGTCGGTGATCCGGCGGGCACGGGCGCGGATGGCGGGGTCGTCGGCCTGGTCCTCGGCGCGGCAGGGGATCGCCATCGGCGCGTTCATGTCGGAGATCAGCACCCGCAGCCGGATCGACTCCGGGGTGAGTCGGCCGATGCGGACCTTGTCCAACGTCTCCTGGATCGCGTTGTAGAGCGTCTCCCCGGAGAAGCCGGCGAAGTCGATCGTGACGTTGGGTGCCTCGAAGGCGCGTTCGACGTGGGGGCGTAGTCCGACGGGGCGTTCAGTGTTGGCGCGGACGAAGGTGCCGCTGCCCTGGCGGGTGACGATCAGGCGTTCCTCTTGCAGCTTCCGCAGCGCTGCCTTGATCGTCTCGCGGGCGACGCTGAAGCGTTCGACCAGGTCGTGTTGTGAGGGCAGTTTCTCGCCGGGGGCGAACTTGCCCGTCTTGATCTCAGCCCGGAGTGCGGCGGCGATCTGTTGTGACGGGGTGCGGGGGTCGTCGGGGTCAAGACTCATGCACGCAGAGTACCGCTGACTAGCCAGGCTAGGAAAGCTGCCCAGATTGTGTTGCCATGACTAGCCAAGTTGGTCTACCTTTGATCCACACCGCCTGGCTAGTCAGGATGGTCAGGTGAGATCAGGAGGTTGAGCAATGGCTCTGCGTGGCGGTACGAGGTTCGCCGTGCGTTGTGAGGACGTGTTCCCGGCGGGGTGCGCGTTGGTGCCCGAGTCTCTGGGCGAGGTGGAGGACTACGACGAGAAGACGGGCCGGCGCACCCCGGCGAAGGACAAGCTGACCGGCCAGCGCGTGTGGCAGGTGCGGGTGATGGACCTTGACCCCGAGCTGGGGAAGCGGTCCCGCGAGACGACGGTGAAGATCTCGGCGGACTACCAGCCGGTCCCGCCGACGGGTGCCCCGTTCGAGGGCGTCGAGTTCGACGGCATGACGGTCACGCCGTACGTGGCGAGCAACGGCCGGATGGCGTACTCCCTGCGGGCGATCGCACTGCGTGCCCCGGCGGGCGTGGCCGGCAAGCAAAAGGCGGCTGCGTAACCGCTTTGAGTGTGGGCGGGGCTGTTCGATCTTGGCGGACGGCAGCCCCGCCCTTCTCTGTCTCTTCCCCCTGCTCTGTCGAGAGAGGTAGTGACGTGTCCAAGGGTATGCGTCCGGCTGGCCGTGGCTGGCCTCGGTGTGGTGTGTGTCAGTCCCGATTCGATCCGACCACGGGTGCCGATGGTCGCTGTGACGGCTGCGTCGGGCAGCTCGTCCTTCCGTTCCCTCCGGTCCGGGACGCGTCCGGCCGGTTCGTGTCGCTGCGGGGTGCCAAGTGATCGGGCGGCCTCGCGGCGAAGTGCTGATGACCACGGCCGGGGACCTGATGGTGATCCGGCCCAAGCGTTTCGAGCTGCCGATCTGGGCGGCCGTGCTCGGCCTGGTGTTGCGCTGGTCCTGGCGGGCGCTCTGGTGGTGCCTGCGTCACCCGGTGGCCACGGCCTCGGCGGTTCTGGCGCTCACGCTCTACGTCGAGTTCGGCTGGCCCGGCCTGGTGGTTCCGCTCGTGCTGATGTCGGCGGCCTCGGCGCTGTGGCGTTGGCGGGACGAGTCGTCCTGGTGGGCCTGGCTGGCGGGTCCGCTGCTCGGCTCGTTCCGGCGGGTGTTCGTCTACCGGCGGGTCTGGCGTGAGGCCATGACGCTCTGCGGGCTCGCCGAGACGTACGACCATCGGGGCGTCCTGCCGGAACTGCTGCGGGTCCGCTCGGACCAGGCGCTCGACGTGCTGACGGTCCGCATGGTCCGGGGCCAGACGCCGGAACAGTTCCAGAAGGTCAGTGCCAACCTCGCCTACGCCTTCGGCCGGCGGCACGCCCGGGTCTACTCGGAACGTCTGGGCGACCCGCCGACCCGTACCGGGCGGGGTGCCTGGCTGCTGCGGCTCGTCGACCGGGTGCGGTACCGGGATCGGCCGACGCTGGTCTACCTGGCGCTGGTGCGTACCGATGCGCTGCGGACCGTGGTCCCGCCGTTCCCGGTGCCGGCGGTGCCGGACTTCACCGCGCTGCCGCTGGCTCGGCGTGAGGACCTGCGTACCTGGTCGCTTCACCTGCTCGCCACTCACGTCCTGGTCGGCGGGGCCACCCGTTCCGGTAAGGGCTCGGTGCTCTGGTCGCTCGTCCGGGTCCTCGGCGGCGGGATCGCCTCCGGGCTGGTGCGGCTGTGGGTGATCGACCCCAAGGGCGGAATGGAGTTCGCGCTTGGCAGGCCGATGTTCGCCCGCTTCGCCTGCAAGTCGTTCGAGGCCATGGCGGACCTGCTCGACGAGGCCGTGACCGTCCTGCGCGAGCGTCAGACCCGGCTCGCCGGCACCGTCCGGGTGCACACGCCGACCGAAGCTGACCCCCTGGTCGTGGTCGTCGTCGACGAGATGGCGGCGCTGACGGCGTACCTCCAGGATGTCGACCTGCGGAAGCGCATCGCGGGCTCGCTCGGGCTGCTGCTGTCCCAGGGTGCCGGCGTCGGCGTCCTGGTCGTGGCCGCGCTACAGGACCCGCGCAAGGAAGTGCTGCCGTTCCGGGACCTCTTTCCGACCCGCATCGCGCTCGGGCTGACTGAGGCGTCGCAAGTTGACCTGGTGCTCGGTGAGGGTGCCCGCAACCGGGGTGCCCTGGCCGACCAGATGCCCCGCTGGGCGAAGGGCGTCGGGTACGTCATCCTCGACGGTACCCCCGACCCGATGCGGGTCCGCTTCTCGTACGTCGGCGACGACGACATCCGCGACATGGCGCGGGAGTACCCGGCACCTGTCGATGCAGCGGACATCCTCGCCCAGGTTGGTCGGGAAACCGCCATCGAACCGGTACGCCTTCCGTTGCCGCGCAAGCCGTCCGGGCCGCTGCTGCCCGATGCGCTGCGCAACCTCCTCGACCGGGACGGCGGGGGTGAATCGCGGTGACCATCACCCCGAACGGTCGCCGCTTCTACCGGCTCCGCACTCCCGAACCCGTCACCGCCGTCTCCGTCCGGGTCGACCCCGAACGGCCCGACCCGTACCCGGTCTATTTGGCGGTCGGTGCGGGCCGGCGGCGGATGTCCCTGACCCCCGATGAGGCGTGGGCGCTGTGGCGCTGCCTCTCCGAAGCCGTCGCCGCGCTCGGCACCCCTCCCGACTACATCCGCACCGACATCCGACCGGCCCGGAGGTAACCGTCATGAACCCCCTCACCCGCTTCATCAACCGGCTTCGGCGTCCGCTGCGCATCCGGCTCGTCGGCCCCGCCGACCAGACCGCCGCCGCCCTGCACGGGCTCGCCCACTTCATCCACCGGCGCCGCGACATGGACGGCCGGCGCGTGTGTATCGACCTGACCATCCGCGAGAAGCCGAAGGGGGAGCAGCGATGAGCCAGCGGACCGAATCCGCCGTACGCCTGGTGATCCTGCTCGCGATCGGCACGATGGCCGGCGCGGCTGCCTTCACCCACGTTCACGACCTGTCCGTAGCCCACGGTCAACCGAACTGGATCGGCTGGGCCAACGCCGTTGCCGTCGAACTGATGGCGATCTACCTCGGCCTGGAACTCCGTTCCCGGCGGCGTGCCCGTCGCCCGGTCGGCCTGGTCGCCTCGCTGCTCGTCGCGTTCGCGCTGCTGTCGCTCGCCGCCCAGGTCGCCGAAGCGGAACCCTCGGTGTGGGGATGGACCGTGGCGGCCGTGCCTTCCCTGGCGTTCCTCGCCCTGGTGAAGGTCGTCCTGTCCAACACCCCGGCCACCCCGCCGGCTCACGAACCTGACCAACCCCCGGCCGACCGGTACGAGGTGCCCGAGCAGGCCGCCACCGACCCCGAACCCGAGCGGCCGGCCGACCCCGTGCCGCCGGCTGTCCCGGCTCCTGCGGTCGTCTCCGCCCCGGCGGCCGTGCTGCCCCCGCGTGGCGTCGTCCAGCCCAACCGGCCGCACGTCGTCGGGATCATCCGATGACCGCTGCAACCCTGCCCGGCCTCGAACCCGCCCCGACCCCGGCTGCCGCTCCTCGGCCGGGGTCGCGGGCGGCCCGCATGGCGCTCCCTCGCTCGGTCGACGTGCTCAAGGAGATTGCCGCCGAGTACGGCGTCTGCGTGCGCCCGCTCCCGATGCGCCGCACCGACCTCGACACCGGCCTGACTGAAGTCATCGATCTTCCCTGTGGGGCGACCCGCGAAGACAAGTGCGCCCCGTGCGCCAAGAAGAACCGCCGGCTGCGGCAGGCCCAGATTCGGGAGGGCTGGCACCGCGACGACGAACCGCTACCG
This sequence comes from Micromonospora sp. NPDC001898, assembly GCF_042891255.1. Classification (NCBI taxonomy): domain Bacteria; kingdom Bacillati; phylum Actinomycetota; class Actinomycetes; order Micromonosporales; family Micromonosporaceae; genus Micromonospora; species Micromonospora sp. NPDC001898. The sequence goes on along the minus strand of NZ_JBIATC010000023.1, from coordinate 31,263 downwards.
CCCCCGGAACCGGCGACGGAGGAACAGAAGGCGCTGATCCTGCTGCGGGGGCACCTTGAGTTCTCCCGTGACGAGGCGTCCCGGGCGTGCCAGTGGGACCAGGTCGCCGACCTCGACGAGGCAATCCAGGAGGTGGAAGAGGCGATTGCCGCCGAAGGGCTCCGGGGACGGGTCGCGCCCCCGCACTCGACCGGCGACGCGGACCAGGACGACGACACCGGCCGGCGCCGCAAGCGGTCGACCAAGCGGCGGCAGGATGCCCCGGAGCTTCCTCGGCGCAAGGTCGAGCGGCGCACTGTCGGCAAGACGTACACCGCCTCGGACGGCTCGACCTACCGGCCGTCGATGTGGCTCACGCTGACGCTCGACTCGTACGGGCCGGTCCGTCCCGACGGCACCCCGGTCAACCCTGACCGGTACGACTACCGGCGTGCGGCCTGGGACGCGGTCCACTTTCCCCGGCTGCTCGATCGGTTCTGGCAGAACCTGCGGCGGTGTGAGGGCTGGAACGTCCAGTACGCCGGCTGCGTCGAGCCGCAACGGCGTCTCGCTCCGCACGCGCACTTCGCCATCCGGGGCACGATTCCCCGCGACACGCTGCGCACCGTGGCGGCGGCGACGTATCACCAGGTGTGGTGGCCGGCGGTCGACGTCCAGCGGTACACCGCCGACCGACCCCCGGTGTGGGACGAGGACGCTTCGGCGTGGGTCGACCCGGACACCCGGTGCCCGTTGACCACCTGGGGCGAAGCGCTCGACGCCATCGACGAGGACCCGGACGCCGAACCGGTACACGTCGCCCGCTTCGGCGCCCAGGTCGACGCGCGCGGCGTCATGCCCGGGACCGCCGACGCGGAACGGACCATCCGGTACGTCACGAAGTACATCACCAAGCACACCGGCGACTGCCACAAGATCACGAGCGGCCGGCAACGGGCACACCTTGACCGGCTGTGGCAGGAACTCCGGGTCACGCCGTGCACTGACCGGTGTGCGAACTGGCTGCTCTACGGCGTCCAGCCGAAGAAGGCGAACGCGAAGCTCAAGCCGGGCCGGTGCAGGGGCAAGGTTCACCAGCGGGACACGCTCGGCATCGGCGGCCGGCGCATCCTCATCTCGCGGGACTGGTCGGGCAAGACGCTCTCCGATCACAAGCACGACGTACGAGCCTGGGTGCGGGCGCTGCTCGGCGTGACGGTCGGCCTTGATGGCGTCGACGACCAGGGCGCCAACGTCGAACCGGTCCGCCACGCCTGGGAGCTGGCCCGACCGGATGACGCCGACGTGCCATCCCTGACACACCGACTCCTCCGCTCGATCGGCGAACGTGCCCGGTGGCGCTCCGAACTCCTCACCGCGAAGGACCGAGCCGCACAGCCACCCGAGAGCGCACCGACGACAGACACAGGCGGCACGACGGGGGAGGGGCTGTAATGGCGAACGAAGGGCTCTGGACGGTTCGGGACGTGTCGGCGTACCTCCGGGTACCGCAGGAGACGCTGTACCGCTGGCGCAAGGTCAAGTACGGTCCGCCGGCGGCTCGGGTCGGTCGACACCTGCGGTACGAGCCGGAAGCGGTCCGGGCGTGGTTCCGTGAGCAGGCAGCAGCGGCCTGATGGCACACGTAGAAGACCGCTGGTACAACGTCGTCCGGCATCCTGGTGGCCGAGCGGAGCGGGTGAAGTCCGAGCGGTTCGGTAAGGGCCTGCGGTACCGCGTCCGCTACATCGGCCCGGACGGCCGGGAACGTAGCCAGTCCTTCCCGGACCGGGCCAAACGAGACGCTGAGGCGTTCCTTGTATCGACCGAGACGGACAAGCTCCGGGGCTCCTACGTCGACCCGGTCGCCGGCCGGCTCACCTTCGGCGAGTACGCCGAGAGCTGGTTACGTACGCGCTCGTTCGACGAGTCGACCCGGGAGAGCGCGGAGTTCCGGGTACGGAAGCACCTGCTGCCGTTCTTCGGCTCTCGGCAACTGGCCTCGATCAAGCCGGGGCACATCCGGGAGTGGGACGCTGGGATGGTCGGCAAGCTGGCTCCGGCGACTCGGGCGGTCGTCTTCGCGCACCTGCGGACAATCCTCGGCGCGGCGGTCGACGACGAACGGATTGCCAAGAATCCGTGTTCGGCAAAGTCGGTCAAGCCTCCGCGACCGGTTCAACGCCGGGTGGTGCCGTGGCGGTACGAACAGGTTTCGGCAATCCGCGGTGGCCTCGCCCAGCGGTACCGCGCGATGGTCGACCTAGGCGCCGGCTGCGGGATGCGACAGGGGGAGATCCTTGGGCTCGGCGTCGACGACATCGACCTTGACGTCGGGTGGGTCCACGTCTCGCGTCAGGTCAAGCTCGTCCGTTCCCGGCTGGTGTTCGGGCTGCCCAAGAATGACCGTGACCGCCGGGTGCCGTTGCCTGACTCCGTCGCCCTGGTGCTGCGGCAGCACATCGACGACTTTGCCCCGGTGTCGCTCACCCTGCCGTGGGAAAACCCGGCCAACGCCGACCGGGTCACGGTGCCGCTGCTGTTCACCACCACCCGGCGCGGTGCGATCAACCGGCGCACCTTCGACGGCAAGAGTTGGCGACCGGCTGTCGTGGCGGCCGGCATCATGCCGACCCGGGCGACCGGCATGCACGCGCTGCGCCACTTCTACGCCTCGTCGCTGCTCGATGCGGGGGAGAGCATCAAGGCCCTGGCGTCGTACCTCGGGCACTCCGACCCGGGCTTCACGCTGCGGGTCTATACCCACCTGATGCCGGCCAGTGAGGAACGTACCCGCCGCGCAATCGATGATCTTTTCCAAGAACCCTCGTCCACAGACTGATCTACGACCTAGTCGAGTAGCGCCGTGCCAGTGGTTTCTCACGTCGCGGATGTCGCTTTCCGCGCGTCAACCGAGGGCACGTATCAGTGCCGGGGCGGCCGGAGCGATCGGTTGCGAAATTCGCTATCCGGTCGTCGGAGCACAGTGGTAGAAAGCCGGGTGCATAAAATTCTCACGTTCTCTGATCATCTGCGGCTGATCAACGAACGGTCGACCGCCTTCCGCGCCGCGGTCGCCGCGGCGCCCCGCCTCGACATGCAGGTTCCGACCCATCCCGAGCGGACGCTGTTCGATCTTGTGCAACACGTGGGCATGGCCCGCCGCAAATCAGCCGCCATCGTCGCCGCAGGGCCGGCAGACGCGCCCCCAGAGAAGTCGGCTTGGGACGACGGCATGGGTGCGCCTCGGGAACGCGAGGCACTGCTGGTCTGGTGGACCGAGTCCATCGAGCAACTGACGAGCGCGCTGCGTGAGGCCGGCCCGGATCGCAGTTGTTGGACGTGGTGGGATGACTCGCCGTCACCGCAAACCTCTGGTGCCTGGGCGCGGCGACAGGTCCCCGAGATCGCGGTGTACACCTACGACGCCCAGCTCACCCTGGGTGCCCCGCAGCCGCTACCAGACGAGGTCGCCCTCGACGGTTTCGACGACTGCCAGTTCACCGTCTGCGCAACCACGGTCGCCTGGCCACACGACCCCGCCATCGTCGATTACCACGCCACCGAGGGCCACTCCTGGCGCCTTCGGCTTTCCCACGACGGGGCACAGGTCGCCCGCTTCACGCCCGCTGCCGGCGAGGATCCCGAAACGGCCGACGCCTCCGCCCGGGGGACGGCAAGCGACCTGGTCCTGTTTTTCTACGGCCGCATACCGCTGGAGTCGCTGAAGTTCGAAGGCGACCGTCGTATCTTCGATCAGCTCGCCGCCTGGGACCCGTCCGTGTGACAACCGACGACATGCGATCTTCGCACCTGCGACGCCTGACGGCCTGGCGACGGCCTACAGCGGCTGTCGCCAGGCTCCGCCCCAGGTCAGCGCGGGTGCGATGTTCATAATCCGGCGTACAGGTCGACTCGTCCGTCGCCCACCAGCTCAGAGCCGTGATCAAGGCTCTGAGCTGTTTCGTGTCCGGGTGTCGGTGACTTCCCGGTGCGAGGCGGTGACGGGGGCATCGTGTTCGAAGCGCGGCGGCGCTCACTCGACGGATTCCTGGAGGGGTGCGACTCCACACGGGCCCACTGCAATTCTGGCAATCCGGATATTGGGGCCACGCGATGCGCTGTCGCGCGGCGCCAGGGCGGGCGTCAGGATGGTGCCCCGCCAGCTTGCAGTTAGTTGCAAAACCCCAGCTCAGAGGCTGCTGACTGTGAATTTTCCGGTCGGGGTGTCAGGTGGGACATTGACTGTTCGTGTTGGGTGGAGAACTCTGCGGCGAAGAAGCCGGGGTGGGTGAGGGGCCGGGGTGCGGATGCGGGGGGCTCGTTCGGGCCGGGGGCCAGGGACACGATCCTGGCGGTCTCGGCGTCTCCTGGTACGGTCGCGAGGTGAACGTCGAGGAGCATTGGTGGAACGGGGAGGCGACGCCGCGGGGACGTCGCGACATCTACATCCGTACTGATGGTCAGCGCTGGGAAGTTCAGGCGCAGATCGGTGGCGCGCAGGGCCGTTCGAAGGTGCTGGAGTGTTCCAGCCGCAGCTCGGCGAGCATCCTCGCTGGGGCTTGGCGCGGGAGCAGCCCGACCTGGCGCGAGCTGCCTCACTGAGTGTCATTTACGTCAAACTGACAGTAGCGGCTGTGGTCGGAGGCCGCACGCGGGGCGGCAGTCCGCAGGCGTGCGGCTGGCCAACTGTGCGGGCACCGGAGCCGGGATCGTTGGCACACCCGAACGGCCGAGGTCGCTATCTGCCGTCTCCGTGAGCCACCGGCAGCGGGCAAACCGGCCCGGGTAGCCCGGGCACAGCCGGATGCGTGAGGGCTATCCCGGCCCAGCAGGTCGGCATGGTGGGTCGGGTGCCGTTGCCGTCCGTGGACGGCGGGCCAGCAGGTCCTCGTGTCCGGTCTCGATGGGGGAGTGGAGGAGCCGAGCCCGTCGCAGAAACCGGATCGGCAGCCGGTATCGGGACTCGTAGTCTCACCAGAATGGGCGACGACGAGCGGGACCTGGTCCGACGAGGTTACGACGTGCTCTCCTACCACTACCGCGCGGACGATGCCGACGACGGCCAGTACGCGCCCTGGCTCGTCGACCTGCACCAGCGCCTGCCGGCCTCGGCGGCGGTCCTCGACCTCGGCTGCGGCTGCGGCGTGCCGGTCGCCCGCTTCCTTGCCCACGCCGGGCACCAGGTCACGGGAGTCGACATCAGCGACGTGCAGGTCGAACGGGCCCGCCGCCTGGTGCCCGCCGCCACCTTCCTGCGCGCGGACGCCACCCAGCTCGACCTGGCACCGGAGTCGTTCGACGCCGTGGTCTGTCTCTACGCCCTCATCCACATGCCCCTGCTCGACCAGCCGCGTCTGGCCGAGCGGATCGCGACGTGGCTACGCCCCGGCGGCTGGCTGCTGGCCACCGTCGGCCACGACGCGTGGACCGGCACCGAGGACGCCTGGCTCGGCGGTCCCGCCGCCATGTGGTGGAGCCAGGCGGACGCTTCCACCTACCGGTCCTGGCTGCGGCGGGCTGGGCTGACGATCACCGCGGAGGAATTCGTCCCCGAGGGCACCAGCGGACACACCCTGTTCTGGGCGCGGCGACCGGTGATCTGATCCGGTGGGCCGGGCGTTCCGCGACCCGGGGCGTCCGCTGCGCGCCCCGCCGGCCTCGGCACGTGACGCGTGATCTCCATCGTGACCTTGGCTGGCGGCAGGGTGGGTGTCGAGTGGTTGTTACGATCTTGCTGTGCCCCACCACCCCACCCCACCAGGCCGAATGCAGTCTGGCCCCTGGCAACCAGTCGACGGGCGAGCCGACCGGCCGGGGCCGGCCGGACACAACCCGTATCCGTACGGATTCCCTCACGCCGGAGCGCCCCCGACCGGTCCCGTTCCGGCGGCGGGCGCCTGGTCGGTCGGCAGGTCGGTCCGGCGGACCATGCTGGTGGTGCTGCTCGGCCCGGCCGTCGTCGGGCTGAGTACCGCCGTCGCGTACGCCACGGTCGGCTGGCCGAAGGCGGTGCCGATCGTCATCGGCCTCGCCCTCTGCGTCGTCTTCGCGTCGGTCGTAGGTGTGCTGCACCGGGCGGCGTGGCTGGCTTTCCTCGCGATGGTTCCCGGCCTGTTCGTCCTCGTGGGGTCGGTGCAGCTCGCCCCCGAGGCGGTGCTGGAGGCGCGCGGCGTCCGTCAGCAGGTGACCATCGTCAACGTCGAGGTCGCCGGTAAGCGACACGCGTTCACCCTCCGGGGCGAGGACGGGCCGCTCGACGAGCCGATGATCTATCGGGGCAGCAACCCGGGCTACCGGACCGGCGACAGCCTGGTCGTGCTCACCGATCCGGACGGGGTGGTCCCGCTCCGGGCCGCCGATCGAGTCGACTCCCATGGGAGGCTGGTGGCGCTGGTCTCCGGTGCAGCGGGCTGGATCGTCATCGCACTGCTCGCTGGCTGGCGCGGGCACGTCCGCCGCCGCAAGGGCCGGTTCGACACCCTGCTCATCTAGCCTGTGCCGGCCACCCACGCCAACCGGTACGCCGGTGAACAGCGATCGCGTCAGCTCTTGCTGATCGCCAGCTCGGCCAACTGGTCGAAGGTGCGTACGAGGACCTCGCGCCGCTGTGCCCGGTACTCCGGGCCGGGCTCCAGGCCGTCGATCGTCTCGTCCCAGACGGCCAGGAACCGGGTCTTCCAGGCGGCGATGGTGGCCGGGTCGGGCAGGATGGCCCCGACGTAGTTCTGCCGCGCGACGAGGTGCAGCAGCTCCAGGTTGCAGGGCACCGCGACGCCCCAGTAGTCGTCCGGCTCGATCCCGGTCGGGTCGCCGGACATCGCCTCGGTGACCTCGGCGATCAGCCGGTTGGTCAGGTCCGTGAGATGGTCGGCCGCCGTGTCGTCGTCGAAGTTCCCGCTGCCCCAGGTTCCCATGCTGTCCGCACCCTCTTCGTTCTCGAATCCGACCGGTATTGAAGCAGGTTGCACCGACGGTTCTCCCGGACGCCGGTTGTCCCGTGCGGCCCGGGCGACTCGCATAGGGTCGTGACGTCGGGGCCCGGCCGTCGTCCCGAACCTTCGGTACGCCGGGGGCGGGCCGGACGACCGGCGGCCGAGCGACGGCGCCTCGGGCAGCGACCGGGCTTGCCGACGAGGTCCGTCCCGAGGAGGATGGCACGATGCCGGACAGCGAACTCGAGGCCGAACTGCTCGACGCCGAGCGCCGGCTTCAGGCCGCCCAACGGGCGGGGGACGTGGCCGCCTTCGACGGGCTGCTCGACGAGCGCCTGATCGCCTTCGGCCCGGACGGGAACAGGTTCACCAAGCAGGACGACCTCAACGCCCACCGTGACCGGACCTCCGTCATCGACGAACTGGTGGAGGAGGAACTGGACCTGATCGTCGAGGGGACGACCGGGGTGACGTTCTTCCTGGGCCGGGTGACGGGGACCTTCGGTGGCGTCCCGGTCACGGCGAGGCTCCGGTACACCAGGACGTGGACGTACGGCGATCGCGGCTGGCGGATCCTGGCGGCCCACATCAGCCCGGCCTGAACGGGCCCGGCCGGCGGGACGGGTCACTCGGTGGCGTCGACCGTCCGGGGCCGGTCGTCCTCGGCCGGGCGCGGCGCGACGATCTGCACGGACACCCCCGCGTTGCCGTTGTGCGTCTCGATCCAGGAGTCCAGCGCCGACCGGCAGGCGAGGTCCACGTGCCGCAGGCCGCGCAGGTCCAGCCGTACGGTCCGGTCGGACGGCAGCCCGTTCAGCGTGGTGAGGATGGTGGGCAGCCGCAGGAACGTCGCGTTCCCGGAGATCGTCACGTTGATCGGCCCAGCCGTGCCGTCCCGCACGGTGACCCGCACGTGGGACGTCTCCCACGCCGTCTTGACGATGGCCAGGCCGAGGCCGACGAGCACGCCGGTGAACATGTCCATGGTGAGGATGGCCGTGGCGGTCACCGCCAGCACCACCACCTCGCCCTGGTGCTGCCCCCGCCACAGCTGCGGCGCTGCCCGCAGCGGCAGTAGCTTCACCCCGGCGTGAACGAGCACGGCCGCGAGCGCGGGCAGCGGGATCAGCCCGAGCAGGCCGGGCGCGGCGGCGGCGAACAGCAACAGCCACACCCCGTGCAGTACCCGGGACGCCTTCGTCCGCGCGCCGGCCCGCACGTTCGCGGAGCTGCGTACGATGACCGCCGTCATCGGCAGCGCGCCCAGCAGGCCGCAGACGGTGTTGCCGGCGCCCTGCGCCACGAGTTCCCTGTCGAAGTCGGTGCGCGGGCCCTGGTGCAGCCGATCGACCGCCGCCGCGCTGAACAGGCTCTCCGCCGAGGCGACCAGGGTGAACGTCGCGATGGTGGCGAGCACGCCGACGTCCGCCAACGTGCCCCAGTGCCCGAGTGAGGGCCGTACCGCCTCGATCAGGCCCTCGACGCTGATCGTGTCCACCGGCAGCCCGAGCACGGCGGTGGCCCCGGCCGTCCCGGCCACGGCGACCAGCGTGCCGGGGACCGTCCCCAGCCGGCCGGGCAGGGCGTCCCAGAGCACCATGACCACGATGGTGGCGACGCCGACGCAGAGCGAGACCTGCGCCGTGGTGGACGTGACGAGGTCGCCCACCAGGCCGGGCAGGCCGGTGAACTTGCCCGGCCCGGTGTGCGGCGTGGCGGCGCCGGCCAGGACGTAGAGCTGCCCGACGATGAGCAGCAGGCCGATGCCGGCGAGCATGCCCTGCACCACGGCCACGGAGATGGCCCGGAACCAGCGGCCGAGCCGCAGCAGCCCGAGGCCGACCTGGAGCAGCCCGGCGACCAGCACGATGGTGCCGAGGCCGGTCAGGCCGTAGCGGTCCACGGCCTCGGCGACCAGCACGGTCAGCCCGGCCGCCGGGCCGCTGACCTGCATGCTGCTGCCGGGCATGAACCCCACGACCAGGCCGCCGACCACGCCGGTGACCAGGCCCAGTTCGGCGGGTACGCCGGAGGCGACGGCGATGCCCACGCAGAGCGGCAACGCGACGAGGAAGACGACGATGGAGGCGGGCAGGTCGGCACGGAGAGTGCGCCAGGGCTGGGCGGGAAACGGCATGGTCCACTCCGGGAGTCGGTGGGCGAGCAACGGAGGCGCGCCACCGTCGGCGTGAGGCCGGGCGCACCGCGGCTTCGGGCGGCGGTGCGGGTCGGTGGGGCGCGCGTGGTCGACGGGGGTGCGGGGGTCGCCCCGGCCGGTCGGGTCTGCGCCGCTGCCGCTCGCCCGCCCGGCAGCGGCTCGGGTAGGCGGTGGGTGGGCGGGTGCGGCCGGGACTCGCGGCGCGCGGCGGTCAGCAGCGCAGGACGCTCGACCGGATCGGGTCGGGGCCCGTGACCGTGCTCAGCGGACGCCCGTCGGCGATGTTGGCCCGGCGCCGTGGCGCGTGGGGTGGCGCGCACGCCTCCTGGCCCACCGGGTCGCGGCGGTCGGTCGTCGGGTTGCTGCGCCCGGAGCGGGTGACCGAGCCGCACGCCTTACCGTCGAAGTCCGCCACCACGGTCCGCTTCGGCGACTGCCCAGCCGGCGCGGCGAGGGTGGTCACGGGGAGGTGTGCTTCGAGCCGTACCGGATCGGCCCGCGAGGCGACGCCGTCCCGGGCCGGCGGATCGGTGCGGTGCGGCGCAGCGCCCGACACCCGGGCGTGGGTCGTGGCGGGTCCGGGGAGCGCCGTGGCGAAGGCGAAGCCGAGATGCAACAGGAGTACGCAGGTGAGCAGCGGGGCGAGGGAGAGAAGTCTGCGCTGCACCGCTCACCCCCAGGCCGTGACGCGTGCCCGCGGGCATTCACCCACGTCATGGGGATCAACCCGCCGTCGGGGGCGTCGGTTACGCCCGTTTCAGCAGGTGAACCGGGGTGCTACGGGGTCGGCGGGTGGACCGGGCTCCCGGGCCGGACCGGGCTCGGCCCAGCACAGACCGCCCCGGTACTCGACCCCGGGCACCGACCGCGCCCGTCCCGGCCTGAGGCCGGACGCGGTGCGGCCCCGGAGCGATCGTGCGCTCCGGGGCCGTACCAGGGGGGTGGGAGGATCAGCTGGTGGGGGAGACGTACAGCAGGCGGTTCGGGGAGCCGGTGCCCGGGCTGGTCACCACGTTCGGGGTGGCGGTGGAGATCAGGTAAGACGCCACCTGGGCCGGGGACCAGGTCGGGTTGTTCTGCAGGACGCGGGCGGCGGCGCCGGCCACGTGCGGCGAGGCCATCGAGGTGCCGCTGATGGTGTTGGTCGCCGTGTTGCTGGTGTACCAGGCGGACAGCACGCCGGTGCCCGGCGCGAAGATGTCCACGCAGGTGCCGTAGTTCGAGTACGACGCGCGGGCGTCGTTGTTCTGCGTCGCGCCGACGGTGATGGCGCTGGCCACGGAGGCCGGCGAGTAGTTGCAGGCGTTGGCGTTGGAGTTACCGGCGGCCACCGCGTAGGTGACGCCGTCGGCGACGGAGTTCGCCACGGCGGTGTTGAGCGACGTGTTGAGGCCGCCGCCGAGGCTCATGTTCGCCACCGCCGGCTGGCCGGCCTGGTGGTTGGAGGTCACCCAGTTGACCCCGGCGATGACGCCGGCGGTGGTGCCGCTGCCGGCGCAGTCGAGCACCCGCACGGCCACCAGCCGGACGTTCTTGGCGACGCCGTAGGTCGAGCCGCCGACGGTGCCGGCGACGTGGGTGCCGTGGCCGTTGCAGTCGGCGGCCGGCAGGGCGTTGTCGACCGCGTCGTAGCCGTCGACGGCCCGCCCGCCGAAGTTGGTGTGGGTGGTCCGGATGCCGGTGTCGACGATGTACGCGGTGACGCCCGACCCGGTGCTGGTGTAGCTGTAGGCGCTGTTCAGCGGCAGGTTGGTCTGGTCGATCCGGTCCAGACCCCACGGCGGGTTGGCCTGGGTGGTCTGGAGGGCGACCTCGTGGTTCTGCTCGACCCAGGCGACCGCCGGGTCGGCGGCCAGCCGCTTGGCGGCGGCCTCGGACAGCCGCGCCTCGAAGCCGTTGAGCGCCTCGCCGTACACCTGGGCGACGTCGCCGCCGTAGCGCTTCGCGAGCTTGTCCGCCGAGCTGGTGACGGCGGCGACCCGGGTGCCGGCCTTGCCGCCGACGGCGGTGTCGTTCAGCACGATGATGTAGCTGGAGGGGACGGCGGTGGCGCCACCGGCGGAGCGGATCTCACCGGTCGTCGGTGCCGCGGTAGCCGGGCCGCCGATCATGGCCGTGGCCATCGCCGATACGGTCAGCACGCCGAGGGCAGCGACCTTGCGGGGGAGCGTCATGTGTCGGTCTCCTCTGTCGTCGACCGCGTCGGAGCTGGTCGTACGCGGTCCGAGATCGTGATGACAGGCTATCGACATATCCACGACTAGCTATATATCAGTAGGGTCATAGCATCGCGCGCAGCTCGTCGAGGACGGCCCGCTGGAAGGCCCGCGCGGTCTGGCCACCCGGCGGCGGGCCGCCGTGCCGGGCGGCGATCGCCCGCTCGACCAGCGCCGCCCCGGGGTGCCCCCGCTCCACCAGCCGCCGTCCGGCCGCGACCTTGGGCAGCCACACCCCGTCGCGGCAGCGCACCAGCGAGCGGCAGGCGCCGAGCACGGCGTCCTCGGCGCCGGCCGCCGGCGCGTCGCCGGGCGGCGTCGGCAGCGCGAGCCACCAGGTCAGCGCGTCCACCAGCAGCCGGCGCAGGTCGGCCGGCGTCAGGTCGGCGAACGTCTCCGCCGCCGGGGGCCCGGCCAGGGCCAGCCCGCCGGAGTGCAGGATGCTGCGGTCCAGCCCGTACCAGAACCGGCCGTCCGCCGCCGGCCGTCCGTCGCCGGACCAGGTCACCCGGAACGGCATCCGGGCGCCGCTGTTCAGCTCGACCTCGAAGCCCGGCTCCGGGGTGCCGGAGCGGGCCACCTCCCGCCGGTAGACGACCAGTTCCAAGCCGCGCGCGGGGCAGGGCAGCGCCTCGTGCCGCAGCCGGGCCACCAGCTCCCGCTTGCGCCCGCCGGTCAGGGCGTGCGCGCAGACCAGCGCCACGTCGATGTCGCTGCGCCCCGCCTGGTACGCGCCGAGGGCGACCGAGCCGGCCGCGTACGCACCCACCAGGTCGGCGCCGAGCACGTCGCGGGTCGCCCCGACCAGGTCAGTCAGGTACCGCCGTACGTCCGGGTCCATGCCGCATTGTGGCGCGCCGGCCCGGGGCGGGTGGCCCCGGGCCGGCACGAGCGGTTGCGGCGTCGGCACGGACGGACCGTGGCGGTGTCCCGCCCGCGTGTCCCGGTCCGGTCAGCGCGGCGGCGGGTGCCCGGGTCACCGCTTCCGGTCGATCAGTTCGGCGGCGGGTGCCCGGGTCACCGCTTCCGGTCGGTCAGTTCGGCGGTGGGGCGCCGGGTCACCGCCGCTGGGAGGCCGGCGTCACGCCGTCGAGCAGGGCGGCGAGCCGCCCGGCCACCGGCGGGGCGTGCAGGTGCAGCCGGGCCACGTTGATGGTGTCGCTCCCGACCACGGCGAGCAGCGCCTGCGCGCTGACCGCGTAGACGCTCAGGTAGCCGAGCGCGTTGCGGACCGTGGACTGTTGAAAGTCGCCCTGGCCCAGCCGCAGGCCGACCTGACGACCCAGGCCGTACGTGGTCGCCGCGAGCGCCGCCAGGTCGCTCGGGTCGACGTCGGTCTGCATGTTGTGGGTGATCATCAGACCGTCCACCCCGCCCAGCACGCAGCCGTGCACCCCGGGGATCTCCAACCGCAGCTCGGCCAGCGCCTGACCGATCTGCGGGTACGGCAGCGTCGGGTTCCCTGCGAGTGACGGCGGGAGCGACCGGGGCGACGGCATCCCCTCGGGCGGCCGGGCGGTGCGGCGGGGGAGAGCCGTCCCGGTGTTGTCCAGTCCGCTCACAACTCCAGGCTCTCCTCGATCGTGCGCAGCTGGTGGCGGGCCATCGCCAGGTTGGCCCGGCTCTTGCTCACCATCAGGTAGAAGAAGAGCCCCTTGCCGGTGCGGCTGGTCACCGGCCGGATCAGGTGGTACTGGCCGCCGAGCGTGATGAGGATGTCCTCGATCTCATCGTCGAGCTTCAGCATCTCGATGGTGCGCATCTTGGCGCGCACCACGTCGGTGTTGCCGGCGGCGGCGACGGTCAGGTCGATCTCCCCGGTGCCGCCGGCCACGCCGAGCGTCATGCCGCTGTTGTAGTCGACGAGCGCCGCCCCGATCGCCCCATCGATACTCATCGCGCTCTTCAGCGCGATGTCAAGATTCGCCACAGTTCTTCTCCCCAGCTATGGCTGGCCGGCGCCACCGTCTCCGTGCCGAGGGTGACCCGGCGGTGACAGGTGGCGCGACGCAGTGAAAATGCTCCGACGAGGCTCGCACACGGGCGGTCCCGGCGCATACGGAGGTCGTCTCATCGACCTGAGCGGCCCAAGCTACCGGTCTCGCCAGTCCCGTAAGTGGGACGCTCCGACGGATGGTTGATCTCGGGTCCAGCTGATATGAAGTACCCCAGGTCAAGCGGTTCCCCCGACGTCACCGGCAGGCCGATCAGCTGAGGGCGGCCCGCCAGCATCCGGTGCCGCCGCCCCGTCGCGGCGAGCGGCCGACCAGCCGGCCGAACTGCCCGCAGGCCAGCCGGAAGGTGAGCCGGTACGTCCGGCGGGCACGGCAGACGCACCCGGTCCGGCGGGTTTCGCGGTTCCGGCCCGGCCGCTGACCAGCACGTCTACTGTGGAAGCCGCTACCGGTTCTGGTTGAACCGGTGGCGGTCGGGCGGTTCGCGGTGCACAGTGATCCCATGAGCGACAGCGGAAGTGGTGGGCACTACTACTGGTGCACCCGACACCACCGGGTCGAGACCGATGCCGACGTCTGCGCGGCGCGGCACGTGCTCGGGCCGTACGCCTCGGCATCCGACGCGGAGAACGCCCTGCAGCAGGTGCGGGAGCGTAACGACGCGTGGGACGCCGCGGACGCCCGTTGGGCCGGGGAGGACAGATAAGCGGCGCGGGACCGCCCGCGTCGAGGAACTCCGTGCCCCGTGAGGAGGCACGCGAGCGCAAGTCCCCAAGGAGGGAACCCAGATGGCCGAAGCACAGAAGGCCACCACCCGCCCGGCCGCCAAACGTACGCCCGCGAAGAAGACCGCCACGGCCGGGCGGGCCGCAGGCGGGACCAGTGCCACGGCCGCGCGCCCCTCGGGGACGGCCGGCGCGGCGGCCCGGGGGTCGACCGTGACCAAGGCGTCCCCCAACGCGTCCGGCGCCGGGGCGGGCCGGGTGCCGGCGAAGACGGCGGTCGCGAGGAAGGCCGCCACGACGAAGATCGTCACACGTAAGGCCCCGGCCTCGAAGACCGCCGCGAAGAAGGCCCCGGCCACCAGGACCACGGTGAAGAAGGCCCCGGCCGCCCGGAGCACGGCGAAGAAGACGACCGCCGCCGCGGGCACGGCGGCGAAGCGGACCACCACAGCCGCAGGCGCCGCGACGAAGGCCGCGGCGAGGAAGACCGCGGCGGCGAAGGCCACCGCGACGACGAAGGCCACCGCGAAGAAGGCGCCGGCGGCGAAGAAGACGGGCACGGCGGCGAAGAAGACGACCACCGCGGCCAGGAAGGCCCCGGCGAAGAAGACCACCGCCGCGACGAAGACCGCCTCGACCCGGCCCACCGGGGGCGCCCGCAAGGCCGCCGCGAAGAAGGCCCCGGCGAAGAAGGCCACCGCCACCTCGTCGAGCACCACCCGCAAGGCGGCGGCGAAGAAGGCCCCGGCGAAGAAGACCACGGCGAAGAAGGCGGCGCCCCGGACGGCGGCGGCCCGCGCGAGCGCGCCGCGCGGTACCCGGGCGACGGCCCGCAAGGCCACCGGCTGAGCATCGCCGCCCGCCGCTGACCGTCCGTCGCCGGCCCGCCACCCGCACCGGTACGCGGCCCGGGCGGCGGGTCCGCGAGGGTGCCGGGGAGCGGATCACCCGTGTCAGGATTGACCCCGTGGTGATCCGACGCGTACTGGCACCCCGCATCGACTTCGGCGCGCTGCGCCGCGAGCTGGGCTTGCCCGAGCAGTTCCCGCCCGTGGCGCAGCGCGAGGCCGAGGCGGCGGCAGCCGCGCCGCCCCGCGCCGCCGCCGACCGCACCGACATCCCGTTCGTCACCGTCGACCCGGCGACCTCGCGGGACCTCGACCAGGCGATGCACCTCGCCCGCCGTCCCGGCGGTGGCTTCCGGGTCCGGTACGCGATCGCGGACGTCGCCGCGCACGTGCGCCCCGGCGGCGCGCTGGAGGAGGAGACCTGGCGGCGGGGGCAGACCGTGTACCTGCCCGACGGCAACGTGCCCCTGCACCCGCACACCCTGAGCGAGGGCGCGGCCAGCCTGCTGCCGGGCCAGGACCGGGCGGCCGTGGTGTGGACCGTCGACCTCGACCCCGACGGCGGCACGGTCGCCGTCACGCTGGAACGCGCCCTGGTGCGCAGCCGCGCCAAGCTGGACTACGCGGGCGTCCAGGCCGACGCCGACGCCGGGCGGCTGCCCGAGCCGATCGCCCTGCTGCCCGAGATCGGCGCCCTGCTCACCACGCGCGGACTGCGCCGGGGCGCGGTGAACCTGCCGCTGCCGGAGCAGGACGTCGAGGCGGACGGCGACGGCTGGCGGCTGGTGCTGCGCGGGCCGGTGCCGATGGAGGACCACAACGCCCAGATCTCCCTGCTCACCGGGATGGCCGCCGCCGACCTCATGCTGGCCGGCGGGATCGGGCTGCTGCGCACCATGCCGGCGCCGAAGCCGGAGGCTGTGGCCCGGCTGCGCACCGCAGCCGCCGCGCTCGGCGTCGACTGGCCGGCCGGTGTGGGCGTGGGCGAGGTGCTCGCCGGGCTGGACGCCTCGAAGCCCCGGGCGGCGGCGTTCGTCGACCAGGCGGCCGAGCTGATGCGCGGCGCCGCGTACACGGCGTTCGACGGCGCGCCGCCCGACCGGCCGGAGCACGGCGGGGTCGCCGCCGCGTACGCCCACGTCACCGCGCCGCTGCGCCGGCTGGCCGACCGGTACGCCACCGAGGTGTGCCTGGCCCTGCACGAGGGACGGGCGGTGCCCGACTGGGCCCGGGCCGCGCTGCCGAAGCTGCCGGAGGCGATGGCCGCGACCGACCGGACCGCCGGTGCGGCCACCCGGGGCGCGGTCGAGCTGGCCGAGGCGGTGCTGCTGGAGCACCGGATAGGTGAGACGTTCGACGCGGCGGTGCTCGACGTGGACACCCCGCCGAACGGCCAGTCGAAGCCGGGCCGTCAGCCCGGCGGCACGGTGGCCCTGGACTCCCCGCCGGTGCGGGCCCGCTGCACGGGCGAGCTGCCGCTGGGGGGGCGGGTCCGGGTCCGGCTGGTCACCGCCGACCCGGTCGCCCGGAAGGTCCTGTTCGCGCTGGCCTGAGCGCGCCACCGGCCCGGAGATCGACAAGCGCTACGGTCGCACGCCGGCGCCCGAGCCGGTAGCCGGAGATGCCGAAGTCGAACATCCCCCGGTTGTGGACGCGGTGGCCGTGCGGTGGGCACCCGCCGGGGCACCCACCGCAACCCCGCGTACCGGTCAGAAGGTGTGCTCGGCGGCGGGGAACTCGCCGCCGCGGACCTCGTCGGCGAACCGGCGGGTGGCGTCGGTCAGCGCGCCGGCCAGGTCGGCGTAGCGCTTCACGAAGCGCGGGGCCCTCCCGGTACGCAGCCCGGCCATGTCCTGCCAGACCAGCACCTGCGCGTCGGTGTCCGGGCCGGCCCCGATGCCGACGGTCGGGATCGGCAGCTCCGCGGTGATCCGTCCGGCCACCTCGCCCGGCACCATCTCCAGCACCACCGCGAACGCGCCCGCCTCGGTCACCGCCCGCGCGTCGGCGAGCACGTCGTCGGCCGCGTCGCCCCGCCCCTGCACCCGGTACCCGCCGAGGGTGTGCTCGCGCTGCGGGGTGAAGCCGATGTGCGCCATCACCGGGATGCCGGCGTCGACGATCGCGGCGATCTGCGCCGCGCAGCGCCGGCCGCCCTCCAGCTTCACCGCGTGACAGCCGCCCTCCTTCATGAACCGCACCGCGGTGCGCAGCGCCTGCGTCGGCCCCTCCTCGTACGAGCCGAACGGCAGGTCGCCGACGATCAGCGCCTGCCGGGTGGCCCGCACCACCGCGCGGACCAGCGGCAGCAGCTCGTCGACGGTCACCGGCAGCGTCGTCTCGTAGCCGAAGACGTTGTTCGCCGCCGAGTCGCCGACCAGCAGCGCCGGGATGCCGGCGGCGTCGAAGATCGACGCCGTGTACTGGTCGTACGAGGTCAGCATCGACCACCGCTCGCCGCGCTCCTTGGCGGCGAGCAGGTCGCGGGTGCGGACCCGCCGGGTGGCCGGGCCGCCGTACAGCGCCGTCACCTCGGTCGGGGTGGACTCCACCATGACTGTCTCCTTCCTCGAGGCCGCCTTCGCGGTCCCCGGGTTCCGCCGCGATCGTCGCACCGGGCGGGCGGTGGCGGGAGGAGACAGTGCAGGATCTCACTCCCCGGCGGCGGCGTGGGCCGGCCGCCGGGCGTACCCCCGCCGGATCAGCCGTCCTCGCGCCAGCGGTTGGTGATCGGCAGCCGGCGGTCCCGCCCGAACGCCTTCATGGAGATCTTCGTGCCGGGCGCCGACTGCCGGCGCTTGTACTCGGCGGTGTCCACCATCCGCAGCACCCGGTCGACGACCGCCGGGTCGTGGCCGGACTCGACGAGCCCGGCCCGGCCGAGGTCGCCGTCGACGTACCCGATCAGGATCGGGTCGAGCACGTCGTAGTCGGGCAGCGTGTCGCTGTCGAGCTGGCCGGGGCTCAGCTCGGCGCTCGGCGGCTTGCCGATCGAGTTCTCCGGGATCGGCGGCGTCTCGCCCCGGCGGGCGGCGTCCGCGTTGCGCCACTTCGCGAGCCGCCAGACCAGCGTCTTCCACACGTCCTTGATCGGGTTGAACCCGCCGACCGAGTCGCCGTACAGGGTGGAGTAGCCGACCGCCAGCTCGCTCTTGTTGCCGGTGGTGAGGACGAGGTGGCCCTCCTGGTTCGACAGTGCCATCAGCAGCACCCCGCGCACCCGGGCCTGGAGGTTCTCCACCGCCACCCCGGACAGCGACAGGTTCGCCAGGTAGGTGTCCACCATCGGTTGGATCGGCTGCACCCGGTAGTCCAGCCCGGTGCGCTTGGCCAGGTCCTCCGCGTCGGAGCGGGAGTGTTCCGAGGAGTGCTGGCTGGGCATCGACACCCCGACCACCCGGTCCGGGCCGAGCGCGTCGACCGAGAGGGCCGCCACCACCGCGGAGTCGATGCCGCCGGAGAGCCCGAGCACCACCGACGGGAACCGGTTCTTGTCGACGTAGTCGCGCAGGCCCAGCACCAGCGCCTGCCACACCTCGGCCTCGTCGGCCGCCGGCTGGATGATCCCGCCGACCGCCGCCTCGCCCGGGGCCGGCGGCAGCAGGTCGCTGACCGTGGCGCGCACGATCCGCATCCCGCCTTCCAGCTCCCCGGCGTCGCCGACCGGCTCCGGTGCCGCCGGCAGCTCGACGTCGTGCAGCAGCAGGTGCTCGACGAACTGCGGGGCGCGGGTCAGCAGCGTCCCGTCCGCGCCCACGATCATCGAGTCGCCCTCGAAGACCAGCTCGTCCTGCCCGCCGACCATGTTGACGTACGCCACGGTGGCGCCCGCCTCGGCGGCCCGGCGGCGCACCAGCGGCAGCCGGACGTCGTCCTTGTTCAGCTCGTACGGCGAGCCGTTGATGGTGACCACCAGGCCGACCCCGGCCTGCCGGGCCACCGCGAACGGGCCACCGGCCTGCCACAGGTCCTCGCAGATGGTCAGCGCCACGTCCACCCCGCCGACCCGCACCACGGTCAGCATGTCGCCCGGTACGAAGTAGCGGTCCTCGTCGAACACGCCGTAGTTGGGCAGGTGGTGCTTGAAGTAGGTGGCCACCACCTCGCCACGGTGCAGCACGGCGGCGGCGTTGCGGGCACCGTGGCCCGGCTTGGCGTCGGCGCTGACCTGCGGCGGGCCGTCCGCGTCCAGGTAGCCGACCACCACCGGCAGCTCCCCGAGGCCGTCGGCGGCCAGGTCGGCGGCGAGGCGGCGCAGCGCGGTCTGGGACGCGGCGACGAAGGACCGACGGAAGACCAGGTCCTCGACCGGGTACCCGGTCAGCGTCATCTCCGGGAACAGGACGAGCTGGGCGCCCGCGTCGGCGGCCCGCCGGGTCCACCGGCGGACCAGGCCGGCATTGTCGTCGAGGTCGCCGACGCTCGGATTGACCTGGGACAGGGCGAGACGCAGGGTGGGCATGCCCTCATCTTGCCTCAGCCGGACGGGCCCGACACGGCGGGCGGCGGCTACCGGCCCGGGCGTCCTGGGGCCCGGCCGTAGGCCCGTGGGAACAGGTCCGCCGGCCCGCCCGCCAGGTGGCGGGACACGACAGGACGCGGCCCGGAAAGGTCGCGTAACGTCTGCGTAAAGGACCCGGTGGAGACTGGGCGGTAAGCCCGGCCGGTGATGGGCAACAGTGTCGCGAGGGGTGGAAGTGGACCGTCAGCAGGAGTTCGTCCTCCGTACGCTGGAAGAGCGGGACATCCGGTTCGTCCGGCTGTGGTTCACCGACGTGCTGGGCACCCTCAAGAGCGTCTCGGTCGCGCCCGCCGAACTGGAGGCGGCCTTCGAGGAGGGCATCGGGTTCGACGGCTCGGCGATCGAGGGCTTCGCCCGGGTCTTCGAGTCCGACATGGTGGCCATGCCCGACCCGACCACCTTCCAGGTGTTCCCCTTCGAGGGCGGGGCGAGCGGCGAGAGCGCCAGGATGTTCTGCGACATCCTGCTCCCCGACGGCGGCCCGTCCTGGGCCGACCCCCGGCACGTGCTGCGCCGGATGCTGTCCAAGGCCGCCGAGAAGGGCTTCACCTTCTACACGCACCCCGAGATCGAGTTCTTCCTGCTGGAGAACGGCCCGCAGGACGGCTCGGTGCCCGTCCCGGTCGACACGGGCGGCTACTTCGAGCACACCACCCACGCGGTGGCCCGGGACTTCCGCCGCCAGGGCGTGCTGGCCCTGGAGCGGATCGGCATCTCCGTGGAGTACAGCCACCACGAGGTCGCCCCCGGCCAGCAGGAGATCGACCTGCGCTACGCCGACGCGTTGACCACCGCCGACAACATCATGACCTTCCGGCACGTGGTCAAGGAGGTCGCGCTCTCCACCGGCGTGCAGGCCAGCTTCATGCCGAAGCCGTTCACCGACCAGCCCGGCAGCGGCATGCACACCCACCTGTCGCTGTTCGAGGGGGAGCGCAACGCGTTCCACGACAGCGCCGACCCGATGAAGCTGTCGAAGGTGGCGAAGTCGTTCATCGCCGGGCTGCTCACGCACGCCCGGGAGTACACGGCCGTCACCAACCAGTGGGTCAACTCGTACAAGCGGCTGTTCCCGCAGGCGCTGCCGGACCGGATCACGGAGAGCCCCGCGTACGTCTGCTGGGGCCACCTGAACCGGTCCGCGCTGGTCCGCGTCCCGGCGTACGGCAAGCCGAACTCGGCCCGGGTGGAGGTCCGCTCGCTGGACTCGGCGACGAACCCCTACCTGGCCTTCGCGGTGCTCCTCGGCGCCGGCCTCAAGGGCATCGAGGAGGGCTACGAGTTGCCCCCGGGCGCCGAGGACGACGTCTGGTCGCTGAGCAGCGCCGAGCGCCGCGCCATGGGGTACGAGGCGCTGCCGGAGAACCTGTCCGAGGCGATCGACGTGATGGCCGGCTCCGAGCTGGTCGCCGAGGTGCTCGGCGAGCACGTCTTCGACTTCTTCCTGCGCAACAAGCGGGCCGAGTGGGAGCAGTACCGCCGCGAGGTCACCCCCTACGAGCGGCAGCGCTACCTGTCGCTGTAGGGCCTACCGCCAGCGCGGGCTGCCGGGGGTTGCGGCGGGCCGCTATCGTCTCGATCACCGCGCCGGCACCCCCGCCGGGCGGTAGGTGGTCGGGAGGCAGTCGGTGCTGGAGGACCTGCTCAGCGGAGCCTGGCAGAGCGTCGTGTTCGGGGTCGTCGGGGTGGGTCTGATGGCGGCCGGCTTCGGCCTGGTCGACCTGCTCACCCCGGGGAAGCTGCGCGAGCTGATCTGGGTGCGGCGCAACACCAACGCCGGGTTGCTGCTCGCCGCGAACCAGCTCGGCATCGCCGGGATCGTGTTCACCGCGATCCTCACCAGCTACAGCGACTTCGCCAAGGGGCTTGCCTCCACGGTGATCTTCGGGCTGATCGGTCTGCTGGTCATGGCGCTGGCCTTCTTCGTGCTGGACCTGCTAACCCCGGGCCGGCTCGGCGAGGTCATCTGCTCCGACGAGCCGCACCCGGCGGCCTGGGTCAGCGCCGCCACCCACTTCGGGGCCGCGCTGATCGTCTGCGCCTGCATCGCCTGACGCGGCCCGGCCCTCGCCCCGCCCCGCCTGACCCGGCCTCGTCGCACCCGGCGGCTAACCTACGGGCGTGAACCGCACGGACCGCCTCTACGCCCTGGTCGAGGAGCTGCGCGCGGTGTCGCCCCGGCCGCGCAGCGCCCGCTGGCTCGCCCACCGCTTCGAGGTCAGCTCGCGCACCATCGAGCGCGACATCGGCGCGTTGCAGCAGGCCGGGGTGCCGATCTGGGCGGAGACCGGCCGCACCGGCGGCTACGTGGTCGACCGCGCGCACACCCTGCCGCCGGTCAACCTCACCGCCGCCGAGGCGGTGGCGATGGCCGTGGCGCTGCACCGCCTCGGCGGCGGCCCGTTCATCGAGGCGGGGGCCGCGGCCCTGCGCAAGCTGCTCGCGGTGATGCCGCCCGCCGACGCCGCCGAGGCCCGCCGGCTCGCCGGCCGGGTGCACCTCATCGGCGGTGGGCCCGCCGCGCCCGTCCCGGCCGCCGTCGCCGGCGCGGTCACCGCACGCCGGGTGCTGCGCCTCGGGTACGCCGACCGGGCCGGGGCCGTCACCGAGCGGGTCGTGGAGCCGCTGGGCTTCCTCGGCAACCCCTGGCACTGGTACCTGCTGGCCTGGTGCCGGCTGCGCGACGGCCTGCGCGCGTTCCGGGTGGACCGGATCGGCTCGGTGACCGCGCTGCCGGAGCCGGTCACCCGGGAGCTGCGCCCCGGCGAGCTGGACATCCCACAGCACATCGTCCGCCAGCTCACCCTGGCCTGAGCCCGCGATGGCCCGGGTTCGGACCCGCGACCGCCGGGCGGCGGGGGATCGGCGGCGGGCGGGGCACCGCTGGACGGGCGGGTCGATCCCGGCTGACCGCCGGGAAACACCGACAGGACGGTGTCGCGGGACGGGTCGAGGCTGATCTCCGACGGCGCCGGTCGACCGGCCGGCGCGGCGCACGGGAGGCAGACATGACCACGACCAACGCGATCACCTGGTTCGAGATCGGCACCGACCGGCCCGAGGAGGCGGAGCGCTTCTACGGGGAGTTGTTCGGCTGGGCGTTCGAGGAGCAGGGGGCGCCGGGCCGGTCGTACCGGGTGACCGACGGTCGGGACGGGGGGATCGGCGGGGCGATCCGCGCCTCCGACGGCAGCACGCCGAACTACGCGATCTTCTACGCCCAGGTCGCCGACGTGGCGGACGCCTGCCGGCGGGCCGGGGCGGCCGGCGGGAAGGTGCTGGTGCCGCCGCGCGGCGCGCCGAGCGGGCTGACCTTCGCCCACCTGGCCGACCCGGCGGGGAACCACTTCGGGGTGTTCACGCCGCCGGCCCCGTGAGCGGCGTCAGGACGCCGGTCCTCGGCCAGGCTGCTGATGTTGGCCGGCTACGACGCCGGAGGCAACGACCGTTTCTCTCGGCTCACCCCTGATGGGGGCTGACTCCCGCGACGGTCAGGCCGAGGAGCCGGTTCGCCTCGGTGGCGGGGTCCGGGTGGTGTTCCGTGGCCAGGGCGATGCCGGTGATCAGCGTGAGCAGGTCGGTGACGGTCACGCCCGGTGCCACCGCGCCATCCCGCACGGCGCGGCGTACCAGCGGGTCGCCGGCCTCGGTGAGCTGCGCCGAGGCGCAGTGCTCGTGGGCCACGCCGGGGTCGGTCGCTCTGTCGCGGGTCAGCGCGATGGCCAGTCCTCGGATGGTGGAGGCGTACGCGGTGACGGCGCTCAGCCACTCCAGCAGCGCGGCCCGGGCGTCGGCCGCGTCGGCCAGATCGCGGGCGTGGGCGCTCAGGGCCTCGATCCGTTCGCGGAAGACCGCTTCCAGCAGTGCGTGGCGGTTGGGGAAGTGCCGGCGCACGGTGGCCGATCCGACTCCCGCGACGCGAGCGATCTGCTCCAGGGACGCGTCGGCGCCGTGCGCGGCGATCTCCTCCTCGGCCACGGCGAGCAGGAGCGCGTAGTTGCGCCGGGCGTCCACTCGCTGGGCGGGCATGGCGTCACCTCGGGATTGCTAAGTGGCGGGGTCCGTCGTATCGTACCAAGCATTAAGCGGCGGCCCCCGCCGTTTAATGCTCGCACTCCAGGAGGAGCCTCATGCCCACCGATCCCGCACCAGTCCTGGTCGTCGGTGCCACCGGACAGCAGGGTGGTGCCACCACCCGCGCCCTGCTCGCGGCGGGCGTTCCCGTCCGGGCGCTGGTCCGCAACCCCGCGACAGGCCGGGCGAAGACGGTGGAGGCGCTCGGCGCCGAACTACGCACCGGCGATCTCCGCCACCGTGACTCGGTGATCGGGGCCGCGCAGGGAGCCCGAGCCGTCTTCTCCCTCCAGATGCCCCAGATGAAGGGAGACGCCTTCGACTACGACGGCGAGCTGACCCAGGCCGTCAACCTGATCGACGGCGCGCTGGCCGCGGGCGTGCCGCAGTTCGTGCACTCGTCCGTCTCCGGTGCCGGGCGGCAGACCGAGGCCCCCGGCTGGGCCGAAGGCCGCTGGGCGCCCCTGGAGCCCTACTACACCGTCAAGGTCGGCATCCAGGACCGGGTACGCGAGGCGGGCTTCACCCACTGGTCGCTCATCAAGCCGGGCTTCTTCATGGAGAACTTCCTGCCCTCCACGGCATACCTGCTTCCCCGCGGTGTCGAGGGCGGCCTGGCGACTGTTCTGAAGCCCCAGACCCGGCTCTCCCTCGTCGCGGTCGACGACATCGGCAAGGCGGTCGCCGCAGCCATTGCCGCACCCGATCGGTTCAACGGGGTCGAGCTCGAACTGGCGAGCGACTACCTGACGCTGACGGAGATCGCCGAGATCCTCTCCCGCGCTCTGGGCACCGAGCTGACCGCGCCCGACATGACCGAGGAGGAGGCGATCGCCGCAGGAATGCCGGAGTGGGCGGGCATCTCGCACGAACTCATGAACGTGGCCGGGCAACCCGCCCGCCCGGAATACGCGCGGGCCCTCGGTGTGCCGCTCACGACCTTCGAGGAATGGGCGCACGAACACCTACGGGCCGCAGCCTGACTCTGCCCGGAACCAGTCGCGCTGTCCGAGCCGGCAGGGGCGGGATCCCTGAATGTCGGGATCCCGCCCCTGCCCGCGCACCGGTGCGCGGCCCCACCCCGGCAGGGACGGGGCCGCGCGGGCGTCACTTGCCCTCGGACTCGTCCGTGGCCTGGTCGCCCTTGGCCTCGGAGTCGCCCTTGGCCTGGTCGCCCTTGCCCTGGCCGCCCTTGCCCTGGTCGCCGTGGCCGTGGCCCCGGTCGCCCCCGCCGGGGAACACGCCCGCCTCGGCGGCCTTGGTGATGGCGTCGGCCTGCTCCTGGGTGAGCTTGCCGTCCTTGACGGCCTGGTCCAGCCGCTCCTTCAGCGCGGCCTGCCGGTCGGCGGCGTCGGGACGCTCACCCCGCTCCGGCCGGTCGTTCTTCTGCTGCTCGCGCACCTTGTCCAGGGCCGCGGTCACCTTGTCGGTGGAGACCCCCAGCTCCTTGGCGAGCGCCTCGGCGAACTCGGACTGCCGGTCGGCCCGCTGCTGCTGCCGGTCGGTGCCCTCGCTGCTGCTCGCGCTCGGGGTCGAGGTCGAGCTGTCTTCGGCGAACGCGACGGCCGGTGCCGCGATCCCCACGGTGAGTACGCCTGCCGCCGCGAGGCCGGCCAGCAACTGCTTCTTGGAAATCGTGCGGGACATTCGTTCTCCATTTCGTTGCTCGGGTGCGATGACATCACCGACAGTGACGGGGTGAGCTGGGTAAGGGCCGTGACGACCCTGTCAGCGAGCTGATAATCGGGTTTCGAGTCGGGGACAAACCGGTTGCCACGGGACGGTCCGGGATACAGGGTGGGGACCGGTCGAGCAGAGGAGCGGGCACCCGTGACCACCCCCACCATTCGAGAGACCGTCCTGCCGGACCCGGGCTGCGGGCCGTACGGGATCACCGTCGGGCCGGACGGCGCGCTGTGGCTGACCCTGGCCCGCACCGGCGGGATCGCCCGGGTGACCGCCGACGGCGCGGTGCGAACCCACCCCGGCGACCCGGCGAGTCGCCCGCTGGTCATCGCGGCCGGCCCGGACGGCGCGCTCTGGTTCACCCGCTCCGGGGACGACCGGATCGGCCGGATCACCACCGACGGGGCGGCGACGTCGGTCGCGCTGCCGGCCGGCGCCGCGCCCTGCGGCATCGCCGCCGGCCCCGACGGGGCCCTCTGGTACGCGGGGATGAGCAACGACACCATCGGTCGGGTCGGCACCGACGGGACGGTCACCGGGTACCCGCTGCCCGTCAGCGGCGGGTACCCGTCGATGATCACGGCGGGGCCGGACGACGCCCTGTGGTTCACCCTCAACCAGGCGAACGCCGTCGGCCGGATCGCGCTGGACGGCGCGGTGCGCCTGCACCCGCTGCCCACCGACGCCGCCGGGCCGGTCGGCATCACGCTGGGCGCCGACGGGGCCCTCTGGTTCGTCGAGATCGCCGCCGGTCAGCTCGGCCGGATCACCCCGGACGGCCGGATCGAGGAGTACCCGCTGCCGGACCGGGCCGCCCGGCCGCACGCGATCGTCGCGGACCCGGCCGGCGGCTGCTGGTTCACCGAGTGGGCGGCCAACCGCATCGGCCACGTCACCCCCGACGGCCGGGTCGACGCGTACGACCTGCCCACCCCGGACTCGGAGCCCCACGGTCTCGCGGCCCTGCCCGACGGCACGGTCCATGCCGCCCTGGAACGCGGCGCGGTCGCCCACCTGACCCCCTGAGGGGTCAGCGGACGGCCGGCGCGACCGTGAGGGTGCCGGCGTCGGCGTCGAGGGTGGCCGGGACGCCCACGCCGACCGTGAGCTGGCCCTGGCCGTGGCCGATCGGGAGGCCGCCGAGGACCGGGACGCCGAGGTCGCCGAGGCGCTCGGTCAGCACGTCGGCGACGCTGGTGTCCCACTCGTCCGCGCAGCCGGTGAACTGCCCGACGGCCACCCCGGCCAGGCCGTCCAGGGTGCCGGCCCGGCGCAGCTGGGTCAGCATCCGGTCCACCTTGTACGGGGGTTCCTGCACGTCCTCGACCAGCAGCACCGCCCCGGTCAGGTCCGGCATGTCGGGGGTGCCCAGCGTGGCGACGAGCAGGCAGAGGTTGCCGCCCAGCAGCGTCCCGGTGGCGCGGCCGGGAACCCGTACGCCGAACGTCTCCTCCCCGGCGACGGCGGCGACGGTGACCGGCTCGGTGGTCATCAGCGCGGCGTGCAGCGACTCGGCCGAGCGCAGCGGGGTGCGTTCGTCCAGCCAGGCCGCCCCGGGGCCGTGCACGCCGGCCAGCCGGGCGCCGCGCCAGAGGGCGAGCTGCAACGCGGTGATGTCGGAGAAGCCCGCGACCACCTTCGGATCCCGGCGCACCGCCGCCATGTCGACGGCGTCCACCACCCGCTGCGCGCCGTAGCCGCCCCGGGTGCAGATCACCCCGCGCACCGACGGGTCGGCGAACGCCGTGTTCAGGTCGGCGGCGCGCAGCTCGTCCGACCCGGCCAGGTACCCCTGGCGGGCGTACGCGTTCGGCGCGAGCACCGGGCGCAGACCCCAGCCGGTGAGCAGCTCGATGCCCCGGGCCACCCGCTCGGGCCGGATCGGCCCGGACGGGGACACCAGCATCACCGTGTCCCCGGGGCGCAGGACCGGTGGGCGCAGGACGGCGTCGTCGGTGAGCACAGCCGCAGAGCCTAGCCGCCGGCCGGGGACCCTGGCCGGTTCGCCGGCGCCCGGCCGCTGCCGTCTCGGGGAGCACCGCGCCGAGGCGTTCCGGGCCGCGGCCGGCGTACCCGATAGCCTCGACGGTGTGGCAACCGCGCTGGTGATCGAGAACGACCCGACCGACGACGTCCGCCGCCTGGGCGACTGGCTGGTGGAAGGAGGCCTGGAGCTGCGGGTGCTGCGCCCGCACGCCGGGGACGAGCTGCCCGCCGACCTCGACGGGTACGTGGCCCTGGTGGTGCTGGGCGGTGCGGAGCTGCCGTACCTGCCCGACGGCAGCCCCGGGGCGCCCTGGTTCCCGAAGCTGGAGGGGCTGCTGCGCAAGGCGGTCCGGCACCGGGTGCCGACCCTCGGCATCTGCCTCGGCGCGCAACTGCTGGCCACGTCGCACGCCGGCCTGGTGGAGCGGAGCACGTCCGGGCCCGAGGTCGGCCCCACCGTGGTCGGCCGGCGGGACGCCGCCGAGACCGACCCGCTGTTCCGGTACGTGCCGCTGATCCCCGACGTGTTCCAGTGGCACGCCGACGAGATCACCGAGCTGCCGCACGGGGCGACCCTGCTGGCCGCCTCCACCCGCTACCCGCACCAGGCGTTCCGGCTCGGTGACCGGGCCTGGGGGCTCCAGTTCCACATCGAGCCAGACACCGCGATGATCGCCGACTGGGCCACCGACTCCGCCCTGCTCGACCAGCTGGGCTACGACCCGGAACTGGTGGTGGCCGCCTGCGACCGGGTGATGGCCGACATCGAGGAGGTGTGGCAGCCGTTCGCCATCCGGTTCGCCGCCCTCGCCCTCGGTGAGCTGGGCGACGACAGCTTCCGGCGCGACCTTCCGCTGCTCGGGCACTGACCCGTGATCAGCAGACCGGCCCGGGGCCGGCTGGCCCGCTACGGTTTCGGCACCGCCGACGGCGACGGCGGTTCCCGGGCCGCCGACCTGCTCGGCCCGGCCGGGCTCGGCCTGTGGCGGCCGGAGGAACAGGAGCCGGTCGACGAGCGGGCCACCGAGCTGCTGGCCGCGCTGTCCCGGGCCGCTGACCCGGACCTGGCCCTGCGCCAGCTGCACCGCCTCGCCGAGGCCGAGAGCCGCGCGGCCGGCAGCGCCGGCGGCGGGCCGACGGGTGCGCGCCGGGCCACCGGAGCAGGCGGCGGGCCGACGGACCCCGCGCGCCGGGTCACCGGCGACGCCGGCAAGCCCGCCGACTCGGCGCTGCTGGACGCCCTGCACGTCGACCCGGGGCTGCGCCGGCGGCTCATCGCCGTGCTCGGCGCGTCGTCGGCGCTCGGCGACCACCTGGTGGCCAACGCCAACCAGTGGCCGGTGCTCGCCACCGACCCGGACGGGCTCGCCCCCGCCGCCGAGGGCCGGCTGGACCTGGTGGCCGCGGCCCGGGTCACCGCGTCCACCCAGCCGATCGCGGTGCTGCGCCAGGCGTACCGGCTGGCCCTGCTGCGGATCGCGGCGGCCGACCTGACCGGCGGGCGCGCCCTGGAACAGACCATGGCCGCGCTCTCCGCGCTGGCCGACGCCACCCTCGGCGCGGCCTACGACATCGCGGTGGGCGAGCTGCCCGAGGGCACGCCACGGCCCCGCCTCGGCGTGGTGGCGATGGGCAAGTGCGGCGGCGGCGAGCTGAACTACGTCTCCGACGTCGACGTGATCTTCCTCTGCGCCGAGGACGACGAGCTGCCGGCGGCCACCACGATCGCCACCCGGCTGATCCACATCTGCGGCCTGGTCGCCTGGCCGGTCGACGCCGCGCTGCGCCCCGAGGGCAACCGGGGCCCGCTGGTCCGCACCCTGGCCAGCCACCTGGCGTACTACCGGCGCTGGGCGCGCACCTGGGAGTTCCAGGCGCTGCTGAAGGCCCGCCCGGCGGCCGGCGACCTGGCGCTGTCCCAGGAGTGGATCGACCAGCTCGCCCCGCTGGTCTGGCGGGCCGCCGAGCGGCCGGAGGCCGTCGAGGACGTCCGCTCGATGCGCCGCAGGATCATCGACAACATCCCGCCGAAGGAGCTGGACCGCGAGATCAAGCGCGGGCCGGGCGGGCTGCGCGACATCGAGTTCGCCGTCCAGCTGCTGCAACTGGTGCACGGCCGGGGCGACGAGGCGCTGCGGGCGCCCGGCACCATCCCCGCCCTGCGCGCCCTGGTGGCCGGCGGCTACGTCGGCCGGGCCGACGGCGAGGCGCTGCTGCGCGGGTACCGCTTCCTGCGCGGCGTCGAGCACCGCCTCCAGCTCCAGGGACTGCGCCGCACCCACACCGTGCCGGCCGACCCGGCCGGGCTGCGCTGGCTCGCCGCCGCCCTCGGCTACGCGGCTACCCCGGGCCGCAGCGCCGTCGAGGAGTTCCGCGCCGAGTGGGTCACCCACGCCACCGAGGTACGCCGGCTGCACGCCAAGCTGCTGTACCGGCCGCTGCTGGAGTCGGTGGCCCGGGTCCCCGCCGACGGGCTGCGGCTCACCCCGGAGGCGGCCCGGCACCGGCTGGAGATCCTCGGCTTCGCCGACCCGGCCGGGGCGCTGCGCCACCTCCAGGCCCTCACCGGCGGGGTGAGTCGCACCGCCGCCATCCAGCGCACCCTGCTGCCGGTGCTGCTCAGCGAGTTCGCCGACGCGCCCGAGCCGGACCGGGGGCTGCTCAACTACCGGAAGGTCTCCGACAAACTGGGCGGCACCCCCTGGTACCTGCGGCTGCTGCGCGACTCCGGCCCGGTGGCCCGCCGGCTGGCCCGGGTGCTCTCCTCCTCCCGGTACGCGGCCGACCTGCTGGCCCGGGAGCCGGAGGCGCTGCGGCTGCTGGCCGAGGAGAACGAGCTGACCCCGCGCCCCCGCGACGTGCTCTGCGAGGGCTTCTCCGCCGCCGCGGCCCGGCACGCCGACCCGGTCGAGGCGACCCGGGCGGTCCGCGCGCTGCGCCGCCGGGAACTGGTCCGGATCGCCTGCGCCGACGTGCTCAGCCGCGCCGGGTCGCTCGCCCCCACCCCGACCCGCCCCGACCCGACCGGGCGGGCCGCGCTCGGCCTCGCCGACATCACCACCGTCGGCACCGCGCTGGCCGGCGTCACCGACGCCACCCTCGCCGCCGCGCTGCGCGCCGCCCGGGCCGCCCGGCCGGCCCCGCCCGGGCTGCGGTTCGCGGTGATCGGCGTGGGCCGGCTCGGCGGGTACGAGTCCAACTACCTCTCCGACGCCGACGTGCTGTTCGTCTACGACCAGCCGTCCGGGGCCGAGGAGGGCACGGCCAGCGCCGCCGCCCACGCCATCGCCGAGGAACTGCGCCGGCTGCTGTCCGCCCCGGCCCCCGACCCGCCGCTCGGGGTGGACGCCGACCTGCGCCCGGAGGGCCGGCAGGGCCCGCTGGTACGCAGCCTCGCCGCGTACGCCCAGTACTACGCCCGCTGGTCGAAGGTGTGGGAGGCGCAGGCGCTGCTGCGCGCCCGGTTCGTCTGCGGTGACGCCGACCTGGGCGCCGAGTTCGAGACGATGGCCGACCCGGTGCGCTACCCGGCCGACGGGCTGACCCGGGAACAGATCGTCGAGATCCGCCGGATCAAGGCCCGGGTGGAGACCGAACGGCTGCCCCGGGGCGCCGATCCGGCCACCCACACGAAGCTGGGCCGGGGCGGCCTCGCCGACGTCGAGTGGGCGGTGCAGCTCCTCCAGCTCCGGCACGCCGGTCGGCTGCCGGCGCTGCGCGGCACGCGTACCCTCGACGCGCTCGCGGCGGCGGCCGAAGCCGGCCTGGTCGCCCCGGAGGACGCCGGCGAGATGGCGGCCGGCTGGACCCTGGCCGCGCAGGTCCGCAACGCGCTGATGCTGGTCCGCGGTCGGGACGGGGACCAGTTGCCCCGGCACGGTGTGGAGTTGGCCGGGGTGGTCCGGCTGCTCGGCCGGGACGATCCGGGCGAGTTCCTCGACGAGTACCTGCGCACCGGCCGTCGTTCCCGTATGGCGATGGAACGCGTCCTCGACGCCGGGGCCTGAGCCCCGGCGCCGAGGACGGTTGTCACCCGTCGATCCGAATGCGACTCGAGGTGGATATCGAAATCGACGGACTGTTCAATGAGCCCTTTTCATCGTGGGTTTCGGCTGGTGTGGATGTGATGTAGGACGAGGATGGCCTGGACGATCGCGGTGGCGCGTCGAGGGCAGCAGC
>NZ_JBIATC010000022.1:0-69011 GCF_042891255.1 Micromonospora sp. NPDC001898 | reverse complement strand
ACCACCCACGGCGGCTGCTGACCCCTCCTCACGTTCAGACAGAACGACCCTCACGTCCAACCGGTTACGCCCAGCATCATTTAGTTAGGAGTTGTTAAGGAGCCGACTGGGGTAGGTCGATTCGATCTTGGACGGCAGGGTGGGTGGCGTCGACCCCCCCTCTCCGGGCAGCATGACTGACGTGTCACAGCCCTCTCCCTTGGCCGCCCTCCAGCATCGGGCGCTGGCCCAACGCGCCGCCGGTGACATCGCCGGCGCGCGTCGGCTGCTGGCCGACGCGCTCGGACCGATCCGGGCCAGCTACGGCGAGGACCATCCGGAGGTGCTGCGCAGTGCGCACCTCCTGGCCCGCCTGCATCGTGAGGCCGACGACCCGGCCGCCGCGCGGCGCGTACTCGAGGAATGCCTCGCGTCCGGCGAGCGCCGGTGGCATTCCGCCGATCCGCTGATGCTCGCGCTCTCCCTCGACCTCGCCTCGGTCTCCGAGGAACTGGGCAACCGGCACGAGGCACGCCGCCACTACTCCCGCATCGCCGACGCCGGGCCCGCCGTGCTCGGCGCGGACCACCCGGCGGTACGCGAGGCGCGGCAATACCTCGGCGTCGCCGCGCCCGGGGCGGCCCCCATTCCTCAGCACAACCCATCCGCCGCCCCGCACCACCCGACGGCCCCCCAGCACGGCCCGCCGGCCGTCCAGCTTGGTCCGCCGAAGCTCGACGGTCCGACCTTTTCCCTCGTACCGGTGCCGATGCTCCCGCCGCAGAGGCAGGCGCAGACCGCCGCGCCCCGGCCGGCAGCAGCGCCGTCCCCGCCCCCGGTGTCCGCCCCGCCACGGCAGTCGCCAACTCCACCGCCAGTCCCGGCGACGCCGCATCATCTGCCGGCCCCGCCCCAGATACCGGCTCCGCCCCAGCAACTCCCGCCGCGGATCCCACCTCCGCCCCGGACTCCGGCCCCACCGACCGAGCCGCCACCGACCCACGCCCAGGCACCTGCACAACGCCTTCCCGAGCCGCCCCTGGCACCGGGAACACCGGGGCACGCGCCCGCGCCCCGGCTCCCCGCACCCCCGCCCCCGCCCACCACGCCGGTTGGCGTGCCGGCCCAGCAGGCGGGCTCCTCGTGGACTCCGGCCCAGATCGCCGCGCCACCGGCATCCCGGGCCCCGGCTCCCCCACCGCCGGTCCCCAGCGCCCAGCCCGGGCCCCCGCCGCGTCAGGCCCTCCCTCCGATCCCGGCCGCGCCGTCTCCGCGTACCGGACCGGTCACGCCACCCCAGCCGCCGGCACCGCCCGGACCGGCCTCCCCGGGGGTGTCACGGCCCGCGTCGGGCGGCACCCGGCCCACGTCCGCCCCACCGGCCATGCCGCAGGCCGCGCCCGCACCGCGCCCGCCCGTCGGCCCGACAACGCCGCCGGCACCGCCGCCCGTCCCGGCGCCGGGTTGGGACAAACCGACTATTCAGGTACGGCAGATCGACGCGCTGCTGCGGGAGAAGGCGGCCCGAGCGGCCGGTACGCAGGCCGGACCGGTCAGCGGCGGCCCGCCGGCTGCGGTGAGTGGCGCCCCGGCAGCGGGCGGTGCCCCGGTCAGCGCACCGCCCGCGAGCGCTCCCCCGGCCGTCCCGGTCAGTGGGCCACCCACGACCGCACGGCCGGTCAGTGGCACAACGGTCAGTGGGCCACCGGTCAGCGCGCCACCCGTGGGCGGCGGCACCCCGGTCAGCGGGCCGCCCGCGGCCGGACCACCGGTGGGCGGCACACCGTTCACGACTCCGCCCGTGAGCGGAGCACCGATCAGCGGTACGCCATACAGCGCACCGCCCGTGAGCGGCACGCCCTTCAGCGGGCTGCCCTACAGCGCACCGCCCTTCAGCGCACCGCCGTACAGCGCACCGCCGGTCAGCGGGCCGCCGGTGCCGCCCTGGGGCATGACGGCGCCGCCGTGGAGCAGCGTCGCGCCGCCGCAACCGCTGGCTCCGACCGTCGAGGAGCCGGACGCGCCCCCGGACCCGCGAGACGGGGGCGACCGTCCCGCCGAGGAGCCGGACGCGCCGTACGCCGGCTGGGAGCCGGAGGCCGGGCCTGCGCCTGCGCCGCCGCCGCGGTCACCCGGTCCGGAGCCGTCGGTGCCGCGGCTCGACGCGTCCGCCGCCGCGCCGTTCCCGGTCCTACCATCTCCGTCCACGGTCCCACCGCCTCCGTCCACGGTCCCACCGCCTCCGCATCGGGACCACCGCTCCGACGCGACCGAGCGGGGACCGGCCGCGCCGGACTGGGTGGAGCAGCAGGCCGCCGGGCACAGACCGGCCGAACACGACCGGGGACAGGGGCAGCAGCAGGAGGGGCAGGCCTGGCCCGAGCGGGACGGCTGGCGGGCCGACGACGGCTACCCCTCGCCGCCGGATGCCTGGCAGACGACGTACCAGGAGGAGCGGACCGGGCGCGGTCGGACGGTGGTCCTGGTCGCGGTGGCGGCGCTGGTGGTCCTGGCGATCGTGGTCGGCGTCGCGGTGCTGGTGTTCGGTCGCGATGAGGCGGCTCCCCCGGGCGCGGTCCCGGCGTCGGCGTCGGCAGGTCCGAAGGTGAGCGGCCCTCCGCCGGGTGACCTGAAGCTGCGCGACGACAGCGGCACGATCAGCCTCACCTGGACGGATCCGTCCTCCGGCGCGGTGCCGTTCATGGTGGCCGGCGGCCGGACCGGGCAGAAGCTGGGCGTGCTGGCCACCGTGGACCCGGGGCAGACCAGCTACACGGTCAACGGCCTCAACTCGCGGGTGGACTACTGCTTCACCGTGCTGGCGGTCTACTCCACCGACGCCTTCGCCACGTCTGGGCAGGTCTGCACCGCGCGGGGTCCGGCCCCGGCGACGAGCTGACCGGTCGTCCACACCGCACACGCTGGGTGTCCACAGCCGGACCGTGCGGGTTTCCCCTGCCTCAGGGTGGCCATATGATGGCACCCGGCTCAGGGGAGGGTCGCCGGTCTCCGGCGCGCCGACCGGCATGACGACACGGGGAGGCAGCCGCTTGTGGCCACCAACGACGACGCCGTGAGCACCGGGCCGGAGGTTCCCGCTCGCCGTTCCCGCTGGCGTGGCGGTCTGGTCACCGTCGGCACGGTGGGTGCGCTGCTGGCCGCGATGGGACTCACCGTCCTCGGGCTGGGCGCCGCCGACAACGCGGTGGCCAACTACGACGCCAGCAGTTGGCTGTGGAGCGCGGCGCGCAGCGAGATGGCCAGGGTCAACGGCATCACCGCGCGGGTGGACACCCGGGTGGAGGTCCCCGACGCCCGCCGGCATCCGATGCAGGTCATCCAGACCGACCGGCTGTTGGTCCTGCGTGACCTGAACACGGGACAGGTCAACTCGCTGGACCTGGCCACCCTCCAGATCACCGCCACCACCCGGACCACCCCCGGCCTGGGCGTCAACGTCGCGTTGCACGAGGACGCCGCGTTCGTGGTGGACGCCGTGCAGGGCATCGTCCGGCAGCTCGACCCGCGTTCGCTGGCCCCGGTGGGTGAGCCGGTGCGCTATCCCCCGGGCATCACCGGTGGGGCGTTCGACGGGGAGGGCCGGCTCTGGATCGCCGTCCCGGCCGAGGGCACCGTCTCGGCGGTCACGGCGGCGGAGCTGCCGTCCGAGCCGGGCTCGGCCGCGCCGGCTGACGCCGGCGTCAGCCCGAAGAAGGTCGAGACGTACGAGATCGCCGAGCCCAGCCACGAGCTGATCGTCTCCACGCTGGACGACGGGGTGGCGGTGCTCGACCGCACGTCGGGCGAGCTGGTGCGGGTGCAGCGCGGCGAGGTCAGCCGGACGCCGCCGCTGACGATCGCCGGGCCGGGTGCCCTGCCGGCGCGGACCAGCGGGCCGAAGGTGCCGGTGACCGTCTCCGGTGACCGGACCGTGCACGTGGTCGGCGCAGGCGGCGAGGAGCGCGCGTTCACCGTGCCGGGCCGGGGCGACGGGCTCAGCCCGGCGGTGGCCTGGGCCGACCGCTACTACTGCGCCGACGAGACCACCGGCACCGTTTACTCCTTCGACGCCAACGGCCAGCTCGTCGACACGATCGGCGGCAAGGGCTCGACGGGCCCGCTTGAGCTGGAGGTGCGGGAGAACCGCCTGTTCATCAACGCGCCGGACTCGTCGACCGCCCGGGTGGTCGACGACAAGCACCAGGTGCGCGAGGTCAACAAGTACGCCAACGACGTGCTCGGCGGCGACCCGCCGCCGGTGCCCCCGCCGCCGCCCCCGCCGAAGAAGCCGAAGGTGGGCAAGCCGAGCGCGCCGCGCGGCGTCATCGCGTCGGCCGGCAACGCGCAGGCCCGGGTGAGCTGGCGGCCGGCCGCCGCGAACGGCGCGGAGATCATCCGGTACGTGGTGGAGGGCGCCGGCCAGCGCCGGGAGGTGGGGGCCAACCAGCGGTCGGTGGAGATCACCGGCCTGACCAACGGCGAGACGTACCGGTTCTCGGTGCACGCGGTGAACGCCAAGGGCGACGGCCCGGCCCGGGCCAGCAACCCGGTCACCCCGACCGCGGCCGTGCCGGACCCGCCGGCCAGCGTCACGGCCGAGGCCCGGCCGGACGGCACGGTGCTGGTCAAATGGCCGGCCGCCAACGGCCAGGGCAACACCATCGCGAAGTACGCGGTGACGGCGGCCTCGGCCGGCGCCAACGCCCCGGCGGGCGAGTCGGCGAAGACCGAGCTGGTGGTGCCGGCCGGCGAGCTGGAGTACGGCACGCAGTACGCGTTCACCGTCGTCGCGGTCAACGACCGGGGCGCCGGGTCGACGGCGTCCCCGGTGAGCAACAGCGTGGTGCCGTTCGCGGCGCCCGGCCAGCCGGTTGACCTGCGGGCGTCGACGGTCGCGGACCAGCCGGGCACCGTCGCGGTGCAGTGGTCCCCGGCGCCGGCCAACGGCCGGCCGGTGACCAAGTACCTGGTGGACGTGGGCGGCCGGGCCAGCGAGGTGACCGACACCCGGGCCACCGTGAACGGCCTGGGCGACGGGCAGAACGTCACCGTGAAGGTGAAGGCCGTCAACGAGGCCGGCCCGGGCCCGGAGGCCACCGCCACCGCGCGTACGGTCGCCCAGCCCCGGGTCACCGTCACCGGCTCGTCGGCGACGGCCACGGCGGTCACGGTCACCTTCACCGTGGACGCCGGGGGCGGGGAGGCGAACTGCACCGTCAGCGTCCCGGGCGAGGCGCCGGTGCAGGCGAGGAACTGCGCCAGCGCGACCGTGTCCGGCCTGACGCCGGGCACGAAGTACACGGTCACGGTGACGGCGGGCAACGCCGCCGGCAAGGGCACCGCGACCCGGGCCCAGGACACCGACGCGCTGTACGGGATCGCGACCTGCCGCAACGGCTCCTCGGGCGCGGAGGCGTCGTACTGCACCCGGGAGATCCCGGGCGAGCGCAACGGCAACGAGATCTTCCGGGGCACCCAGCAGGACAACGACCAGCAGGCCGGTTGGGCACCCAACGGCGCCCGGCTCAAGGCGTACTGCAAGAAGCAGGGCGAAGAGGTCTACGCGTACATCTACAACAGCAACAAGCGCAGCACCTGGTGGGTCCGGGTGGACCACAGCCAAGGCCGCGACTACATCCCGTGGGCCTGGCTCAACCTCGAGGGCGGGGACAACATCAACGTCCTGCCCACCTGCTGACCGCGCCACCAGGCAAGGAGCACCACCGTGAACACCAACGAACCGCTCACCCAACCGGAGGTGCAGGGCTTCGCCGCCCTCGCCGCCCGGCTGGCGGAGAACGTCAACTCGGTGGTGCTGGGCAAGCCGCAGGTGGTCCGGCTCGCGCTGACGGCCTTGTTCGCGCAGGGGCACGTGCTGCTGGAGGACGTGCCGGGGGTCGGCAAGACCACCCTGGCCCGGGCGATCGCCGCCACCGTCAAGGGGCGGTGGCGGCGCATCCAGTTCACCCCGGACCTGCTGCCCTCGGACGTGTCCGGGGTGACCATCTTCAACCAGGCCACCCGGGGCTTCGAGTTCCACCCGGGGCCGGTGTTCGCCAACATCGTCATCGCCGACGAGATCAACCGGGCGTCGCCGAAGACCCAGTCGGCGCTGCTGGAGGTCATGGAGGAGCGCACGGTCACCGTGGACGGGGTCCGGCATCCGGTGCCGCAGCCGTTCCTGGTGGTGGCGACGCAGAACCCGGTGGAGATGGACGGCACGTACCGCCTGCCGGAGGCGCAGCTCGACCGGTTCCTGGTGAAGCTCTCCGTGGGCTATCCCGACGAGGCGGTCGAGGTGGAGGTGCTGCGCGGGGCGACGGTCCGCTCCCCCGAGGCGCTGTCGGCGATCGCCGACACCGAGACCGTCGGGGAGATGGTGCAGATGGCCCGGCGGGTGCACATCGCCGAGCCGCTGTACGCGTACGCGGTCCGGCTGGCCGCCGCGACCCGCAGCCACCCGCAGGTGCGGGTGGGGGTGAGCCCTCGGGGGGTGATCGCGCTGACCCGGGCGGCGTGCGCGTACGCGCTGATCGACGGGCGGGGCTGGATCATGCCGGAGGACCTCAAGGCGCTGGCCGAGCCGGTGTTCGCGCACCGGCTGCTGCTCAGTTCGGACGCGCAGGTGCGCGGGGTGACCCCCGCCGAGGTGCTGCGTCAGGCGGTCTCCTCGGTGCCGGTGCCGCTGCCGTCGGGGCAGCTCGCCCCGGCCCGGGCCCAGGGCTGAGGCGGGCCGTACGGACGTGGGGATCACCGCCCGGGGCGCCGGGCTGCTCGTGGCCGCCGTGGCGCTGCTGGTCGCCGGGTTCCGGTTCGCGTACCCGGAGTTGACGCTGCTCGGCGCGGCGGCGGCGGTCGCGGTGGGGTACGCCCTGCTGGTGGCGCTGTGGCGGCCCCGGCTGGAGGTGACCCGGCACGCGGACCCGGACCGGGTGTCCCGGGGCGAGTCGGCGCGGATGGTGCTGACGGTGCGCAACACGGGGCGGCTGCGGGCGGTGAACCTGCTGGCCGAGGACCGCTGCGGCGAGCGGACGGTGCCGGTGCCGGTGCTGCGGCTGCGCCCCGGCCGGGACACCACGATCAGCTACGACGTGCCGACCGACCGGCGGGGCGTGGTGCCGGTCGGGCCGCTGCGGGTGACCCGGCGCGACCCGCTGGGGCTGGTGGCCCTGGCCCGCCCGTACTCGGGCACGGTGCCGGTGTGGGTGCACCCACGGGTCCACCCGCTGGCGGCGGTGCCGAGGGGGGCTGGTCGCAGCCTCGACGGCCGGGTGGACGGGGTGCCGCACGGGTCGATCACGTTCGACTCGTTGCGGGAGTACGTGGTCGGCGACGAGTTGCGCCGGGTGCACTGGCGCACCAGCGCCCGGGTGGGTGAGCTGATGGTGCGGGAGAACGTGGACACCAGCCTGCCCCGGATCGTGGTGCTGCTGGACGACCGGGCCGCCGCCCACCCCGACCCGGAGTCGTTCGAGGCGGCCTGCGAGGCGGCGGCGTCGGTGGTCGCGGCGGCGCTGCGCGCCGACCTGCCGGTGGCGCTGCTGCTGGTGGCCCCGGAGCAGCCCGCCGACGACGGACAGCCGACGTCGGCCGGGGACCGGTGGGTCTCCCGGATCGGGGGCCGGCTGCGGGCCCGTCCCGCCGCGCCGCCGGCCACCACTGTGGCGAGCCGGGCGGCCGAGGCCGCGACCCCGCCGCTGGACCGGCTCGCCGCGGTCCGGCTGGATCCGGGGGACGCCGGTGCGGCGCTGGGCGCGGTGACGGCCCGGCTGCGTCAGCAGCGCCTCGGTGACACGCTGGTCTTCCTCACCGGGCCGGGCGGCCGGGGCGACCTGGGGCACCTCGGCGCGTTGCGCGGGGCGTACCCGTCGGTGGTGGTGGGGGTGTTCGGGGCGGCGGAGCCGACGCCGGCCGGCGCGACGGGGATGGTGGTCGTCGACGCGGCCGACGGGGCCGCGTTCGCGGCCGAGTGGGACGGGGTCCGCCGGTGGTGAGGGCGCTTCGGGCGGTGCCGCTGCCGCTCGCGCTGATCGCGATGGTCGCGCTGACCGGGGTGGTGCTGGGCCGGGTGTACGCCGGGGGCCTGTTGCCCCGGCTGGTGATCGGCGCGGCGGTGGGCTCGGTGCTGGTCAGCGTGGCCGCCCGGCGGCTGCCGTCCTGGCTGGTCGCCCCGCTGTCGGTGGCCGGCCTGGCCGGGTTCACGGCGTGGTCGTTGCGGCTGTCCGCCGACGCGGCCGGGCTGTCGGGCTCGCTGGCCGAGGTGACGGCGGACGCGGCGCGCAACGGCATCCCCCGGCTGTTGACCGCGATGATCCCGGTGGAGCCGACCCCGGACACGGTGCTGGTTCCGCTGGTCGCGGCGTGGCTGGCCGGGCTGGCCGGCGCGGAGGTGGCGCTGCGGGCCGGCCGGGTGCTGCTGGGCTGTCTCCCACCGGCGCTGCTCTACGCCGGCGCGCTGTACGTGGTCGGGCCGAACGCGGACCCGGCGATCTGGCCGACGGTGGCGTTCGCGGCGGTCGCCGCGGTCGGGCTGGCCGTGCCGTCCAAGGGGCCGGGTCCGTCGGGGCCGGACCCGACCGCCGGCCTGGCCCCGGGGGTACGGGCGGCGGTGCGGGTACGCCTCGCCGCCACCACCGCCGCCGGGCTGGTCGTGGTGGTGGGACTGGCCGCCCTGCTCGGCCCGGTGGTGGCGGGCCGGGTCGACGACCGGCCGGTGGACCCACGCCGGTACGTGGAGCCGCCGCAGGTGGAGTCCCTGGACGAGAACCCGCTGATCCGCATCTCGGGCTGGGCGCTGAACCCGCAGCAGAAGCTGCTGGACGTGACGACGCGCCGCCCCGGTGCCCCGGCCGACGCCCCGGATCCGGTGCCGACCCCGGCGGGGTCGACCGGCCCGGCGAGCGGCACCCGGCCGAGCGGTGGCGCCTCGCCGGGCAGGAGCGCCGGGCCGGACAGCGGTGACAGGCCGGGCGACGGTGCCGGGGGCCGGTCGGTGCGGATCCGGCTCGCGGTGCTCAGCGACTACGACGGGGTGACCTGGCGGGTCGGGGCGACGTACCGCAACGCCGGGCGGATCCTGCCGGCGGCCGAGCCCGCCCCCGGTGCCACGGTGGAGACGGTCCGGCAGGAGATCACCGTGGCGGACCTGAGCGGGCGGTTACTGCCCGCGGTCGCCACCCCGCGCGAGGTCAGCGGCGCCCGGGTGGCGTACGACCCGCAGACCGGGACGCTGATCCGGCCGGAGGGGCTGACGCCGGGGCTGCGGTACACGGTCACCTCGGCGGCGGAGCGGCCGGACGACAACCTCCTCGGCATGGCGGACGTGCCGGCCGGGGACGAGGTGGCCCGGGTGCTGCGGGTGGCCGACGGGGTGCCGGACCCGGTGCGTCGGCTCGCCGCCCAGCTCGCCGAGGACAACGGCGCCCCGTACGCGCGGGCGGCGGCGATCGAGCAGTTCCTCGCCGAGCACTACCGGATGGTGGCGGACGCGCCGAGCGGGCACGCGTACCCGAATGTGGGCTTCTTCCTCTTCGGACCGCGTAACGCGGGCGGCCAGCGGGGCACCTCCGAGCAGTTCGCGGCGGCGTTCGCCCTGCTGGGTCGGTTGACCGGGCTGCCGACCCGGGTGGTGGTGGGCTTCCGTGCCACCGGCGACGGGCCGGTCCGGGCCGGCGACGCGTACGCCTGGCCGGAGGTGCTCTTCTCCGGCCTCGGCTGGGTGCCGTTCGACCCGTTGCCCCGTCCGGACGACGAGCCGCGCCCGGTGGAGGAGGATTTCCGCCCCACGCCGGAGGACCCGCCGCCGTCGGAGGTGCCGGAGCCGACGCTGGAGCCGACGGCCACCCCGCCGGCGCAGGCCGCGCCGGGCGGGCCGGTCGACTCGGGTGGGCTGTCGACGCCGGTGCTGGTCGGCGGAGGGACGGCCGGTCTGCTGATCGTCGTCGGGGCGGTGCTGGGGGTGCTGGTCGCGTTGCGCCGGGCCCGGTCCCGGGCCCGGCTGTCCACGGGCGACCCCGGCCGGCGGATAGCCGGCGCCTGGCGGGAGCTGACCGACGCGCTGCGGCTGGCTGGTCGGCCGGTGGGCGGGGACCTCGCCGCCACGGAGGTCGCCGAGCGGGCCCGCGCCGCCCTGGCCGAGGCCCGCGCGGACCGTCCCCGGCCCACTGCCGGAACCGGGGCGGGCCGGACCGGCACCGGACCGACGCCCGACCCGGCACCCGACCCGGCGCCCTCCGTGGACGAGTTGGCCGTCCTGCTCAACCAGGTCGCCTTCGCCCCGGGCAGCGCCGGCGAGGCGCACGCCGACCGGGCGGTGGCCGTGGCAACGGACTACACCACGGCGCTACGCGCCGCCCGCCCCCTCTGGCGCCGCCTGCTCTGGTCAACCCACCCCGGCCCCCTCCGCTGGCCCCGCTGACCCCACCCCACGCGGGGAGTGGGGTGGGGTCAGGGGCGTAGGCGGCGGATCAGTTTGCGGAGGCCGGCCTGCCAGCCGTCGGGGTCCTGGGCACGGCGGAGGGCGTAGTTCGCGACCTCGGGGTGGGGCAGGATGAGGAACCGTTCCTCGGCGAGGCCGGCGATCACCGCGTCGGCGACCCGGTCGGGGTGGAGCACCGCGCCGGAGGCGGCGATCACCCGCGCCCCGAGGTGACCGGCGGCCAGCCCCTCGGCGAGCATCGGCGTGTCCACCCCCTGCGGGCACAGCGCGCTGACCCGGATGCCCTGGTCCCGATACGTGATCGCGAGCCACTCGGCCAGCCCCACCGCCGCGTGCTTCGTCGCGGTGTACGGGGCGTCGCCGACGGCGGTGAGCACCCCGGCGGCCGAGCAGGTGTGCAGCAGGTACCCCTGGCCCCGGGCCAGCATGCCGGGCAGCACGGCCCGCGTCGAGTGCACGTGGGCGAGCACGTTGACCCGCCAGGCCCGGTCCCAGTCGGCGTCGGTGGCGTCCAGCCCCGCCTCGGTGGCGACCCCGGCGTTGGCGCAGAACAGGTCGATCCGGCCGTACCGTCGCTCGGTGTCGGCCACCAGTGCGCGGACCTGCTCCTCGGCGGTGACGTCGAGCTGCACGGCGTGGGCGACAGAGCCGACGCCTTCGGCGACGGCGCGGGCACCGGCGGCGTCCAGGTCGGCCACCACGACGGCCGCCGCGCCCTCGGCGGCGAACCGGCGGGCGAGGGCGGCCCCGATGCCGCCGGCTCCGCCGGTGATCACCGCCACCCGGTCGGTGAGGTTCATGTCGGCTCCCTCCGTCGCCCCGGCGGGGCGGTCAGGCCGGTCCCAGTCGGGCGATCAGGTCACCCAGCGCCGCCGCGCCGCCGCCGGCCAGCTCGGGGGTCGGCAGCAGGGCCAGCACCGGTACGTCCACCCCGGCGTCGGCGTAGCGGCGCACCCGGTCGCGGCAGCGCTCGGGCGAGCCGTGCAGCACCAGCGCGTCGACCACCTCGTCGGGCACGGCGGCGCCCGCGCCGCGCCGGTCCCCCGCCGCCCAGGCCCGCCACATCGGCCCGAGCGTCTCCGCCCGGCCCAGCCAGCGGTGGAACTCCGCGTACGCGGGCACGGTGAGGTAGCTGGTGATCAGCCGGCGGCCGAGGGCGCGGGCGTGCGTGGCGTCCCCGGTGGGGCAGACGAAGATCCGGGCCACCACCTCGAACCCGTCCCGCCGCTCCCCCAGCGCGCCGAGGGCGGTCGGCACGTCGTCGGCGGCGAGCCAGTTGAGGATCACCCCGTCGGCCTCGGCGCCGGCCAGTCGCAGCATTCCCGGGCGCAGGGCGGCCAGCAGCAGCGGCGGCGGCACGGCCGGCGGCCGTTCCAGGGTGAACCGGCGCACCGCGAAGGTGTCGTAGGCGCCGTCGACGGTCTGCCCGGCCAGGGCGGCCCGCAGGAAGCGCAGCACGTCCCGGGTGCGCTTGAACGGCTCGTCGAAGGGCACGGCGTTCCAGTCCCGCACCAGCACCGGCGAGGACGCGCCGAGGCCCAGGGCGAACCGGCCGGGGGCGGCCTCGGCGAGCGCTGCGGCGTGCATCGCGAGCAGGCCCGGCCCCCGGGTGAAGACCGGGGCGATGGCGGTGCCGAGCCGCAGTTCGGGTTGCCACGCGGCGGCGAGGGCCAGCGGGGTGAACGCGTCGGCCCCGGCCACCTCGGACGACCAGAGGTCGGTGAAGCCCGCCCGGTGCAGGGCCGCGTAGACGGCGGCGTGGTCGGCCAGCGGGACGCCGCTCAGCGGCACGGTCATACCCCATCTGTTCGTCACCGGCCGATCCTCCCGCCGGCCGGGCTGCCCGGCAAGGTTCCGCCGGGCCGGATCGGCCCGATCGTCCTGGCGCACCTGCCCCGCACCGCCTCCGACCACGCCTGACCGCAGCCTGGCAACCGCACAGCACCATCCTGGAAGTCAGCCGCCAGAAGCGAGCCAGCGCAGCCCGGCGCCCTCGGCCGCGGCCCGCTCCCGGTCGGTGAGCGGGGCCCGACCGGTGGCCTTGCGGACCACCGTCAGCCGGTCCCAGCCGAACTCCGCCGGGACGTCCCGGCCGCCGGTCAGCAGCGCCGCGACGACCTCGGCCGCGGCCGGTGTCAGCCACGGCGCGCGGCCCGGGGCGGCGGAGTTTCGCCACCCCGCTGGTCAGTTGCGGCCGATTGCCGGGTCGGGGGCGCCGAGGGTCTCGCCCTCGACCAGTTCGCAGGGGAGCAGCCGTTGGTAGTCGCTGATCCGGCCGTGCAGGATGTCGTCGAGGACCTCGATGGCCTGCCAGCCCATGTCCTCGCGGGGGATGCGGAAGCCGGTGAAGTCGAGGTCGGTCTCGGCCTGTTCGGTGGGATCGCCGAGCGCCAACAGGGACAGGTCACCGGGCACGGACAGGCCCCGGGCCCGCGCCGCCTCGGCCATCGCCGCCGCCTCGACCAGTTCCTCGCAGAAGACGGCGGTGACCCGGGCCGAGCACAGTACGTCGAGCAGTTCCGCCCGGGTCCGTCCGCCGACCGGTTCGTGTCGACCGTCGACTCCGGTCTCCCGGACCGCGGCGGTGAAGCCGGCCAGTCGGTCGATGGCGGACTCCGGGCCGGCACCGGCGCCGACGTACGCCACCACCCGATGCCCGAGGTCGACGGCGCGGTGGACGAGGGCGGCGGTGGCCTGGGCGTAGTCCGCACCGACATGGGGCACCGGACCGCCCTTGCCCGAGGGTAGGTAGGCGTCGTCGCGTCGACCGACAGACACGAAGGGCATGTCCTCAGCGACCATCCGGGCCAACTCGTCGGGGGGAATCTCCCGACCGAGCAGAACGCACCCGTCGGCGAGCCGGATGCGGTTGTTGTCGTGGAAGATCCGCCGGCTGCCGCCACTGACGGGGGCGCTGGTGAACAGCAACAGGTCGCACCCGATGCTCTCCGCGCACGCCTCGATGCCGGACAGGAACGGGTGGTAGAAGTTCACGCTGGTGCTCGGGAACACCGACTCGTAGGTGAACACGCCCAGGATCTGGTTGTGCTGCTGGAGCAGCCGCCGGGCGAGCGGGTCGGCGACGTATCCTGTCTCGCGAATGACGCGCAGCACTCGCTCCCGGGTCTCCGGGGCGATCCGCCAGGCTGCCTCACAACGGTTGTTGAGCACAAGGGAC
This sequence comes from Micromonospora sp. NPDC001898, assembly GCF_042891255.1. Lineage (NCBI taxonomy): Bacteria > Bacillati > Actinomycetota > Actinomycetes > Micromonosporales > Micromonosporaceae > Micromonospora > Micromonospora sp. NPDC001898. Next base: position 55,416 of record NZ_JBIATC010000022.1, on the reverse strand, counting down.
ACCGTCGTCTGGCTCACCCCGGCCATCCGGGCGATCTCATTCTGCGTCAGCCTGCCCCGCCCTGCGGACACGGACACCGGCCACCTTTCGAGGTAGTAGGTATTGCCGAGTGTTGTTGCGGAGGATGCTGCCCGGCGCGCGGAACCAGTGTCAAGGGTGGACAGAGGCAGTAATACGAATTACGGGCTCCGGTGGTCTTGACCCGGGGTTCCTGTTGATCCAAGACTCAGCGCACCCCCCGGCAACGCAAGGAGCCGAAATGCCTGATCACGCCCTGTCCCGACGTGGCCTTCTCCGGGCAGCAGGCCTCGCCGGTCTGACCGGCGCCGGCCTCGCCGCCCTCGGTCCCCCGGCTCACGCCCGGCCGAAGACCCCACGACTCGGCGGTATCGCCCTCGTCCCCCTCGACGACCGGCCCTACACCTGGTACGCCCCGCAACAGATCGCCACCGGCGCCGGCTACGACACCCTGTTGCCGCCACGGAAGACCCTGGGTCGGCACTTCACCCCCGGCGACGGTCGCGCCGTCGGCCAATGGCTCACCTCGTCCACCTCGTCGGCGGACGCGCTGGTCGTCGCCCTACCGATGCTCGCCTACGGTGGGCTGCTCAACTCCCGCAACAGCTCCGTACCAGAGGCCGAGGTATTCGCCCGGCTGGCGGCGGTACGGACCGTCCGACGGCGCCGCCCACACCGGCGGCTCTACGCCTTCGACACCATCATGCGGCTCACCCCCGAAGGGCCGTGGCGCAACGAGCTGCGGGGCTGGGCGACGGTGAAGGACGAGGTCGACAACCTCGGAATGGTGGAGAAGCGTCCTCAGCTCGACGCGCTGGAGGCCCAGATCCCGGCCGACGTGCGAAGCGACTATCTGTCCACCCGGGCCCGGAATCACCGGGTCAACCTGACGATGATCGAATGGGCTGCCGAGGGGATCTTCGACTTCCTCGTGGTGGGCCAGGACGACGCCACCGGCAACGGCCTGCACCGACCGGAGTCCCAGGCACTCGCCGCCCGCATCGCCGAGCTGGGCGTCGGTGACCGGGTAGTGATCTACCCGGGTGCCGACGTGGTGGCCGCCCTGCTCATCGCCAAGATCGCCATCAGCGACGCCGGCGTGCGTCCGAAGGTGAGCATCGAGTACTCCCGGGTGCCGGGTGAAGCCTGGACCGCGCCCTTCCAGAACATCCCGTACGCCCAGCTCGTCCGGGGCTACATCGACATCCTCGGCGGGACGGTCGTGGACCAGCCGGAGCAGTCCGACCTGGTCCTGATGGCCAACACAGGTGGCAGTTCCGCGTCGGTGGCGCCGTTCGCCGACCGTCTGGTGGCCCACGTCCGGGCCGGCCGCCCCGTGGCCCTCGGCGACGACGCGATCGCCGGACACTCCGACCGGCGACTGCTGTCCCTGCTCAACGGCCGAATCCGGTACGTCGAGCTGGCCGGCTACTCCGGCTGGAACGTCGGGATCAGCCTTGCCCAGGCGATGTCCCGCTGGGCGCTGCGGCAACGATCGATACATGGTGACCTGCCACCCGGCGCGCGGGCCACCGCCGGTGAGCCGGTGCTGGCCGCACGACGGGCGCTCCTGCACGACGCGGCCCGAGCCAGCATCGAACTGTCCGTCTCGGAGCTGGTGCAGACCGACTCGTACCGCAACAACGTCCGCACCGCCACCACCGCCTACGCCTCCTCGCTGGGCGAGCCGGACCCGCAGATCATCAAGACCTACTTCTCCGAGATCAACGCGTACGCGGTCGACAACACCACCCCGTACGCGGAGAAGCTGTTCGCCGACGAGTTCGCCGGGGCCACGCTCGCCCTCGGCAGCGATGGACGATCGCCGGTGACGGCCCGCGTGGACCGACTCGACGCCTGGCACATCTACCTGCCCTGGGACCGTACCGGCGAGATTGCCGCCGAGCCCCGGATCGCCCTGACCTCGGATCGGGGGCACCGGTGAGGGCGCGGGCAGCGGCGCTGGTGGCCGCGCTCATCGTCGGCGTCGCGGCACCAGTCCCGGCCGCTCCGGCCGTCGCCGCCACCCCCGTCCCGCTCGTCGACAGCTACTTCGACTGGATCCTGGCGTCGTACGACGGGGTACGCAACGGGTTGCGCCGGGACATCGAACACATCTACGGCAACCAGTTCACGGTAGCCGGCCGGCCATGCTCCCCGGCGAGTCCGTGCACCGTCGGCGGACCGCGGCAGAGCACCGCCGCCTGCACCAGCCTCCAGTTCATCTCGGTCTACCTCGACCAGCGGGCCGCGTACGAGCAGCGGTCGCTGTCGAGCGTGGAGACCGGAATCATCGACGAGTTCGCCAACGCGGTGCTCGCCCACCGGCTGACCAAGAACCCGAACGCCCCGAAGATCTTCGACGATGCGGTGGCCAGTACCCCGGACGGCCAGATCCGCTACTTCACCTCGTTCGGCAATGCGGCGTGCGGAGAGGCCCTGCTGGCCGCCCACCAGGCGACCGGCACCGCCGGATACCTCGACGCGGCCACCGGCATCGGCGAGTTCCTGCTCCGCATGCAGGATCCGCGCGCCTACTACCTGTCCTACGGCATCCATCCGTTCGTCGACGCACTCGACCAGCCCACCACCCCGCCGGGCGGCTACGTGGACCAGATCTCCAGTTGGAGCAACCTCTACTCGACGATCTCCATCTGGAATCTCACGGCGATCGCGTTCATGCAGCGGTTGGAGACAGCCGTGGCACCGCCGGACAACAGGTACGGCCAGTCGGCCGCCACCGCCCGGCAGTTCCTCAGCACGGGCCTCCAAGCCGGTGCGGACTGGTACACCTTCGACTTCGACTCCCCCGCCACCAGCCAGAACCGGGTGGTCGCGCAGAGCGCGTACAGCGCGGACTGCCGGGACAACCGGTGGCACCGCAAGGGATCCTGCACCTACACCAACGGCCAGATCGCCGGCGGAACCCTGGGCACCGACATGATCGAGTACGGACTGGCCGGACTCTACGACCACGAACGCCAGCTCAACGGCGCCAGTTCCGCAGCCGCCGCCGTAACGTCCCTCTACACCACCTACACCAGCCTCCCTGGCTGGCACACCGCCTCGGCCAGCGACCCGCTCGACTGTGTCGACGACACCGCGTCCGGAGCCGTGGACCCGTACTACCCACCGGACAACCAGGGGGCGACGCCGTCGGGTGACGCGTCGGACTACGACTCGCACCTGTCCTTCGGGGGTTTCTTCCGCCTCACCTCGCCCAACATGAACGCCGAGGCGAAGTACTACGACATCGTCGGCTTCGGCGTCCTCGCCGAGGTGCGCAAGGAGCTGGTACCGGCCAAGTTCACGGCGGGTTACCAGCGGTTGCAGCAGGCGGACCGGCAGGACGCGCTCTACGCCCTGCTCGACCGCTCACTGGTCGCGATGTTCCTACCCACCCGGGACACCAACGACCTCGACGGTGACACCGACACCACCGAATACCTGTGCAAGGGCACCCGGGGCACCCTCCCGATCGCCCACAACGGGCTCGGCATCCTCAAGGCGGTCGGCTACGCAGGCACCCGGTAACCCCGCGACCGGCGACCTTCATCCCCCAGCACCGAACGAGAGAGAACCGATGCGTCGCACCAGACGACTCACACCTCGCACCCTCAGCATCATCACCACAACCGCCGTCGCCCTCACCCTCGCGGTCGCCCTCCCGGGCACTCCGGCCGCAGCCGCCCGACCGCCGGCCGACCTGGGCCAGCTCGCCGTCGTGCCCCTGGACGACCGGCCGTTCACCGCGTACACGCCGGTCGCGGTCGCCGAGGCCGGCGGGCACCAGGCACTGACACCACCGAAGAACCTGCTCGGCGAGTACTTCACCTATGGTCAGGCCGACGCGGTCGGTGCCTGGTTCCGGAAGGCCGCCGCCGGCGCGGACGGCTCGGTCGTCGCGGCCCCGATGCTCGCCTACGGCGGACTCGTCGCCTCCCGGTCCTGCGACACCAGTCTGGCCGAGGCGCGGCGGCGGCTCACCGTGCTGGACGAGGTGAAACGGAAGAACCCCGACAAGCCCCTCTACGCGTTCGACGTGATCATGCGCCTCACCATCGAGCCGACCAGCAGCTATCCCGGCATGTACTCCGGGCCGATCCGGCGCTGGGCGATTCTGATGGACCAGGTGGAGAACCTCGGTCAGGAGGAGCACCGGGCCGAGTACGAGCAGGTCGCCAAGGAGATCCCCGAGGAGATCAAGGCGGACTTCCGCTGCGCCCGGGCTCGGGACCACCAGATCAACCGGGACATGATCGAACGGGTCGCGAACGGCACCGTCGACTATTTGATCCTCGGCCAGGACGACGCCACCGAGTACGGCCCGCACCGCCTGGAGAAGGCGGGTCTGGCCGCGCTCGCGGCGAAACTCGGGGTCCAGGACCGGGTCAAGATCTACCCGGGCGCGGACATCCTCGGCGCGCTGCTGGTGGCCAAGCACATCACCAAGCGGCTCGGCGAATCCCCGACGGTCGACGTCGAGTGGTCCCGCACCCCCGGCGACCAGTGGGTCGCGCCCTATCAGGACGTCCCCTACGCCACCCTGGTCGACGAATACGTGCGTACTCTCGGTGCCCGCCCCTCGGACCGGCCCGACGCCGACATCCTGTTGATGGCGAACACGGCCGGGGGCGGCGATCTGGAACCCTTCGCCGACCAGATCCACGACGCGGTGGCTCGGGGCCGACTCGTCGCAGTCGGCGACGACGCGGTGGCCGGAAAGGTGGACAGCGAGCTACGTTCGCTGCTCGCCCCCCGGATTCGGTTCGGGGAACTGGCCGGTTGGTCCGGCTGGAACATCGGTCTGTCGATCTCCCAGTCGGTGGTCCGCGCGGCGCTTCTGCAGGCGAGCCGGGCCGGACGCCTGCCGGGTTTCCCGGGCAAGTCGAAGGGGCTTCCCTTCCAGAACGCACGCCAGGCCATCCTGCTGGGCGCCGCCACCGCACACGTCGAGTTGACGTTGCAGGAGCTGGCCCACACCGATGTCTACCGGAACCAGGTGCTCAGCCAGGTCCAGGCGTACGCCCAGAACAACGGCGACGATCCGCAGCACATGACGAAGGTGTTCGAGGGCGCCAACCAGATCGCGGTGGAGCGGACCAGGCTGCTGGCCGATCAGCTCTTCGCCGACGAGTTCGCCGGCACCCCGATCCGAGCCGGCAACAACGGCTCGTACGAGGTGAGCGCCGTCGTGCACCGGCTGAAGTCCTGGGAGATGACGCTTGCCTGGTCGCGCTACCAGGAGCTGGAGGCCTTCCCCACTCTCGTCCTGAGCACCGCCCCCACCGACCGCAGTGCGCTGCTCACCGTCTCGGCCCTGCCCGTGCGAACCACGGTCCGGCCGGACTCGGACGTGGACACCCGGATCACCGCGGTGCTCCGTAACGACGTCGGCATACCGGTGACGGCAAAGCTCGGTGCCGTCGTCCCGCAGGGGTGGGCCAGCCCGGCCCCGGTCGAGGTACGGCTCGCCCCGTTCGCGGTGGTGGAGGTTCCGTTGACCGTGGGGGTCCGACAGCTCGCGGCCGAGCAGAGCGCCACCGTCACAATCGACGCCCCGCACGGCGTGCTGACGAGCGGGCTCCGCCCGTTCACCGCGAGCGCCACCACGACCGTCAGCGCGGTGTGGCGCAACGTGGCGCTGGCGTCCGAAGGCGCCACGGCCACCGCGTCGGGCTGGTGGCAGAAGTACGTGCCCGCGCACGTGATCGACGGCAACCGGGCCAGCACCGGTAGTCGCTGGATCACCGATCCGGCCGGCAGCCACTGGCTGCGGGTGGGGTTCGCCGACCCGGAGCTGATCGACACCGTGCAGCTCCACCAGTACGGCGGGTACGAGCTGACCGCGTACCGGATCTCGGGCCTCGTCGACGGTGTCTGGCAGGTGCTCAGCGAGATCACCGGAAACACGACCCAGGTCACCACGCACACGTTCACGCCGGTCCGCGCAACTGCGGTCCGCCTCGACGTGCTCGGCAGCCGGGACAGCCGGGCGCGGCTCTACGAGATCGAGGTGACCTGCCGGGCCGCCTCCTGCGGCTGACCGTCCGCCCCACCGGGCCCGCGGACCGGCGTCAACACCACCGCTCGACCCAGGTCCGGTTACCGGATGGCTCTCCACCCGGTAACCGGACCGGCGGGCGGCCTGCGGGTCCGCGACGCTCCGGGTGCGGGTAGGGCCGGCGGCTGTCCCCCGCCGGCCCTACCCGTCCAGCGCGGCGGCCTGCTTCGGGTGCCGGGCACGCCACTGCCCAGGCGGGTCGGCTGTCACCAGGCGTCGCCGGGGCGGCCCGTTTCGCGCCGGCCCCGGCGGGTACGCGCGCCCCAGACGAGGAGAGGGGCGCCCAGAGATGGCCGGCATCATGCTGCGCAGCACCGCGTTCAACGATCATGACCAGTTGCCCGGACGCTTCGCCCGTGGCGACGCGAACGTCTCGCCGCCGTTGCAATGGGCCGACGTGCCCGACTCGGCGCAGGAGCTGGTGCTGCTCGTCGAGGACCCTGATGCCGGCCGGGAGCCGTTCGTGCACTGGCTGGTCACGGGGATCACGCCGGAAAGCGGCGGGGTGGCCGAGGGCGCGGTGCCCGACGGGGGGCGGGAGTGGCCGAACGGGTTCGGCGCGACCGGCTGGGGTGGCCCGCGCCCGCCGCAGGGCGAGGAGGCACACCGCTACTTCTTCCGCCTGTACGCGCTGGACCGGCCGCTGGAGCTGCCCGCCGAGCCCTCCGCCGGGGAGGTGCACCGGGCGTTGGCCGGCCGGGAGTTGGCCAGCGGCACCATGGTCGGCACCTACCGCCGCTGACCGTGCACCGGCCGTGCGGGCCACCGGCTGTGCGGGCCGGCGGCCGGGTGCCCGGGTGTCGGGCCCGGGTCAGCCCTTGATCCGGGGGACGAGCCGGTGCACGACCGCGAGCAACAGCGCCGCGACGATGGCCATGGTGCCGGCGATGCCCGCGGCGCTGCCCGCGTAGCCGACGAAGAGCGACCGGCGGCCCATCTGGTCGGGGTCCAGCCGGGGCAGGTCGATCAGCCAGGACAGGGCCAGCGCCGAGCTGACCACGGCCAGTGCGCCGAGCAGGCCGAGCACGATGGCGGCGACGCGGTGGGCGTCGGCCGGCTCCACCTGTGCCTGTTCCCGCTGGGTGACCAGCAGCATCAGCCCGGCCAGCGCCGCCCAGGCCCCGACCACCAGGAACGCCGCTATGGCGTCGCTCGGGCGGTGCCAGCCCGCGGAGAGGGTGGCCACCCCGGCGACGGCCGCGTACCCGACGCCGACGAACGCGCCGAGCACCCGCACGGTGCGCGGGAGGACCAGGATCAGCGCCAGGGCCACCGACGCGGCCACGGCGGTGTGCCCGCTGGGCAGGCTGTTACCGGCTACGGCCCGTTCGGGATCGATGCCGTACTCGGGACGGACCAGGAAGTGCTTGAGCAGTTGGGTGGTCACGTTCGCCCCGGCGATCAGCAGGGTGGCCGTGATGGCCAGCGCGACCCGACGCCGGATCAGCGCGATGAAGCCGATCACCGCAGTCGCCACCAGCAGCGACAGGGCCGACATGGTGTTGAGGATGCGGTCCACCGGTGAGGCGATGGTGTCCTGGCCGATCCGGTTGCCGGTCAGCGCCACCGTGTCGACCCACTGGCCGAGCTCGGTGTGCAGGGCTCTGCGCCACACCACGACGAAGGCGGCTGCCTGGGCCATGGCCAGTACGACCAACCAGACCGCCGTCCACCCTCTCGCCGTCGCACGCACCCGCACACCGTAGCGGCACGCCCGGGAGCGTCTCCCAGTGGCCCGCCGACACCATGGCGCTAGTTTGGGGCGGACCGACAGGAGGTTGCCGGTGACCGTCACACCCGAGCCTGGAGGGCCGTCCACCCGCGAGCCGCGCCCCGCCGACCGGCCGGAGTCGCTCGCGGACCTGCTCGGCGGCCGGCGGGGCGCGGTCGACGCCACGCTGCCGCCGGTGGCGTTCGCGGTCGGCTGGCTGTCCACCGGTCACTCACTGGTCGGCGGGGTGGCCGCCGCAGTGCTGGCCGGGACGGCGGTGGCGGGCTGGCGGCTGCACCGGGGGGACCGGCCTCGCTCGGTGCTGGTCGGCCTGCTCGCGGTGTGCGTTGCCGCGCTGATCGCGTTGCGCACCGGGCGGGCCGCCGACTTCTTCCTCATCCAACTGCTGTCCAACGCGGCCAGCACGCTGGCCTGGGTCGTCAGCATCGTGGTGCGCTGGCCGCTGCTGGGCGCCGTGGTGGGGGTGATGCTGCGCCAGCGGGGGCGGTGGCGGCGCGACCCGGCGCTGCTGCGGGCGTACTCGCGGGGGAGCTGGGTGTGGGCGGCCACGTACGTGCTGCGGCTGGCGGTCTTCGTGCCGCTCTACCTCGGCGGTCAGGTGGTGGCGCTGGTGGTGGCGCGGGTCGCGCTGACCTGGCCGCTGGTGGCGGCGGCGCTGGCGGTGAGCTGGCTGGTGGTCCGCCGGTCGTTGCCGGCGGGTCACCCGGGGCTGCGGCACCCGGTCACCGGGCCCGGCCCCGCAGCGAGGGAGGCGGAGGCGGGCGACGCCCGGAAGGCGGGCGGGGCCGACAGGTGAGGGCCTGGGCCCGGACGTAAAGGGAGAGGCCGCCACGGGGGGAGCGGCCTCTCCGGTGACGTACGTTACTCCGTCGACGACCGTCGCGTGATCCCTCGACGGCCGATTTTCGCGGCGCTTTTTCGCGGCAACTTCGGTTTCGGGCGGTGGGACGGGCCGGCCGGTCCGCTGCGTTGACCGGACGGACGGCCCGTCCCGGCCTGACCGTGGAAGTCAGGCCGTCCGCCGACCGGGCTCACAGTTCCCCCTGGCCCGGCCGGGCTCCGGGTGGGCGGGCCGCGCCGCCCACCCGGAGGACCTGGGTCACCCGTTCGGGAACAGGTTCCCGTAGTCGGCGTACGCCATGGCGACGTCGGCCTGGGCCCAGAACCGGTGGTAGTTGAACGTCGGCTCCGCGCCGCCGTTCAGGTATGCCTGCACCTTCGGCCAGTCGGGGTCGTTCTTGTAGAACGACCGGATGTCGAGGAAGCTCTTGCCGGCGGCGATGGCGTCGCCGTTGGGCATCTTCCCGGTCCAGCCCGGCGGGACGTAGAGGCCCTGGCCGTCGGCGGCGTTGTAGACATCGTCGAAGCGCTTGTAGTCGCCGCGCTTCTCCGGCATCGAGACGCCCTTGGCGTCGCTGGCCGCGTACAGCGCGTCGAGCAGGCCCTTGGCGGTGGTCTTGGCCGCCGCGTTGCCGGACTTCGCGGCGTACGCGATCAGGGTCCGGGCGTAGGCGGCGGCGACGCCGACGTCCTGGCCCTTGACGGTGACCTCGACGTGCAGGTTGGTGTTGGGCTGCGGGCTGGCCGGGTTCCAGTTGGTGGGCTGGCCGGTCCACTTCATGTCCGACGGGATCGACCAGTTGGCGCCCACCGTGGTGTTGGCGATCGCCCACGGCACCCACTTGTCCAGCAGGGCCTTGGCCTTGGCGTTGCCGGTCTCCAGGTACAGCTCGGCGATCCGCTGCATCGACCACGCCTGCATGCCGAACCACTGGTTCGACGGCGGGTCGTTGTAGACCGGGTCGACGTCGTAGAACATGCCGTAGAAGGTGGCGGTGCCGGCCGGCGGGGTGCCGTAGTTGCCGTCCCAGCTGTTGGTGGCGCCGCCGGCGATGCCGCCCTCGGCGGACTGGAGCCAGGTGTAGAACTCCAACTGCCGGTCGAGGCTCTTCTGCCAGTCCGCGACGGCGGTCGGGGACTGCGGCTTGAGCTCCGCCACGTTGGTCAGCGCCCAGGCCGCGAACGGGTTCTGGTAGCCGAAGTGGTTGTGGCTGGAGCCGATCCGCCACGACCAGTTCTGGTTCGCCTCGTACGCGCCGCCCCAGGCGTAGTACCAGGACATCAGGTAGTGCGCCGAGTCCTTGCCGGTACCGGCCGGGCAGGCACTGGCGCCGACGCAGTTGCCGATCTTCTTGAAGTACTTGTCGAACATCGCGTACCGCAGGTAGTCACCCATCTTGGCGGCCTTGGCCACGGTGGCGGCGACGTCGGCCTGCTTGCCCTGCGCCTTGGCCCAGGTCAGGGCCCAGTACGCGGCCTGCACGGCGCGGGCGTCCGCGTCGGGGGCGTTGGTGTACTTCCACTGCTTGGCGGGGGCGTTGGCCTCCTTGACGAACAGGTCGAGGTAGCCGTACTGGCCGCCGTGCTTGAACGTGTCGCAGGACGGCTGCGGCACGGTCTCCCACACCGATTCCTGGGTGCCCCGCTGGAAGGTGTTGATGTACGCCGGCTTGGTGGTGCCGTCGCCGCAGCGGCCGAAGCCGTAGGTGTTGTCGACGTCCAGGAGCCAGTGCATGCCGTAGATGTCACCGGTGCCGTAGGTGCTCTGCAGCTCCGAGCGCAGCGGGTCCGCACCGACCGGGACGTTCGGCTGGAGCTGCGACGGGTACTGGTTGGGCAGCGGCCACTCCGCGGCGTACTGCGGGGTGCCCGCGGCACCGGCGGTCGCCTGGTCGGCGTGCGACGGGATGATGTACTTCTCCATCACCGTCCAGGAGTTGTTGAACGGGGCCCAGTTCTGGGTGACCCGGCCGTACTGGGCCTCCAGCCACAGCCAGAAGCTGAACGCCTCGGACGTGGTCTCGTGGCCGTGGTCGGGCGCCTCGACGATCAGCGTCTCGATCGAGTGGTAGGGCACGCCCTCGGCGCTGAAGTAGCCCGAGTTCTTGATCTTGCCGTACTGGTCGAGGAAGCGCTTGATGTAGGCGTTGTCCCCGCCGGGGGTGTCGTTGTCGATCTCCGTGGCAGTGACGGCCAGGGGGGCGACGCCGGTGCCGGAGGCGGTGATGGTGGCCGTGCCCCCGACGGTGTCGGCGTCCTCCGCCGCAGCCACGGTGACGGTTGCGCCGGTGTTCCAGTTGGCGGGCGTCAAAGTGACCGAGGACGGCGTGACGGTGATGTCGGCGTCGCCGGTGCGGGCGAGCGTCACCGGCACGTTGGCCGTCGGTGCCGCGCTGAGCTTGAGGTTGAACGTGGCGGTGCCGCCCTCGCTCACGCTGACCGCGGACGGGGTGGCCACCAGCCTCGGGCCGGAGGCCGCGGTGACGGTGAACGCCTTCTCGTCGACGGCAATGCCGTTGGCGTTGTCGTAGGCCTTGGCCTGGACGGTGTAGCTGCCGGCCGGCAGGTCCTCCAGGGTGTAGCCGTACGGTGCGGTGGTGTCGGTGTTGACCAGCAGGCCGTTGCGGTAGAACTCGACCTTGCTGATCGTCCCGTCCGGGTCGCTGGCGGTGGCGGTCAGCGGCACGTCCGCCGGGGCCTCGAACGGGCCGGCCGGCACCCCGAGGGACACCGTCGGCGGCTGGTTGGCGGGGGTGCCGTTGCAGGTGACGCCGTTGAGGGTGAACGCGGTGGGCTTCGGGTTGCTGCCGGTGTAGCTGCCGTTGAAGCCGATGGTCGTCGACGCCCCGGTGCCGAGGCTGCCGTTGTACGACTCGTTGGTCGCGGTCACCTCGCTGCCGGTCTGGCTGTACTTCGCCGACCAGCCCTGGGTCACCCTCTGGCTGCTGTTGGGGAACGTCCACTTGAGCGTCCAGCCGTTGATGGCGTCGCCCAGGTTCTTGATGGTGACGTTGGCGGTGAAGCCGCTGCCCCAGTCGTTGGTGGCGTAGACCACGTCGCAGGCCGGGGCGGCCTGCGCGGCGCCGGCCGGCAGGGCGACCCCGCCGACGGCCAACGTGGCGGCGGCGAGCATCGCCGTCCGGCGACGTCTTGCCATGAGTCTCATGTGCGCGGTGTCTCCTCGGACCAGGCCGGGGCGGGGGGCCCCGGCGGGAGCACCTCCACGTGCGGGTCGCACGGGGGGACGGAGGTGCTCGGGATGGTGGTCGATCCGGCCCGGCCGGGTTCGGGACAGGGCGCCGGCGCTGGCAGACAGCGGCCGTCCGTCCTGTCGGGTGCCGTCCGGTAACCGGATGCCCTCGGCGACCCACGCTCACGCGAGCTGGCTCCTCGTCGCGGTAGGCCGACAGTCTGGCATGGAAGCGCTCCCACAACAAGGAGTCGTCGAGGAGAAGCAGGCAGATGTTTCGATCTCGTTTTGGGTCTTTCACAAACCCGTGACGGGCGTTACAGTCGCTTCATCCTCGATGGGAGCGCTTCCATCGATGGAGATCCACCGAAGATGTTGACCGGGGTCGTCGTGCCCGCGACGTTCCCGGGACACTGCCCGAAGGCTGACGGCGGGCCAGCCCGGACGCCGCCGCCAGCCACCACCCACCGGCAATGGAGGGAGGTGGAACCAGAGCCACTCGCGTGGCCCGGCTCCCGCGCGACACGCACGGCAGGACGCCAATTCCACTCGTGCGTGTTTGCATCGAAGGTGGGGACGGGGGTTGCCCTCCCCCGTCCCCACACTAAACCCCCCGCCACGATGGGAAAAGAGGCCGACGGGTCAGGCGTGCCACGCCGCCCGGCCGGCCTCGCTCGCTATCGGCCCACACCCGCGCGCCCCGACCGCTGCCCGCAGCGCCCACTTGGCGCGTCCGCGCAACCGGCCGCGCGCCAAACCCATTCCGCACAGCAGAGCCGACCCGGCGCAGTGGGGTCGGCCGCCCCCGCCTGCCCTATGCTGGGAGCGCTCCCGGCCGGTTGCGGCGGGCACCCACCACAAGGAGAAGGCCCCATGTCGATGCTCAGCCGCCCCGCACTCTCCGCCACCGCCGGGGCCACCGGCGCCGGCCCGCGCGCCGGCGGCCCCGCCGACGCCGCGACCGCCGGTAGCCCGGCCGCCGGCTGCGGAACCGGGTCGGACCCCGACACCGACCCCACCGACCGGCCCCGGGGCGCGCTGCGCTTCCCGACCGGTTTCGGCTGGGGCGCGGCCACCTCGGCGTACCAGATCGAGGGCGCCGCCAAGGAGGACGGCCGGGGCGAGTCCGTCTGGGACACCTTCAGCCGCACCCCCGGCCGCACCCGCAACGGCGACACCGGCGACGTGGCCGCCGACCACTACCACCGCTACGCCGACGACCTCGACCTGATGCGCGACCTGGGGCTGCGCAGCTACCGGTTCTCCATCTCCTGGCCGCGCATCCAGGCCGACGGCGCCGGCGCGGTCAACCAGCGCGGCCTCGACTTCTACCGCCGGCTGGTCGACGGGCTGCACGAGCGGGGCATCTCGCCGATGGCCACCCTGTTCCACTGGGACCTGCCGCAGGCGTTACAGGACGCCGGCGGCTGGGAGAACCGGGACACCGCGTACCGGTTCGCCGAGTACGCCGAGGCGGTCTTCCGGGGACTCGGCGACCAGGTGCCGGTCTGGCTGACCATCAACGAGCCGAAGACCGTGGTGCAGAACGGCTACCTGATCGGGCACCACGCCCCCGGCTTCCAGGACCCGCAGGCGGCGTACCTGGTCGCCCACCACCTCCAGCTCGCCCACGGGCTGGCCGTGCGGGCGCTGCGCGCCACCGGCAGCGCCGGCCGGATCGGTCCCGCGCTCAACCTGCACCCCTGCTACGCCGCCGACGACAGCCCCGAGGCCGCCCGCGCCGCGCGCCTCTACGACGGGTACGAGAACCGCCTCTACCTCGACTCGATCCTCAAGGGCAGCTATCCGGCCGACGTGCTCGACGACCTCGGCGCCGACAGTCGGCTGGCCCGGGGCGTCGCCGACGGTGATCTGGAGATCATCTCCTCGCCGATCGACCTGCTCGCGGTGCAGTACTACACCCCGTACTACCTCACCGGCGACGGCGCGACGGTCACGCGCTGGCCCACCTCGCAGGCGGACTGGCAGCAGATCTACCCGGACGGCATGTACGACATCCTGACCCGGGTCACCCGCGAATACGGACCCGTCCCGCTGACCGTCACCGAGAACGGCCTGCCGCAGGCGGACATCCTCTCCGCCGACGGCACGGTCGACGACGCCGGGCGGATCAGCTTCCTGCACGACCACATCGCCGCCGCGCACCGGGCCGTCTCCGACGGGGTGCCGCTGGAGAGCTACCACGTCTGGTCACTGCTCGACAACTTCGAGTGGGCCGAGGGGTACGACCAGCGCTGGGGCCTGGTCTACGTGGACTACCCCACCCAGCGCCGGGTGCCCAAGCGCAGCGCGCACTGGTACCGCGAGGTGATCCGGGCCAACGGCCTTTAGGCCGACGGCCTCCCGGCCGGGCGGGCGTGGCACGGCCGCGCCCGCCCGTGTCCGGTGCTCGCGTCGTCCCGGCCCCGTCGGGCGGGGCCGGGACGACGGGGTCAGCGGGGCAGCGCCTGCTGGAGTTCGGCGCGCAGCGCCGGGGTGAGCATCTCGCCGGTCTGCTTGGCCAGCCGGGCCATCTCGTAGCCGACCACGCCGATGTCGGCGTCCCCGGCCGCGAGGGTGGCCAGGATCGACCCGTCGCGGACCTGCATCACCAGGAAATACCCGCGTCCCATCTCCACCACCGTCTGCTTGACGATGTCGTCGTCGAACATCTGCGCCGCCCCGGCGGCGATGCTCATCAGGCCCGAGGTGACTGCGGCGAGCTTGTCCGCGTTGTCGCGGGGCAGGTGGTCGGAGATCGCCACCAGCAGCCCGTCGGACGAGACCACGATCGCGTGCGCCACACCGGGCACCCGCTCCGCGAACCCGCTCACCAGCCAGCTCAGGTCCCGGGCTTCCTGGCTCAACGTCATCACTGTTGTCCCCCTTCGGTGCTCCCGCCGGACGGCGGCCGGATGATCTCGGTGGTCTCCTCAGCCTCGGCCCGCCGCACCCCGCTGTAAAGCCGGGACAGCATGCCGCCGACGGCTTCCGGGTCCGGGTCGTGCCGTGGAGTCGGCTCCGGCGGCCGGGCGGGCCGCCTCACGGCGGACAGCTGCGCCATCGGCACCCGCACCGGCAGGCCGCGCTCGTTGGTGCCCCCGGTGATCGGGACCGCCGGGGGCGCCGGGGCCGCCGGGGCGGAGCCCGGGGCCGGGCCCTCCCGCGACCACCAGCCGCCCCCGCCGTCCGCGGGCACCCCGGCGGCCGGGGCGAGCACGTCATCCGCCCGCACCGGCACCGGCCGGGACTGCCGCGGCACGGTCACGCGTCGCGGCGGGCGACCGGCCACCGGCGGCTCGCCCCGGCCCGCGGCGGTGCCGCCCGGCCGCGCGGACCCCGGAACGCCGTTCCGCGTGGCAACGACCCCGCCCGGGCGCGCCGTCGGGGTCAGGGTGGTGGTCAGCATCCGCCGCGACAGCGGCGGGTCGAGCTGGACCGGCGGGGCGTCGGTGAGCAGTGCCGCCGGAATCCGGACCAGAGCCACCAGGCCGTCCTCGCGGGGGTGCAGGCGCACCTGCACCGCGTGCCGGGCGGCCAGGTGGCTCACCACGAACAGGCCCATCCGCTCGGACGCCGCGACGTCGGCTGCCGGCGGGGACGCCAGCACCTCGTTCGCCTCGGCCAGCGCTGCCGGGCTCATCCCCAGCCCTCGGTCGGTCAGCTCCACCAGGGCGCCGGGGCCCTCGAACCGGGCGGCGACGAACACGACGGTGTCCGGCCGAGAGAACGTGGTGGCGTTCTCCAGCAGCTCGGCGAACAGGTGCACCAGGTCGCCGATGACGTGCCCGACGACGTGCAGGTCGGCCACCTGCTCACGGTGTACCCGCTGGTAGTGCTCGATCTCGGCGCTCGCGGCCAGCAGCACGGCGGCGAGACTCACCGGGCGGTTCCACCGCCGGGTCGACTCGCTGCCGGCGAGCACCAGCAGGCTCTCGTCGTTGCGCCGCAGCCGGGCGGCGAGGTGGTCGAGCCGGAACAGGTTCTCCAGCTGGTCCGGGTCGCTCTCGTCGCGTTCCAGGCCGTCGAGGAGTTCGAGCTGCCGCTCCACCAGCACCTGGCTGCGCCGGGCCAGGTTGACGAACATCAGGTTGACGTTGCGGCGCATGGTCGCCTGCTCCACCGCGACGCTGACCGCGCTGCGGTGCACCGCGACAAACGCCTCGGCCAGCTCGCCGATCTCGTCCAGCGAGCGGACCACCGCCGGCGGCACCTCGATGTCGGACACCCCGCTGTTGACCTGCCGCAGCTGGTCGAGGGCCTCGGGCAGGTCGATCTGGGCGATCCGCAGCGCCTGGCCACGAAGCAACCGCATCGAGCGGGCGACGGACCGCCCGACCACCACCGAGATCAGCAGGGCGACCAGCAGCACCGTGCCGATCCCGCCGACCACCAGCAGGGTGGTCCGCAACTGCTCGGATCTGGCGTCATCGGCCTGGGTCACCGCGTCGCCGAGGACGCCGACCTCCAACTGTCGCAGCCGATCCTGGCGCTGCTCGCTGGCCACCCACCACTGCGGCGCGTTCAGCACCCGCGGCGCGGCGCCGCCACTGGGCAGGCTCTGCTCCTCCAGCTTCGTGGCGGCGGCGAGGGCCGGCTCCGCCGAGGCCGCGTCGTACCGGCGGATCTGGTCGGCGGTGGCGGCCACCCGGAACGCGCCGAGGGCGGTGAGCTGCTGGGCCCGCAGGTCGGTCAGCTTGACCTGGTCCGCCACTCCGTACCGGCCGGCGCGGGCGGCGGCGTAGAGCTCGGCTCGGGCCCGGGAGGACAGCTCCTTGACCCGGGCGAGCTGGACGTAGCGCAGCACGCTGTCGTTGAGCACCCGCTGTCCCTCGCCCGGCGAGGGCTGGGCGAGCAGGGTCAGCAGCGCGTCGACCGCCCGGTGGTAGTTGCCGAGGACGGTGTCGCTGCCCAGCACCGCCGGGGGCACGGCCGCCCGGATGTAGATCACCTGGTCGTACGCCTCCAGCGCCTGCGAGTAGGCGATCTGCCAGGCGGCGTCGGCGTCGGCCAGCGGGCCGGCCGCCCGTCGCAGCTCCCGCACTGCCGCGTCGCTGGCGGCATGCAACGGCCGCAGCGCGGCGATCGCGGCGTCCCGGTCGGCCCGGCCGCCGACCCGGCGCAGTTCGGCCAGCTCACCGGCGGTGCGGTCGCGTTCCTGTTGGAGCTGGTGCACCACGGCGGTGATCTCCCGGCCGATGCCGACCTGCCGGGCGAAGTCGCTCAGCGTGGTGGTCTGCCCGACCAGACCCCGGGTCTGCACCCCGGCCAGCACCAGGAACGCCACCGAGGGAATGACGAGCACCGTGACGAGCTTGGTCCCCATCCGCCAGTCCCGCAGCCGAAACGGCGAGCGGCGGCGGTGCGGCACGACGCGGACGTCGAACCGGCGCCGGCTGGGGTTGGACACCCCACTCCCGGCGGGGTCGGGACCTACGCCCACACATGCCTCCTAGGCCCTCGCGTCCGCCGCATCGGGGAGCGGGGTCCATCCAACCAGGCAAGCCGGTGCTGTCAACGGGATCACTTGAGCAGAAGCTCAGGAAGGATACCGAGGGCTGCGCGGACCTGACGGGGTCGGTGAGGGCACCTCATCCGTCCGGCCGATGTCGCGGAGCACCACCGGCTCGTCCAGCCGGCCCAGCGCCACCCGGGCCGCGCCGGTCGCGCCGATCTCCGGGTCGGGCCGGTAGCGCACCCGGCGAGGTGCCAGGACGGCCGCGAACGACTCCCGCCACCACCCGGACGCGGCCAGCGCGCCGCCGCCCAGCACCACCTCGACCGGCCCGTCCACGGTGGACTCCAGCTCGGCCAGGTCGGCGGCGACCAGCCGGCAGATCCCGGACATCAGTCCGGCGAGGATGTCGACCGCGCCGGTGTCGAGGCTCAGCCCGCGCAGTTCGCCGACGCCGGCCGGGGCGCGCCCGGGCGGCCGGTCGCCGCCGAAACGCGGGTTGGCCGACACCCCGCCGCCCGGGGCGACCCGCGCCAGCGCGGCGTCCAGTTCGGCGCCCTCGGGCAGCCGCAGCACCCGCCCGGCCCAGGCGAACAGGTTGCCCCCGCTGGAGTAAGCCGCCCCGGTGACCACATGGTCGTAGTCGACCCGGTACCGCCACAGCCCGGCGGGCAGCGGCGGCAGCTCCGCGCCGGCCGGCATGGCCTGGACCAGCCGGACGGCCGCGGACGTGCCGACGGTCACCGCCGCCCGGCCCGGGCCCACCGCGCCGGAGCCGACGTTCGAGGCGGCCCCGTCCCCCACCGGCGCAGCCCAGGCCGCGTCGGCGAGCTGCGGCCAGCGGCGGGCGTGCTCCCGCCGCAGCCGGCCCCGCCAACCGTCGGGGGCCAGCTCGGGCAGCTCTCCCGGGCCCGCACCGGCCAGCTCGCACGCCTCAGCGTCCCAGGTCAGCGTGCCCAGGTCGAGCAGCCCGGTGCCGGAGGCCTCGGACACCGACATCGGGGCCGCGTCGAGCAGGGCGCCGAGCACGAACTCGGCCAGGCCGAGGAAGCGGGCCGGCGGGGTCGAGGTGCGCTCCCGCAGCCAGGGCAGCCGGACCGACCAGTAGCAGCGGTGCCACCAGGTGCCGGTGCGCCGGTGGTAGGCGACCTCGTCGGCCGGGCCGGTAGCGCCGGCCGGGGGCGCCGGGCGGGTGTCCAGCCAGGTGAGCACCGGGCCGAGCGGCTCGCCGGCCCGGTCCACCGGCAGCACCGAGTGCCACTGGGCGGAGACGGCGACCAGCCCGATGTCGCGCAGGTGACCGCCGGCGGCCAGCTCGTCCAGGCACTCGGCGAGGCAGGCCAGGTAGGTGGGGCCGTCCAGGGTGCCGGTGCCGTCGTCGTCGACGGTGAGGCGCACCTTGCGACGGGCGAGGGCGCCGGGCCGCGGGGTCGCGCCGGTGTCCAGCACGAGACCCCGCACCGAGGAGGTGCCCAGGTCGAGGGCGAGGATGTCCATCGTCGATCACCGTACCCGGCGGCCGGCCCGGCGGCCCGGCGGTCCGCGTCGCCGCAGGTGGCCGCCGTCCGGTCCCGTACCCCGGGATCGGGTTCCGGGCGCGCGGCGGCGCGCGTAGGGTGATCGCATGCCCGCGCACCTGACCTGCTGGTGGCCCGCCGACCCGGCGGCCCACCCCCGCGCGTAGCTTCCCACGCGGCCGCCCGACAAGGCGGTCGCCGGTTCTCTCCCCCGGCCCAGGGCCGCCCCCGACGGCGACGCCCGGCCACCAGGAGAAACCCCGATGACCAGCCCGCACGACCTGCTCGCCGCCGTCGCCCGAGGCGTCGACCCCGGCCCCTTCGCGCTCATGCGCCGCGAGGGCGCCGACCATCTGGAGCTCTTCACCGGCACGGTACGCCCCGTCGACCGGCTCGCGGACATCCCGCTGCCCGACGGGCCGCCCGGCCCCCGCACCCTGGCGCTGGTGCCCTACCGGCAGGTCACCGAGCGCGGGTTCGACTGCGTGGACGACGGCACCCCGCTGGAGTGCCTGGAGATCGTCGGGCACGCCCGGCTGCCCCTGGCCGACGCGCTCGCCGCCCTGCCCGACGCCCCGGTGGCCACCGCCGACGCCGGGTTCGACATCGCCGACGCCGAGTACGCCGACATCGTCGCCCGGGTGCTCGCCGAGGAGATCGGCCGGGGCGAGGGGGCGAACTTCGTCATCCACCGCGCCCTGCGGGCCACCGTGCAGGGCTCCCCACTGGTCTCCGCCCTGGCCGCGCTGCGCCGGCTGCTGCTGCGCGAGCGGGGCGCGTACTGGACGTTCGTGGTGCACACCGGGACGCGGATCCTCGTCGGGGCCAGCCCGGAGCGGCACGTCAGCGTCGACGACGGGCTGGTCATGATGAACCCGATCAGCGGCACCTTCCGGCACGGCGGGACGGCGGACCGGGCGGCGCTGCTGCGCTTCCTCACCGACCCGAAGGAGGTCGACGAGCTGTACATGGTGCTCGACGAGGAGCTGAAGATGATGGCCCGCGTCGCCGAGCGCGGCGGACAGGTCGTCGGCCCGTACCTCAAGGAGATGTCCCACCTGGCGCACACCGAGTACCTGCTGGCCGGGCGGGGCCGCCTGGACGTGCGGGAGGTGCTGCGGGAGACGATGTTCGCCCCCACCGTCACCGGCAGCCCGATGGAGAACGCCTGCCGGGTGATCGCCCGGCACGAGACGACCGGGCGGCGCTACTACGCCGGGGTGCTGGCCCTGCTGGGCCGCGACGACGCCGGCCGGCAGACCCTGGACGCGCCGATCCTGATCCGGACCGCCGAGATCTCCCCGGCCGGCGAGCTGCGGGTGCCGGTCGGGGCGACCCTGGTGCGCCACTCCACGCCCTCCGGCGAGGTGGCCGAGACCCACGCGAAGGCCGCCGGGGTGCTGGCCGCCCTCGGCCTGCGCCCCGACGCCCCCGACCCGGGCCCCGGCCCGGTGGAGCGGCTCGCCGACGACCCGGAGGTACGGGCGGCGCTGGCCGCCCGCAACGCCCCGCTGGCCCGGTTCTGGCTGGACCAGCGGCCCACGGGGTCGGTGGCGCTGGCCGGGCTCGCCGGCCGCCGGGCGCTGATCGTGGACGGCGAGGACACCTTCACGGGCATGCTCGCCCACCAGCTACGCGCCCTCGGGCTGGCCGTCGAGCTGACCCCGTGGCAGCGCGCCGCCACCGACGGGTACGACCTGGTGGTGGCCGGCCCCGGCCCGGGTGACCCGCGGGCGGTGGACGAGCCGAAGATGGCCGCCCTGCGCGGCCTGCTCGCCGGGCGGCTCGCCGTCGCCGCCCCCACCCTGGCCGTGTGCCTGAGCCACCAGCTCCTGGCCGGACTGCTGGGGCTGCCGCTGCACCGCCGGGACGCGCCCTACCAGGGGTTGCAGCGGGACGTCACGGTGTTCGGCACCAGCCGGCGCGTCGGGTTCTACTCCACCTTCACCCCCGTCGCCGACGCCGACCGGGTGGCCACCGCGTACGGGCCGGTGGAGCTGTCCCGCGACCCCGTCGACCACGCGGTGCACGCGCTGCGCGGGCCCGGCTTCGCCGGCGTGCAGTTCCACCCGGAGTCGGTGCTCAGCCGCGACGGCCTGGCGGTGCTGGCCGACCTGCTCGGGCACCTGCTGTCGGTGCCACCGGGTCGGGGGGGGGGGGGGGGGGGGGGGGGGGGGGGGGGGGGGGGCCGCGGCGGCCGCCGCGGGGGGGGGGGGGGGGGGGGGGGGGGGGGGGGGGGGGGGGGGGGGCGGGGCGCCCCCCGGCCCCCCCCCCCCCCCCCCCCCCCCCCCCCGACCGGGGGTAGGGATGCCGGCGACCGGTGGCCGGACGAGGGCTCCCGTACCGCCACCGGTCGCCGGACGAGAGGGGTCAGCCGGCGGCCATGCCCTTCTTCAGCGCCGCGCCGATCCGCACCGCCCGCTTCGCGGTCAGCGCCGTCGCGCCGAGCGCCACGGAGTCCGGGGCCACCTCGCCGTTGTTGCTGGTGTGCGAGGCGCCGTACGGGTTGCCGGCGATGAACTGGCTCGGGTCGGTGTAGCCGGGGGTGACCACGACGCCGCCCCAGTGGTAGAAGACCGTCAGCAGCGACAGCAGCGTGGACTCCTGCCCGCCGTGCGTGGTCGCCGTCGAGGTGAACGCGGAGTACACCTTGTCGGCCAGCGCGCCCTGCGCCCACAGCGGGCCGGTGGTGTCGATGAACTGCTTGAGCTGCGCGGCGACCATGCCGTACCGGGTCGGCGAACCGAAGATCACCACGTCGGCCCAGGACAGGTCGTCGGGCTCGGCCTCCATGACCTCCTGGGTCTCCAGGCGGTGCGCCTGCCACCCCGAGTTGGAGCGGATCGCCTCGTCCGGTGCCAGCTCACGCACCTTGCGCAGGCGGACCTCCGCACCGGCCTCCCCGGCGGCCTCGGCAGCCGCAACCGCCATCTGGTACGTGATGCCGGTCGCGCTGTAGTAGATCACCGCGACCTTGATCTGGCCGTCCATCCGATGTTCCTCTCCTCGATTCAGGTCAGCTCCCGCGCCTACCCGTTCCTTTCGGCGTCAAACGCCGGGCCGGTGCCGCCGCCGGCCCGCGC
Organism: Micromonospora sp. NPDC001898; assembly: GCF_042891255.1. Taxonomy (NCBI): domain Bacteria; kingdom Bacillati; phylum Actinomycetota; class Actinomycetes; order Micromonosporales; family Micromonosporaceae; genus Micromonospora; species Micromonospora sp. NPDC001898. The sequence goes on along the minus strand of NZ_JBIATC010000022.1, from coordinate 33,517 downwards.
GCTGGCATGCTCGACGCATGCCGATCAGGGAGGCCACCACCGCCGACTGGCCCGAGATCTGGCCGTTCCTGCGCCGGATCGTGGCCGCCGGTGAGACGTACACCTGGCCCCGGGACGTCGACGAGGCGACCGCCCGGCGGCTGTGGCTGCCCGGCCCGCCCGCCCGCGCGGTCGTCGCCGTTGACGACGACGCCGGGACGGTGCTGGGGACGGCGAAGCTGGCCCCCAACCAGCTCGGCCCCGGCGACCACGTGGCCAACGCGAGCTTCATGGTCTCCCCGGCCGCCGCCGGGCGCGGGGTGGGCCGGGCGCTGGGCGTGCACGTGCTGGACCTGGCCCGGGCCGAGGGCTACCGGGCGATGCAGTTCAACGCGGTGGTGGCCAGCAACGAGCGGGCGGTGGCGCTGTGGCGGTCCCTCGGCTTCGCGGTGGTCGGCCGGATCCCCGAGGGCTTCCGGCACCCGAGCCGGGGGTACGTCGACCTGCTCGTCATGCACCGCCGGCTCTGACCGGTCAGCGGACCAGGGCGTCCAGCAGCCGGTCCAGCTCCGTCGCCGGATCGGCGGTCAGCCCGGTGTGCACCGGGCTGGTCTGGATCATCGTGCTGCGCGGCGCGGCCAGCCAGCGGAACCGCTCCCCGCGCTTCATCCGCCCCGACGGCCCGTCCCCGGCACACGTCCGGTCCCAGGAACCCAGCGCCGCCGCGACCTCGGCCAGGTCCACGTCCGGCGCGAGGGCCCGGACCCGGTCGGCGTCCAGATGGGTACGCGCCGCGAGGAAGTCCCGCCCCTGGCAGTACAGGATCACCCCGACGTTGATCTGCTCGCCGCGCTCGATCCGGGGCACCAGCCGGATCACCGCGTACTCGAAGGGTTCTCTCACGCGGGGCTCCCCTGCGGCAGCCAGTCGGCGGTGCGCGCGACCCGGCGGGTGAGGTGGTCGACGTACGCGGCGCGGGCCGCGTCGGCGGAGTCGAAGTCCGGCCCGGCCAGCCAGGCGTCGGGGACCAGGGCCAGCACCTCGGCCAGCAGCCCGGGGGTGACCCGGGGCGTCAGGTCCGCGTCCGCCTCGGCGAGCCGACCGGCGTACGGGGCGAGCACGTGATCGTCGGCCCGGTACGCCCGGTGCACCGCCGCCTCGGCGCGCGGCCAGTTGTGGTGGAAGTACAGGCAGGCTCCGTGGTCGATCAGCCACAGCTCGCGGTGCCAGATCAGCAGGTTGGGGTTGCGCCAGCTCCGGTCGACGTTCTCGGTGAACGCGTCGAACCACAGCACCCGGGACGCCAGCGCCGGGTCGACCGGGTGCGCCACCGGGTCGTAGCCGAGCGCGCCGGGCAGGAAGTCCATCCCGAGGTTCGGCCCGCCGCTGCCGCGCAGCAGCTCCTGCACCTCCTGGTCGGGCTCTGCCCGGCCGATCACCGGGTCGATGTCGAGGACCACCAGCCGGGGCACCGCCAGCCCGAGCCGGCGGGCCAGCTCGCCGCAGATCACCTCGGCGACCAGCGCCTTCGGCCCCTGCCCCGCCCCCCGGAACTTCGCCACGTACGTGCCGAGGTCGTCGGCCTCGACCACACCGGGCAGCGAGCCGCCCTCGCGTAGCGGGGTGACATACCGGATCCCGGTGACCTGACGGAGCACGATCTCCACCCTAACCGGCCGGCACGGGGGCGACCGTGCGGGCACGCCCCGCAGCTCACCGCCTGCTGGTGGCCGGGCGCGCGGGCCCGGCGGGTTGTCGGTGCCCGGTCCTATGCTGACCGTCGACCCGGACGGAAGGCGGCTGACCACGTGGCAACGAGCGACGCGAGGATGCGTACGGCGGCGGCGGCCGGGGCGGCGGAGCTGACCGGCGCAGAGGCGCTCGCGCTGCGGACGACCAGCCTGCTGCTGCGTCCCCACCCCACCGCCCGGCCCACCGACGTGGCCGGCGTGGTCGAGTGGTTCGGCGCGATGCAGGCGCAGGACGTGGCGAGCGGCCTGTGGTCGCTCGGGCTGCGGCTGCCCGGCTGGACGCAGGCCGACGTGCGGGCGGCGCTGGAGCGTCGGGAGGCGCTGCGCACCTGGCCGATGCGCGGCACCGTGCACCTGGTGCCGGCCCGGGACGCCCGCTGGATGCTGGAGGTGACCGGGGTGCGCATCCTGGACGCCGCCGGGCCCCGGCGGGCGAGCCTCGGCCTCAGCCTGGAAGACGTCGACCGGGCCGCCGACGTGCTCGGCGAGGCGCTGGCCGGCGGCGTCCGGTTGACCCGCTCGGAGTGCCTGGGCACGCTCAACGCGGCCGGCTTCGACACCACCGGGCAGCGCGGCTACCACCTGATCTGGTACGCGGCCCAGCGCGGCGTCACCTGCATCGCCCCGCACGTCGGCACCGAGCAGACCTTCGCCCTGCTCGACGAGTGGGTGCCCGACCCGCACCGCCCCGACCGCGACGAGGCGCTGGGCATCCTGGCGCTGCGCTACTTCCGCAGCCACGGCCCCACCACCCGGAAGGACTTCGCCGGCTGGACTGGCCTGACCGCCGCCGACGCGAAGCGGGGCATCGCCGCCGCCGGGGCGGCGCTGACCACCGTGACGGTCGACGGGGTCGAGTCCGTGGTCGACCCGGCTCTGCTCGACGCGCCCCGGGAGCCGGTCGACGACGTGCACACCCTGCCCGGCTTCGACGAATACCTGCTGGGCTACAAGGACCGGTCGCTGATGGTCGACGCGGCACACAAGCAGGCGATCATCCCCGGCGCCAACGGGGTCTTCCAGTCGACGGTGGTGCGCGGCGGCCGGGTGGTCGGCACCTGGAAGCGGACGCTGACCAAGACGAAGGTGAAGGTCGCGGTGCGCCCGCTGGTCGACCTCGACGCCGCCACCCGGGCCCGGGTCGACGCGGCCCTGGAGGCGTACGCCGCGTTCGTCGGGCTGCCCCTGGCCGTCGACTGGGCCGCCGCCTGACCCGTCGTGTCCGGTGTGCTCATTGCCGGGTCAGTCCGACGGTGGCGGCGAGGCGGGCCACGTCGGCGGCGGTGGGGCCGGCGCGGAGCACGGCGGTCAGCGCGGTGCGGGCGGCGGGGCGGGTGCGGGTCTCGGCGGGGGCGGTGACCAGGGCGCGGCCGGCAGTGTGGGGGTCGCCGAGGTCGAGGTGGGCGCGGGTGATGTCGATGAGGTGGGCGGCCCGGTGGTGGTCGCCGAGGCGCATGGCGGTCAGGGCACGGGCGAGTTCGACGGCAGTGGGTCCGAAGCCGGTGCCGTCGTTGTCGTGGTGGCGGTGCTCGCCGTGGGCGGTGGCGAGGTGGGCCGCGCGTTCGGTGAGTTCGCCGGCGGCGGTGTCGTCTCCGCATGCTGCGGCGGCGAGGGCGGCTTCGATCAGCAGGGTTCCCGTCAGGGCGGGTTCGTCGGGCAGGAAGACGCGGGCGGGTGTCCGGTCGAGTTGGTGTACGGCGGTGAGGGCGGCGGTCATCGCCAGCCGGCCGCGCCGTAGGGCCCGGAGTGCCTGGGCGAGGGAGATCGCGGCGAGGCCGGTGCGGTGTGGGTCGCCGGTGGCGGCGGTCATCGCCCGGTCGGCGGCCAGCCAGGCCAGATTCGCCTCGCCGAGCTTGACCAGCACCTGGGCCTCCACGTCGAGCCCGACTCGGTCGCAGTGCTGCGGCGATGCGTCCGGTACGTCAACGACCAGCCGTCCTCGTTGCAGGACAGCTACTACCCGATGGACCTCGCAGAGGAGGTCCACGAGTTGCTCTCGCCAAAGGACATCCCGCAGGGCACCACCCGGCTCCTGGCCGAACGGGGTCACGAGCAGACGGCCTTCTACGACGAGTACGTCTCCCGGATGCCCACGCCCGAGGAAACGAGGCTGCTCGGGTTGCAGCCCGGCACGACGATCCTGCTGCACATCCGCACCGGCTACACCGAGCAGCGCCCCGTGCGGGTGTCCTTCAACGTGTTCTCCGGCGACCGCAACCAGATCGTCACCACCCACGGAGACGTGCGCATCATCGGCAGATTCCGCCCGGAGGAAGCCCCCGAATGATCATCACGCCGGCCCGGCTGAGGGATGTCGACGTCATCATGAGCTGGCGGCGCGAGCGCGTGGCGTGGCTTGCCACCCGGGGTGAAGAGCAGTGGTCCATCCCGCTGCCCCGCTCCGCCGTGGCATCGACGATCTCAGCCGGACTAGACGTGGATGGTCTGGGAGGGCGACGACCCGATCGCCACCATCACCCTGACCGCGTACGTGGACGTCGACAACCGGTGGAAACCGGACCGGGACCCCGAGGCGCTGTGGCACCCCGAGGATGACCCGGCCGACGCGCTGTACGCGGCGAAGATGATGATCCCGCTCGCCCATGCCGGCGCGAACCTCGGCGGTGAACTCCTGGACTGGGCCGGTGGCCGGGCATACGAGGCGGGGCTGACGTGGCTGCGGCTCGACGCCTGGACCACCAATCACCGGCTGCACAACTACTACCGCCGGCAGGGCTTCCGACACGTCCGCACCGTCGAATCCCGCGTCTCCGGCACGTGCTTCCAACGACCGTCCCAGCCCTACCTGCACGGCCGGCTCAAGACTGAGGCGGCACGACCCGCTCCGGAACCGTGCCAGGCCGCACCACACGCGTCCGGCGGCCCGAACTGCTCGACCCTCTCGTAGTCTCGTCATCGACACCGGGCCTGCCCGCCAACGCGTCCGCCGGCACCATGCCGAGAAAGCGGGAAAGAACGTGGGAGAAGACCCTGCTTGTCAATGGCCTGGCGCTGCCCGCCGTCCTGACCGGACTACTCCACGTTGGCCGCTGGCGGCACCCCGGTAAGGACGTTCTGCGTGATCTCGTACTCTGGTTCAGATCTCCGCTGGACTTTCTCACCAGCATCGAATGGATGCGCCGCGAGAGCAGATCGCTCACCCTGTTTGCCGACGACCCGCCCTCCATGGCCTCGGCGGGTAGGAGGCTGGCTGAGCCCCGCCATCGCGCCGCTGCTGAGGTAGAGCACGACCGCGTACCGGCCAGTCGCGTCGGGCTCAAAGCCAACTCATGCGGCCGAGGACAGCCAGTCAGGATCGGCGGGTGGAGCGATCACGACACGGCGCCCGGGGATGCGCGCGCTGCCGGCATCATCGGCCCCTGCCGGGTCGGTCTGCTCTGCGTTGGTCCCTATGGAGCTGCCCCGTCTGTGCGGTCGGTGGAGTGGGAGCGTGGACGGGGCAGCTCCATAGGGACCGATGGGTAGGTCCCCGACCGGGTGGGGGCAGTTGTCAGGTCGCCGCCCGACTGCCCGGTGCACGGGGCGGCATGGGGCGGCGTAGCGGCGGCCTCCCGGGCATTTGGGCGAGAAGTGGAACAGCTGAGGTTCGGCGGAACCAAGGCCCCGGGCCCCCGTACGGCGCACCACTACCAGGAGCGCCATTTCCGACGGCACGACTGACCACGCGGGAGGTCTTGGTAAAAAAGGCCCCCGGAGGGGCCAATTCCTTCCATGATCTCCGGCCATCCCGAGACGCGGAACGGGATTCCCGGAAGGTGGATGAACTTCGGGCAGAATCGGACACCCTCGCGACTTTGCCGGGGCCCTGGGTCAGACCCCCGCTCGAGTTCCCATTGTGGAGCTGACGTTTCACCGAGTCGTAGACCCACCCGAAGACATTTTCACTGCTGGCCGGCGACAAGAAGCCCAATTCTGTTCAGCCCGCCCTGAGGGTGACGGCGATGTGCATGATCGTCGTCTCGGGCCGGGCCGACGCGTCTCGGGCCGCGCTCCGGGCCGCAACCGGCGAGGCCCCGCACACCGAAGCGATGGGCGACACTGCGCTTCCCGGTACGACGCTCGGCCGGCCGGCCCAACCGGGTCGCCTCGACGCCCATCCTGGGCCGGCCCGATCTCGCCAACATCAACACCGCGCCGGAACCGGTTCTGTAAACAGACTTATCCATCGTGGAGGCTTCGGATGCATCCGGTCCGTCACGAACCGGCCTTGATCATCATTTATCCAGAGTGGATCATAAAAGAGGCCCCCCTACCTGGGAAAACGTATGAGATAGATCTTCACAGTGCCGGCGGGCTGCGGTAGCTTCAGGCCACTTTGCTAGGAGGCTGTCAATGTCTGCTGCGCGGTTCACCCGTGCTCTCGCCGCCGCCGTCACCGGCACGGCTCTGGTCCTGACCTCAACCCACCCAGCGCTCGCCGAACCGTCCACACCGGATGGTCCGCCACCCCCGACAGCCCCATCGGCCCCACGACCCGAACCGGGAGAGATCGGCACGCACCGCGTACCGCTGCTCACCGGCGACACGGTCACCGTGAACACCGGTGCCGACGGCCGATCGACGTACGCGGTCGACGCCGCCGACGATCCGACCCGGTCCGCCACGTTCACCGTCCAGGGCAGCGGCGACGACCTGTTCGTCATCCCGTCCGACGCGGCACCGTACGTGACCTCGGGTTTCCTGGAGCGCGACCTGTTCAACGTCCGCGAACTGGTCCGGCAGGGAATCACCGGCACCGCGAAGACCCTGCCGGTGATCGTCACCTTCCAGGGCGACCCGGCCGCCAAGACCCTGACCCGACAGGCCGACGCGCTACCGGCCAGCGAGAACAAGCGCACGTTGGCCAGCATCGACGGGGCGGCGCTAAGCGTGTCGACGGCGAATGCCGGGGAGTTCTGGAACGCACTCGCCCCGGCCACGCCCGACCGCACCGGCCGCGCCACACTCGGCAGGAGCGTCGAAAAGGTCTGGCTGGACCGCAAGTTCAAGGTCAACCTGGCCGAGAGCGTGCCCCAGATCGGCGCCCCCGCCGCCTGGGCGGCGGGCGTCACCGGGACCGGTGTGAAGGTCGGTGTGATCGACACCGGCATCGACCCGACCCACCCGGACCTGTCCGGCAGCATCGCCGGCATCGCCAACTTCACCGGCGAAGCGGACGGCGTCGACCACCACGGCCACGGTACCCACGTGGCCTCCACGGTGGCCGGCACCGGTGCCGCCTCCGGCGGACGTTACAAGGGTGTGGCACCGGGCGCCCAGGTGCTCTCGGCGAAGGCCCTCGACAGCAGCGGCTCCGGGCAGGACTCCTGGATCATCGCCAGCATGGAGTGGGCCGCCGCACAGGGGGCCGCCGTGGTCAACATGAGCCTGTCGGCGCCCGTCACCACCGACGGCACCGACCCGATGAGTCAGGCGGTCGACTCGCTGACCGCCTCCACCGGCACGCTGTTCGTGGTCGCCGCCGGCAACAACCAGGGTGACCTCTCCATCGGTAGCCCCGGCGCGGCGAACACCGCGCTGACCGTCGGCGCGGTCGACAACCGGGACGTACTCGCTTCGTTCTCCAACCGCGGTCCCCGCTACGGCGACGCCGCGGTCAAGCCGGAGATCACCGCGCCGGGCGTCGAGATCGCGGCGGCCCGCGCGGCCGGCACGTCCCTCTGGCCGATCGTGGACGGGCAGTACACCAGGGTCAGCGGCACCTCGATGGCCACGCCACACGTTGCCGGCGCAGCCGCGCTGCTCGCCCAGGCCAACCCGGACTGGACCCCGGCGCAGCTCAAGGACGCGCTGGTGACCACCACCAAGGCCGGCGCCTACTCGTGGTGGCAGGGCGGCACCGGGCGGCTCGACGTTCCGCGCGCCCTTCAGCAGCATGTCTACGGCTCGGCCACGGTCAACGTGGGCAGGATCGCCGACGGCACGCAGGCACCGATCGAACGTAAGGTCGCCTACACCAACGCCGGCGACGCTCCGGTCACGCTCAACCTCGCCCTGGACGTGAAGGCGTTCGACGGCAAGCCGGTGCCCGCCGGTTCCGCCACGCTCTCCGCGACCAGCGTCGTCGTCCCCGCGAGGGGTGCCGCCGAGGTGACGTTCACCGTGGACCCCAAGGCCGGCCCGACCGGTGGGTACGGCGGTCTGCTGCTCGCGAGCACCGCCGACGGCTCGGTGTCGGTGCGGACCGCGCTGTCCTGGTACAAGGAGACCGCGATGCAGCCGGTGACCATCCGGCTCATCGGGTCCAGGGGCGACACGCCGCGCCCGCAGACGGTGGGCGCGATCCGGGTCGACAATCCGGTCGACAACGACCCGATGACGCTCCCGGCGTACTACGAGAACGTCCGCGACGGTGTCGTGACGATGCGCCTGCCGGTCGGGGTGTACGACATCCAGGTAGCGATGATGGAGCACGAGGAGGACGTCCGGCGGGCGACGCTGATGACCGAGACCGAGGTGCAGGTCAACGCGCCGACCGAGGTGACGTTGGACGCCCGCACGGCGGTCAACGTCCGGCCGCCTACGGCTGCCCCGACCGACATGCCGAGCGTCAGCTACGGCACCCTTCGCGGGTTGGCCGACGGCTCGGTGCTGCCCTTCGCGATGCTCATCGGCGGCGGCCAGTACGAGGGCTACGCCACGCCGACCAAGCCGGTGAAGATCGGCTTCTTCGAGTTCCACAACCAGTGGACCCTGTCCGAGGCGCTCGTGGACCTGCGGGTGCGGGGCGGGGGCCGGCTCGCGCCGGACTACGACATGCTGTCCGCCAGCAGTCACCTGAACGGCAAGAAGCGGAACCTGCCGATGGTGTTCGCCGGTGCCGGTAGCCCGCAGGAACTGGCCGCGGCCGGCGTCAAGGGCAAGGCGGCGCTGATCCGGATCCAGATCCCGACGGACATGGAGTGGCCGTGGCGACACGCGTACGCGCAGAATGCGGCGCGTACGGCACGGGACAACGCGGCAGCCGCCGGGGCCGGGCTCGCCCTGATCTATGTGGACGTCGCGAGGGCTCCCGCGCTGCTGGGCAACCTCGTGCCGAGCACCGGCACGATGCTCGCCCTCACCCTGTCCCGCGACGAGGGTGAGTCGCTGCGCAGGCGCGGCAAGAGCACCGTCACCCTGGGCGGCACCAGCGGCCCGTCGTACGTCTACCACCTGCGTCGGGACCACCCCAACGGCGTGCCGGGCACCCCGGAGCGGCCGGTGGACCCGAAGGCGATGGTGAAGCTGAAGACGACCTACCACGCCGACAAGCCGCTCATGGTCGACTCGATCTGGGGCGCGCTGGGTCCGAGAGACCCGTGGTCATCGCAGAGCACCTGGCGGTTCCCCGGCCCGACCGCACGTACCGAGTACGTCGGTGAGGGTGACCACCTGCAGTGGCTGCGGTACATCGTGCAGGTGGGCAAGACCCAGGCGGGCGGGGAGGAACAGTTCTGGTGGACCTCGGACGACTACTTCCGGGCGGGCACCCGCAGCCGGGACGAGTCGTGGTTCGCCGCGCCCATCCGGGTCGGGGCGATCGAGGTCACGTCCCCCGTCGTGCGGGCGAACACCTGCGGGTTCTGCCGGGACGGCGACACCTTCCTCGCCGGGCAGTACTGGCTGGACGGCACCCCCGGGCACAGCATGGTCGCCTCCACCGCCAACAGCACCTGGAAGCTGACCCGGAACGGCGTGGTGATCCCACCGCTGACCACGTCCCCGCGCCGGTTCCAGCTACCGGCCGGGTCGGGCGTCTACCGACTGGAGACCACGGACACCGGCTACGGGCTCAGCTCGGTCCAGACCCTCGCCCCCCGGGTGGACTCCGTCTACACCTTCCGCTCGGCGACCCCGACGAAGGGCACCCCTGCCGGGTACATCTGTCCGATCGGCACCGGCTCGTGCGCGTTCCAGCCGGTGCTGCAGCTCGACTACGACCTTGACCTGGACCTGAACAACCAGGCCAAGGCCGGCCGGGGACACCAGTTCACGATCACCGCGGCCGCGCACGGGCTCACCCCCGACAGGTCGAGGGTGAAGGGGATGTCCGTCTCGACGTCGACCGACGGGGGGGCCACCTGGCACGCCGCGCGGGCGGTGCCGATCGGCGGCGGGCAGTTCAACGTCCGCACCGTTCACCCGGCGTTGTCCAGCACAGACGGCTACGTCTGGCTGAACGTCAACGCCTGGGACGCCGACGGCAACCGAACCGAGCAGACCGTCCAGCGGGCGTACGCCCTCCGGTAGCTCACCGTGGTGGGGCGCGGTCGGATCCTCCCGTCCGCGCCCCACCGTTGGTGTCCAGTCCTACTGGCAGGACCTTCAGCCGTCGGACCGCTCTTCGAGCACTCCCACGAGGGCCGAGGCGATGAGGGCGACAGCCCGATCATCGTCGTGGGCCAGTTGCCGTAGGACGCCCTGCGCGATGGTCGCCGGCATCTCGGCGAGTGCCTGGGTCAGGCGTATCCGCACCGCAGAGTCCGCAGGGTGTGCGGCGAGCTCGTCGACCAGCGCGCTCATGATCCGGTCCCCGTACCCGGGGTCCAGTGACAATGCTCCCAGGACCTCGGCCGCCTCGACGTCGATCGCGCCCTCGACCACCATGCCGACGAGTGTCGGCACGGCTGCGGTCGCGCCACGCGCACCCAATGCCAGAGCAGCATGCCTGCGCACCGTCTTGTCCGAGTCCCCGAGTGCGTCCGCGAGCACCGCGGTCGCCTCGTCACCGGGCATCTCGGCGATCGCCAGGACCGCGCGCCGCCGGATGTCGACGTCCTCCGAATACACGCCGGACGCCACGCTCGCCACACCGCCACCGCCCGCCCGCGCGAGGGCCCACCGCAGGGCGCCGGCGACGTTCGGATCGGATTCGGCGAGGACCGCCCCAGCCAGCAGCTCGGTGGGAACCGGCACGTCCTCGGCCGGGGCCAGGACGGCCTGCTGCCGGCGCGCGGCACTGGGCGAGTTGAGCCCGTGCAGAAGCTCGACGATGCGCAGCACGCCCTGCCAGCCGGAGGGTACCGAGGCATCGACCGTACGGAGTCGATCGAGTAGCTCCTGTTCCCGCTTCAGTCGGTCTTCGGTCCGTCGGATGAGGTCGCCGACCAGTGCGGACGGCGCGAAGGCGGGATCCTCCAGAGCGCGTCCGATCTGTCGCAGCGACAATCCCAGGGACCGCAGGCTCTCCACGTGGTAGATCCGGCGAATGTCCTCGGCGGAGTACTCGCGATAGCCGCCCACGGTGCGGCCTGTTGGTCGCACCAGCCCGAGCGAGTCGTAGTGCCGGAGCATCCGGGTACTCACCCCCGAGCGGCGTGCCACCTCGCCGATCAGCACGCTGTTCCCTCGGCCCGTTCCGGGCCGAGGGCGACGATCCGCTTCGCCTCGTCGACGGCTGGGTCGAAACCGGCATCCGGGTAGCGCAGGAGCCGCTCCGTGGCGCGGGCATGCGCACGCACCGTCGGGTCGCCACTCGCCAGTCCCGTATGCAGGGCCGGCTCGATCACGTCTCCGAGGGCGACGAGTGCCCGGCTGAGACTCAGTTGCACATTCCGGTCGCCGCGACCGAGTTGTGCGGCCAGTTCCGCAGCCAGCCCTTCCTGTCTTCCGGCGGGCACGAGGACGACGGCAGCACGCCATGCGCTTCGCGCGACCTCGTCGTCGGCGTCGTGCAGCAACGACCGCGTGATCGCGGGCCATGCGCTCCCGTCCCCGATCTTGGACAGCGTATGCAACGCCTGGCTTCGGGCCTGAGCGCGCTCGGAACGGAGCTCCGCGCGGAGTCTGGGCACCGTGATCTCCGGCGGGAGGCGGGTCAACGCCCAGGTGAGCATGTCGCGTACGAAGAAGTCCGGCTCGATCGCGCACCGTGCCACGAGCGCATCGAGGAGGCCGGGGTCGGCGTGCGTGCCAACGGCCAGAGCCGCCTGGAGCCGCGCCGACGGGTCTCCGGCGCCCAACGCGTCGGGCAGACGCGTGTCCGGTGAATTCCTGTATGTCGAGTTGACGGGGACCACCTCCTGCACCCAGTGAAGACCTTGTCACGGTGTCAACGTCAAGTGCAGGATGCCCGGGCAGGGCCCCGGCAAGTTCGCGGAGTGTCCGATCCCGCCCGAAGCTCATCCATCCTCCGGGAATCCCGTTCCGCTCCTTGCGGATGACCCGAAATCCTGGCCAGGGCCTCGGTCTCACCGGTCCTCCGCCATATCCCTCTCCCGCGCATGCCCTGGGAAGGCCGCCGCTACGCCGCCCCATCCCGCCCCGCACACCGGGCAGTCGGGTAGAGCGGGCCGACGAATACCCCCACCCGGTCGGGGACCCACCCTCCGGTCCCTATGGAGCTGCCCCGTCCACGCTCCCACTCCACCGACCGCACAAACGGGGCAGCTCCATAGGGACCAACGTAAGGCAGGCCGACCCGGTAAAGGCCGACCAGGCTGGGGCCGATGGTGTCGGCAGCACGCGCATCCCCTGGGGCCGGCCGCAACAGCGAGGCGTCGATCTGGGCGCGCGCCAACTGTCCGGTCCGGATGAACCTGGCACGCCCGGTCGCCCGCGACCTGCGGTGGTGCCAGGTAGCTCGGACGGTCCGGCCCGATGTTGTCCGGACCTACTTGGCGCTTTCTGTGATCCTCAAGGTCACTCAGCGCCGCAGCGTTCCGGCGCTGAGTGCCCTGGCTCATTGAATCTTGCAGAGGTGGAGCCGATGAACTGCGGAGTGACAGGCTGCTTGCAGAGTTCGCCGGGTGTTTGTCAGTGGGCGTTCAGCGGATCGGTGTCGTCTGCGCCAGGGCAATGCGCCAGTCGTCGCCCCTGCGGGTCATGACGTAGGTCATGATGCCGGTCAAGGGCAGCTCGGATGAGTCCTCCGCCTCGGGCCGTTCGTCGTGGATCGTCTTTGTCAGGCTCACGATGGCGACGTCGGGGGTGGCGAACCGGATGTCGTTGACTTCCAGCACGGTCCGGATGTCCTTGAGCGGGGAGGAGAGCGCTTCGGCCATGGCCGAAGCGAAGGACTCGCGCCCGAAGAGGCGCCGCCCGGCGAGGTTGATGAGCACCAGGTCGGAGGTGTGCAGGGCGGGCAGTACGTCCGGGTCGATCTGCGCCTCCTGGGTCCGCGCGACGAGTTCGCGGATCCTCTTCTCGTCGTCGTTGGTGGGGGGAGTGGAGTTCGTGGTGTCCATGGGGACAACCTAGAACCTCAACTTAGGTTGAGATCAACTCCTCGGGCCACCCTCACCCGGACTGGACCACCCGCTGGACCAGATAGCCCGGACTGGGCCACTTTCACCCGGACGGGACACCAACGAGCGCGTAATCGCATCTGATCGAACAGGCGCCGGTAAGACCAAGACGGAACGATCATTACGAGAAGACGTCCACACTCGGGGGTTACCCCTGGGCAGTTGCCGTTGCGGTAGTCAGGAAAGGTCCCCTGCTATCAAAATCCGATAGCAGGGGACCTTTCCTTGCGCACATCGTTGCCGCGCTGGGGCCCCGTCCGGGCTGCCGCGCTGCCGCGCTGCCGCGCTAGACGCGGGTGATGCGGATCGCGTCGGCGATCACGTAGCCGGTGCTACCGGACCACCGGCTGATACCTACCTTGTTGGCGTCTCCGGCGGCCAGCGTGAAGTTGCCCAGCGAGCGCCAGCCACCACCATTGGCCGACTGGTTCACGTTGACCGTCTGGTTGCCGCTGCTGGTCGCCACGATGTACGGCGTGGTGGCGTTGTAACCGGCGACGGCCGGATACCAGACCTCCACCCGGTAGGTGGCGGTGGCCGGGATGTTCACCTTGTACCAGGCGGCGTCGCTGGCCGCGACCGGGTTGGCGTACCGGTAGTCGGCCCCGTAGCGCTGCGACGAGTACGACGAGGTGCTCCAGTTGGCGCTCGCGGTGAACCGACCGGCGGTGGTGTTGTCCACGATGGTCGACCAGGTCGGCGGCGGCGTCGTGGTGCCGGTGACGAGCTGCATGTAGTAGGTCCAGTTCCAGTTCGGACCCGGGTCGGTGTGCGTGGCGCCCGGCACCTGGTTGTGACCGATGATGTTGCTGCGGGTCTTCGGGATGCCGTACTTGTCGCACAGGTGCCGCGTCAGCGCGGCCGACGACCGGTACATCGCGTCGGTGTACCAGGAGGCGTTGTCGACGTAGCCCTCGTGCTCGATACCGATCGACTGGGTGTTGTAGGTCCAGTTGCCGGCGTGCCAGGCGACGTCCTTGTCCCGCACCATCTGGGTCACCGCGCCGTCCGAGGAACGGAGCAGGTAGTGGGCGCTGGTGCCGGCGGCTGCGTTCTGGAACCAGCTGATCGAGCCGGCGTAGCTGCCCTGCATGGTGTGGATGATGATGTAGTTGATCGGGTACGACGACTCGCGGCTGGAGGCCGTGTAGTTGGACGAGTTCGCCGCCACCCAGGCCGCCGGGCCGTAGTCGGTGCTCTGGGTGCCCATGTCGGCGGTGCCCAGCGGCGCCACGTTGGCGTAGTCGCCCCGCTGGGGCGCGACCGGACGGCCGTCCACGGTGACCTGGCCGGCGGCCGTGGTCGCGCTGAAGCCGCGGCCGAGCAGGTCGTACACGGCGTCGGCGTACAGCCGGGCGGTGGCCTTGTCCGACGAGCCGCCGTAGCGGGCGATCAGGCCGTACCACTGGTTGACGTCGTCGCGCTGCTTCGCGGTGAGCCCGGCCTGATCGGCGTACGAGCGGAGCACCGCCGCCGCGCCGGCGACGTTCGCCGCGTCACTGGTGCGCAGTTCGGTGCGGTCCAGTCGGGCCCGGCGCGCCGCCTCGTCGAGGGTCCGCACCTTCGGGTTGCTGGTCAGGTGCATCACGCCGTACCCGCCGGAGGCGCTGGGCTCGCCGTTGTGACCGTCCAGCCGGGTCTCCGCGTACCCGAGCGCGGCGAGCAGGTCGCGCGGCACGTCGGAGCGGGCCGAAGCCTGGTCGAAGGCGGCAGCGAGCGTCTCCGCGCCCTGCTGCGGCTCGGCCTGGGCCGGCTGGCTGGTCAGGCCGATCATCAAAATCGCTGCGCCGCCGAGCAGTTGGCTCACCCGACGCGAGGGTCTCCGAACAGTCACCGTCACTCCTCGTCGACTACAAAGGGCGACTGCAATCCTGCCGCCCGGGTCGCCGCACCATATAGCGCGACATCTGTCTATGTCGAGACCTTGCATCGAGCTTGATGATGATGAAGAATTCCTTCATTTCGTGGGCCTCGGGACAACAGCGGCGTGCCGCCTGGGGCACGCCGTCGACACGACTCACCCCACCACACCTGCCGTGGAGCGGCACCCACGCCAGGACCCCCAGGCCCCCTGATCGAAGCGCTCCCATCCGACGTCGCAATCGCCCCGGCCCTCAAGACCGGAAGCCACGGATGGGCCGGCCTGGTTACCTCCCGCAGTCGCTGACGTCGCAGGCCCGTGGGTACGACACTCGGTCAGTCGCCTCGACCGTTCGGCGGTCACCCGCCCCGGGCGCGTCTGTCTTAAGGTGACAGTCCTGACGAACTACGTACACCCATCAGGATCGCGTGTCTTCTCCACCGCGCCCTCGACGATCGGAAGAGCGATGACCGGCCTCGCCGTCCTGTCCGACGCACCTGTCCGCTGCGATGAGGACCAGCTGCGGTTCGACCGATACGTGGAGCCGATCCTCTCGTTGTTGACCAGCCCCACGAGCACGACCCCCTTCACCGTCGGTGTGCTCGGCGCGTGGGGCAGCGGGAAGTCGAGTGTCCTCGCCATGGTGGACGAGCGGCTGGGTGTGGAGAACCCGGATGCCTTCGTCCGGGTGCACTTCAATCCCTGGGTGCACCGCAACGAGCCGAACATGCTCGTACCGCTGTTGCACGCGCTTCAGGAGACACTGCTGGCGGACCGGAAGAAGCGATTCACCCACGCCGTAACCCGGGTCGCCAGCGTCATCGGGACCCTCACCGCGGACGCACTCCTGACCACCCTCACCGCGGGCTTCCTGACCGTGGACAAGTACGACCAGGCCGTGGAGCGGTACGTGGCACAGCGGAGCCAGGTCGAGAGCGAGCTGCGTAACCTGCGTAACCTGCTCCGCGACGAGGTGGCCGGCATCCGTGGCCAGGGCGCCCAGGTCGTCTTCTTCATCGACGACATCGACCGCTGCGAACCGGACCAGATCGTGGACCTGCTCGAGTCGGTCAAGCTCTTCCTCGACGTGCCCGGGGTGTTCGTGCTGATGGCCATCTCGAAGGAACTGGTCGACCGGGGCGTGGCCATCAAGTATCAGGGCTTCGGCTTCGACCCGGACGGCATGATGGACATCGGGGACGAATACCTCGAGAAGATGATCCAACTGCCGCTGTACCTGCTGCCGCTGGACAGCCGGAGCGTTCGGCGTTTGGTCGAGGCGCACGCTCAGCCGGCTCTGCTGGCTCGGCACGGCGACCTGTTGCAGGCGGTGCTGAGGCCGAACCCGCGCAAGATCAAGCGCGTGCTGAACTTCCTCACGGTCACGACCGCGATCGTCGCCGGGACTCCCGGCCTCGACGAGTTGCGCGACGACCTGGTGGTCCGGCTGGCCGTACTGCGGGTGCAGGTGCCCCGGCTCTTCTCCGCCGTGCTGACCGATCCCCGGGTGCTCGTGGTCCTGGAGTGTCTGTACCGGGACCGCCTGGAGTTCACCGAGGACGGCTTCCGCAGTCGATACGGGGACGACTCGGGCACCTCCCTCTACCACGCCGTCGCACCGCACTACCGGCGGCAGCCCGAACTGGAACACCTGTTCGCCGCGTCCACCTTCGAGGAGGAGCAGGACCGGATCCACGACTACCTCACCCTGTTCGGCGGGCGGGCGGCATGAGCGGTGGCGTCGGCCCTCGGGCCCGAAAAGCCAAGGACCAGGTGGACTACAAGCGGTACGGCCTGACCCAGGGCGACCCGTACCGGCACCGTGACCTCGATCCCCGGAAGGAGCGGGACCGCGCTCTGCTGGTGGACTTCGCCGGGGCCCCGTTCGACGAGATCGAGGAGCAACTCGACCAGGCGGCGGCAACGGGTAAGGCCGCCGCCTTCCTGCTGTCCGGCCGCGAGGCGACCGGCCGAACCTCGTTGGCCAAGCTCATCGCGCACCAGTACCGGGAACTCCACCAACTGGGCGACGACTTCAGGTTGATCGTGTACGACGAGATCGATCACGACAGCCTCCGGCGTGCGCAGGAGGTGCTGAAGGCGATCCGGAACGAGCTGATGGAGCTGGGGGGCTGGGGCGAGCACCGGGACCGGCTGCTCGAGGTGGTCCCCAACGGGCCGACCCGGCCGGAGATCCTCGACCTGCAGGCCCAGGCCGGTTTCCTGGCGAACTACATGCGGAAGCGGATGAAGCCGGCCTGGACGCTCGGCCTGCTGATCGAGGGCATACAGAACGACGACTTCCTCGACACGCTGGCTGTCGTGTTCGCCCGGGTCGATCTCCTCGTCGTCGTCACCCGGGACGACTACCGCACCGCCGACACCGCCGACCCGGACCGGATGAAAGAGCGCGACCGTTGGCGGCGGTGGGCTCTGCCGGTGCAGGTGCCACTGCTGAGCGGGGACGACGTCGACCTGCTGGCCCGCAACCGGTGGCAGCACGAGGCACCCGAGCTGGAGTGTCCCTTCGAGCTGAAGGGCATCCGGGACACCTTCGGCGCGCGGCGCCCGCCCGTCGGACGCGCGCTGCACTGGCTCGGTTGGCTGCTGGAGTGGCGGCTACGCACGTACAACGGGGACGAGTGCTGGCCCGCCGCGCGGAACCTGCGCATCCCCGCCCAGTGGATCGAGGAATCGGTGCAGCAAGCCGAGAGCGCCCCGCCCCACGCGGAAGGAGGCCTCCGTCGTGTCCGCTGAGCTGCCCCGGTTGAACCCCTTCCCCGCGCAGGCCACCACCGCCATCGAGGAGGGGCCCTTCGCCGAGTCGTACCAGAGGTGGGCCGGCGCCACGCCCACGGTGGCCCTGCAACAGGTCCGCCGGCTGAGTCTGCTCGTGAGCAGGTTTCGCCGGTCCCATGAGCTGGGCGGCGTCTCCAGCGGCCAGGTGGCATACGTGCACGGTGCCCACGGCGCCGGCAAGACCCACGCCATCCGGGCCGCCGTCGGCCAGATCGCCACCCATCCCGGCAACGCGCAGGTGTTGCCGTTGTACGTCAAGCTCGATGGTTCGGACTTCGTACAGGCGTACCGCCGGCTGATGGCGCAGCTCTCCCTCTCCGACCTCACGGGGCTGGCGCTGCGGTTCCTTGGTTCCCTGTCGGCCGTGGCCGACCCGTCGCCCGCGACCGCCGATATCCAGGACGACCTCCGCCGGGATCCCGCCGCGTTGCTGCAGATGTTCGACGACCACCTGTTGGAGCGCGGCCTGCTGCTGGAGGCGCAGGCGGACCGGATGCGCGACGCCGTACGCGACGAGAGGAACTTCCAGCGCGCACTGACCTACCTGCTGGAACCGGCCCTGAAGGAGGTCGCGTACGACTGGCTGCTGGGGCGGCAGGTCAGTGAGCCCGAGCTGCGGCGCGTCGGCATATCGCGGCAGCTCGACACGCCGGACCAGTGCCGCTACGGCCTCCAGTTGCTGACGCTGATCTGCGAGCGGGCCGGTCGGCCGCTCGTGCTCATCCTCGACCAGGCCGAGAAGCTGCTCCTCGATGCCCAGGAGCGGGTGGTCCCGGAGGGCGCGGGGCTACTGCACTCCCTGGTCGAGGCGATTCCCGACCTCAAGGGCATGCTCATCGTCGCCAGCAACGACCGCGCCTGGAACGCGCTCCCGCAGGACCTGCGGCAACGCTTCGGCGCGAACGACATCGTCTGCTCGACGTTGCAGCCCGACGAGGCCCGGGACCTGGTCGGCCGGTACGTCGTCGCGTCGTTCGGCACGCAGACGCCGCCGGGCTACCGGGCCCCCTGGCCGTTCAGCGACGCCGCGATGCGCAAACTCCTGCGCAACAGCGGTGGCAATCCGCGGGCCCTGCTACAGCTGGCATTCCAGTCCTTCGACGCGCTGGACACGGACGCGAAGGAGATCGACGAGAGCGGCGTGCCGGACGATCTCGCGGTTCTCGACCGCGAGGGCGTGGACCGGGCCGTCCGTCGGGTCCTACGGCGGCTCGGGCCGATCACCCGCGAGCCGGAGCTGGGCTTCCACTACGCCGTGGACACTCCGCACGACGGCCGCCTGCTGATCCGGCTCAGCGAGGCCATGTTCTACACCGACGAGACCGAGCGCGCCGAGGAGGACGTGGCGGTTCGGCTGACCATGCCCCGGAGCGCGGCTGACCGTATGGGCGGGCCCGCCGCGCCGGTCGGCATCCAGCCGAGGCACGTCCTGATCGTGATCGGCTATGCCAGCACCGAGGTGCTGCACCTGCTGCGGGACGTCTACGACGAGGTGCTCGTCTACCGTGACGGCGAATCCATCGCCAGGGCGCTGGCGGCTCTGATCGAGGGAGCCGAGCGGCACGGCACGGGGCGATACGAGCAGGTCGACTTCCCCAGGCTCTACGGCGAACTCGCCGACCTGGGGCTGGACCGGTCCCGTAACGCCGGTGAACTGCGGCGGGCGATGCTCGGGGCGAACCGGCGACAGGTCGACAGCCAGATCGAACGGCGCTTCGACGAGTTGGCCATCCGCTGGCCGGACGAGCGGCGGCGGTTGGTGGACAGGATCGAGGCGGTTCGGGTTCGGCGGGAGCGGGAGGAACTGGCCGAGATCCACGAGGTCTACCTCACGCACCGGCAGCGCACCTGGTTCATCGGCTCCCTGATACTGCTCGTCACGACGGGGGTGGCGGTCATCGCGTTGGCGGTCGGCGAAACCCTGCCGACCAACCTGCTCTATCTGGTGGCGATGTTCGCACTCGCCCTCGCCTTTCTCGTGCTGGTCCATGGCAGCCGGACCAGGGTGATACGAGCCGGTGAGCCAGCGTCGAGGGCGGAACTCGACCGCATCGCCGCGGACCAGATCCGGCATCGGGGACCTGCCCTGTGGCGGGCGCCGCTGCAACCGTTCCTGGCACTGCTGCAACAGCCGCCGTGGACCGATCTCCGCTCCGGTGATCCCTACCGCCGGTACGGCTTCGTGCTGACGAGAAGCCGTGCGGACCATCGGAGGAGGCTCAGGGCCGCGCTCGCCGTCGAGCGGGTGGCGGTGATCCGCCGCGCAGTGATGAACGCACTCGGTCAGCTGACCGAACAGAGTCAGCATGCCCCGGACCTCGTCGACGTGGAACTTCTGCCCCGGTCGGTTGTTCCCCACGACCCCACCGCGGCCGAACCGGCCGACGTCGAGCTTCCTTACCGGATCCAGCATCAGCGGATCGACGCCTGGTCGAAGATCGCCCGGCGACCGCCGGCGGAACGGCTGCTCATCGCCCTGGCGAATCTCGATCGCCCGTGGGTGGGACGGCCGGAGAACAGGACGAACGAGAACACGACGACGTCTGCGGACGGCGGCCGGGGCCGGCCTGCGCACCCGGGCGTGGTCGGCCAGGTCGACCGGAACGTGCGGGGCGAGACCGACCCGGCGATCCTCTTCGTGCTGGACGTCGCGAGGGGTCGAGGCGCGGCCGGCGAGTTGTACGACACCGGCCTGACCCGGCACCCGGACCTGCTGCTGGACGCGTTGGCGGAGGTGTCCGAGGGCGGCATCCGGCGCGCGGCGCACCTGTTGTCCCCCTTCACGCCGCAGGGCCTGGGATGGCACGACCAGCTACATCTCGCCACGGAGATCGAGCGGCTGTACCTCTTCGTCGAGCAACTGCTCTTCTTCCGCGACGGGGGAGTCGACCGGGGCGCGGCATGATCGGCCGGGGCGGTGGACCACCCCACCATCCCCGCTGTCAGCCGTGGGGACGACCTCGGCCCGCTGCGGTCCGGCCCGTCCCGCCGTAGGCTCGGCCGATGGACGCCACCTTCTTCTTCGACCCCGCCTGCCCGTGGACCTGGCGCACCTCGCGCTGGCTGGTGGCCGTGGCCGACGCCCGCGGGCTGACCGTCGAGTGGCGGTCGTTCAGCCTCGCCATCCTGAACGAGGGGAAGGTGGCGCCGCAGTTCGCCGAGGCGATGGCCGCCTCCGGCCGGGCACTGCGGCTGGTGGAGGCGCTGCGCGCCGAGGGCCGGGGCGAGGACACTGCGCGCTTCTACGCCGAACTGGGCGCGCGCACCCACGACGCCGGCAACCCGCTGTCGGGCAAGCTGGTGGAGGCGGCCGTCGAGGCGGCCGGCCTCACCGCCGCCGCGCCGGCCCTCGACGACGACCGCTGGGACGAGGCGGTACGCGAGTCGCACGCCCTGGCGTACTCCTCGGCGGGCCCGGACATCGGCTCGCCGGTGCTGACCGTGCCCGGCGCGGAGCGCGGCATCCACGGCCCGATCCTGACCGAGGTCCCCGGCACCGACGACGCGCTGACCGTGTGGGACTCGCTGCTGCCGCTGCTGCGACTGCCGGCCTTCCACGAGATCAAGCGCGGTCGCCGCTGACCGGCGCGGACGGTGGCCGTCGGACCCGGCCGGCATGATGGCCGGATGATCGCGCGCTTCAAGGACCTCTGCATGGACGCCAACGACGCCCTCCGGCTGGCCGGCTTCTGGGCCGGTGTGCTCGACGGCGAGGTGGTCGACACCGGCGACGGGGACGCCCGGATCGACCCCCGGGGTGGCCCCGGCGCCGAGTCGATCTGGGTCAACCGGGTGCCCGAGCCGCGCACCGCCAAGACCCGGGTGCACCTCGACCTGCGACTGGCCGGGCCCGAGCCGACGGAGCTGTTGGCGGCCGGGGCCCGGCTGGTCCGCGAGCCGGACGTGGAGGTGAGCTGGTGGGTGCTGGCCGACCCGGAGGGCAACCAGTTCTGTGCCTTCGCCCCCCGGGAGGGCTCCCGGCCGGGGACGTTCGAGCTGGTGGTGGACAGCGCCGACCCGATCGCCCAGGCCACCTGGTGGGCGGGGATCGTCGGCGGCCGGGCGGAGACCACCGAGGAGGGCACCGCGTCCGTCGTCGGCGCGGCGGGCTTCCCCTGGGACCGCTGGGTCTTCGACCCGGTGCCGGAGCGCAAGCGGGTGAAGAACCGGGTGCACTGGGACGTCGACCTGACCGGCCCCGACGCCACCCGGCTGATCGCAGCCGGCGCGACTCTGCTGCGCGAGCCCGACGCCGACATCGGCTGGTGGGTGCTGGCCGACCCGGAGGGCAACGAGTTCTGCGCCTTCGCGCCGCGCCCCAGCTCCTGAGCGCCCGCCCGGCGGCAGGAACGTTCCGACACGGGCTCGGCGATGCTACCCAGCGTCCACCGGTTCGACTAGCGTTTCCCCAGCGTTTGCCCAACTCGGCCGCCAGGCGTCGCCGTCGAAGTCGACACCCCTCCGGCCAAGCCCTGCCTGCCCGATCGGTGGGTAATCGAGCGATCCCCCCGCTGCCGGTCCACCGGTTGGGCAGGATCGTTGACGACGAGGAGGTGCCGTCGTGCAGGACACCCGCGCTCTCGCCCTGACGTTCGAGGTGAGCGGCCTGCCACCGGTGAAGACCGAAGCCCTGTCCATCTTCGCCGCCGGCCACCGGCAGGCGACGAGGGTCCGGGCCCTGCTCCTGGCAGCCTGCTCGGCGGCCCAGCGCACCGGCTGGACCCCGCTGGACGGGCCGGTGGAGGTGGAGGTGACCCTGCGCTGTCCGCCGGGGCACCGCATCTCCGACGCCAGCGCCCTGCTCGGCGGGGTCTGCGCGGTGCTACAGAACAAGAAGCGGGTCGCCACGATCGGCCTGACCCACCTCGGTGTCCTCGCCGACGTCGCGCTCTACACCGACGACCGGCAGATCCGCCGGCTGTCGTACCTGGAGAAGCCGGCGGAGGAATTCTCCTACCAGGTACGGGTGGCCGCCGTGCCGGCCATGGTTTGACCGACGCCCGAGGTGGGGTACCGCGGACGCCGACGAAGGGAGCGCCGATGTCGGAGCCACATGTCACGCTCGACCCGAGCGGGCTCGACCCCGTGCAGCAGAAGTTGCGGGGCCCGCTGGAGGATCAGCTGACCTCGGCCCTGCAGGCGGCCACCGAGCGGATCCGGGTCAGCTACGCGGGCGAGCCGGTCGAGCAGGTCTGTCAGCGGCTGCTGGACGAGACCCGGTCCGGGCTGCACCCGGACATCGCCGCCGGATTCCGACCGGACATGGACGAGTTCTGCCGGGTGGCGGTGGCGATCGTCCGGGGCGAGATCTCCTGAACCACGGTCGCCGGCCCGCGACCGGCGGCGTCGGCCCGCCGGGTCGGCTCGGGTCAGGACCGGGTCCGCAACTCCCCGGCCCTGACCCACCAGCCGTCGTCCGGCACGGCAGCGGAATCCGCCGCGACGAGCGCGGGCGCGCGGCACGCCGCCCACGCCGGGCTCAACGCGGCGAGCCAGCCCGCCCGCACCTCAGCTCCACGGTGCTCCACCGCCGGACTTCGGCACGCTCCCGACTCACCCCGACGAGCCGCGAGCGCCGGCCAAGGCTAGGTCCGTCGCCACCGGTCGAACAAGATTTCCCGCCGCCGGGCGGGGATGATTGATGTCAATGCCGAAAACCGGCATGTCCCCGTAACAGGGTCAGCGGTCCCGGCGCTTAACCCACCGGGAGCGGGTCCGTCCGGGTGGTTCGCGAAAAGCCGGACGAGGGCTCAGAAGTGCCGGAGCAGCTCCGGGAAGGCGGCCAGCCGGAGCACCCCGACGTCCGTCGGGTCGAGGTCGTCGTGCTCCAGTACCCAGGTGTTCTCGTTCGGGATGAACACCGCCCGCATCCCGGCCGCCCGCGCCGGCAGGATGTCCGACCTCGGGGAGTTGCCGATCATCCAGGCGGCGGCCGGGTCGAAGCCGTGCTCCCCGACCAGCCACCGGTAGGTCTCGGCGTCCTTCTCCCGCACGATGTGCGCGGCGTGGAAGTGGTGCAGCAGCCCGGACGCGTCCAGCTTGCGCTGCTGCTCCTCGCGGTCGCCCTTGGTGAGCAGCAGCAGCCGGTGCCGCCCGGCCAGCGCGTCGAGCGTCTCGGCGACCCCGGGCATCAGCTCGACCCGGTGCGCGACGAGCGCCTCGGCCAGCAGGTCGATCTCCCGGCGCTCGGCGTCGGTGGCGGGACGCTCGCGCAGCCGCTCCAGGCACTCGCCCAGGCTGCGCAGGAAGACCTTGCTGCCGTACCCGTGGGCGACGGCGTTGGCCCGCTCCACGTCGTCGAGCACCTTCCGGATCTCGACCCGGTCGAGCGTGGGGTGGTCCAGCCAGTCGAGGAAGTCGTCGATCACCCGCTCGAACAGCACGTTGTTCTCCCACAACGTGTCGTCGGCGTCGAAGACCATCACCTGCGCGCCCCGGCGCCGCCCCATGGCGTGTCCCATGTTCTTCCCTCCCGCACGACCCCGGGACACCGTACTGCCGGCGCGGGAACGAGGCACGCGGGTTTACGCCGGGCAGAACGGGTACCGCCGGGACGACCCGCGACGAGAGGAGCAGCCGCGATGACGGCGACGACGAGCGCCATGCTCAAGACGTACCCGGCCGAGATCAACCTGGACCGCGACCGGCTGGCCCGGACGATCGACGCCCTCGCCGCGTGCGCCCAGGCGTGCACCGCCTGCGCAGACGCCTGCCTGGGCGAGGACAACGTGGGCATGCTCGCCAAGTGCATCCGCACGGACCTGGACTGCGCGGACATCTGCGCCGCCACCGCCCGGGTGATCTCCCGGCACACCGGCTACGACGCGAACATCACCCGATCGCTGCTGGAGGCGTGCGTCACCGCCTGCCGCTCCTGCGGGGACGAGTGCGAGCGGCACGCCGGGACACACGAGCACTGCCGGATCTGCGCCGAGGCCTGCCGCGCCTGCGAGCAGGCGTGCCGGGACCTGCTCGCCACGATCGGCTGACGACGCGCCCACCGCCGGTCGGCCTGACCGGTCGGGGCAGGCCGGCGGCCGACGCCGATGCGCCGACCAGGCGCGTCCCGGCCGGCCGCGGCTCATTCATCCGGGAAACCCGATCTCGATGTCGAGACCGCCGGTGGCCCGGGCCCGGGCGTCGATGGTCGCCCCGTGCGACTCGGCGATCGCGCGGACGATGGCCAGACCGAGCCCGTACCCGTGTCCGTCGGGGTGCCTGATCCGGCGGTTGCCGACCTGCCGGAACGGCTGGAACAGCGCGTCGACCTCGCCGGGTGGCACCACCGGGCCGGAGTTGCTGACCCGGACGGCGCCGCCGGTCGCGGTGGTCGTCGTGCTGATCTCGACCCACCCGCCCGGCGCGTTGTGCCGCACGGCGTTGTCGACCAGGTTGACAACCAGGCGCTCGATCAGGTCGGGGTCGCCGGTCGTCGGTGCCCGATCGAGGGCGGTGTGCATCCGGATGCCCCGCCGACCGGCGTCCTGATGGCGGGCGGCGACCACCTCGGCGGCGGTGTCGGCGACGTCGAGCCGGGTGTGCGGTTGGAGGCCCTGTTCGCCGTGCGCCAGGGTGAGCAGCGCCTCGATGAGGCGTTCCTGTTGGTCGTTGAGCGCGAGGACCTCGTGGCACGCCGACCGCAGCGTCTCGGCGGTGGCGTCCGGGTCGGCGAGCGCCACCTGGAGCACCGTCCGCTCGGCGGTGAGCGGGGTACGCAGTTCGTGCGAGGCGTTGGCGACGAAGTGCCGCTGCGACTCGAAAGCGGCCTGCAACCGCTGGAACAGGTCATCCAGCGTCTCGGCCAGGTCGGTGAACTCGTCGTGCAGACCGGTCCGGCCGAGCCGGCGGTGCAGGTCGCTGGCGGAGATCTCCCGGGCGGTGGCGGTGATGGTGCGCAGCGGGCGCAGGAACCGGCCGGCGACGAACCAGCCGAGCAGCAGGGAGACCACCACCATGCCGGCCACGGCCCACGCCGAGGTGGTGAACTGCCGGTCCAGGTGACCGCCGTCGCCGGGGACGCCGGCGGGATCCGCGACCGGACCCGCCGGGGTGGCCTGCCTGTTGCCCAGCAGCGGGATCGCGAGCAGCACGACGCCGGAGATCAGGAAGGGCACGGCGTAGAGCAGCGTGAGCTGGACATGCAGGCTCCGCCGGGGAAGCCGGACGTGCATCACGGTTCGCCGACCCGGTAGCCGCCCTCGCGAACGGTGTGGATGATCGGAGGGTCGCCCAGCTTGGTCCGCAGCCGGCGGATGGTGGTCTTCACCGCCGTGGTGAACGGGTCCGCCGCCTCGTCCCAGACCCGTTCGAGCAGATCCTCCGCCGACACCAGCCGGCCGTGCGCGGCGAGCAGGCATTCCAGGACGGCGAACTCCTTCGGGCTGAGGTCCAACCGGCGTCCTCCGCGGGTCGCGACCCGGCGGCCGGGGTCGAGCGTGAGCTCCCCGTACTCCAGGATCGGTGGCACGGCCGTGCCCGGCCGCCGGCCGAGCGCCCGCACCCGCGCGACCAGCTCGGCGAAGTCAAAGGGCTTGGCGAGGTAGTCGTCGGCCCCGAGGCCCAGGCCGTCGACCCGCTGTTTCACCGACGCGGCCGCGGTCAGCATCAGCACCCGGGTCGCCGAGTGCTCGTCCACGATCCGCCGGCACACCTCGTCGCCAGGCACGCCCGGCAGGTCGCGGTCGAGCACCACCACGTCGTAGCGGGTCACGGCGAGGTGACCGAGGGCCGCGTCGCCGTCGAGGACCACGTCGACCGCCATGCCCTCACGGCGCAACCCGACACCCACCGTACGGGCCAGCACCTCGAAATCCTCGACCACGAGCACACGCATGATCCCCACCATGCCACCGCGCGGGTGTCAGAACGGTGTCACCCGGCGGCACCGTCATGACACCGGCATCCGCGTAGAACCGAAACCTGCAAACCGCGTCAGCAGGACGGAAGGGTCACGGATGGAAATCGTTCTCGAGACCGACCAGCTCGGCAAGAGGTACGGCAGGGCCTGGGCGCTGCGGGACTGCTCGCTGCGCCTCCCGGCCGGGAGGGTGGCCGCGCTGGTCGGCCCCAACGGAGCGGGCAAGAGCACCCTGTTGCACCTGGCGGTCGGTCTACTGCGGCCGGACGCCGGCGCCGTACGGGTCTTCGGCCGGACGCCGTACGACGACATCGCCGTCCTGTCCGAGGTCGGCTTCGTGGCCCAGGACACGCCGCTGTACCGGGACTTCACGGCGGACGAGCTGTTCACCATGGGCGCCAGGCTGAACCGGCGCTTCGACACGGCGCAGGCGCACCGCCGGCTGGCGCAGATCGGCATCCCGCGCGACAAGCCGGTCGGCAAGCTGTCCGGCGGTCAGCGGGCCCAGGTCGCCCTCGCCCTGGCGATGGCCAAGCGCCCACGGCTGCTGCTGCTCGACGAGCCGGTCGCCAGCATCGACCCGCTGGCCCGGCGCGAGTTCCTCCAGGCGCTGATGGGCGTCGTCGCCGAGACGGGCACCACGGTGCTGCTGTCCTCGCACATCCTGGCGGACCTCGAACGCACCTGCGACCACCTCATCGTGCTGCACGCCTCGCAGGTGAGGCTCGTCGGCGACGTCAGCGCCCTGCTCACCGAGCACCGGCGGCTGGTCGGCCCCCGAGACGGCGGCTCGCCGCCCGACGGGGTCGCGCAGGTCGTGCGGGCCGAGCACACCGATCGGCAGTCCACGCTGCTGGTCCGCACGGACGCTCCGCTGCGGGATCCGGCATGGAAGGCGTACGACGTGACTCTGGAAGACCTCATCCTCGCCTATCTCGGTGACGCCGGCCCCCGGCCGCACGCCGCGTGGGAGGTGCCGGCATGATCTGGCTCGCCTGGCGGCAGCACCGCAAGCAAGCACTGTTCACCGCGATCGGCCTCGCGCTCCTCGCCGTGTTGATGGTCCCCACCGGTCTGGCCATGCGGCACACCTTCGCCGACCTGGGCCTGGACGACTGTGTCCGCGCGCTGGGCACCGCCTCGGTGATCCCGGCTGACGCCGACACCTGCGGCAGGGCGTCCATCCAGTTCAACGGTCAGTACGGCGTGCTGACCATGATCGGTGTGCTCTTCCTCGTCCTGCCGCTGCTGGTCGGGCTGTTCTGGGGTGCGCCGCTGGTCGCCCGCGAGATCGAGCAGGGCACCCACCGTATGGTCTGGACCCAGGGCGTCAGCCGGGGACGCTGGGCGCTGGTCAAGTTCGGGGTCGCCGGCTCCGTCGCGCTCGTCGCCTCGGTGGTCTACGGACTGGGCGTCTCGTGGTGGCTGACCCCGATGAGCCAGGCCGGGCAGCACAGCCGCTTCAACATCTTCTTCTTCGACATGCAGGGCACGGCCCCGATCGGCTACACGATCTTCGCGGTCACGCTCGGCATCTTCGCCGGCACCATCTGGCCCAAGGTGCTGCCGGCGATGTCCGCCACGCTCGTCGGGTTCCTCGGGCTGCGCATCGCCCTGACGACACTCGCCCGGCCGCACTACCTGCCCGCCCGCGTCCTGACCTTCCCGGTCAAGGACGCCACCGAGCAGACCAACCCGGCCGCCGGCGACTGGATCCTGTCCTACGGCATCCGCGACGCCTCCGGCAAGATGGTCACGGCCAACGCACAGATTGCCTGCGCGCCCGACGCCACCGGACCGGGAGCCGCCTGCGGCGCCGACCTCGGCATCACCTCGGGCGCCTACAACTGGCAGCTCTACCAGCCCGGAACCCGGTTCTGGCTGTTCCAGGCCATCGAGACCGGCATCTTCGTCGCCGTCGCCGCCCTGCTGCTCCACCTCGCCGTCCGCCGCATCCGCCGCGTCGCGTGACCGGGACGCCGTCGATGGGCCGGGTCAGCGGCGCAGGGTGAGGATCAGGTCGGCGACCAGGGCCGTCCAGCCGGTCTGGTGCCACGCGCCCAGGCCCGCGCCGTTGTCGCCGTGGAAGTACTCGGGGAAGCAGATGAGGTCCCGCCAGTCCGGGTGGGTCTGGAAGAGCTGCGCGGCCCCGTAGATCGGCCGGCGACCCCAGTCGTCCCGGGTGAACAGCGAGATCAGCCGGGCGGAGAGGTCGTCGGCGATCTCGTCGAGGGTGTGCTTCACCCCCGACCTGGTCGGGTACTCCACCTGGAGGTCGTCGCCGAAGAACGCGGCGTAGTCGCGCAGCGCGCTGATCAGCAGGAAGTTGGTCGGCATCCAGATCGGGCCGCGCCAGTTGGAGTTGCCGCCGAACAGGCCGCTGGTCGACTCGGCCGGCTCGTAGCCGACGCTGAACTCCTGCCCGCCGAGGGTGACGGTGAACGGCTTGTCCAGGTGCGCGCGGCTGAGCGTGCGCAGGCCGTACTCGGAGAGGAACTCGTCGGGGTCCAGCATCCGGGCCAGCAGCCGGACCACCTGCTCCGGGCCGACCATGGACAGCAGCCGCTGCTGGCTGCCGTCCGGGCCGATCCGGCGGGCGCCGATCACGCCGGCGTACTCGGGGCGGTTGGTGAGGAACCAGCGCAGCCGGGCGCCCAGCTCGGGCAGCCGACGCAGGGTCCGCGCGGTGAGCCGGGTGGTCGCCGCCAGCGGCAGCAGCCCGACCACCGAGCGGACCTTCAGCGGCACCTGGCTGCCGTCGGCCAGCCGCAGCACGTCGTAGAAGAACGCGTCCTCGTCGTCCCACAGCCCCTGCTCGTACGCGGCGGCGGCGATGTAGGCGAAGTGTTCGAAGAACTTGGTGGCGGTGTCGGCCCAGGTGGGGTCGTGTTCGGCCAGGACGATGGCGATGTCGAGCAGGTTGAGCGCGTACATGCCCATCCAGCCCGTGCCGTCGGACTGCTCCAGCGTCCCGGCCACCGGCAGCGCCGCCGAACGGTCGAACGGGCCGACGTTGTCCAGCCCGAGGAAGCCCCCCTCGAAGACGTTGTTGCCGCCGGTGTCCTTGCGGTTGACCCACCAGGTGAAGTTGAGCAGCAGCTTGTGCATCACCCGGGCGAGGAACTCGTGGTCGCGGGAGCCGTCGATCTCGAACACCTTCAGCGCCGCCCAGGCGTGCACCGGCGGGTTGACGTCGCCGAACGCCCACTCGTACGCGGGGATCTGCCCGTTGGGGTGCAGGTACCACTCCCGCAGCAGGAGCAGGAGCTGCGACTTGGCGAAGCCCGGGTCGACCCGGGCGATGCTCACGCAGTGGAAGGCCAGGTCCCAGGCCGCGTACCAGGGGTACTCCCAGGGGTCCGGCATGGAGATCACGTCGAAGCTGGTCATGTGCCACCAGTGGCTGTTGCGCCCGTGCCGGCGGCCGGCCGGCGGGGGCGCGGAACCGGGGTCGCCGGCCAGCCACCGCTGCACGTCGAAGTGGTAGAACTGCTTGCCCCACATCAGCCCGGCGATGGCCTGCCGGGCGACCAGCGCCTCGTCGGCCGTGGCGGCGTCCGGCACGACGCTGTCGAAGAACCGGTTCGCCTCGGCCCGCCGGGCCCACACCACCGCGTCGAAGCCGTCGCCCAGGTCAGCCCGGGGCGGCGGCGTCCCGCCGGGCGGCGGGACGGTGCGGGTCAGCCGCAGCCGGATCTGCCGTCGTCCGCCGGCGGGCACGTCGAGCACGTAGTGCAGCGCCCCCTTGGTCCCCACCCGGTCCGGGTTGACCGTCGCCGCGCCGTCGACCACGTGGTCGTTGATCCCGTCCTTCGGGTACGGCGAGCGGCCGGGCAGCCCCCAGAGCCGCTCGGCGTTGGTGTCGTTGTCGCACAGCAGCGGGACGGGGTCGCCGTCGCCCTCCAGCAGGATCTGGCCGAGCACCCAGTGCTCGCCGACCAGCCGGGCGCCGCCGTCCGGGCCGGAGCCGGAGCCCGAGCCCGAGCCCGAGCCGACGATCCGGGGCACCCGGTCGCCGCCGGGCAGCCCCCACGCCCAGGTGTTGCGGAACCACAGCGACGGCAACACGTGCAGCCGCTCGTCGGTGTCCCCCCGGTTGGCCACGGTCACCACGACGCACATGTCGCTCGGGGACGCCTTGGCGTAGTCGACGGTCACCGCCCAGTACCGGTCGTCGTCGAAGACCCCGGTGTCGACCAGCTCGTACTCGGTGTCGTCGCGACCGCGCAGGGCGTTGACGGCGACCAGTTCGTCGTACGGGAAGGCGGCCTGGGGGTAGTGGTAACGCCAACGCATCCAGGAGTGGGTGGGTGTCGAATCGAGGTACCACCAGTAGTCCTTGGCGTCCTCGCCGTGGTTGCCGCCGTCCCCGCCCAGGCCGAACATCCGCTCCTTGAGGATCGGGTCCCGGCCGTTCCACAGGGCGAGGGCGAAGCAGAACGTCTGCCGGTCGTCGCAGACGCCCGCCATGCCGTCCTCGTTCCACCGGTAGGCTCTGGACCGCGCGTGGTCGTGGGGGAAGTAGTCCCACGCCGTACCGTGCTCGCTGTAGTCCTCCCGTACCGTCCCCCACGCCCGCTCGGACAGATAGGGACCCCATGCGCGCCAGTCCTGCTCCCCCGAGTCGGCCTGGGCGAGCCGGAGCCGTTCGGCGTCGGGTGCGGACGCGGGTCCATGGGGCACGTCGGTGATCACGTGCCTATCTTCGACGCCGCCGGGGTACTCCACCACAGCGGCCATTCTCGTCGTGGCGTGTTACACCTCGCCGCCGCTGGAGGAAAGTTGATCGACATTCGTTTCGGACCCCAGGTGTGCGGGGAGCTGACCGGCGGGGCCACCAGGGAATGGCTGGTCCCGGACGGCCTGGGCGGGTACGCGATGGGCACCGTGAGCGGGCTGCGCACCCGCCGCTACCACGGGCTGCTGGTGGTCCCCGGCCAGACACCGGCGTCCCGCCGGATGGGACTGGTCAGCCTGGACTCGGCGGTCGTCCTCCCCTCCGGTGCCCGGCTGCGCCTC
Organism: Micromonospora sp. NPDC001898; assembly: GCF_042891255.1. Lineage (NCBI taxonomy): Bacteria > Bacillati > Actinomycetota > Actinomycetes > Micromonosporales > Micromonosporaceae > Micromonospora > Micromonospora sp. NPDC001898. Next base: position 2,002 of record NZ_JBIATC010000022.1, on the reverse strand, counting down.
GGCGCGCACGAGTGGTCCTCCGGCGACATCGACCCGCGCGGCTTCGAGCTGCTGGAAGGCTTCGACCTGACCGACGGCCTGCCCCGCTGGCGGTGGCGCATCGGCGACGTGGTCATCGAGCGCGAGCTGGCCATGGCGTACGGGCGCTCGTGCGTGGCCGTGGTGCACCGGCTCGTCGCCGGCGGGCCGGTCCGGCTGGAGCTGTCGGCGGCCTGCACCTGGCGGGACGCGCACGGCGAGCGGCGCGCGGACGGCCCGGCGCCCCGGGTCGAGCCGGTGGACGGCGGCGCGGTGGTGGAGGGCGCGTTCCGGCTCGCCGGGCCGGGCTGGTCCCCGGAGGGCCAGTGGTGGGTCGGCGTGCACCACCGCGAGGAGGAGGCGCGGGGCCTGCACCCCGACGAGGACGTGTGGCACGCCGGGCGGTTCTCCGGCGCCCTGGAGCGCCCCGGCGACACGGTGTCGGTGCTGGCCTGGGCCGGCGACCTGGCCGCCGATCCGCCCCCGGCGGAGGAGATCGTCGCGGCGGCCCGGCGGCGCAACCGGCGGATGGTGGCGCGGGCCGCGCCGGCCGACGCGGTCGAGGCCACCCTCGCGCTGGCCGCCGACGCGTTCGTGGTGCGCACCGCCGCCGGCCCCGACGTGGTCGCCGGCTACCCGTGGTTCGGCGCCTGGTCGCGGGACACGATGACCTCCTACGAGGGGCTCTTCCTGAGCACCAACCGGGCCGACGAGGGGCGGGAGCTGCTGCGGGCGTACGCGGCGACCCTGTCGGAGGGGATGCTCGCCAACACCGCCGACACCGGGCGGGTGGAGTACAACACGGTCGACGCGACGCTGTGGTTCCTGCACGCGGTGAGCCGGCACGTCACCGTCAGCGGGGACACCGACCTCGGCGACGAGCTGCTGCCCGCGCTGCGCGGGATCGTCGACGCACACCTGGCCGGCACCCGGTACGGCATCGCCGTCGACCCGGCCGACGGCCTGATCACCCAGGGCGGCACCCCGGGCACGGCGCTGACCTGGATGGACGCCCGGGTGTCCGGGGTGCCGGTCACCCCGCGCACCGGCAAGCCGGTGGAGGTCAACGCGCTGTGGGTCAACGGCCTCGCGGGGTTGGCCGAGCTGACCGAGCTGGCCGGCTCCGACGCCGCCGAACTGTGGCGGCTGCACGCCCGGGCCACCGCGTCGTTCGCCGCCCGGTTCCCCTCGCCGGTCGGCTGGCTGCACGACGTGGTGGACGCGCCCGCGCCCGCGTACCCGCTGGGTGGTGCGCCGTTCCACGACGACGACCTGCTGCGGCCGAACCAACTGCTGGCCTGGTCGCTGCCGTACGCGCCGTTGGAGCCGGACGAGCCGACCCTGCGCCGGGTGGCCGCCGGGCTGCTCACCCCGCTGGGGCCGCGCAGCCTCTCCCCCGGCTGTCCCGGCTACGTCGCCCGGCACCGGGGCGGCCCGGCCGAGCGCGACGGCGGCTACCACCAGGGCACGGTGTGGCCGTGGCTGCTCGGGCCGTACGCGGACGCCGCCCGGCGGGCGAAGATGGACATCGACGGGTTGTTCGCGGGCGTCGACGCGCACCTGAGCGAGTACGGGCTGGGTTCGGTCAGCGAGACCGCCGACGGGGCGGCCCCGCACGGAGCGACCGGCTGCCCGTTCCAGGCGTGGTCGGTGGCCGAGGTGCTGCGCGCCCGGCGGGTCCGCCGGTAACGCTTTACATCCCGGCAACGGCACCGTCTCCGCCGGTTATCCGGCCGGGGAAAGGATTGGCCCCGATCCAGGGCGCGTCGGCGGCATCCGGTCTGCGGGTGGCGCCGGCGCGCGCCGGAGCCAACTCCGAGGGGGCCGAATGTCACCTGACGCCGAAGTGATCGACATCCACCCCGCCCGGCGCCAGCGGGTGCTGATGCTGTCGTGGGAGTACCCGCCGGTGCTCGTCGGCGGCCTAGGCCGCCACGTCCACGCCCTCTCCGTCGCCCTCGCCACCGCCGGCCACGACGTCACC
>NZ_JBIATC010000021.1:0-84726 GCF_042891255.1 Micromonospora sp. NPDC001898 | reverse complement strand
GTTCCCCCGCCGACAACCGCGCCGCCATCAGCAACCACCTCCACCACCATCAACGAAGGTGTTGCAACCACCGGTTGAGCCCAAGTGGAGGGGCCGCTTGCTTCCAAGATCTCCCAGTTCCGGGGCGGGAACCGCCGCCGACCCGGTCAGGCGCGCAAGAGCGCGCTCGGTCGTGCCCGCTGTACGGACAGGACCGTGTCAGGAGTTCGCCGGGGCTCGTCCCGCCAAGGAACAGACCTGACAGCCCGGAGCGGGCGGGCCCCGGCGAGCCCTCACCCCGCACCCACCGCCCGCGCCGCACCGAGGTAGATCGACTTCGACACAAGCGCTAGCTGTCGGCTACCGGAACTCGTGCATGACCTCGATCGACCCGACGATGTGGTCGTTGAACTCGTCCAGCTCCTCGGCGGGCACCCACAGTTCGAGGATGGCCTCGCCGCCGGCCTGCCGTACCGGGTACCGGCGAACGAAGTCCGACTCGACGTGGAAGCGGGTCACGTACCCGACGCCGGACGCCGGGACGTTCCAGTCCCGGGCGATCATGATCGCGTACTCCTCGTTGAGGACCGGGTAGAAGATCGGCTGGTCCGGCAGGCGCGGCGGCCAGCGCCGCCATCCGGACAGGCGGACGAGTTCCAGTTCCTCCGGACCGGTCGGACGCCACAGCACCGTCGTACCGCCACCGCTGCCCATCTCGACCTCGCTCCCGCTCGTCCGGCCCTACCGGTTCGGGCCCGGGATGTCAGGACGGTACCGGGACGCCGACGACGGACACCACCGGTTTCGCCGTCAGACCGCAGCCGTTGGTCCACGGCAGAGCGCCCGCCACGCGACTGGGACGGGCGCTCTGGGTGTGCGGGGTCGTTCAGGCTCGCTCGGCGACGCGGGCGACGAACGCACGCCACGTGACCGGGGCGAAGGTGAGCGCCGGGCCGGCCGGGTCCTTGCTGTCCCGCACGGCAACGACACCGGGAAGATTGTCGGCGACCTCCACACAAGCGCCGCCGTTGGAGCTGCTGCGGGTGCTGGTTCGCCACCGCGCACCGGTCAGGTCGTCCATGCTCGCGCCCTCAACAGGTCGATGGTCTGGTCACGCGGAAGCGCTACCGATCTCACGGTATCCCAGACAGCCCAGAGGGGGGCAACGTCATTCGTGATACGGCCGGAGGATTGATCATCGAGGTAGCCGACCTCCTCGCCCTCCGGTGTGGTCGCGATGATGAAAGGCCCGGCCTGGCCTGGATGCAAGCCGGCGCTCAGCGGGAGAACGTGCACCATGACGTCGGGTCGCTGAGCCGTGCTCGCGAGGTGGTCGAGCTGCGGGCCCATCACGTCTGGATGACCTCGGCGGAGCGCCGCCTCGTCAATCACGAAGACCGTCAGCGGGGGACGCGGGCGGTCGAACACCGCAGCCTGCCGCCGGAGACGGGACTCGACGTGGTCGTCCGCGTCGACCCTGAGCGGGCCACTTGCGAGGACTGCACGGGCGTACGCCTCCGTCTGTAGGAGCCCTGGAAGAACGGCCGACTCGAACCAGCGCAACCCGGTCGCCTCGCGCTCTATCTCCGCCCACGGCCGGAACCATGCCGGTTCCTTTCGCTTCAGCACGTCCGGCCACAGCTCCAGAACGTCCTTACCCAGAAGTTCTGCCACCTGGGCACGGTGCCGCGTCTGCGGTATCCGTCCGTGGCTCGCCCACTTGGCTGCGGTCTTCGGGTCGACGCCAACCTGAGCTGCGAGGCTGTCGGCGGTGTGACCTGCTTCGGCCATCGCTGCTTGTACGGCCCGGTTCATCCCACCGCCTTTCTTGAACGTTCCGTACGTCCGCGTTCCATAGTGCAACGCAGTGTAATCGCGCCGCAACTGTCGGAAGGCTGGCTTCTCAGGACGGCGTGGGTCGGTGTGATGGGTAGCCCGGTTCACGTTCGTCGAGGGGCCCGCCCCGGCCATCCTGCGCACTGAGGAGCGGGGCGGGCCCCTCTCCAGACTCGACGGACAGGGAGCATCGTGCCGAACCGAGGAGGACGTCACCGCGCCAACAATCGCCGGGGCGGGCACGCCGCGTGTCCGCCGTGGCGGGAGCGTGTGGGAGAGGACAAGCCGAAACCCGATCCGAAGCCCGCGCCGTCGCCGGCCCAGCCGGACCCGGTCCCGTACGACCACGCCGTTGATCGGCCCGATGATCCCGCCGCATCGGTTCCCGCGTAACGACGCCGCGACGCGGGTCCTGCGACCGGCGGCGGGCGAGTTCCGCACGCGGGGCGGGGAGCGACGCGGCAACGGTGGTCGGCCGTGTCGATGAGGGACTATGACCCCACGGCAGGACGTACCGTGAGCCGCCCTCACCTGCCGATGCGCCCGGCCTGGCTCTGCCGGGTCTGTGCCGCGCAGTGGCCGTGCCCGCCGGCCCAACTTGACCTGGCCACCGAGTTCTACGGCCATTCGGTTGCGCTCGCCTTCTACCTGGCCACGTCGATGTACGAGGCGATGGACGACGTGTATCGGCTGGGCGGTCGCCCCGACGGGGCCGCCATGTACTCCCGGTTCCTCGGCTGGCTGTCCCTGACGCGCCGGCCGCGCGGCAGGACACAGCGGAGCGCCCGACCCGCCGGATCGGGCGACACTCAATCCGTCGAGGGCCGGTATCCTGCGCGGATGGTGGGCAGCGACGAGGACGTGGCGATCGAGGCCGCGCAAGCGGGAGCCGTCATCGTCCGGGCCAGGTACGGCTCCGCCCTGACCCGCTTCGAGAAGTCCGGAGGCGACTTCGCCACCTCGGCCGACATCGAGGCGGAGAACGCCATCCTCGATGTCCTCCGCTCCGCGCGGCCGGAGGATGCCGTGACGGGCGAGGAGAGTGGACGCACGGGTGCCGGCGGCACCGCCCGCGAGTGGCTGGTCGACCCCCTGTGCGGCACACTCAACTACGCCGTACGCAGCATGCTGGTCGCGGTGAACGTCGCGCTGCGGACCGATACGAAGGTCACCGTGGCGGCCTCGGCCGACCCGTTCACGGACGAGGTGTTCTGGACCGACGGCACGCACGCGTACGTACGCCGCGACGGCGTCGACGAGCGGCTCGCGCCCTCCGCCGAGTCCCGGTTGGTGGATGTCAATCTCGATCCGCCGTTCCCGAACGCTCCCCGGTTCCAGGCGGCGCGGCTGCTCGCCGACCCGGAGTTCGTCGAGTGGTTCCGCCCGCGCGTCGTCTCCACCACCCTGGCGGTGGCCTGGGTCGCCGCCGGTCGACGGGCCGCCTACGTCACCGACGGCGACCTGCGGGACAGCGTGCACTTCGCCAGTGGGATCGCTCTGTGCCAGGCAGCGGGATGCGTGGTGACCGGCATCCAGGGTCAACCCCCGCACACCGGCTCGGGCGGGCTCATCGTGGCGGCGGACCGCCCGACGCACGCCGCCCTGCTGGCGCTGGTCGACAAGCAGTTCGCACCCGCCGGTGACGTCGCCTAACTGGTCGCCGGCTCCGTCCACGGCCCGGACCGCATCTCGATCGGCTCGTAGGCGAGGGCCCGGTCGACGACCTCAGCGGCCGTCAGCTCGGGGACCGAAAAGATCATGTCAGCGACGTCCGGGCAGACGAGGCCACGTTCGAGTCGATCCAACAAGTCGTCGAGCTCAGCGTCGTCCGCGTAGCCGAGACTCATGATCCGCTCAACGAGGACGATGGCCTCATCCCGGGTGAGCTTCGGAGGCAGACTCTGATCCATGCCGCGCAGCGTAGGCGAGCGTGCTCGACTCCCCGGCGTCCCGGTCGTGTTCGACCCGGCCGACCACCCTACGCCGCCCCGGCCGACCAGGGCACCAGCGCGATTATGCTTCGTGATCATGGACGGCCTGTACGGGGACCTGACGGTCGAGGAGCTACGCAGGCCCCCGACTTCCGCCTCGACAAGCTGCGCGCCGATCTCGACACGATCCTCGACGAGTGGTCGGCCTGACGGGGGGCACCGCTGCGCCCCGTCGTCCGCTCACCGACGCCAGCAGGCCGGTCAGCTTCGCAGGTAGGTCAGGACGGCGAGTACACGGCGGTGGCCGTCCTCCACGGGAAGATCGAGTTTCAGGAAAATGTTGCCGATGTGCTTGGCCACCGCGGCGTCGCTGACCCCGAGCGTGCGTGCGATCGACGGGTTGGAGCGGCCCTCGGCCATCTGCCCGAGCACCTCCCGTTCCCGCCGGGTCAGCCGGTCGAGCGGATTGGTGGTGCGTTGCCGACTCAGCAACTGCCGCACCACAGCGGGGTCGATGACGGTCTCGCCGGACGCGACCCGCGACACCGCATCGGCGAAGTCGGCGACCTCGCCGATGCGGTCCTTGAGCAGGTAGCCGACCCCGGCCTGACCGGACGGGCCGAGCAGTTCGGCGGCGTACGCGGTGGCCGCGTACTGCGACAGCACCAGGACCGCCGCGTCCGAATCGCCGGCACGCAGTGTCACCGCGGCGCGCAACCCCTCATCGGTGAAACCGGGCGGCATGCGGACATCGGTGATGACCAGGTCAGGCCGGCACTCCAGGGCGGCCCGCAACAGCGAGTCACCGTCGCCGACCGCCGCCGCGACCGTGTGGCCGAGGCCCTCAAGCAGGCTGACGAGGCCGGCCCGCATGAGGGTGGAGTCCTCGGCCAGGACTATCCGCAGCGACACGGCAGGTCGATCCTCACCACGGTCGGGCCTCCTCGCGGGCTGCTGATCTCCAGGGTGCCATCCATGACGGCCACCCGGTCGGCCAGCCCCCGGATGCCCGTGCCCAGCGACGGGTCGGCACCACCCCGCCCGTCGTCGGTGATCGTCAGCACCAGCCGATCCCCCATTACCCTTCCGGTGACCCGGACGCAGGTGGCGGCGGCATGCCGAACCACGTTGGTCAGGGCCTCGGAGACCACGAAGTAGGCGGTGGACTCCACCGCAGGCGACGGGCGACCGGGCATCACGAGGTCGACCTCGACCGGAATCGGGCACCGCTCGGCGAGTTCGCGTACCGCCTCGGCCAGCCCGAAGTCGGTGAGAATCTGCGGATGGATGCCGCGAATCTGCTCCCGGATCGCCGCGAGCGCCATCCGGGCCTGCTGGTGGGCCTCGCCGACGAGTTCGCCGGTCCGTTCGTTCTTGCCGGCGAGTTCCATCTCGGCCAGGCTCAGATTCATCGTCAACAGCAGCAGGTGCTGCTGTGCGCCGTCGTGCAGGTCACGCTCGATGCGTCGACGTTCCGCCTCGAACGCGTTCACCAGCCGGTTGCGCGACTCGGCCAGCTCGTCCATCTGACGGCTCAACTCGGTACTGGTGGGGGCGAGCAGCCACCTGGCGAACTCCGCCTGCCCACCGGCGAGAACGCTGATCCCGTACAGGGTGACGATCGTGGCGGGCACCCCGGCCAGGGCGGCGACGGCGCACGCCTGGCCAACCGTGTCGACCGACCAGCCGCCCAGATCGATCTGGAACTGACCCGGGTTCATCGTCGCGACGAACAGCGGCAGGGCCAGCAGGATGACGCAGAGGAAGACGACGAACAAGGCGAGCGCGTCGAGGAGAAGGAGCACCGACTGTAGGCACGCGAAATAGCCGAGTTCGCGCCAGGTGGCCGTCTCCCGCACCCTCAGCCGTGCCCAGGCCAGCCCGCTTCCGGGTGCCGTCGCGTGCGGGTTGCGGACCTGGGCCGACGTCAGGAGGCGGAGCCGGTGACGCTCCAGCGCCCCGACCGGCATACCGATGAGCAGAAGCAACGGCGGGAACAACAACAGCACCAGTACGGCGACCCACGCGGCTCCGGCGACCGGCACCGTGCTGGCGACGTAGGCCAGGCTCCGCCACGGCCACGACGACCGGAGAAAGCGGAGCGGATTGCCCGCTATCGCCCGCCACACGCTCGCAGCCACGTTCACGCCCCTGCGACACAGTCTGTGTCACGGGTCGGCAGAACGCCGTCGACCAGGTAACGGTTCACGGTGCTGTCCACACATTCATTCCCCGCGGCGAGATACTGGGCATGCGCGAAACGGCCGCGCAGCGTCACCATCCGCGAGCCCGCCAGCGCCTGGTGCATCGCCTGCTGTCCCGGGTACGGGGTGGCCGCGTCGCCGTCAGCCCCGACGATCAGCGCCGGCGCGTTGTTGCGGATCGTCGTGGCCGCCTCCGCCGGCCGGACCGGCCAGAACGCGCACGGCGTGATGTTGCGGGTCAACGGCCCGAACAGGGGCTCGTCGGCGCGGTGGGCCTGAATGTCGCGGAAATACGTGCCCGGATCCCGGGAAGCGGCGCGGTCGGCGCAGAGGACGGGGGTCCCTGCTCGATCGGCGGCGTAGCCGTCGCCGGTGAGCAGACCGGCGAGAAACGCCTCCAGCGACGGTGTGGGCGTCGTCGCTTCGCCGCGTGCGGCAGCGTCGAGCACCCGCAGCTGCTCGGCGAGATCCGCGTAGCCCTCGACGAGGTCGTCGTAGAGGTGGGCGAAGAGGAAGTACGGCAACACGTGCGAGTCCACCGCGTACGTACCGATCTTGAGCGGACGGCGAGCGCTGGCGCTGTTGATGCGGTCGACCACGGCCAACACCTCGCTGGCGGTGGTGCCCAGGCCGTACTCGCCGTTGTGATCGGCCGCCCACGCGGCCCAGTGTTCGAGTGCGGCCTGGATCGCCGCCGCGTTGCGGGAGAACAGGGCCGGGCCGAAGATGGCCGGATCCACGGCGCTGTCCAGCACCACCCGGTCGGCGCGGGAGCCGAACATCTGCAGGTAGACCGCACCCAGGTAGGTGCCGTACGAGTAGCCGAGGTAGGACAGTTTCCGTTCCCCCAGGACGCCTCGGATGAGATCCATGTCCCGGGCGGTGTTCCGCGTGGACGCGTGCGGCAGGAGATCGAGGTTGCCCTGCGCACACCCGGCGGCGAGCTCCTTGGCCAGTGCCGCGCTCTCGTTGAACGTGCGCTGGCTCGGGCCGGCGGAACGCAGGAACGTGTTGGTCTCCCATCGGCACTCGATCGGGCGGCTCCGGCCCACGAACCGCGGGTCCATCCCGATCAGGTCGTACCGGGCCGCGACGTCCGGCATCTGCTCGCCGGCAAGCACCATCCCCATCCCACTGTCTCCAGGGCCTCCCGGGTTGAGCATCAGGACGCCACGGCGCTGGGCCGGATCGGTCGCCTTGATCCGCGCCATCGCGACCGTGGTCGTAGGGCCGTGCGGGCGGCTGTAGTCGACCGGAACGGTCACCTCGCCGCACTGGGCACCCGCGTCGTCGAGAGCGGCGCCCAGCTCGTCGGCCGGACCGGTAAGGCAGCCGTGCCAGTTCACCGACTGCCGTTGGGCAACCCCGGCCGACGCGACAGTCGTGGTCAGTACTCCGCCGAGGGTCAGTGCACCGGCGGCGACAATCGCGGTGATTCTTCGAATTCGCACAGGTCAACCCTAGGAACCACCCGTTCGGGGCGCGATGGTGCACGAGCCCGCGCCCCCGGTCGAGGCGCCGGTACCCGAGCGGTATACCTGGCTCTACCTACCGCAGCGGGGCACCGCATGCCCGAGCCCACCCCGCGCTCAGCTGACCCGGAATCGGGCACGGCAAGCGCGGTAAGCGTCAGCAACGTCGAAGGCCCTGGCCGGGAATCACGTCCTGACCAGGGCCTTCGTGGTGGAGCGGGTGACGGGAATCGAACCCGCACTGTCAGCTTGGGAAGCTGATGTTCTGCCATTGAACTACACCCGCAGGCGGCACCACTGTACCCGACGGCTTCGCCGGGTGCATCCAGGCACCCCGTCGCGCGCCGCCGACCGGCAGCCGCACCGGGCCGACGCCGCTGCCCGTACTCCGCCCAACCCGGTCCATGGCCACCTCACCGCCTCCCCGGATGACCCGAGCCATCGATGAACCGTAGAAGTTTCATACCGGCAACATATAGCCGTTCTCAAATCCTTCGATCGGTTGTAACGTCTGCCACAAGTTTCAGCCACGGCGCGACACACCCCCTGCCGCGCCGCCAGAAAGAGGTGGGCCCATGGGACTCCGTGCCAACCTGCTGACCCGGCGTACCGCCGGCGTCGCGTCGACGACCCTCGCACTCCTGCTCAGCACCGCCGCCGTGGGCGTCGTTCCCGCCGCATCGGCCTTCTCCGCCGCCCCGGCTCAGACGTGCGCCGAGCCGGCCGACGTGCACTCCGACGCCCGGGTCAAGGCGGGCGCGCAGACCAAGCACGAACCCAACGAGCTGACCGCCGCCCAGGTCCGCGAGCGCGAGGCCGACCTGGCGGGTGCCCTGCGCGAGCGGGCCAACTTCCGGGCCGGGGCCGGCGCCGGCACGCTCGCGACCGTGACCATCCCGGTCGTCGTGCACGTCATCCAGGAGAACAGCACCCGGGCCGGCGGCAACATCCCGGACTCGCTGATCACCTCGCAGATCGCCGTGCTGAACCAGGCCTACAGCGGCGCCACCGGCGGCGCGGCGACCGCCTTCGGCTTCCAGCTCCAGAAGATCAACCGGGTCACCAACCCGGCGTGGTACCCGATCGTGTCGGGCTCGTCGGCCGAGCGCTCGATGAAGACCTCGCTGCGTGAGGGCGGCAAGAACACCCTGAACATCTACCTCGGCGAGCTGAGCGACAACCTGCTCGGCTGGGCGACCTTCCCGAAGCGCACCCTCGACAAGATGGACGGCGTCGTCGCCCTGAACGAGTCGCTGCCGGGTGGCACCGCCACCAACTACAACCAGGGCGACACCGGCACCCACGAGGTCGGCCACTGGTTGAACCTGTACCACACCTTCCAGGGCGGCTGCTCCGGCTCGGGCGACAGCGTGAGCGACACCCCGGCGGAGGCCTCGCCGGCGTACGAGTGCCCGACCGGGCGGGACACCTGCACCGCCACCGGCAAGGACCCGATCACCAACTTCATGGACTACACCTACGACTCGTGCATGCACCAGTTCACCGCCGGGCAGGCGAGCCGGATGCTGACCGCGTGGAACGCGTACCGCGCGGCCTGACGCACCCCTGTTCCTGACCCTCCGGTGCCGGCCCCGTCCTTCGACGGGGCCGGCACCGGTGTCGTCGGGGGTCAGGCCGCCGCGCGGTGGGAGCCGTGGGCGCGCCGGGTCGGCCCCCGATCCGGTACGCCCACCGGGGCGCCGCCCGCGCCTTCGGCGGCCCGGGGGTCGAGCCACACCTGCACGGCCGGCTGCCCCGGGCCCCCGCCCGGGAAGACGGAGCCGGCCTGGTAGCGGCGGGCGAGCATCGCCACGTCGACGGTGAACTCGAACAGCCGCCAGTCCACCTGCGGGGCGGCCCGCCCCAGCTCGGCGAGCCGAGCCACCCGGGCCTGGTCGGTCACCGGCCACGCGTGCCCCGCCACGTACGCCTCGTCGTCGCTGTCCTCCGGCGGGAAGGAGTGCAGCGCGTAGCGGCCGTCGCGTTCGAGGTCGCGCCGTTTCGGCGAGTCGACGATGAAGCAGAAGAGCCCGTCGTCGGTGATCACCGGGGAGACCGGGTGCACCCGGGGCCCACCGTCGGCGCGGACGGTCGCCAGGTAGCCGAAGCCCGGCCCGTACTGCTGCATGAGGAGGCGGATCCCGCCGGCGAGTCGTGGCTCGTCAGCGGCGAATTCGGACCAGGAAGCCATGTGGACATTCTATCGAACACGTGTACGACAGGCGAGCGCGGCACGCCGGTTGCCACAGGCGATGACAGGCCCGCCGACCAGGGTCGCTATGGTGTGCCGATGCTGCTCTCCGACCGCGATCTCGTCAGCGAACTGAAGGCTGGCACGCTCGCGCTGGAGCCGTTCGAGCCCACCCTTGTGCAGCCGTCGAGCATCGACGTGCGCCTCGACAAGCTCTTCCGGGTCTTCAACAACCACCTCTACACGCACATCGACCCGTCGGCGCAGCAGGACGACCTGACCTCGGCGGTCGAGGTGCCCGACGGCGAGCCGTACGTGCTGCACCCGGGCGAGTTCGTGCTCGCCTCCACGCTGGAGGTGATCTCGCTCGGCGACCAGCTCGCGGGCCGGCTGGAGGGCAAGAGCTCGCTGGGCCGGCTCGGGCTGCTCACCCACTCCACCGCCGGGTTCATCGACCCGGGCTTCTCCGGTCACGTCACGCTGGAGCTGTCCAACGTGGCGAACCTGCCGATCACGCTCTGGCCGGGCATGAAGATCGGCCAGCTCTGCATCTTCCGGCTCTCCTCCCCGGCCGAGCACCCGTACGGGTCGACGGTGTACGGCTCGCGGTACCAGGGCCAGCGCGGCCCGACCCCGAGCCGCTCCTGGCAGAACTGGCGTACCTGGCCCACCCGCTGACGGCGCGGGCGTGGTCGGGGGGCCCGTCCCGCGGAACGGGCCCCCCGCCGCTCAGTCGGGGCGGCCGTAGCTGTGGATCTGGCCGTCGTCGACGCGCTTCATCTTGACGGGCTGGCCGGCCTGGGAGGCGTGCACCACCCAGCCGCCGCCGACGTACATGCCGACGTGGTGCAGGTCGGCGTAGTAGAAGACGAGGTCACCGGGGCGCAGGTCGGCGCGGCTCACCCGGGCGGTCACCGACCGCTGCTGGGCCGCGTTGTGCGGCAGCGACACGCCGGCCTTGGCCCAGGCCGCGAGCATCAGGCCCGAGCAGTCGTACGAGTTGGGCCCCTCGGCGCCCCAGACGTAGGGCTTGCCGATCTGGGCGCAGGCGAACTTCACCGCGACTCCCGCGCCGCCGCCCGGGTAGGCAGCCGGGCAGGGAGCGGGACGCAGCGCGCCGCCACCGCCGTTGCCGTACACCTTGAGCCGCAGCTTCTGGAGCCGGTCGATCTCGGTGTTGATTTGCTTCCGCTTGGCGGCAAGCTGCGCCTCGGTGCGGGCGAGCTGGGCGACCATCTCGTCCAGCGGCTTCTTCTTCGCATCGAGCTCGTCGCGGAGGTCGACGACCGCCCGGATGTCGCGCTGCTGGCGTTCGGCGAACTGGTCGAGCAATTCCAACTGTCCCATCATCTGACCGGGCGAGCGGCTGCCGAGCAGCGCGTTCACCGCCGACAGGTTCTCAGTCTTGTACGCCTCGACGGCGAGGCCGCTGACCTTGTCCATCGCCTCGTCGACCCGGCGTTGCAGCGGCCCGATCTGCTTGGCGACGGCGTCGGCCTGCCGACGCTTGAGGGCGAGGTCCTGACGGGTGGCGTTGTGCCGCTCGATGAGCGGTTCGAGCTTGTTCCAGTCCTGGTCGATCTGCCGCTCGATCTCGGCGATCGAGGGATCGGCCTGGGCCGAGGTCGGGGTGCCGGTCAGGACGACGGCGGCGCCGGCCAGTGCGGCGAGAGCGGTGGTGAAGCGTGACCAGCGTGGACGCGGCGTAACCGGTGTCCGGTCGACGTGCGCCGACCGGCGTGACGGGCGCCGCAGGGCAGGAAGTGCCACCTGGCTCCGTTCTCCTTCTTCCTTGACCGCCTACCGGGTTAGCTGACGGGTTCGGGCGGGAAGGGAGAGCGCCCTACCGCAGCGGCGCTGCGGATTCACCCCGGCGTACCTGGGTCCCCGGCTCGCCCGGAGGCGACTCGGCGGTGTCGGACCGTCACCGCCCGGCTGGGCGATACAGCTACCGGCCGACGATTGACCAGAGTAGAGACGCCCGTTATCGATCCGCAACCCGCCGGGCGATGACACGCCATACCACGCCACCGTGCGGAAGTTTCCTTCACATCGCGACACCTGGTGGAAAGCTATTGACGTGGGAGGACGACGGCGGAAGGGTGACCTCATCCGACGCCCAACCAGGAGGTTCGATGCCCCGTTCTGTCGTGTCGTCGAGCAGACGGATCCTGCTCGCCGCCGCCGTGGCCGCCACCACGGCCCTTGTGCCCCTCGGTACCACCGCCTCCCCGGCCGCGGCCGGCCAGACCCCCGACCGCCAGCAGCAGTACGCTGACGCCGCCGCCGAGTACGGCGTGCCGGAGAGCGTCCTGCTCGGCGTCTCCTACCTCCAGTCCCGCTGGGACACCAACGCCGGCACCCCCAGCACCAGCGGTGGGTACGGGCCGATGCACCTCACCGACGCCGAATACGTGACCGGCCTGCCCACCGGCACCCACCACGACTCCGGCGACGAGGACCCGCGCGGGGACGACTCCCGCCCGGCCCTCTCCGCCGCCCAGCCCTCGGCCGACGAGGCCCCGACCGCGGCGTCGTTGCAGACCCTGGACACCGCCGCCACCCTCACCGGGGCCGACGAGGCTGCCCTGCGCGCCGACGCGCCGACGAACATCCGGGGCGGGGCGGCGCTGCTCGCGTCGTACCAGCGGCAGATCGGCGCCCCGGTCGGAGCCGGCACCGACCCGGCGGCCTGGTACGGCGCGGTGGCCCGGTACGCCGGCGCGGACGGCGCCGACGCGGCGGCGGCCTTCGCCGACGAGGTCTTCGGCACCATCGCCGAGGGCGAGAGCCGGGTGACCGACGACGGGCAGCGGGTAACCCTCGCCGCCCGCGCGGTGACCCCGCAGAAGTCCTGGCTGGACCGGCTCGGCCTGCGCCTGCCGGAGCGCCCCGACGGCCTGGAGTGCCCGTCGACCATCTCCTGCGAGTGGATCCCCGCCCCCTACCAGTCGCTCAGCGCCGACCCCGGCGACTACGGCAACCACGACCTGTCCGACCGGCCCAAGCGGCAGAAGGTCGAGTACATCCTCATCCACGACACCGAGGGCCGCTACGCGGGCACGGTCAACATGGTCCAGGACCCGACCTACGTGAGCTGGCACTACACGCTGCGCTCGGTGGACGGGCACATCGCCCAGCACGTGAAGACCAAGGACGTCGCCTGGCACGCCGGCAACTGGTACGTCAACGCCAAGTCGATCGGGCTGGAGCACGAGGGCTTCGCCGCCCAGGGCACCTGGTACACCGAGGCGATGTACCGCACCTCGTCGAAGCTGGTCCGGTACCTCGCGCTGCGGCACGGCGTCCCGCTGGACCGGCAGCACATCATCGGCCACGACAACGTCCCCGGCACCGTCGCGGCGAACGTGCGGGGCATGCACTGGGATCCGGGCCCGTACTGGGACTGGTCGCACTACTTCGACCTGCTGCGCGCGCCGGAGCTCAACACCGGCACCCCGCTGACCGGCATGGTGCGGATCGACCCCGACTTCGCCACCAACCGGCCGGCGTTCACCGGCTGCGTGACGGCAGGCGTGCCGTGCCCCTCGCGCGGCTCCTCGGCGGTGGTGCTGCGCTCCGCGCCGAGCGCCGACGCGCCGCTGGTCAACGACATCGCCCTGCGTCCGAACGGCTCGCCGGCCACGATGGCCGTCTCCGACCACGGCGCCCGAGCCTCGACCGGGCAGACGTACGCCCTGGCCGGCCGTGATGGTGACTGGACGGCGATCTGGTACCTCGGGCAGAAGGCGTGGTTCCACAACCCGGCGTCCGCGCCCACCGCGGCGTGGACCGTCGGCCTGGTGGCCACCCCGAAGGCCGGGAAGGCGACGATCCCGGTGTACGGGCGGGCCTACCCGGAGGAGGCGGCATACCCGGCCGGCGTGCCGTACCAGCCGATCTCGCCGTTGCAGTACACCCTCTCCGCCGGCCAGCGGTACGCCGTCGGCAACGTGCTGCCCGGCGAGTACTACCGGGCCACCACGTTCGACGGCTCGGCCCCCGGTGACCGGACGGTGATCCGGGGTGAGAAGCAGTACGTGCAGATCCAGTTCGGCCACCGGATCATGTACGTCGACCGCGCCGACGTGAACCTGGTGCCGTCCCCGCTGGGCGCGCCCCGCTGACGGTTTCCTCGACACGACGAAGGCCCCCGGTCACCCGACCGGGGGCCTTCGTCGTGGGCGGTGCTCAGGTGCGGGGCCGCGCGGCGTCAGCCGGGTCGGCGGAAGCCGGCGACCGGCATGGTGTTGATGCTGCTCACGTTGACCGGTTTACCGGCCCGGGGCGCGTGCACCATTTTGTCGTTGCCGAGGTAGAGGCCGACGTGGTGCAGGTCGCTGAAGAAGAACACCAGGTCACCCGGGCGGGCCTCCGAGCGCGGGATGGCCCGGCCCTCGTTCCACTGCGCGCCGGTGAAGTGGGTCAGCGAGATCCCGGCCGCCTTGTACGCGTACTGGGTCAGGCCGGAGCAGTCGAACGAGTTCGGGCCGGTGGCCCCCCAGACGTACGGATCGCCGACCTGGGCGCAGGCGGTCCTGATCGCGGTCCGGGCAGCCGCGCTGACCACGCCCTGGATCGTGGGGCAGCCGCCGCCGGCGGGCACCACGGTCTTCGGCATCGACGCCTGCAACTGCTTGATCTCGGTGTTGATCTGCGTCTTCTTGGCCGCCAGTTCCTTGGTCTGCTTCTCCTGGCTGACGATCAGCGTGTCCAGCTTCAGCTTCTGTCCGTCGTACTTGGCCCGGACGGCGAGCACGCCCTGCAACTGACGGCGCTCCTCCGAGGCCAGCCGGTCCAGCATGGTGAGCTGCTCGGCGAGCGTCCCCGGCTTGGTGCTGACCAGCAGCGCGCCGAGGTCCTGCGACGGGCCGGAGATGTAGTAGCGGGCGGCGAGGTCACCGACCCGGTTCATCGCCAGCTCGGTCTCGAGCGCGAGCGGCTCGATCTTCTTCTGCAGCTCCGCCGACTTCTGCTTGTTCAGCTTGAGCTGGGCCCGCACCTTGTTGTACTGCTCGATGGTGGGTTCGAGCTGCTCCCACTTCTTGTCGATCTGCGCCTCGATCTCGTCGACCGAGGGCTCGGCGTACGCGGGCGCGGTCAGGGTTCCGGCGCCCACGGCCACCGCCGCGACCAGGGTGAGCAGGCGTCGTACGAACCGGCGGGCGCCACCCGGACGAGCAGGTGACCGGCCCGGGACATGGCGATGGGGGGGCATGGTTGCCACCGGCACCGACTCCTTCGCAACCGACCGCCGGGCGCTCGCGAGAGGGAAGAACGAGACAGACGACCCACAGCGGTCAGCGCCCCACATTAGGCGAGGCCCACTCGGGTAATCAAGGTGGGTCGCCTACGGTCACGTACCGGAAACCGTTCGCACACCACGGATGCGGTCCGGCGGGGACGACTCAGCCGACGATGGCCGTCAACACGTCGTCGAGGGTCACCACGCCCAGCGGCAGGCGGCCGTCGCTGACCAGGACCATGTGCCGCCGCTCGCGGCGCATCGCCAGCAGCAGGTCGGCCAGCGTACGGTCCGGCGGGACCACGGCCAGCGGGTGGTACACCTCGGGGGGCACCGGCGCGCGGCGGTCCGCCCCGGCGTACCCGAGGACGTCCTTGACGTGCACGAAGCCGAGCACCTTGCGGGTGGCCCGCTGCACCACGGGGAACCGGGACCGGCCCGTGCGGGTGGCCAGCACCTCCAGGGAGGCCGGCGAGACGTCCTCGGCCACCGTGGTCACCGTCGACCAGGGTTGCAGGGCGTCCGCCGCGGTGCGGGTGTGCAGGGCGAGCGCGCCGGTGATCCGGGCGTGTTCCTCCGCATCGAGCAGGCCCTCCGTGCGGGCCTGCGCCACCAGCCCCGCCAGCTCCTCGGCGGTGAAGACCGTCTTGACCGAGTCCGTCGCCTCGACCCGCCACAGCCACAGCACCCGCCGCGCCGCCCACTTCATCGCCAGGAGCAGCGGCTTGGTCGCCGTGCAGAACGCGAGCATCGCCGGGCCCAGCCAGAGCGCCGCCGGCTCCGGCCCGGCGAGGGTGATGTTCTTCGGCACCATCTCGCCGACGACGGTGTGCAGGAAGACCACCACGCCGAGGGCGATCAGGAAGGCCACCGGGTGCACCGCCCCGGCCGGCAGCCCCAGTGCGTGGAACGGCGTCTCCAGCAGGTGCGCCAGCGCCGGTTCGGCGATCGCGCCGAGGCCCAGCGAGCAGACCGTGATGCCGAGCTGCGCCCCCGCGATCATCAGCGGGATCTGGTTCATCGCCGACAGCGCCCACCGGGCCCGCTTCGACGTCGCCGCGAGCGGCTCGATCACGGTCCGCCGGGACGCGATGAGTGCGAACTCGCTGCCGACGAAGAAGGCGTTGCCGAGCAGCAGCAGCACGGTCACCGACAGTTCAAGCATCGTCGCCGGGCTCCTCCGGGCGGACCACCCGCACCTGCTCGATACGGTGCCGCTCCACCTCGACCACGGTGAACTCGTACCCGCTCTCCTCGACCGTCTCCCCGGCCACCGGGATGTGCCCGAGCCGGGCCATCAGGAACCCGGCGAGGGTCTCGTACGGGCCCTCGGGCAGCCGGAAGCCGGTCTGCTCGGCCAGTTCGTCCTCGCGTAGCACCCCGTCGACCAGGGCGGTCCGCTCGCCGCCCGGCACAGTCAGCTCGACCGGCCCGCCGTCGTCGACCGAGGCCGGGTCGAACTCGTCGGCGATCTCCCCGACCAGCTCCTCCACCAGGTCCTCCATGGTCACCACGCCGTCGGTGCCGCCGTACTCGTCGACCACGATCGCCAGGTCCGAGCCGGCCGCCTTGAGCGCCGCGAGTACGCCGTCGAGGTCGAGACTCTCCGGCACGTACACCGGCTCCCGGGCCACCGAGGCGACGCTGGTGCCGGCCCGGCGGGCGAGCGCGACACCCAGCGCGTCCGGCACCGCCGCGACGCCGGTGACCAGGTCGAGGGTCTCCTCGAAGACCGGGAACCGGGTCCGGCCGGTCTGCTGGGCGAGGGCGAGCAGCTCGGCCACACTGGCCGTGGCGCGCAGCGCGATCACGTCCACCCGGGGGGTCATCGCCTCGGCGGCCCGCTTGTCGCCGAAGCGGATGGTGCGCCGCAGCAGCATCGCGGTGTCCGGGGGGAGCGCGCCGGCCTGTGCCGAGATCACCGCGAGCAGGCCCAGTTCCTCCGGGGACCGGGCGCTGGCCAACTCCTCCTGCGGCTCCACCCCGAGGCGTCGCACCAGCCTGTTCGCCGAGTTGTTCAGCCCCCTGATCAGCCACCCGAACGTCCGGGAGAAGGCGCGCATCCCCGGGGCCGTGGCCAGTGCGGTGGGCATCGGCCGGGACAGCGCCAGGTTCTTCGGCACCAGCTCGCCGAAGAGCATGGAGAGCAGGGTCGCCAGGGCCAGGGCGAGGAACGGGGTGAACCGGTCGGCGGACGCCCCCAGCGGGTGCAGCAGCGGGGTGAACAGGCGGGCCAGCGCCGGCTCGGCCAGGTACCCGGTGAGCAGGGCGGTGATGGTGATGCCGAGCTGCGCCCCGGAGAGCTGGAAGGAGAGTTCGTGCAGCGCGTGGCGGACGGTGACCGCACCGCCGTCCCCGGCCGCAGCCCGCCGGTCGAGCTCAGGCCGGTCCACGGTGACCAGCGCGAACTCGGCCGCGACGAAGAACGCGTTACCCGCCGTCAGCAGCACGAAGCCGACCAGGGGCAACACCGTGGTAACGAGAGGACTGTCGATGATCGGTTCACCTCGGCGCGATTGTTCCACGACCGGCCGCATCGCACACGACCACGCGCAGTCGCCGCCGGCCAGTCGTCGCCCGGGGCGTCGCCGTCCACCGTGACCTGTCCCGCCCGCGCCCGGGGCGCCGCCGTCAGCTACCGGCCGGCGCGGTCTCCTTCGCGCCGGCGGCGTCCGCCGGCTTGACCGAGCGGAGCAGCACGCTGGCGACGTCGACGACCTCGACCTGCTCGCCGGCGCCCTTGCCGTTCACGCCGTCGTTCAACATCGTCGAGCAGAACGGGCAGCCGACCGCGATGGTCTTCGCCCCGGTGGCCATGGCCTCCTCGACCCGGTCCACGTTGATCCGCTTGCCGATCTTCTCCTCCATCCACATCCGGGCGCCGCCGGCGCCGCAGCAGAAGGAGCGCTCGCTGTTGCGCGGCATCTCGGTGACCTCGCCGGCGATGGAGCTGTCGAGAACCTCACGCGGCGGGGCGAAGACCCGGTTGTGCCGGCCCAGGTAGCAGGGGTCGTGATAGGTGACGCCACCGTCGACGGGCTGGACGGGGGTGAGCTTGCCGGTGCTGACCAGGTGGGCCAGGAGCTGGGTGTGGTGCACCACCTCGAACTCGCCGCCGAGCTGCCCGTACTCGTTGCCCAGGGTGTTGAAGCAGTGCGGGCAGGTAGCGACGATCTTGCGCTTGTTCTTCTCCCGGCCCTCGAAGGCCTCGTTCAAGGTCTCCACGTTCTGCTGGGCGAGCATCTGGAAGACGAACTCGTTGCCGATCCGGCGAGCCGGGTCGCCGGTGCAGGTCTCGCCCTCGCCGAGGATGGCGAAGCTGACGCCGGCCTCGTTGAGCAGCGTGGCGACCGCCCGGGTGGTCTTCTTGGCCCGGTCCTCGAACGCGCCCGCGCAACCGACCCAGAAGAGGTACTCGAAGTCCTCGACCTCGCCGACCCGGGGCACCTCGAAGCCGAGGCCCTTGGTCCAGTCCTCCCGGGTGTTCTGCGGCGCGCCCCACGGGTTGCCCTTGTTCTCCAGGTTGCGCAGCATCACGCCGGCCTCCGACGGGAAGCTCGACTCGATCAGCACCTGGTAGCGGCGCATGTCGACGATGTGGTCGACGTGCTCGATGTCGACCGGGCACTGCTCGACGCACGCCCCGCAGGTGGTGCAGGACCAGAGCACGTCGGGGTCGATGATGCCGCCGTCCTCGGCCCCGCCGATCAACGGCTTCTCGGCCTCCGCGAGCGCCAGCACGTCCATGTGGGCGAGCTGCGCGGCGGTGGCCTTCTCCTCGCCGGTCAGGTCCTTGCCGCCGCCGGCCAGCAGGTACGGCGCCTTGGCGTACGCGTGGTCGCGCAGGCTCAGCACCAGCAGCTTCGGCGACAGCGGCTTGCCGGTGTTCCAGGCCGGGCACTGCGACTGGCACCGGCCGCACTCGGTGCAGGTGCTGAAGTCGAGCAGGCCCTTCCAGGTGAACTGCTCGACCTGCGCGACGCCGAACTGGTCCTTCTCCGGGTCGGCCTCCTCGAAGTCGAGCGGCTTGCCCTCGCTCATCATCGGCCGCAGCGCGCCGAGCCCGGAGCCGGCCTCACCCGGGTTGCGCTTGAAGAAGATGTTGAAGAACGCCAGGAAGCGGTGCCAGGCGACGCCCATGGTCACGTTGAGCGCGATGACGATCAGCCAGGTCATCGAGATGGCGATCTTGATGACGGCGGCGATGCTGACCCCGGCCTCCCAGTCGGGCAGCAGCGAGCCGACGGCGTGACTGACCGGGGTGGCCCAGACCGGGTACTCGAAGTGGTCGGTGGCGACCTTGAAGCCCCGGATGACGAAGCCCATGATCAGCACCGCGAGGACCACGGCCTCGACGAAGTAGCCCTGCCACATGGTCGAGCCGGTGAACCGGGACCGCCCGCCCGGCCGGGTCGGCCGGTTGCGGACCCGGATCGCGATCAGCACCAGGATGCCGACCACGCCGAGCACCGCGATCAGCTCGGTGACCAGGCCGTAGACCGCCAGGCCACCGATCAGCGGCAGGCCGCCGGTCGGGGAGACGACCTCGAAGTACGCCTCCAGCACCAGCAGCGACAGCACGATGAAGCCGACCATCACGAACCAGTGCGCGGCGCCCACCACGCCCCACCGGAGCATCCGCGTGTGGCCGGCGGTCTCCACCAGCATCGTTTTCGTGCGGGTGGCCCTGTCGGTGAACCGCTCCGGGTCGGGCTGACCCAACCGGATCACTGCCACCATCTTCATGACGGCACGCACCGCGAGCCACACCGCCACGGCGGTGATGGCGGCCGCGAGGATCGTGGTGACGATCTGGACGCTGCCCATCGAGTTGGCCTCCCGGTCTGCTGCCTGTCGAGCGGCTCGGCGACCGGGTCGGTGTGCGGGACCGGCGTTACACCGCCCCCGCGCACCGACCGGACCGGTCGATGACCTCGCTCCGCTCGGTCATGCAGTGCAGCCTACGCGCAAGGTTACCCAGCAGTAACGTGAGTCATCTCGCACCTGGGGGCCACGCCGCCCTGCGGACACCATAGGGTGCCCGGCGCCGAAGCGCCGGGCAGGGGCTCGCTAGGTGACGTAGTCGTGGTCCACCACCGGAAACGACGCGCCGGGCCGACGCCCGGCGTGGTCAGCGCCAGCGGGAGAGCAGCACCAGGGACCCGACCATCGCGCCGAAGCCCACCGCGAGGTTCCAGTAACCCCACGACATGACCGGGTAGGCCTGCTCGGAGAGGTAGTAGATCACCAGCCAGCCAATGCCGGCGACGATCAGCGCAACCGCCGTGATCGGCAGCCAGACCGGGCTAGGCTTGCGCGTCGCCGCCGTTGCCGTCGGACGCACGTCCGTCGGCGGGGTGTACACCTTCTTCTTGCGGACCTGAGACTTGGGCACGACGCTCTCCAGAGGGGGTGACGACCTCGTCCGGCCTGACAACCGGGCACGGGGGCGACGGTCCATGGCCAATAATGTTTCGACAGCTAGCGTAGTCCCGAAGGCCCGTCCAGGCCATGAATGGGGTCAGGCCGATGCGCGGAGTGACCGAAAAGGGCGGGACTGTTCGGGTACCCGCACCGGTCCGCGTCGTGGCGGGCTGACACCAGACGACGCGGAAGGAACGGTCGGTGGAGTACACATCCGGCGCCGCCTCCTGGCGGAAGGTCCTCCGGCGGGCGGTCATCGCCCTCCGGCCCCGACGCCCACGCCAGCGCCGGCCGGGCTGGTCGATCGGGGTGCCGCTGATCGCCGCTGCGGCCGGGCTGCTCTTCACCACCACCGCGACGACCGCCGGGGGCACCGCCCTGCGCGAGGACCGCCGCCCTCAGCTCACACAGCTCATCGAGGACCGCCGGGAGCAGGTCGCGACGAACGAGCTGCGGGCCGCCCGGCTACGCGGCGAGGTCGAGGACGAGACCGCCGCCCTCGCCGCCTCCGACGGCCCGATCAGGGACCAGCGGGACCGCGCCGCCGCCAGCCGTCAGGCCGCCGGGTTCACCGCGCTGAGCGGGACCGGCGTCGTCGTGGAGCTGGACGACGCGCCGCGCCGCCCGGAGCAGGGGCTGCCCGAGGGTGCCAGCAACGACGACCTGGTCGTTCACCAGCAGGATGTCCAGGCCGTGGTGAACGCGTTGTGGGCCGGCGGCGCGGAGGCCATGTCAATCATGAACGTCCGCGTGCTCGCCACCAGCGCGGTACGCTGCGTGGGTAACACCCTGCTGCTGCACGGCCGGGTGTACTCCCCACCGTTCAAGATCGTGGCAATCGGCGATCCAGCTGCCCTCCAGCAGGCCCTCGCCGCCTCCGAGGGAGTCCGGGTGTTCAAGGGCGTGGTCGACGACTTCCACCTCGGGTACCGGGAGACGGTCTCGAAGGTCACCGTGCCGGCCTTCGAGGACTCGACAGCCCTGCGTGCTGCCAAGGTGCCCAGGTGAGCCGGACGCCCGACGGCCGCTGGGACGGCCGGAACCCCGGCCGGGACGAGGAGGCGACCGACTTCCTCCCCCCGGTCGACCGCCCCGGACCGAGCCCGTCGGAGCGACCCGGCCAGGCCGGCCCCTGGCCCGACCCGGTGCTGCCGCCCCGCTCGACGGCCTCCCGGGGCGGCGATCCGGCGGCACCCGGCACCCGACCTAAGCCGGCGGACACGCCGCCCGCCCGGCCCGGCCCCGCCGCGAACCGTCCCCCGGCCCGCGCCCCCGAGTCCACGGGCAGGCCCCCCACGGGTGTGCCCCAGCGACCCGGTCCCCCCCGGCCCGCCGACGGAACGGGCCTCCCGCAGTACGGGCGGCCCGCCGACCAGCCCGCCCGGGAGCCGTACGGGCCGCCCGCCCGGGAGCCGTACGGACGGCCCTCCGGAGATCGCCCCCAGTTCGGGCCCACGGGCCGACCGGCGTCCGCCGCCGAGGCCCCCACCACCTTCCTCCCGGCGGTGCCGCCCGGCCGGCCGTCGGTTACCGGCCCGGCCCTGGACTCGACCGCGCTGATGGGCGCCGTGCCCCGCATGCCGGAGAGCGACGACCCGGGCGGAGCCGACGCCGAGCCGGCCGAGCCGCCCCGACCCCGCCGTGGCGAGCGGGTTGTCCAGCTCCGGGCCGAGCAGACCGGCGAGGGCTACAAGAGCGTCTACTCCGAGCTGACCCGGCCGTCCATCTGGACCCGGCTGCGCACCGGGGTACGGGTCACCGGCGAGGTGCTGATCACCTTCGGCCTCGTGGTGCTCCTCTTCGCCGGGTACGAGGTGTGGGGCAAGTCGGCCATCGTCGACGCCCACCAGAACGACCTCGACCGCCAGCTCGCCCAGGCCTGGGGGGCGAGCGGCGACCCGACCGTGGCCCCCACCGCCACCGCCAGCGCCTCCGCCACCTCGAAGCCGAAGCCGCCGGTGCACGGCAAGCCCCTCGCCGGGCTCTACATCCCGAAGCTCGACAAGAACTGGGTGGTGGTCGAGGGCGTCACCCAGGAGGACATCCGGTACGCCCCCGGCCACTACCCGGACAGCGCCATGCCGGGCGAGGTGGGCAACTTCTCCGTCGCCGGCCACCGCAACCGGGCCACGTTCTGGCGGCTGGACGAGCTGGACAGCGGCGACGCCATCGTGGTCGAGGGCAAGACCAACTGGTACGTCTACAAGGTCTACAAGTCCCGGATCGTCAAGCCCAACCAGGTCGAGGTCGTCGCCCCGGTGCCGATGGAACCGGACGCGAAGCCGACGAAGAAGCTGCTGAGCCTCACCACCTGCAACCCGAAGTTCGACAACTACCAGCGCCTGATCATCCACGCCGAACTGGACCGCACCGAGGCCAAGTCGGCCGGCCGGCCGGCGGAGCTGGGGGCCTGACGATGTACGGCTGGATCTGGCGCAAACTGCCGCTGGGGCTGCCCGGCAAGCTGGCCGGTTCGCTGCTGCTCGCCACCGCGACGGTCGCCCTGCTGTGGTACGTGGTCTTCCCGTGGGCGGAGCCGCTGCTCCCCTTCGACGACGTGCAGGTCACGCAGGACTCCGGAGAGCCGGGCGGCGAGCCGGGCGGAGAGCCGGGCGTGGACGGGAGCGCCCCGGCCGGCGACGAGCACGACCTGCCGTACAACACCGACCAGAACAACACCCCTCCCCCCACCCCGAACAGGTGAGTCGATGCGCGTCCTGGTGATCGACAACTACGATTCGTTCGTCTTCAACCTCGTGCAGTACCTCGGCCAACTCGGCGTCGACTGCGACGTGCGGCGCAACGACGAGATCGACATCGCGGAGGTGGGCCGGGTCGGCGCGGACGGCGTCCTGCTCTCCCCGGGGCCGGGCAGCCCGGACCGGGCCGGCATCTGCCTCGACGTCATCCGCCGGTACGCGGGCGAGCTGCCGATCTTCGGCGTCTGCCTGGGCCACCAGGCGATCGGCGAGGCGTTCGGGGCGACCGTGGCCCGCGCCCCCGAGCTGCTGCACGGCAAGACGTCCGAGGTGCGACACCACTCGGTGGGGGTGCTGGCCGGGCTGCCGGACCCGTTCACCGCCACCCGGTACCACTCGCTCACCGTGCTGCCCGAGACGTTGCCCGACGAAATCGAGGTCACCGGCTGGACGGGCTCCGGCGTGGTGATGGCGATGCGGCACCGGACGCTGCCGATCGAGGGCGTCCAGTTCCACCCGGAGTCGGTGCTCACCGAGGGCGGCCACCTGATGCTGGCCAACTGGCTGGCGACGTGCGGCCACCCGCAGGCGCTGGAGCGGGCGCCGGAGCTGGCCGCCGAGGTCGACGCCCGCCGCCGCTCGGCGTTCGCCACCGTCTGACGTCGACCGGTCGCGTCCGCGCCGCCCCAAAAACGACCGGTCGCGTTCGCGCCGCCTCGAAGGCCGACCGGTGGCGTTCGCGCCGCCCCGAGGCCGGAACCGACGAGCCCGACCCCTCGGAAGGGTCGGGCTCGGGGGTCACCGCTCGGGGAGCCGGATCGGTGGGGTCGGGAACGGTTGCCCGCCGCCGGTGCCGCCCACCGACGGGGTCGGACTACTGGGCGGCGGCGTCCCGGTCGGCTCGGTGGGCTCCGGGCTGGGTTCGGGGACGTCCACCTCGATGGTCACCCGCTTGCCCTTCTCGAGACTCGTGCCCCCCCGTGGGTTCTGGCCGGACACCTTGCCGGCCTGGTCGGCCGGCACCTCGTCACCGTCGACGATCTTCACCACGTAGCCGGCCCGCTCCAACTCCCGCTTCGCGTTCTCCGCCGAGGAGCCGACGACATTCGGCACCTCACGGATGTTGCCCTTGGAGACCGTCACCGTCACCTGGGTGTCCTCGGCGACCATGGTCCCGGAGGGCGGGTCGACCTCCGTGACGTTCCCCTCGGCGGCCTCGCTGCTCACTTCTTTCTTGGTCACCCGAAGATTCAGCCCCTTGAGCTGCTGCTCCACGTTCTTGAACGGGGAGCCGACCAGGGCGGGCGGGATCGCCACCTCCGGCTTGCCGCCGCAGAGCTGGATGGTGACCCCCTGGCCCTTCTCCAGCTCGGTGCTCGCCGACGGCTCCTGCTTGACGACCGTGTCCTTCTTGCAGGTTCTGCCGGGGATCGGGTCGCCGACGGTGGGGACCAGGCCGGCTCCCTCGATCGCAGCCACCGCAGCGTCCCTGGTCTGGCCCGCCAGGTTGGGAACGCCGACCTTCTCGGGGTCGCTCTCGTTCAGCAGGATGCCGGTGACCAGTGCGATCACGGCGAGCACGCCGAGCGCGGCGAAGGTGGCGATCACCCAGGAGGAGGCCCTGCGCTGCCGGGGATCGCCGACGCGGGCCGGCGGCTGCTGCCGGGTGGCCGCGCCGCCGACGACCTGAGTCGGGTACCCGGATCTGGCGGCCGCCATCGGAGCGGTCTCGGCCTCCTGCATCACGGGGGTGGCCATCACCGGCCGGCCGGCCGCCGCCCGGAGCAGGTCGGCCCGCATCTCGCCGGCGCTCTGGTACCGGTTGAGCGGGTTCTTCGACAGCGCCTTCAGCACGATCGCGTCGATCGCGGGGGTGACATCCGGGTTGATGTCGCTGGGGGTCGGCGGGGCCTCCCGAACGTGCTGGTACGCCACGCTGACCGGGCTGTCCCCGACGAACGGCGGGTGGCCACAGACCAGCTCGAAGAGCACGCAGCCGGCCGCGTACACGTCGGATCTGGCGTCGACGGCCTCGCCGCGCGCCTGCTCCGGGGAGAGATACTGCGCCGTGCCGATGACCGCGCTGGTCTGGGTCATCGAGGTGACGCCGGAGGCCAGGGCCCGGGCGATGCCGAAGTCCATCACCTTGACCTGGCCGGTCTGGGTGAGCATCACGTTGCCGGGCTTGATGTCCCGGTGGATGATGCCGTGCCGGTGGCTGAACTCCAGCGCGGCACACATGTCGGCGCAGATCTCCAGCGCCCGGCGCGGCTGGAGGCGCCCCTCGACGCCGAGGAGCTCCTTGAGGGTCCGCCCGTTGACGAACTCCATCACGATGAACGGCAGTGTCTCGCCGGTCGGCCCGGTCTCCTCGCCGGTGTCGTACACGGCCACGATCGCCGGGTGGTTGAGCGAGGCGGCGTTCTGCGCCTCCCGACGGAACCGCATCTGGAACGTGTCGTCCCGCGCCAGGTCGGCCCGGAGCATCTTGATCGCGACGTCCCGACCGAGCCGGAGGTCACGGCCACGGTGCACCTCGGCCATGCCCCCGTAGCCGAGCAGCTCGCCGACCTGGTACCTGCCACCGAGCAGGCGGGCCTGCGCTGTCATCGCGTCTGTCGTCCTTCGCTCGTCGTCGTCTCGCCGCCACCCGGCAGGAGCCGTTCCATCCGACGGTACGGCGTCCGGGAGGATTCGTCGCCCTCGCCGGCCGCCGACGCACCGGAGGTCACGGCCCGGATGCCGAGGACGCCGGGATCACCGGCCGCCGCGTTCTGCCGCAAGTTGTAGGAAATCACGCCGGAGCAGAGCAGGACCACTACGGCCAGCACGACGAACAGCAGGACCACCCCTGAACTGGACCGTTGTGGGGGGGCCGGCGGTGGGCCGGGCTGCCGTGCGTACCCGATCGGGCCGGCCTGCCGGACCGGGGCCGGTGGCACGGCCGCGGCGCCGCGCGGGTAGGCCGGCGGGGTGGCGACCGGCGGACGGGAAACGGCCGGCGGAGGCTGCGCCTGCTGGGGGGTGACCGGCGGGCGCCACTGGTGGACGACCGGCGGCCGGGGTACGGCGGCCGGCGGCCGGGGCTGCGGCGACGCGGACGTCGGGACCGGCCGCTGCGCCACCGCAGGCGGATGGGGCGGCTGGCGTGTGGCGGGCGGCACCTGGGCGCGGGCCAGCGGGGCCGCCGGGGACGCCGGCGCGGCGGAGACCTGGCCGAGGTGCCCGGCGGTGCGAGCCTGCTGGCCGAGCGCGAGCTTCGCCTGCCGGGCCACCCCGGCCAGGGCTGCGGCGCTGGGCCAGCGGGCGGTCGGGTCCTTGGCCATCGCCCGTTCGACGATCGCCCGTACCGACGGCGGGATGTCGCCGGGCAGCGGCCGGGGTGCGTCCCGGACGTGCCTCATGGCGATTTCGAGCGGATTATCGCCCTCGAACGGCCGCCGTCCGGCGAGGCACTGGTATGCGACCACGCCAAGGGCATACACGTCGGAGGCGGGCGTGGCGACCGCGCCGGTGGCCTGCTCGGGGGAGATGTAGGAGGCGGTGCCGAGCACCGAGCCGGCTGCGGTGAGCTGCCCGACCAGCTCGGAGCGGGCGATGCCGAAGTCCGTCAGCACCAGCGTCCCGTTCGGCCGGACGAGCAGATTGCCCGGCTTGACGTCGCGGTGCACGATGCCCTTGCAGTGCGCCGCGTGCAGCGCGTCGGCCGCCTGAGCGAGCAGCGCCATGGTGCGGGCCGGGGTGAGCCGGCCGACCCGGCCGAGCGTGGAGGAGAGGGCGTCGCCCTCGACGTACTCCATCACCAGGAAGGCGATGTGCTGGTCGCTGCCGAAGTCGTAGACGTCGACCACGCCGGGGTGGTTGATGGTGGCCATGGTGCGCGCCTCGCCACGGAACCGCTCGGCGAAGCCCGGCTCGTCCAGCAGCGCCGGGAGCAGGCTCTTCACCGCGACCGTACGGCCCAGCACCTGGTCGGTGCCGCGCCACACGTCGCCCATGCCGCCGCTGGCGATCCGCTCGTCGAGGCGGTAGCGGTTGCCGAGCTGGACGCCGGGGCTGAGCATGTCAGCGGCCCCCGGGGTCGGCGATCGCCGCCTGCATGATCTTGCCGGCGATCCGGGCTGCCTCGGCGCTGCCGCCGGCGCCCGCCTCCTCCAACATCACGCAGACCGCGGAGACCGGGTTGCCGTTCTTGTCGAACGCGAAGCCGATGAACCAGCCGTGGTCGGGAGTCTGCGGGCCGGACTGGGCGGTGCCCGTCTTGCCGCCGACCCGGTAGCCGTCGATCTTCGCCTTGCGGCCGCTGCCGTTCTCCACCACGCTGACCATCATGTCGCGCAGGTCCGACGCGACGGGGCCGCTGACCGGCTGGCGCAGCTCCCGAGGCTTTGCGGTGTAGTAACTGGTGGTCCGGTCCGGGGCGAGCAGCTGCCGGACCAGGTACGGCCGCATCTGGCTGCCGCCGTTGGCGACCGTCCCGGCGATCAGCGCCCCCTGGAGCGGGGTCATCTTCACGTCGCGCTGCCCGATGGAGGACTGCGCCAGGGCGGCCGGGTCGGTGGCGCCGTCGGGGGCCTGCATCGTTCCGGTGCTGCTGGCCGCCGTCGGCAGCCCGTCCTCGCCGAGCTGGCCGATCGTGAGGTCGTCCTGCTCGAAGCCGAACTGGCGGGCCTTCTCCTTCACCTTGTCGGCGCCGAGCTTGACGCCGAGCTGGGCGAAGCCGGTGTTGCAGGACTCGGTGACCGCGTCGAGGAGGGTGACCTGGTCCTCCGGGCAGATCGACGGCGCGGCGTTGCGGATCGGGGTGCCCGAGGTCGGCGGGGTCCAACTGGAGCCGGCGGGGATCTCGGTGTTCTTGCCGACGCCGTTCTCCAGGGCGGCGGCGGCCACCACGATCTTGAAGGTGGACCCCGGGGGCAACACCTCCGACAGTGCCCGGTTCTTCAGCGGGCCGTTCGGGGCGTTGTCCAGCTTGTTGTAAGCCGCCGTTGCCTCGTTGCTGTCGTGACTGACCAGCGGGTTCGGGTTGAAGCTGGGCATGGAGACCAGCGCCTGCACCGCACCGGTACGGGGGTCGAACGCGATCGCCGCGCCCTTCTTCGCCCCGACCTCGTTGTCGGCCAGCCCGTTGTACGCCGCGTCCTGGGCCCGCTTGGAGAGGGTGAGCAGGACGTTGCCGCCGCCGGTCTCGTCGCCGGTGAACATGTCCTTGATCCGGTTGGCGATCAGCGCGTCGCTGGTGCCGGCGAGGAAGTCGTTCTCCACCCGCTCGATGCCGGTGTCGCCGAGGTTGACCGGCTTGTAGCCGAGGACGTGCGCGTACTTCTCCCCGCCGGGGTAGGTCCGCAGGAACCGCAGCTTGCCGCCGGTCTCCTTGCTGGTGGCCAGGGCGGTGCCGCCGGCCTCGATGTTGCCGCGCTTGCGCTCGTACTCGGCCACCTGAACCCGGCCGTTGTAGTCGCTGCTGCGGTACTCGTCCGCCTTGTATGCCTGGATCCAGTTCAGGTTCGCGAAGAGCAGACCGAACAGGACCATCGCGACGACGCCAACGCGGCGCAGGGGTGCGTTCACGGCCGGATCACCTCCGTGGGGGCACCGTGCAGTTGCTCGGGCGGGCCGCCCCCGGGTCGGGCCGCGGAACCGCCGGCCCCGGCCAGCGGACGGCGCGCGCCGTCGGAGACCCGTAGCAGCACCGCGATGAGCAGCCAGTTCGCCATCAGCGACGAGCCACCGGCGGACAGGAAGGGGGTGGTCTGACCCGTCAGCGGGATCAGCTTGCTGATCCCGCCCACGATCACGAACACCTGGAGGCCGAGGGTGAAGGCCAGGCCGCCGGCGAGCAGTTTGCCGAACGAGTCCCGTACCGCCAGGGCGGCCCGCAGCCCCCGCTCCACGATGAGCAGGTAGACCACCAGCAGCGCGGAGAGCCCGAACAGGCCGATCTCCTCGCCGATGCCGGCGAAGATGAAGTCGTTCTGCACCTCGGGGATCTCCAGCGGCTGCCCGCCGCCCGGCCCGGCGCCGAACAGGCCGCCGCTGCCGAGCGCCAGCAGGCCCTGCACCAGTTGGTAGCCGTCCTCGTACGGGTCGGCGAACGGGTCCAGCCAGATCTCGGCGCGCAGGTGGAAGTTCGCGAACGGCCCGCCGATCACGCCACCCAGCACGTACGCCAGGTAAGCCCCGCCGAAGAACAGGATCAGGCCGATGAGCAGCCAGCTCACCCGTTCGGTGGCGATGTAGAGGGTCACCACGAACATGCCGAAGTAGAGCAGCGAGGTGCCCAGGTCCTTCTCGAAGACGAGCACCAGCACGCTCAGCACCCACACCGCGAGCACCGGGCCGAGGTCCCGCCCGCGCGGGAAGTCGATGCCGAGCACCCGGTGACTGGCCAGCGACAGCACCTCACGCTTGCGTACCAGGTAGTAGGCGAAGAAGACGAGCAGCGCCAGCTTGGCGAACTCGCCGGGCTGGATGCTGAAGCCGCCGATGCGGATCCACAGCTTCGCGCCGTAGATCTCGGAGTACCTCGCCGGCAGCACCGCCGGGATCATCACCAGCACGATGCCGGCGAGGCCCAGGGTGTACGCGTACCGCGAGATCGACCGGTGGTCGCGCATCAACGCGAGCAGGACCGCGGCGAGGAACACCGACGCGAGCGTCCAGGCGAACTGCCGGCCGCCGTTGCCGGCGAAGATCGCCAGCGACTCCCGATCCCCGGGGGTGGCCTTGGCCAGGTCAAGCCGGCGCAGGAAGCCCACCCCGATCCCGTTGAGCAGGGCCACCGCCGGCAACAGGGCCGGGTCCGCGAACGGCGCGAGGAACCGGATGACCACGTGCAGGGCGAGGAACACGCCCGCCAGCACGGCGGTCGGAACCCAGAAGTCCGGGGTGACCGTGTCGAGCACGGTCGCCTCCACCGTCGCGCCGTACGCGGCCACGATCACCAGGGCCAGCAGCAGCAGGGACAGTTCGGCGTTGCGTCGCGACCTGGCCATGCGTACGCCGGACTGCTCGCCCGTCGTGGCGGGCGAGGCTGCCGGTACGGCCGCTGCGGTCACGGATGGTCCTCGGATTTTCTCAGCCGACACTCACTCGGGCGATCGGCAGCCGGCGGGGTCGGCCGGCGTGGCCGTGTCGGAGGGCGGAGCGTCGGGTGTCGTGGTGGGCGAGGACGTCAGGGTGGCTGTGGCTGATGGCGCCGCCGTGCCGCCCGGCCTGGTGGGTGCGCCGCTGGCGACCGCGGTACGGCTCGCCCCGGGGGTGGGGGTCGCCGGGCCCGGGTTGGCCGGATCCGTCGTCGCCGTCGGGCCCGCCTGGCAGATCGGCTTGAGGTTCGGGTTGGCCGGGTCGTCACTGGTCAGCTCGGCCAGCCGGCGCTCGGCGTCCGGCTCGTTCTTGGCCGGGATGCCCTGCTTGACCTGCTCCTGCGCCGCCAGGGTGAGGTCGTCCAGCCGGGCAGGGCTGGTGGAGTGCACGGCCGAGAGGTCCAGGCCGGCGATCTGCCCCTGGACGCCCCGGAACACGGCCACGTCGCCCTGCTCGGTGGCGCCGACATAGTACTGCCGCTGGGTGTAGGTCCAGCTGGCGAAGAGCACGCCACCGAGGATGACCACGAGGCCGAGGAGCATCGCCGTGGTCCGCAACGGGCGACGCCTCGGGCGGTCGTCGTCCTCCTCGGCCGGCTCCTCGGGTGCGGGCGGCCGGGGCGCGGACAGCGCCGAGGCGCGCGCGGCGGGCGTGGAGATGTCGGCGGAGGTGGCCATGCCCCGGTCGCGGGCGGCGGCGCCACCGACGATCGGGCTCGCCTCGACGATGTCATGGGCGGTGGCGTCGGCGATGATCACCGTGATGTTGTCCGGGCCGCCGCCGCGCAGCGCGAGCTGCACCAGCCGTTCGACGCACTGCTGCGGGTCGGTGTACTCGCGCAGGGTGTCGCCGATCGTCTCCGCACTGACGACGCCGGAGAGGCCGTCGCTGCAGATCAGGTAGCGGTCGCCGGGCAGCACCTGACGGACGCTGTATTCCGGGTCGATGTCGCGGCCGTCGAGCGCCCGGGTGAGCAACGAGCGCTGGGGGTGGCTGCTCGCCTCCTCGGCGCTGATCCGGCCCTCGTCGACGAGCATCTGGACGTACGTGTCGTCCTTGGTGATCTGCGCGAACTCGCCGTTGCGCAGGAGATAGGCCCGCGAGTCGCCGATGTGGACCATGCCCAGCTTGGTGCCGGAGAAGAGGGTCGCGGTCAGCGTGGTGCCCATCCCCTCCAGCTGCGGGTTGGCGTCCACTGTGTCGCGGAGCTGCTGGTTGGCGGTGCCCACGGCCGAGCGCAACGCGTCGACCAGGGCGTCACCGGGGACGTCCTGGTCGAGCGGCTCCATGGCACCGATGACGATGTTGCTGGCGACGTCACCGGCGGCCATGCCGCCCATGCCGTCGGCGACGGCGAGAAGCCGCGGTCCGGCGTAGACGGAGTCCTGGTTACCGTCTCGGATCAGACCGCGGTCGCTGTGGGCCGCATAGCGCAGGGTCAGAGTCATGGCCGTAATTCGAGAGAGGTGCGGCCGATACGGATCGGCACGCCGAGGGGGACGGGGGTTGGTCCGGTGACCTTAGCGCGATCCAGGTAGGTGCCGTTAGTCGATCCGAGGTCCTCGACAAACCATTGCCCGTCACGCGGCACGAGTCGGGCGTGTCGCGCGGAGGCGTAGTCGTCGGTGATGACCAGGGTCGAATCCTCGGCCCGACCAATGGTGATCTGCGATTCACCCAGGGTGATCCGGGTGCCGGCGAGCTGCCCGGCGGTCACCACCAGCTGGTGCGCGGCCCGGCCCCGCTTCACCTTCGCCGGCTTGGCCTGTGGCTGCCCGGTCGAGGCTCCCACCGCCCGTGGCGCGGCCACCAGCCGACCCGAACGGGCGCCTGCGAACAGGTCCCGGCGGATGACGCCGACCACCGTGAACACGAAGATCCACAGCAGGATGAGGAACCCGAACCGGGCGACGGTGATGACGAGTTCCGGCAAGGCGGATCAGCCGTCCACGCGGAAGGTCAGGGTGGTGGTGCCGAGCTGGATCATGTCGCCCGGGTTGAGGGCGACGGCGGAGACCCGCTGGCCGTTGACCATGGTGCCGTTGGTCGACCCGAGATCGGTCAGCACAACCTGACCACCGTCGAAATCCAGCCGGGCGTGTCGCCGGGAGATGCCGACGTCCGGCAGGCGCAGGTTGGCCTGGTCGCCGCGGCCGATCACCGTCGAGCCCATCTGGAGCGGATAGGTGCGGCCGTCGCCGGAGACCAGCCGGACGTTGCGCCCGCCGCCGTGCCCCGGCGGGGGACCGTAGCCGCCGCCCTGGTCGTACGCGGGGTAGGCGGGCGGGCCCTGGTCGTAACCGCCCTGGTCGTAGCCGGGCGCGGAGACCGGGGCGACGTCGCCGCCGGTGTAGACCTCGGCGGTGACCCGGAACATCCCGGTGTCGAGGCCCTCGCCGCGCTCGATCTCGACGATCACGTCGCCGTAGACCGTCCAGGCCTGCTCGCCGATGAACTCCGCCTGCGACTGGGCCAGTTCCTGGGCCAGCGCGGCGGCGTACGGCGCCAGACGGCTGTGGTCGTAGGGCGAGAGATCGATCACGTAGCGGTTGGGCACCAGCGTTCGCCCACCGGCCAGGATCGCCTTGTGCGCCTCGGCCTCCCGCTGCATGGCGTTGAGGATCTCCACAGGGTGAACCACCCCTTTGAAGACCTTGGCGAAGGCTCCCTCGACCAGGCCTTCCAAACGCTTCTCAAAGCGTTGCAGCACGCTCACCGGCTCCTCCTCGGGTCCCGAGGACATGATGCTATCCGGCCGGCGCGCGTGCAGCTCACACGCCGCTCGGCCGCCCGCTGCCGGCCCGCTCGGGCGGGCCGGTGCCCTCGTGCTACAGTTTCGTCCGCCACGAACGGTAACCGGTCGTGGCCAGGGTCGGAAAGACCGTAGGATGTGCCGGGCCGCTGACAACGGCGGAGCCGGGGCAAGCTACAGTTTTCCCGGTCAGCCACGGGGAAGTGGCGGAATGGCAGACGCGCACGGTTCAGGTCCGTGTGTCCGAAAGGACGTGGGGGTTCAACTCCCCCCTTCCCCACCAGATCGAGGGCTCCGCAGCGATGCGGGGCCCTCGAGTCGTTGTGGGGGGCCCGCGTCGCGTCCGGCCGGTGCCGGACGTCACGCTATGCTCCGATCGTTTCCCTGCCTCCTATGGACCAGGAGTGGCGTGTGAGTGTCGCGTTGGTGACCGGGTCGGGCGGCTTGATCGGTTCCGAGGCGGTCCGGCACTTCGCCGGCCTCGGTCTCGACGTCGTCGGCATCGACAACGACATGCGGCAGGAGTTCTTCGGCGCCGAGGCGTCGACCGCGTGGAACGTCCGGCGGCTGACCGAGGAGCTGGGCGGGGCGTACTCCCACCACAGCATCGACATCCGGGACCGCGACTCGCTGGCGGCGCTCTTCGCCCGGTACGGCCGCGACATCGCCGTGGTGATCCACACCGCCGCACAGCCGTCGCACGACTGGGCGGTCCGGGACCCGTTCACCGACTTCGACGTCAACGCCGGCGGCACCCTCAACGTGCTGCAGAACGTCCGCGAGCACTGCGTCGAGGCGCCGGTGATCCACTGCTCCACCAACAAGGTGTACGGCGACCGCCCCAACAGCCTCCCCCTGGTCGAGTTGGAGACCCGGTGGGAGATCGAGCCGGGGCACCCGTACGCGCGGGGCATCCGCGAGGACATGTCGATCGACGCCTGCCTGCACTCGGTCTTCGGCGCGTCCAAGGTCGCCGCCGACGTGATGGTGCAGGAGTACGGCCGCTACTTCGGGATGCGGACCGCCTGTTTCCGGGGCGGCACGCTGAC
Organism: Micromonospora sp. NPDC001898; assembly: GCF_042891255.1. Classification (NCBI taxonomy): domain Bacteria; kingdom Bacillati; phylum Actinomycetota; class Actinomycetes; order Micromonosporales; family Micromonosporaceae; genus Micromonospora; species Micromonospora sp. NPDC001898. The sequence continues at coordinate 50,858 of NZ_JBIATC010000021.1, read as the reverse complement.
CGGCCCGGCGCACTCCGCGACCGAGTTGCACGGCTTCCTCGGGTACGTGATGCGGGCCAACATGGAACGCCGGACGTACAAGATCTTCGGGTACCAGGGCAAGCAGGTCCGGGACGCCATCCACAGCTCGGACGTGGTCTCGGCGTTCGAGGCGTTCTTCCGCGACCCGCGCTCGGCGGCCGTCTACAACCTCGGCGGCGGACGGCACTCCAACACCTCCAACCGGGAGGCGTTCGCCCTGGCCGAGCAGATCACCGGCCAGGAGATGGTCACCGAGTACGTCGAGGCGAACCGGATCGGCGACCACAAGTGGTGGATCGGCTCGAACGAGGCGTTCCAGGCCGACTACCCGGGCTGGAAGCAGGTCTACGACGTCCCGATGATCATGCGGGAGATCCACGAGGCCAACGTGGACAAGTGGGTTCCCGGCGCATGACCGTCGACAGCAAGCGCAACGTCCTCGGCGTCCTGGTCGACGCCACCGACTACGCCGGCGCGACCGAGCGGGTGGTGGCCGCGGCGCGCGAGCGCCAGCCGCTGGCGCTGACCGCGCTGGCCGTGCACGGCGTGATGACCGGCGTGCTCGACCCGGCGCACAACGCCCGGCTCAACTCGTTCGACCTGGTCACCCCTGACGGTCAGCCGGTGCGCTGGGCGCTGAACCTGCTGCACCACGCCGGCCTGGCCGACCGGGTCTACGGCCCGCTGCTGACCCTGCACGTGCTGCGCCGCTTCGCCGAGGAGGGCCTGCCGGTCTACCTCTACGGCTCGACGGAGGACACCCTGGGCCGGCTGATCCCGGAGCTGGAGCGGATGTTCCCGGCCCTGAAGATCGCCGGGGTGGAGCCGTCCAAGTTCCGGGCCGTACAGCCGGGCGAGGACGTCGAGATCGCCGGCCGGATCAGGGCCAGCGGCGCCCGGCTCGTCCTGGTCGGGCTGGGCTGCCCCCGCCAGGAGGTCTGGGCGTACGCCATGCGGCCCCTGCTGGACATGCCGCTGATGGCGGTCGGGGCGGCCTTCGACTACCACGCGGGCCTGCTCCGCAAGCCGCCGCCGTGGATGCAGCGGGCCGGCCTGGAGTGGTTCTGGCGGCTCGGCCTGGAGCCGAAGCGACTCTGGCGCCGGTACGTCATCCTCAACCCGGCCTACCTGGGCCGGCTGGCGGCGCAGAAGACCGGCCTGTGGAAGGCGAAGCCGCCCACCCCGGCCGCCGAGCGCCCGGCCACCTTCGCCGTCTGACCGGCTTTCGCGGTCTCATCGGCTTCGTCCTCGGGCCGCGGGCGGGCACGGTCCGGGCCCTGTGAAGCTGCCCCGTCCACGCCACCGCTCCCAGCGGACCGTTGGAATGGCTCAGGCCGGGGTGGGAACGTTGAGCAGCAGCCAGGTGTCGGGCGGGAGTTCGGGCTTGCCCGGCACCGGCCGGTGTTCCTCCTGCCAACCCGTCCCGATGGACGCGGCGACCGCCCGCCAGAACCGCGCCGCCCCCGGGTTCTCCTCCTGGAACGTGATCTCCCAGCCACCCGGGCGGCCGTGCAGCAGCTTCAACGCGGCGCGGTGACCGACCGACCGGCGACGCAGCGCGCGTACGACGAAGAAGGCGGCGACGGAGGACGGACGGTTGGACGGGTGCCGGGTCAGCGCGAACCCGGCCACGGTGGGGCCCCACCGGATCAGGTGGGCCACCCGGTCGGCTGCCCCGAGGAACGAAGGCAGTTGATCGAACGCGAAGCGCCCGTCGGCGCGCGGAACCATGCCGCGAAACTCGGACAGGTCGTGCCGGTAGAGCTGGCCCAGCCGCTCGACGACCGGCCAGAGCTGCTCGGTGGCACCCTGGAGGGTCACCGGTTCACGATCCACCGGCTGCCGCACCGGCCACATGCTAACGGCTCCGCCCGCGCAGACGGGGCAGTTCCACAGGGGGCGGACGGGAGCAGGGCATCTCCCGCCGGTCCCCGCCCCTAGGGGGCCAGGCTTCGGGTCGAACCCGGGAACGGCCCGGATCCGCCCCGGGTCGGATTCGGCAAGGCTGGGGTCATGGATGGGCATCTCATCGTTTTGCTGCCGGTCGCCGGCGTCTGGCTGGCCGCGGGCTTCCTCGCCGACCGGCTGCCCCGGCTGGACCGCGCCCGAGCACTGCACCGGCGTACCGGATGGGTGCTGGCCCTGACCCTGACCGGCCTCGGCCTGACGGCGGGCGTGCTGGCCGCCGGGTTGCAGAGCGCCGGCACCGGCACGGTGGACCGAGCCGCCGCCGGGCTCGCGCTGGCGGCCCCACCCGCGTTGCTCGTCGCGGTCTGCGCCGCCCGGCGGATCCGCCGGCTGCGGACCGGCGCGGGCGCCCTCGCCACGGCACCGCACGCCCCAGCCCCGCACGGCCTGCGGGCCGCCGCCGCCCATCCGCTCGTCGGCCTGCCGCTCCAGGTGACCGGCCTGGCCACCGTTCCGGGGGTGCTCTCGGCCAGCGGCCTGGAGGTCTTCGCCGGGCCCGGCACGACCGGGGCCGCAGTCACCGTCGGCGCGCTGGGTGTTGCCGCCATCGGGGTACGACACGCGCTGCGCCACAGCCGGCTGGCCGAGCGGGCGCTGTCCCAGCAGCAGCCGGCGTCACCGCGGGCGGCCAGTCCCCTGCACGTATAGCAGCTCCAGGATCGCCCGGGTCGCCTCGAACCAGCGGTCCATCCAGCCGGGCGGGGGCACGCTCCCCTTCGGCGGCAGCTCCAGCAGCAGGCCGCGCAGCAACGGATGGTCGGCCAGGGACTCGGCCGACCCGGTCGGCCAGCCGGCCGGCGGGAACGACGGCTCGGTGAGCGGGTTCGGGTCCAGCGAGGGCAGCGACAGCGGCGGCCCGGCCTGCTCGGGGGCTGGCGCCCCGCCTTCCCTGCCACCGAAGTCGGTGTCGGTGGAGACCACCTCTGTCAGCACGGTGTCCCGGCGGGCCCCGCGGTACTTGCCGCCGAACCGCTCCGGTTTGCCCGGACCGTTGGTGAGGTTCTCTGACCCGATCGTCGTCATCGTCTCGCCTGCCTCGCTCGGTTGCCGATCCCGGCGGTTTGTCGATCAGCGCCGTACCGAGGGGTACAACGACCCGGGGCGGGGGTGGCGACGGGTCCGGATCCGATCCGTGCCGCTGGCCGCAGATCCGTACCCGCAGGTCACGGTCCCACCCCGGGACGCACGACGGGCGCGGAACGTCCGGCGACGTTGCCGGACGGGCCGCGCCCGTCGTGTCTGGGTCCGGTCCGTCAGTCCCGGGCGAAGGTGCCTTCCCTGGTGCCGGCGACGAAGGCGTGCCAGTCACCCGGAGCGAAGATCAGGTTGGGCCCGCTCTTGTCCTTCGAGTCCCGTACCCCGACCGCCCCGGTCACGTACGCCACCTCGACGCAGTTGTCACAGTTCGGCCCACTTTTCGAGCTCTTGAACCACGTCACCCGCGTCAGGTCCCCACGGGACCACTTGGTCGCCACTTCCACAACGGCTCCTCTGCCAGTTTTGCGATCTGTGCGATGGATTCCTCCGGCCGTGTGGCTGCTGCTCGAATGTGATCGAAGATGAAGTTGTACTTCTGCAGTTCGTCGCTCTTCTCGAGGAAGAGCCCACCCGTGGCGTTCTCCGCGTACACGACATCGGGATCACCCGCTTCGGGGAAGCTGAGGATGGTGAAGGTGCCGTCCATGCCGGCGTGCGCCCCTACCGAGAACGGCAGGATCTGGAGCGTCACGTTCGGCAGCTCTGCCACCTCCACCAGCCGCTTGAGCTGACCACGCATCACCGCGTCGCCGCCCACCGGCCGGCTCAGCACCGCCTCATCGAGCACCACCCAGAGATCGACCGAATCGTCCTGGGTCAACAACGACTGGCGGTCGATTCGGACACGCACCCTCTGCTGGACCTGATCGGCGGTGAAGTCCGGACGGGCGGCGCGGATCATCGCCGAGGCGTACTCCTCGGTCTCCAGCAGGCCCGGCACCACCTGCTGCTCGTACGTCCGGATGGAGCTCGCGGCCGACTCCAGGCCGACGAACGACCCGACCAGCACCGTGCTGTACGGGTGCCACCAGCCCTTCTGCCGGGCCTCCCGGGCGATCTGCACCAGCTCGTCGCTCTCGGTGCCGGACACCCCGTAGATCAGCAGCATGTCCCGGACATCGCGCGGGGTGGCGGTGGTGTGGCCGGTCTCGATCCGGGAGATCTTCGACGCGGAGCACTCCAACCGCTCGGCGACCACCTCGATCGTGATGCGTGCCGCGTCGCGGTGGCGGCGCAGCTCGGCACCGAGCCTGCGACGGCGGATGGTGGGGCTGTGTCGCTCACTCACGGCGTCCCCCAGCGGGCCACGTGGCCGAACCGATCGCTGCTCGCGCTCACCCGGTTACCTCCGGTCGTTCGCGCCCGGATTCGACGCCCGCCGGGGGCGCGACCGTCGGGCGGCGAGCGTTTCGCGGCAGAGGCGTGGTGCGGTCGTCGACCGGCCGCGGCGGGCGAAACCGGCGTCCAGTGTGCCGCCCCGAGGACAGTGGCATCAAGCGTCTATTTCCGCGCGCCGCTCACGTATCGGCAAAAGTCGACATGCAACTTGCATGAAACACGCCGCTGATGCAGTCTGTCCGTAGGGCCAAGGTCACTCACCGTTCCGGTCGGCCGCCGGAGGGGCGGGCGCTCCGCCGCGACGGAGCGCCCGGTCGAGGGGCCAGGCCCAGGCACCACACGGACCTGCCCCGGTTCCAGGCCCCGTTGCCGCATGCCACCTGGCTGCGATGGCGGGAGCGACGACCGGGTGCAGGCGGGTGATGGTCGGGTGACGGCACGCCACCAGCGGGCACAACCCGACCACCACCGCCCGCCTGACCGGTTCACGAGGCACGACCACGTGACCGGGCGCACGGCATCCCCCGAAATCACCGCCGGCGTACGCCGGCCGATCCTTTCCAGGAGTCCTCTGTGCTTCCCCGCTCAGGTGACGTAGTGCACGTGACTCGCGCGGCGAGTGTCCAGTTCCTCAGACCGATCATGTTCCGCGTGATCCGGGTACACGACTGGCCCACGTACGAAGGTTGGGTGTGGCTCGACGGCTACGAGTTGAACGCGGCGGGGGACGCGGTCAGCCAGCGGTCGATCTTCGTGCAGGCGGCCGGGCTGCGTCAGCTCCGGACCGCGCCGCAGCCCCAGCAGCACACCGTCCGCCAGCGCCGCCCGGTAGTCCGTACGGCGGTCCGGGTGGGCTGACCCACCGGAATCGCAGGTCGGGAGGCATGCCGCCGGCATAGAATCGGTACGCCCACCCCGGCGAACGTCTCCACCCCGCGCGTCCCGGACCCTGAACCTGGGATGGTCATGGTCATTCTGCCCGCCGCGCGGCGACACCACCGCTCCCGCACCCTCTACGCCTTCGGCCTGCTGGCGCTGCTCGGCGCCGTAACCACCCTCGTGGTGGTGGTCCGATATCCGGCGCTGTCCGCCACCGAGCTGAGCGCTCCGGTCCCGGCCCCCGAGATCACCGTGGTGGACGAGGGGCCCGATCCCGGGCCGGGCTGGGCCGACCAGGACGCTTCGGCAGGGGCGCGGGGCGCTCCGGCGGGGGTGGTCGGCGTACCGGGCCCCGCCGGAGCGGGTGCCGGCGACGGAACGGACGCGGTGGTCGAGGCCCACCGGGCACCGGGTGGGGCGGCGGAACGCCGGGACGACGTGAGCCGCTCACTGTTCTGGTCCGGGGTCCTCGGCCTGGCCATCTCGCTGGCCGGACTGGGACTTGTCGGGACCAGACGCCGGAGGTGGTGAGCGCACGACCGCCACGGCGAGGGCCCCGTCGCCGCCGAGGGCCGGCCCGGCAGCGTCAGGGCGTCGGACTGGCAGGCGTGGTCGCCGACGGCTCGACCGCGCTGGTGGTGGGTGCCGGGGCCGCCGCGACCACCAGCGTGACCTCCTCCCCGGCGGGCACCAGCTCGCCGGGGCCGGGATCGGTCTCGAGCACCGTGCCGGCCGGCTGGTCGGACTCCCGGGCCTCGACCCTGTGCTCGATACCGAGCTCGTCCAGGACCTGCTCGGCCCTCGCCCGGGACAGCCCGACCAGCGGCGGCATCGGCACCGCGGGTCGGGTGGTCGACGGCGGGGTGCTGGACGGCCCAGCGGTCGTCGCCTCGGTCGTCGGAGCGCCGGTCGTCGTCGGAGCGCCGGTCGTCGCCGGGGCGGTGGTCGGCCGCGCCGAGGGGGTTTCCCCGGGACGGGAAGAGTCGTCGGCCGACGCGAGCAACCAGAGGCCGGCCCCGAGCAGGCCGACCAGCAGCAGCGCCAGGACACCGAGCAGGATCGGCGTCCACCAGCGCCGGCCGGGCTGGTCCTCGGCGTACCAGTCCTCGCCGGCCGGGTCGCGGTAGTCCGCCGGGCGCGGCGGCGGGATCCCGGCCCGCCCGGACCAGACCGCAGAGGTGGCCGGCGGCTGCCGACCGGTGTCCCCGGACCGGGGCAGCGCGCGGGTCGCGTCGGCCGGTTCCTCGGCGGGCAGCCCGCGCGAGGAACCCGGCAGCGGCCGGGTGCGATCGTCGTCGTCGGGTGGCGGGTCCTGGCGGTCGTCGCTCATCGCACGTCCTCTCCCCACCGGGCGGGCGGCACGGCCCTCGGCGTCCACGCTAACCGCTGCCGCGCGCATCGGCCGGGATCAGCGCGGCGAGCCGCAGGGGTGGGAGGCCAGTCGGTGCGCCGGACCGGAGGTCACGGGGTCGGTGCCGGCTCCCCGCTCGGCTCCGCCGGCTCCTTTCCGCAGGTCAGGGTCACCGGGTCGTTCCAGTACGCCGTGCTGTCGGGCGCCGGGTCCTGCGCGGTGACGATGCCGGCCCGGCCGGTGCGGTAGCGCGGGTAGAGGCCCTCCTCGACCAGGTCGTCGGCCGCGTCGGAGCAGTCCTCGTCGAGCAGGTCCGGGACGCTGACCTCGGGTGCCGGCCCCGCGACGTACAACGCGACGGTGGTGCCCCGGCGCACGGGCGAGCCGACCGGGGGGTCGGCGCTGCGCACGTCCCGCCCCGACCCGGTGCCGAAGACCAGCCGCCAGCCGAGCCGGTGGTCCCGCAGTTCGTCCCGGGCGTCCTCGAAGTCCGTGCCCACCACCGGCGGGACGGTCAGCCCACCGGACGGGGTGGGCGCGCTGGTCCGGGGCGTGGGCGGCGCAGTCGTCCGGACCGTCGGCGACGGGGTCTCGGAGGGAGTGGCCGGGGACGTCGCGCCGGCGTCCGCGTTCGGGCCGGACGGTGGGGCGTCCTCGCCGGCCAGCAGCCAGCCGCCGGCCGCGCCGACGGCCGCGAGGAGCGCGACGGCGAGACCCCCGCCGAGCACCCTGGCCATCCGGCCCGACCCGGATCCGCCCGGCTCGTCGGAGTACGTCTCCCGAGCGTTGTTCCCGTCCGTCATCGCGCCCACCATCTCATCACCGGCGACCGTATCGGGCCGCGCCAAGCGCCGGGCCCCGCCCTTCGCCACGACTCGCCGGGCCGACCTCGGGACGTTACGCTCCCCGGCATGGCCAGACGAGGCTGGGGAGGATCGATCGCCACGGCGGTCGGCGTCGCTGCCGGCGCGGGCGCGGCCCAACTGGGCTTCGGCTACGGGCTGGGCATCATCGACTGGGCGGCGGCGGACGTCGGTGGCGGGACGGCCTGGGTGGCCAGCCTCGCCTGGTCGACCTGGATCGCGAGCACCTCGACGATCGCCGGCGCGGTCTGCGCCCAGCGGTTGCGGCAGCGCGGCTCGGCACCGGCGACCCCCGTCCCGGACGCTCCCCCCGCCGCCGAGCGGCGACCGGAAGCGCCCGACGCGCCCGACGTCCCGGCGGGTAGCGGTTCCCCCGACGGGCCGGACCCGGTCGGCACGCCCGCCCGGGTGGACCCGGTCGGCACCCCCACCGGGCCCGAGTCGGTCGGTGTGCCGTCCGGGCCCGAGCCGATCGGTGGGTCCGGGGTGGGCCCGGACGACTCCCCCGATGTGGCCGTTCCCGTCCCGGTCCCCGGCGGTTCCCGGTGGGGCGAGTTCGGCGGGCTCGGATCGACGGTCCTGGCGCTCGCCGGGGGCGTCGGCGCGCTGGTCACCTTGCTGCTGGTGGCCGTACCGGCCCGGGTGGCGAGCGTTCCGGACGTCTCCGCGCCGCAGGCCGTGGCAGCCGCGTACGCCGGGGCCGGGGTGCTGATCGGGATGCTGGTCGCCAGGTGGGCGCTGCGCTCGCCGGCTGCGGCGACCGGCGTGATCGCCACCGTCGGCTGGCTCTGGCTGCTCGCGATGGTCGCCGTGGCGGACGGGGTGTTCTCGGGGCGCGGGCTGACCACCGCCCAGCTCGGCATCTGGCAGCTCAGCGCCGACCGGCCGGGCTTCTGGATCCGGGACTGGTTCTACTGGCCCGGCGCGCTCCTCGCGCTCGGCTCAGCACTGCTGATCGGCGCGCTGGCCGCGCGGCGTACCGCCCGGTCGCCGGAGCACCGGCTCGGGGCGGCGGCCTCGGGCGCGGCGGGGCCGCTGCTCGTCGCGCTGGCCTACCTGCTGGCCGTGCCCGGCCTCGCCACGATCGGGCGGGAACAGGTGTCGGCCCACCTCGTCGCGCCGTACGCGGTGCTGGCCGGTCTCGCCGGGTCGATGCTGACCGCCGCCCTGGCCCAACGTGCGGTGGCCCGCCGCGCGGGCGTACCGGTGCCCCCGGCTGCCCTGCCCGGGTCCGAGGCCGCGGTGCTGGTGCCCCGGCAGCGGGCCGGGCTGGCCGACGCCGAGCCGGAAATGCCAACCGCAGGCCGGGCCGGCCCGCTCACGCCCGATACCGGCACGGAAACGCCCACCGCAGGCGGGACCGGCCCGCTCACGTTCGGTGCCGGCACGGAAACGCCCACCGCCGTGGAGGCGGCCACCGAGCCCCGGCCGCCGGCTGCGCCGAGGCCCCGCAGCAGCCGGCGCACCCGGTGACGCCTGGTCAGTCGACCGGCCAGGTGTGCACCGGCTCGTTGCTGCGCTGGAGCGCCACGTAGCGCTGCGCCATGTCGTGCAGGGCCGCGCCGCGGTCCATCCCCCGGTGCCGCTCGGCGGCCCAGACCGCCTCGGTCTGCCACACGGCGCCGTTGCGGCCGGTGCGGCACCGCTGCTCGATGATGCCGAGCAGACGGTCCCGCTCGGCCGGCGCGACGCCGAAACGGTCCAGCCCGACGGCCGCCGTTGGCAGCAGGGTGTCGAGCACCAACTTGGTCACCGGCACGTCCCCGAGGCGGGGCCAGTGCAGGACGGCGTCCATGCCACGCCGCGCGGCGGTGTGGAAGTTCTCCTCCGCCGAGCTGAACGTCAACTGGCTCCAGATCGGCCGTTCCGCCTCGGCCAGGCCTCGGGCCAGCCCGAAGTAGAAGGCTGCGTTCGCCAGCATGTCGACCACCGTGGGACCGGCCGGCAGCACCCGGTTCTCCACCCTCAGGTGCGGACGGCCGTTCATGATGTCGTAGACCGGCCGGTTCCAGCGGTAGACCGTGCCGTTGTGCAGCCGCAGCTCCGCCAGTTCGGGGACGCCGCCGGCGTGTAGCACCTCGACGGGGTCCTCGTCACCGCAGATCGGCAGCAGCGGCGGGAAGTAGCGGACGTTCTCCTCGAACAGGTCGAAGATCGAGGTGATCCAGCGCTCCCCGAACCAGACCCGGGGGCGTACGCCCTGGGCCTTCAGCTCGTCGGGGCGGGTGTCGGTGGCCTGCTGGAACAGGGCGATCCGGGTCTCCGCCCAGAGCTGCCGGCCGTACAGGAAGGGCGAGTTCGCCCCGACCGCGACCTGGACGCCCGCGATGGCCTGGGAGGCGTTCCAGTAGTCGGCGAAGCTGTCCGGGGCGACCTGGAGATGGAACTGCAGGCTGGTGCAGGCAGCCTCCGGCGCGATGGAGTCCGTGTACGTCTGCAACCGCTCGACGCCGCGGATGTCCAGCTCGATGTCCTCGCCGCGGGCACCCACGATCTGGTCGTTCAGCACCCGGTACCGGACGGCGGTGGAGAGGTTGTCGGCGACCAGGTGGCGCTCGGTCAGGGTGGGCAGGATGCCGACCAACACGATCCGGGCCTCGGACTTCGCCGCCCGCTCGTCGGCCCGGGTCAGGCTGCTGCGTAGGTCCTGCTCGTAGTCGGCGAAGCCGCTGCCCTCGATCAGCCGGGGTTTGGCGTTCAACTCCAGGTTGAACTGCCCCAGCTCGGTCTGGAAGAGCGGGTCGGCGATGTCCGCGAGGATCTGTTCGTTGCGCATGGCCGGCTCGGCCGCCGGGTCCATCAGGTTGAGTTCGATCTCCAGCCCGGTCATCGGCCGGTCGGCGTCGAACCCGAAGTCGTCCAACATCAGCGCGAAGACGTCCAGACACCGCCGAACCTTCTGCCGGTAGCGGACCCTGTCCTCTCGGGAGAAGGCGCCCTGCTCGACGTCTCTACCCATGTGCCCTCCCGGCGCGAGGCGCTACGGAACGGTGTCGCCCCGCAGCGCATTGTGAACCATCTACGGTAAATGCGCCCAACGCGCCGGGCCAGAGGCCGACGCCGCGTGATCACCGCGACGGACGACCGCGACCGGGACGAAGGACGCTCCCGACGGATCTCTACCCAGGTGGGCGCTCCTGCCACCGCTCACGACGTGCGGCGACACGTGACAATCCACACCGTCACCGGCCCGGGGCACCGACTCAGCGTCGCCAGGGGCTCGTGGGCCGGCACGGCCGCGGGCCCGCGCCGACTGGTGCGACGCGGGCCCGCGGAGTCCTCCGGTACGGGGACGCAGGGTTAAGCAGTCCCCGCGAGTTACGGGGATCAGGCCTGGCGGACGGCCTCGCCCTCGATCTCGATCTTGATCTTCTTGCCGACCAGCACGCCACCGGTCTCCAGGGCGACGTTCCAGGTCAGGCCGAAGTCCTCGCGGTCGATCTCGGTGCTCGCGGAGAAGCCGAAGATGTCCTGGCCGAACGGGCTGCGCCCGACGCCCTCGAACTCGACCTCCAGCTCCACCGGACGGGTGACGCCCTTGATGGTCAGCTCGCCGGAGAGCACGAACTCGTTGCCGTCCCGGGACTTCACCCCGGTGCTGCGGTACTCCAGGGTCGGGAAGGTCTCGGCGTCCAGGAACTCGGGACTGCGCAGGTGGGTGTCCCGGTCGGCCTGGGCGGTGCTGATGCTCGCGGCCTGGATGGTCGCGGTGACGGAGGACAGCGCCGGGTCCTCGGCGATCGTGATCGTGGCGGCCGCGTCGGCGAACTCACCACGGACCTTGCTGACCATCATGTGCCTGGCGACGAAACCGACCCGCTTGTGCGCCGCGTCCAGCAGGTAGGTGCCGGCGGCCGGGATCGTGAGGCCGTCCCACTCGCGGGTGACAGATCCGGTGCTGCTGGTCATGGTGCTGTCCTCCAGGAAAGATTGTTTAGTTGCCCAACGACTGACTGAGCAACTATAACCAGAGCAATATTCCCAATGTCAAGCACTGCTACGATGAGCGGGTGGACCAGAACGTTTTCGACGACCCCCGGATCACCGCCGTCGGCCTGCTCGTCGAGGCGCACGCCGGGCTGTCGGCCCGGTTCGCCGCCCAGTTCGAGGAGCACGGGCTGTCCCCGGTCGAGTTCGAGGTGCTGACCCGCCTCGCCCGCTCGCCCGGCAACCAGCTCCGGATGACGGACCTGGCCGCGCAGACCTCGCTCTCCACCAGCGGGGTGACCCGAGTGGTGGACCGGATGGAGCGCGACGGGCTCATCCGCCGCCGGGCCTGCCCGTCCGACCGGCGCAGCTCGTACGCCGTCGTCACCGCGGCCGGTCTGGAACGGCTGGACCAGGCCCTCCCGGGGCACCTGCGCATCATCGAGCAGTGGTTCACCGGCCAGTTGGCGCCCGGCACGCTGCACGTCCTCCTCGACGGCCTCCGGCGGGTACGCGACGCCGTGCACCCCGGGGCGACGGCGGGCAGCACCAACCCGGGGGAGCCGGCCGCCCCGCTCGGCGGCTGATCCGACCGGCAGAAAAACCGGCAGAATCCGTTGAGCCAGCGGCAGCTATCCGGGCGGAACGGGCGAAACACCCCACTTGCGGTGGCTACTGTGCTCTGAGCGGGGGCGCACCGGGGGGTGCTGGCGCGAGCGATGAGCGAGGGGTAACACCAGGGGGCTTCTTCGCTCGCGCCACCCCCCGCCGCACCCTTTCCGGCGTCACCTTTCCGCCGCGCCGCAGCGTCCGAGATCACGGCCGGAGGCCGATCTCAGGGGCGCGAGCAGGGCGGCCTCCCGGGGCAGCAGACTGATGCCGCGCTCCCGGCAGAGCCGGTCCAGCCGGTCGAACACCTCCGTGTCGCCGGTGCTCGCCGCCAGCCCGACCAGGGCCTCCACCACGTCCCGGCGGTACCGCCCGTCGGCGCCCGCCTCGACCGCGGCGGCGAACCACTCCGCCGCCAGGTCCCGGTCCCCCCGGTGCAGGGCGATGTTCGCCTCGATCAGCGCGCAGGCCGCGCCCTCGAACCGGGCCTCCCCGACCCGGCCACGGGCGTCCCACCCGGGCACCGACCGGCCACCGGCCGGACCCGCACCGAGCGCCGCGTCGCCGGCCGCGCACGAGCGGAGGCCGGACAGCACCTCGGTCGCCTCGTCCGGGCGCCCGCTCTGGGCCAGCGCCAGTCCGACGGTGCCGAGGGCCCGCCGGCGGTGCCCCGGATCGCCGAGCTCCGCCACCCCGGCGAGCACCCGTCGGCCCTGCGCCACGGCATCGGCGTACCGGCCCTCCAACCGGGACACCTCCGCCAGGTTCGCCCGGGCCAGCACCCGCAGTCGCCGCTCGCCGGACTGGGCGGCCAGCCGGTCCACCGCGGCCAGCCGGCGGCGGGCCCCGGCCAGGTTGCCCAGCCGGGTCTCGTGCCAGGCCAGGTTGTTCTGTGCCACGGCCATGTCACGTGCCCGGTTGTGCCGGGTGGCCAGGGCCAGAACCGCGAGCGCCTGCTCCCGCGCCTCGTCGTGCGCGTCGGTGGCGACCAGCAGCGCGCCGAGCACCGTACGCGCCTCAAGTTCGCCGGCCACGTCGCCGACCCGGTGGAACACCGCCCAGGCACCCCGCGCCGCCGGCAGTTCCTGCTCCGCCGCCCCGTGCTCGGCGGCCAGCCGGGCCACTCCGAGCGCCGCCCAGGCGCGCAGCATCGGGTCCGCGTTCGCGGTACGCGGGTCGGCCAGCAGCCGGCGCAGCCACTGCCGCCCGAGGACGTTGCGCCCCCGGAACCGCCACCAGCGGGCCAGCCCGGCGGCCAGCCGCAGCGCGGTGACCGGGTCGTCGACCGCCGCGTGGGCCAGCGCGGCGGTGATGTCGCCGGCCGCCTCGTCGAGCCGGCGCACCGCCGAGGTGAGCTGGGAACCGGCCAGCTCGGCGACGATGCGGGCCACCAGTCGCGCGTAGACGTCGGCGTGCCGCCGCCGGACGACGCTCAGCTCGCCGACGCCGATGGCCTGCTCGGCGGCGAACTCCCGCACCGCGTCGAGCAGCCGGAACCGGAACGGCCCGGCGCCGCGCACGCTGAGCAGGCCGAGCTGGAGCAGCCTGTCCAGCAGCGGCACCGGGTCGACCGACACGGTGCCCTCCGGGTCGGCGTCGTCAGCGAGCATCTCCTCGGCCAGCTCCACCGACCACCGGTTGCTGAACGCGGAGAGCCGACGCAGCGCCGCCCGCTCGTCCGGCGCGAGCAGACGGTAACTGGCCGCCACCGCGTCCCGCAGGGTGACCGGTGCTCCGCCCACCGCCCCGCCGGGCTCGGACGCCGCCCACCCCGGCCCAGGGGCCGACACCGGCGAGGTGGTGAGGTCGAGGACGCGGTCGCCGTACCGGTCGAGCAGCTCGTTGAGGTCGAGGATGCGCCCCCGGGCGGCCATCAGCTCGATGGCCAGCGGCAGCCCGCCCAGCCGGCGGGCGAGCGCGGCGAGGGCCGGCAACTCGGCCGGGTCCGGCGGCTCCCGCCGCACCCGGGCCAGGCGCGCGGTGAACAGCGTCACCGCCGGGTAGCCGGCGAGGACATCGGGCTCCGCCGGGTCGAGCTCGGGCGGGGGCACGTCCAGCGGCTGCACCGGCCAGACCCGTTCGCCGGGCACGCCGACGGGATGCCGGCCGGTCACCAGGATCCGCATCGTGGGCACCGCCCGGGCGAGCCGGTGCAGCGCCTCGGCCACCGCGTCCGGCGCACGTTCCACCGCGTCGATCAGCAGCAGCGCCGGGCGGCCCGCGACCCGGACGGCGAGGTCCGGGGGGCGGGCGCCGCCGAACACGGCCGCCACCGCCGAGAGCACGTCGGCGGCGTCCGAGCCCTCCCCGACGAGCACCCCGGCCGCGCCTGCCGGCACCCGGCCGGCGACGGCGTGGGCCACCGCCAGGGCCAGCGCCGTCTTCCCCACCCCGGCCAGTCCGACGAGGGTGACCACCGGCGGGCCGTGGCCGGCGGTCAGCAGATCGACGAGTTCGGCCACGTCCCGTTCCCGACCGATCAGCTCGACCGGGGACGGAAGCGCGATCGGCGTACCGGCGGACTGGGCGGCCGGCGACCACCCGGCGCCGACGGTCGGGGTCGGCCGCCGGGACGGCCCGGCGGCGGGGCCGTCGGGCGGGGCGGGGGCGGACCGGGCTGCGGCGATGAACTCCGCGAGCGCCGGGCCGGACAGGTCGAGCGCGCCGGTGAGCAGCTCGACGGTGGTCCGCTGCGGTCGTGCGGACCGACCGCGCTCCAGGTCGCGGACCGTACGCACGCCGATACCCGCCCGGTACGCGAGCTCGGCCTGGGTGAGGCCGGCCCCGCGCCGGTACGCGCGCAACAGGTCCGACAGGCCGGTACGACCGTCCGCACCCGGCGGACGATCATGATCGGGCACCATGGGCAGGAAGGGTACGGATCGGGTGTGACGGCTGGCAGGCAACCGTCGGCCTGCCGACGCCCCGGCACACGGATATCCGACAGCCGCGCGGCAGCGGTCGCGGCGGTGTTCCCGCCCGTGCCGGGGGCGTCAGCGAGGGGCCCTTCCGTTTACAGTCCGAGGTCGCGGGCGATGATCATGCGCTGAACCTCGCTGGTGCCCTCGCCGATCTCCAGGATCTTGGCGTCCCGCCAGAACCGGGCCACCGGGTACTCGTTCATGAAGCCGTAGCCGCCATGGATCTGGGTGGCCTCGCGGGCGTTGTCCACGGCGATCGTGCTGGCGTGCAGCTTGGCGATCGCCGCCTGCCGCTTGAACGGCTCGCCGGCCAGCATTCGGGCGGCGGCGTCGTAGTACGCCAGGCGGGCGGTGTGCGCCTTCAGCTCCATATCGGCGATCTTGAACTGGATGGCCTGGTAGTTGCCGATCGGCTGGCCGAACGCCTGGCGCTCCTTCGCGTACTTCAGCGACTCGTCGACGCAGCCCTGGGCGAGGCCGACGGCGAGGGCTGCGATCGCGATCCGGCCCTCGTCGAGAATGCGCAGGAACTGGGCGAAGCCCCGGCCGCGCTCGCCGAGCAGGTTCGCCGCCGGCACGCGGCAGTCGTCGAAGGTCAGCTCGTGGGTGTCCGAGGCGTTCCAGCCGACCTTGGAGTAGCCCGGGGCGACCGTGAAGCCAGGGGTGCCGGACGGGACGATGATCGTGGACAGCTCCTTTGCGCCGTCCGGCCGGATGCCGGTGACGGCGGTGACCGTCACCAGCGCGGTGATGTCGGTGCCCGAATTGGTGATGAACGCCTTCGAGCCGTTGATCACCCACTCGTCGGTGGACTCGTCCAGGACGGCCCGGGTCTGGGTGCCACCGGCGTCGGAGCCGGTGCCGGGCTCGGTGAGGCCGAAGCCCGCGAGGGCCTCGCCGCTGACCAGCTTCGGCAGCCACCGCGCCTTCTGCTCGGCGGTGCCGAAACGGAAGATCGGCATCACGCCGAGGGAGACCGCCGCCTCCAGGGTGATCGCCACGCTGGAATCGACCCGGGCCAGCTCCTCCAGGGCGAGGCAGAGCGCGAAGTAGTCGCCACCCATCCCGCCGTGCTCCTCGGGGAAGGGCAGGCCGAACAGGCCCATCTTGCCCATCTGCCGGACCACCTCGTACGGGAAGGTGTGCTTCTCGTAGTGCTCGGCGATGACCGGAGCGACTGCCTCGCGGGCGAAGTCCCGCACGCTCTCCCGCAGCGCCTCTTGCTCGTCGGTGAGCCGGAAGTCCATCGGTTCCTCCTGTACGGGTTCCTCCGCCGGGCGCTCGTGACGCTGACGGGTGGGACGATCCTTGGTCTCGGTGGCCGGTACCCCTGGGGTGGGGGGCGGTCAGACCGGGGTGACGCCGTGCCGGCGACGGGAGAAGTGCCGGTCCTTGGTGCGGGCTGCGGTGAACCGGCGGACCAGCTCGGCGCGCAGCTCGTGCGGCTCGACGATCGCGTCGACCACCAGCTCGCTGGCGAGCCGGACGATGTCGATGTCCCGCTCGTACTCCTCGCGCTTGGCGGCGACGAAGGCGGCCCGCTCGGCCTCGTCGGCGATGGCGGCGATCTTGTTGGCGTAGACGGCGTTGACCGCGGCCTCCGCGCCCATCACCGCGATCTTCGCGGTGGGCAGGGCGATCGTGGCGTCCGGCTCGAAGCCGGGGCCGGCCATCGCGTACAGGCCCGCGCCGTACGCCTTGCGCACCACCACGCAGATCTTGGGTACGGTCGCCTCGGAGATCGCGGTGATCATCTTCGCCCCGTGCCGGATGATGCCCTGCTTCTCCACCGCGCTGCCGACCATGAACCCGGGCACGTCGGACAGGAACAGCAGCGGCACGTTGAACGCGTCGCAGAGCTGCACGAACCGGGTCGCCTTGTCGGCCGAGTCGACGAAGAGCACCCCGCCCTTGAACATCGAGTTGTTGGCGACCACGCCGACGACCTCGCCGTTGAGCCGGCCGAAGCCGATGGTCAGCTCCCTGGCCCAGAGCGCCTGGATCTCGAAGAAGGAACCGTCGTCGAGCAGGCCCCGGACGTACCGGCGCATGTCGAACGCCTGACGCTCGCTGGCCGGGACGAGCGCGGCCAGGTCGGCCTTCTCCGGGGCGGGCAGCGCCTCGGCGGCCGGCGGCTGCTGTGTCCAGTTCGCCGGCAGGTACGACAGGTAGCGGCGGACCACGTCGAGCGCGTCCGCCTCGGTCTTGCACAGGAAGTGCCCGACACCCGACTCGGCGCAGTGCACCTTGGCCCCGCCCATCGCCTCCAGGGTGGTCTTCTCGCCGGTGACCATCTCGACCATCCGGTCGGAGCCGAGGTACATGCTGGCGTTGCCGTCCACCATGGCCACCACGTCGCAGAACGCCGGGATGTACGCCCCGCCGGCCGCGCTCGGCCCGAACAGTGCGCACACCTGCGGAATCGAGCCGGACGCGCGGACCTGGTTCCAGAAGATCTTCCCGGCGCCGCGCCGGCCGGGGAACAGGTCGACCTGGTCGGTGATCCGGGCGCCGGCCGAGTCGACCAGGTAGACCATCGGTACCCCGGTCGAGTACGCCCGCTCGATGATCCGGATGATCTTCTCGACGGTACGCGCGCCCCAGCTTCCGGCCTTGACCGTGGAGTCGTTGGCCATCAGGCAGACCTGCCGGCCGTCGATGGTGGCGGTGCCGGTGACCACGCCGTCGGCGGGCAGGCCCTCGGCCAGCGCGTTGGCGTACAGGCCGTCCTCGACGAAGGAGCCCTCGTCGACCAGGAGCGCCACCCGCTCGCGGGCGAAGAGCTTGCCCTTCGCGGCGTTCGCCGCATGGTACTTGTCCGCACCGCCGGCCTGGGCGCGCTTGCGCAGCTGCTCCAGTGCCTCACCGTCGAGCGTCACGCCGACTCCCTCGCCGCCTGACCACCACGCCCCATAAAAGCGCGGCAAAACAACCTAAACGATCGTTAGGCTAACCCATTCCCCCACCCCCCAACACCCCACCCCACCCTCCATCAAGGGCGTCGATCAAGAGGTTTGCGTCAGAACGGGCCGGCCGCACGACGTAGACCTCTTGATCACCGAGGTGTCCCGGGGGCGTGGGCCGGGCGGGTAGTGCCACCTCGACCCCTTTGCTCTGCTGCCGCCACCGCAACAGCAGCACCGCCGTGCAACAGCAACACCCCGTGCAACGACCAGCACCAGCTGCAGCGTCGCGCAGCCGCTTCGCGTCGGGTGCCGGCCCAAGAGGTCGGCAGGACCGTCACACTCCGCGAGCGTTGCACCGGGCGCAGCAGAGCAAAGGAGGCGCCGCGGGGTTGGCCGCCGGTCGGCGACGACACCGCCCTGTACCCCGACGCCACCGCGCACACCGTCGCCACCAAAGGGTGACTACGTCGATGACCTCGACACAGGCCCTAGCCAGCTGGGGTGGGGGTTAGGCGGGTGCGAGGGCCGGCGCGGAGGACGCCGGAGGGGAGCTTCTTGCCGAGCAGGCGCTCGGCGAGCTCCGCCGCCCCGATCAGGGCGTCCAGGTCGATTCCCGTGTCGATGCCCATGTCGTGCAGCATGTGCACCGCCTCCTCCGTGGCCAGGTTGCCGCTGGCCCCCGGGGCGTACGGGCAGCCGCCGAGGCCCCCGACGCTGGCGTCGAACTCGGTGATCCCGAGTTCCAAGGCGGTCAGCAGGTTCGCCAACGCGGTGCCCCGGGTGTTGTGGAAGTGCAGGAGCACGGGAACGTGTGCGTTGCGGTCGCGTACCGCCGTCAGCAGCTCGCGGACCCGCCGGGGCGTGCCCATGCCCGTGGTGTCGCCGAACGCGACCCGGTCGGCGCCGTCGCGGACCACCCGGTCGACGATGCCGGCGACCCGCCGGGGGTCCACGTCGCCCTCGTAGGGGCAGCCGAAGCTCGTCGCCACGATCACCTCGGCCGTCGCCCCGGCACCGTGCAGCAGGTCGATCAGCTCCGCGATGTCGTCGAGCGACTCGTCGGTGGACCGGTTGACGTTGCGCCGGTTGTGCGTGTCGCTGGCCGAGACCACCACCTCGATCTCGGTGAACCCGGCCGCGAGGGCGCGCTGCGCGCCCCGGGTGTTCGGCACCAGCGCCGAATAGCGCACCCCGGGGGCCTTCGCGACCCGCTGCCACACCTCGTCGGCGTCGGCCATCTGTGGAATGGCCTTCGGGTGCACGAACGACACCGCCTCGATCCGGCGTACCCCGGTGTGGGAGAGCGCGTCGATCAGCCGCACCTTGGCCTCGGTCGGGACCGGCTCCTCGTTCTGGAGCCCGTCGCGCGGCCCGACCTCGCGGATCGACACCGCCACTGGCATCTGGCTCATGGTCACCTCGCTGTGACATCGGGTCGCCGGGGTGCCGTCGCGCCGCGCCGCCTCTCGTGAAGGCGGCCGACGGCCGACGCCGGCCGACCGGTGGTTCCCCCAGGGAACCAGAAGGCCGGCATCGGACGCCAGGCCGGACCCGGCGGCATTCGCCGACCGGCAACGTACGGGCGAAGCCGGGTGCCAGCCCGGCGGCGGAACCCGAGCCGACGAGCGACACAGACCGAAGCCGAGGCGCGGCGAGCCGGCGAGGGAGCCCGCCGCCGGCTCGCGCCCTCACCCCGAGCCTGCGACCGGGGTCAGCGCCGCGCGGGCCCTTCCAGGAGTTCCGCGACGCTGCGGAGCGTGGCCAAGAGGGCTCCGGCGCAGACGACGCCCTCCTCCCCGCCCAGAGCCAGCGCCATCGCCATCGCCCCCTCCGTGAACAGGGACACCGACCGCAGCCACCGGGCCAGGCGACGACGGTCGAGGCGTGGAGGCACGCCATTGTTCGCTCTTCCTCTTCCCATTTCCCCATCCCGGTTATGCAAGATGCACCGATGGGATTTCCATCGGCAAATGCACGTCCGATAAACGCCGCCAGGCAGTTCGACGGCAGCCGGTCGCACGACGGGAACAACGACCGGTCACGGCTGACCGCGCGGCGTTCTGGCCGGGCAGCGACCCAGCCGGGCGGCCAAAGTGGAGGCTCGGTCGCCGGCCCGCCGCAAGGGTTGTGTCGTCGGAGGTCCGCGCAGGCCTTCCCGACTGGAATCAGACCGTCCTACCCGGACAACCACCCGGCCAGAAAATGACCGTGGGCACACATCGAGGTATCCGTCGTTCGACCGGAAGGGGTACAAATACGGTTCCCGAGTCAGGCAGCTCTGCGAAAGGTCCGGCCATGACCTCCGACACCAGCACGTCACCCTCGCCCCGGGGATGGCATCGGCGGCACTGGCTCGTCCCGCGTGAGCGACTGGCTGATGAGTACGAGTCCCGGTACGGGTCCACGGCGGTGTCCGCGTACGGGCTGGCGGTGCGCGACCTCGTCGAGGGCTGCCCGGGGATCGGGGCGGTCGACACCTGGAGCAGGCTGGCCGAGCGGATCTGCCGGAACAAGCCCGCCCGCGACCGGGACGCCTGGCGCAAGCGACTCTCGCGGCACTTCACTGCCGAGACGAAAGGGCCCCCGTGGCAGACCGTCGTCCTGGTCGTCGAGTGCATCGTCGCGGAGGCCGAGCGGGAGGACACGCTCGGCCACTTCGAACAGCTCTACGAGGCCGCCCGGGGTGAGCGCCCGCCGTCGGGCCACCGGACGGCCGGCCCGGCGCACCCCGACGTCATCGACCCGGAGGCGGACGCCGACCGGCCCGACGAGTGCGCCCGCACCACGATCGCCCAGCTGCTCCGCGAGAACGCCTCGCTGCGGCAGCGGCTGGCCGCCAGCCAGGCCGAGAACGAGCTGCTACGACACGCCCTCAGCACGCCGGCCCGGCAGCCCGTCCGGGACGGCTCCCGGCACCGGCCGCTCGGTGCCGAGGCCCGGCCGGAGGACGTGCCGCGGCACCGGGCGGCCGTGCCGCCCCTCGGGGCGCCCCGTGGGGGCTGGAACCCCGGCCGGTTCTCCGCCCCGCCCGCGGCCGGGAAACCCCCCACCACCCCCACCACGACCAACGACGCCCCGGCCGGTCGGCACCGGTCTCCCCTGCTCGATCAGGTATGGGCCACGCCCCGCCCCACCGGCCCGCTCCCCGCCGCGTACCAGGTCGACCCGCTCCCGCACGCCCCCGGCGTTGTCCGTCGGGGGTGATCGGGCGGCGCTCGGGAGGGCTCACCCCGGTACGCCGGCCGTGGGAGCAGCGCTCGCGTTCGTGCCCGTCCCGTTCATCGTGGTGGGCGGGCCCGAGGGCAACGGACCGGCGGGCCGGAACGGTCAGCGCATCCGGCCGACAATGCCGGTGTCGTAGTCGCCGGAGAGGAATTCCTCGTTCTCCAGGAGTTCGGCGTGGAATGGGAGGTTGCATTTGGGGCCGGTGATCTCGAAGGCCGCCACGGCCGCCCGGGCCCGCTCGACGGCCTCCGACCGGTCGCTGCCGCTGACGATGAGCTTGGCCATCAGGCTGTCGTAGAACGGGGTCACCGTGTTGCCGGCGACATAACCGGAGTCGACCCGTACCCCCTCGCCCGTCGGCTCGTTCCAGGCCCTGATGACGCCCGGACCGGGCAGGAACCGCTTCGGATCCTCGGCGTTGATCCGCAGCTCGATGGCGTGTCCGCGCGGGACGAGCGCGTCCGGGTCGAAGGTCGGGGCGAGGCCGGAGGCCACCCGGAGCTGCTCCTCGACCAGGTCGACGCCGTAGACGTACTCGGTGACCGGGTGCTCCACCTGAAGCCGGGTGTTCATCTCCAGGAAGAAGAACTCCTCCGAGCCGGGGCCGTCACCCGCCTGGCCCCGCTGACGGGGGACCAGCAGGCACTCGACGGTGCCCGCGTTGCGGTAGCCGACCGCCTCGCCGGCGCGCACCGCGGCGGCGAGGATGCGCCCGCGCAGCTCCGGCGAGACCGCCGGGGACGGGGACTCCTCGACCAGCTTCTGGTTGCGCCGCTGCACCGAGCACTCCCGCTCGCCGAGCGCCACCACCCGGCCGTCGGCCAGGCCGAGGATCTGCACCTCGACGTGGCGTACCCGGGGGAAGTACCGCTCGATCAGCACCGAGCCGTCGCCGAACATCCGCTCGGCGAACGAGCGCACCTTGTCGTACTCGGTGCGCAGCCCGGCCTCGTCGGTGGCCACGCCCATGCCCATGCCGCCACCGCCGGCCGCCGCCTTGACCATCACCGGATAGCCGATCCCGGTGGCGGCGGCGACCGCCGCCTCCACGTCGGCCGCCGGGTCGGTGGTGCCCGGCGCGACCGGGACCCCGGCTGCGGCCATCAGGTTCCGAGCGTTGATCTTGTCGCCCATCGCGGTGATCGCGTCCGCGCCGGGCCCGACCCAGACCAGCCCGCAGGCCTCGACGGTACGGGCGAAGTCGGCGTTCTCCGACAGGAAGCCGTAGCCGGGGTGGATCGCCTGCGCGCCGGTCGACTTGGCGGCGGCGAGGATCGCCTCGACGTTGCGGTAGCTCTGGGCCGGGTTGGCCGGGCCGACACAGACCGCCTCGTCGGCCTCGGTGACGAACGGCAGGTCGGCGTCGGCCTCGGAGTGCACCGCGATCGCGCGGATCCCGAGCCGCCTCGCGGTACGGATGACCCGGCGGGCGATCTCGCCCCGGTTGGCGACCAACAGCGACTCGATCATGTTTTCCTCCAGCGTCCAAAAGATGGGACGGAGGCAAGGAAACCACGAGTGACCCGTCGCCCACGAGTCGAGCCCCGTAGCCGGGAGGGTTTCAGGGAGGACGCTGACGACGCGCCCGACGTCCCGCCGCAGTTCCTCGCCGCCGCTGGTGCGAGGGCCGGTGTCTGAAGTCGGCCTGCCTCGGCTCGGCGGGTGGGGTGGGGGCCCGCCCGCTCCGGGATGTCAGGTCTGCGCCGACCCTGGAACTTGGAGATCTTGGAAGCAAACGGCCCTTCCGGGGGCCGAAATCTTCCAAGATCTACCCGAACTCCGCTCGTCGTCAGAGTGGCGACCGGTTTTCGGGCGGCACTAGGCGCACGGCATCGCACCCGTGTCGTCCCGCTTCGGCAACGAACCAGACCCCCGGCGTATGCCGAGGGCCTGCGGGTTGAAGGGCGTATGGGTTGAAGGGCCTTCGGGTTGAGCGGGGTCAGCCGACGCGCTTCGCCAGGTCGACGAAGCCGCGCCACACGGCCGGCGAAAAGGAGAGCGTTCCGCCGTCGCGGTCCTTCGTGTCGCGGACGAGGACGACGCCGGGCAGATTGTCGGCGACCTCGACGCAGTTACCGCCGTTGTTTCCGCTCTTCGTGCTCTTACGCCACTGGGCGCCGATCATGTCCATGATGCTGCCGCCTTCTTGATGAGGTCCAGGGAGGCCACCCGAGGTAGCGCTTCACCTACAATGCGCGCCCATCGCCGCTCCATGGTAGCAATATCGACCTGATCGGTGATGATCTGCGCATTGATCTGCCCGTCTATGTGCGCCACCCGCGCCCCGTCGGGCATCTCGGCCAGGGTGAAGGGCCCGCCCATGCCGGGGTACATGGGGGTGTCTGCCGGGACCACGTGGACCTGTACACCGGGCAGCTCCGCACACGCGGCGAGGTGCTCACACTGCTCGCGCATCAGCGTGCCGTCGTCGCGCGCCGCCGGCCGCCGTAGGACCGCTTCGTCGATCGCCACGACGACGAGTGGCGGTCGGGACCGGTGCAGGAGCGCCTGCCGGTCGATACGCGCAGCCGCCAGCGCGTTGACCTCCTCGGGGGTCAGCGTCTCCCCCGCGAGCGTTGCCCGCGCGTACGCCTCCGTCTGAAAGAGGCCCGGGACCCATGCCAGCTCGAACCACCGCAACGCGACCGCCTCGCGCTCAAGCTCGACCCACGGTCGGAACCACACCGGCTCGCGGCGCTTCAGCACGTCCGGCCAAAGGTCCTTTACATCCCGCCCGAGGATCGTCGCGAGCTGCGAGCGGCGTAGCGGCCTCGGTATGCGTCCCAGGCTCACCCACCGCTGCGCCGTCTTCGGGTCCACCCCTACCTGAGCAGCGAGGCTGTCGGCGGTCTCACCCGCCTCGACCATGGCTGCTATCAGTCCGTGATTCACCCTTACCTCCTGGTTGGACGTCCCGGGCTTATCGGAGTCCTACCTTAACGCTGTGTCTGCGTCCCGTCACCATACGGCAGGTTGTTTCCAGGACGGCGTGGGTTGGCAGGCGAGGAGTGCGCCCCGGCCCGCGTTCGTCGAGGGGGTCGCCCGGTCGGTCCTGCGCACGAAGCGCGGGCGGCCCCCTCTCCAGATCTCCACGGACAGGGGAAACGCCGTGTCGAACCGAGAAGAACTCCACCAGCCGAGGGCGGCGGAGGCAGCCCGACCGATCCACCCGGGTGACGTGCTGCACCTGACCCGCGCCGCGAGCCCGCAGTTCGTCAGGCCGATCACCGTACGGGTCATCCGCGAGATGAGGAACCAACACACCTACCACGGCTGGACGTGGGTCGAGGCCTACGAGCTGAACGCCGCAGGCGACGCCGTCGCCAAGCGCGAGCTGTTCGTGCTGCGCGCAGGGCTGCGCCGGCTCGCCGCACCCCTGCGGCAGGCCACCCCGGCCCGGGGCGCGAGCCCCACCCGGGTGTCCTGATGCCCCGCCCACACCTGCCGATGCGGCCCGCCTGGCTGTGCCGGGTCTGCGCCGCCCAATGGCCCTGCCCGGCGGCGCAACTCGACCTGCCCACCGAGTTCCACGGCCACACCGTCGCGCTCGCCTTCTACCTGGCCGCCATGATGCACGACGCCACGGACGACACCTACCGACTCGGCGGCTGCCCCGACCCCGCCGCGATGCACACCCGGTTCCTCGGCTGGCTGTCCCCGACCCGCCCACGCCGCACCGAGCGCCGCTGAGCGCCCGCCCTGGGCCTGTTTTCTTCCCCCGTGGGAGGTGGCCGGGGCGGATATCTGCGTTGGGGCTGCACCGGATGACGCAATGTTCAGGCTGACGCGTCCGCCGAGGCAGCTCCCCCGGGTGGGGCTCAGGCAGCCGTCTCGGTCAGCAGGGCGGCCAGGGTGGCGGCGCGCAGCAGGGCGGCACGGCGCTGCCGGTCCACCTCACCGCCGAGAAACGGTGTCGAGTTCATCAGGCCGAACGCCGCGTGCGCCAGCACCCGCGCCTCGCTGGCCGGCTGCCCCGGGTGCAGTGCGGTCAGCACGGTCACCCACTCCTCGACGTACAGCCGCTGGAGCCGGCGGATGCGGCGACGCGGCTCGTCCGGCAGCCGGTCCAGCTCGTGCAGGTGAAGCGCGATCACGGCCGGATTGGCGAGCGCGAACTCGACGTGGAAGTCGATCAGCGACTCCAGCGTGCCGCCCGGGTCGTCCGGGTGGCCGGCGGCCCGCTCCCGCCCGCCGTCGAGCAGCCCTTCGCTGACCGGGACCAGCGCGGCGACCAGCATGGCTTCCTTGCCGGCGAAGTGGTGGTAGAGGGCGGGGCCGGTGACGCCGGCGGCGGCGCCGATGTCGTCCATCGAAACGCCGTGATAGCCCCGCGCGGCGAAGAGCCCGACCGCGATCTCCAGGATCTCGTCCCGCCGGGACCGTCGCCGACCCGTACCCGTCACGCCGCCCGCCGTCCCCCGTGCCCGCTGCTCCACGCTCACCGGGCAAGCCTAGACCCGCCCCCGGACGGGGTGGGGCTCGGTTACCCGTCGGTCGCGTCCGCCGGCCCCGGTCAGTCCTCCTCGTCGTCGGTCAGCCCGTGCTTCGCGCGGACCGCCGCCGCCTCGTCCGGGCGGCCCAGCTCATCGAGCGTCCCGGCCAGCAGCCAGGCGGCCCGGGCCGCCGACCGGGAGCCGGGAGGCAGCCCGCCCAGCACCTCGCGCAGCAGCGGCTCGGCCTCGCCGGGTCGGCCGGCGTGCGCCAGCGTCTCGCCGGTGAGCAGCTCCGCCCGGGCCGCCTCGCCGAAGGCCTCGATCGACCGCAGCCGGGCCGGAACCCCGGCCAACCGGTCCAGCGCCTCGTCCGTTCGGCCGGCGCCGGCCAGCACCCGGGCCGCCGCCTCGGTGGCCAGCGCCACCTCGTACGTCACCACCGGCGGTTGCTCCGGCTGACCGGTCAGCGCGGTCGCGAGCCCGTCGCAGACCTCGACCGCGCGGACCGCCGCCGGCCCGTCGCCCGCCCAGAAGAGCGCGTCCACCTCGCGGCGACGGGCGCGCAGCTCGTCGACCGGGGCCCCGGCCAGCCGGTACGCCGTCGCGGCCTCGGCGAACCGCTGCCCCGCCAACGCGTCCCGGTCGGCGTCGTAGAGCAGGCCTCCGGCCTCCTCCAGCACCTGCGCCCGGTGCGGCAGGTTGTCCGGCCCGTCGAGGTTGCGGGCCAGCAGGGCCAGCAGGGCCAGCGCCGGTTCCAGCTCGCCCAGGTCGACGTAGATCCCGACCAGCAGATGCCGGCAGCGGTCCGCCTCGGCCTGGGCCCCGAGCCGGTCCAGCCCGAGCACCGCCTCCTCGGCCACCTCGGCCGCCTCCGCGGGCCGCCCGGCGATCCGGTACGCGTTCGCCAGCTCCCAGCGCAGGAAGGCGTCCCCGTCGGCGCCCTGTTCCACACAGAGGGTCACCGCCTCGGCGAAGTCCTCCACCGCCTCGGCCGCCCGCTCCGCGGCCAGCAGCGCCCGGGCCCGGAACACCCGGACCGGGAGCCGGGCGCCCGGCGGCGCGGTGCGCAGCGCCTCGTCGCAGGCCGCCACCGTCTCGGCGGTGTCGTCCACCGCCCGGGCGTAGGCGAGCGCGGCGGCGGTGACCAGCTCGCCGACGCCCACCTCCCGGGCCAGCCGGCGGGCCTTCCCGGCCGCCGCCCGGAACTCCTCGGGCCGGTCCAGTTCCTCCAGCACGTGCGCGCGGTGCAGCGCCGCCCGGGCGGCCAACCACGGATCGTCGTACGCCTCGACGGCGGCCCGGTCCGCGGCGGCCAGCGCCTCGGCCCAGCGTTCGAGGTGCGCCAGCGCCAGCGCGAGCCGGTCGTGCGCGGCGGCCCGCTCCCGGGCGTCGGCGTGCGCGGCGAGGAGGTCGGCGGCTCCCCGGACCAGCGCCAGACCCTCCTCGGCCTCCCCGCTCATGCAGAGCAGCACCCCGAGCCGGCCGGCCACCACCTGCGCCCGGACCTGGTCGCCCAGCTCCCGGTACGCGGCCAGCGCCGCCCGGCTCGCGGCCAGCGCCGCCTCCGGGCCGTCGGTCTCGGTCAGCTCACCCGCCCGCAGCTCCAGCCGGCGGGCCGCCGTCCGGGGCGGCGCCTCGGCGGCGCCGAACCGCTCGTCGTACGCGGCCAGCGCGGCGATCAGCCCCGACCGGCGGTGGGTGCGCAGGCACTCGTCGGCCAGGTCGAGCAGCTCGTCGGCGGTGGCGTCAGCCGGGACGGCCGGCTCCTCGGCCGAGGGCACCGCCGGGTGCGGGTACCGGGTCGGATCGGCCGGGCTGCGGCGCAGGCTGGCCGAGAGCGGCAGGTGTTCCCCGGCGGGCCCGGTGGCCAGCCGCCGGGCGATCCGCTCCGACTGGTGCGAGGTGCCGTTGCGGGCGTCGAACCGGGCGGCCAGCGCCGTCGCCGTGTCGGTCAGCTCGGCGGCCAACGCGGCGGCGGACACCTCACCCGCCGGCCGGTCGCCGGCCGCCCGACGGTGCAGCGTGACGTCGCCGGCCCCGGCGGCCCGGCGCAGCGCGGCGGCGGCCGCCGCCGCGAAGTGCATCGCGGCGGCCGGGGTGGGCGCCCGGTCCAGCCAGTCCAGGTGCCGCTCGACGATCTCCACGGCCCGGGCCTCGTTGCCGGTCAGCGTGCAGAACTCGACGTGGTCCCCGATGTCCCACAGGTCCGACAGGTTGCCCCGCAGCCGCCGGTACGCCTCCCGGTGCGCGTCCCGGGCCGCGTCGCCCCGCCCCGTGCGCAGGTACGGCACCAGCAGCGCGGTGAGGATCGCCTGCGGCTGCTCCGTGCAGGTCAGCCGGCCGGCGAGGACCGGCTCGGCCAGCGCCACCGCCTCGTCGTGCCGGCCGACGTGGGCGAGATGGGCGACCTGGGTGGTGGGGTCGCAGCCTGCGCAGTCGGACAGCTCGTCGCGCGGGGCGGTCAGCCACTCCCGGTACCACCGCTCGGCGGCCTCGGCGTCGCCCACGTGGTCGGCGACCAGGTAGCGGTGCTTGTGTACGGCCTGGAGGCTGTGCCCGGCGTCCCGGTACCGACGCTCCATGTCGTCGAGCACCGCGTACGTGCGGTCCAGCGGCAGCTCGGGAAACTTCAGCATGGCGTTGACCATGTACTTGAAGTGCCAGAGGAGCTGGTGGGCGTAGCCCTGGTGGTACGGCTGCGGATCCCGGTCGAACTCGGCCAGGCACCAGGAGAAGGTGACGAAGGACTTGCCCGCCTCACCGCCGTAGACGTATCCGGTGGTGGCCTGCATCCGGACGGCGAACGCCAGGTGCCGGTCGTCCCCGGCGTCGGCCCGGCGCAGCAGCTGCTCCAGGGCGGCCGTCCGCCCCGCCCCGTACGGCATTTCGGTGGTCCCGTGCAGCATCCGCCACAGGTCGTCCTCACTCATCGCGGCCTCACTCCCGTCCCGGTACGGCCCGGCCGAGCAGGCCGAGGAAGGAACTGTTCAGCAGCGCGGCGTCGGCCGGGCGGATGGGATGGTGCCCGAGCAGCAGGGCCTGCCCGTACAGCGCCTCGACGGCGAGCCCGACCAGCTCCGGATCGTCGAGGGTGGTGACCCGGCGGACCAGCGGGTTGCGGTGGTTGAGCACCAACTGCGGGCGGTCCGGCGGGGCGGAGGCGGCGAGCGCGTCGAGCACCCCGCCCCACAACTCGTCGGTCCGGTCCCGGGTGGCGGCGAGCTGGTCGTTGAACGCCGCCGACCTGCTGACCAGGTAGAGCGCCGGCAGTGACACCGGGTCGTACGCCCGGATCACCACCTCGCAGTCGAGCCGTTCCAGGGCCCGCTGCGCCCCGGCGAGGAACGGCCGCAGGGCCAGCTCCACCTGCGGTTCGAGGGCGTCGAAGCGGGTGGTCAGGTCGCTGGGCTCCAGCCGTTCGATGAGCGCCGACCGGTCCACCGTCGGCAGCCGCTCGATCAGCTCGGTGTCGTACGTGTAGCCGGCGTTGACCACGGCCAGGTCCTGCGCGGCGGCGACGGCGGCGAGCTGGCGGAACTCGTCCAGGCTGGCGGCGTACCGGATCAGGCCGTGCTGCTGGCGGAACTCCGCCAGGGTGAGCGTGCCGACGTTGGTGTCCATCGGCCACCACTGGTCGACCAGGCGGAGCATCTCGTCGTCGTGCAGGGCGAGCGCCTTGACCCCCAGGTGGTGCACCTGGAGGAACTCGGCGAGCCGGCGCGGGTCGTGCCGGGCCAGCCGGACCAGCCAGCCGCGCACCTGCGCGCCCAGGGCCTCCCGGGTCGCGGTCAGCAGGGTGTCCTCGTAGAGCGCCTCGCGGCTGGCGGTGGGGCGCAGCTCGCTGGCGTCCACCACGCAGTGGGCGAAGAACGCCCAGTCGGGCAGCAGTCCGTCGGCGTGCTCGGTGAGCAGCATCCGCTTCAGGTACACCCGGTGGCCGGCGCGGGCGGCCGGGTTCACCGGGGTCGGCAGGATGAACGCGACGCCGGTCAGCCCCGCCTCCGGGACGGACAGCGGCACCACGTCGAACGGGTCGACGCCGAGGTGCTGCCGGGCGTACCGGAGCAGGGCCGGGCGGTCGGCGGGCACGCCGGGCGCGGTCGGCCAGGGTGGGTCCCCGGCGGTGGTGACCGCGTCGCCGACCCGGACGGTGACCGGGAGCAGCGAGCCGTAGAGCCGGGCCAGGTCGGTGACCGTCGCGGTGGCGAGCCACTGGCCGGCGTCGCGACGTGGCACCAGGGTCACGGTCGTCCCCGGCTCGGCCCGCCGCTGCCCGGCGGGCGCGGTCGCGACGGCGTACCGGCCGTCGGAGTACCCGGTCCAGAGCACCGTCGGCTCGTCGGCGTGCCGGGTGACCACCCGGATCTCGTCGGCGACCAGGAAGCAGGAGAGCAGCCCGATGCCGAACTGGCCGAGGAACTCGTGGCGGGAGAAGCCCAGCTCGTCCCTCTTCGAGCTGCGGCCGATGGTGGCCAGCAGCTCGTGCACCTGCGCCTCGGTGAGGCCGACGCCGGTGTCGTGCACCCGCAGCGTGCCGTCGCCGGTCAGCTCGGGCGGCTCGATGCGGATCAGCGCCGGGGCGTCGGGCTCGGTGGCCCGGCGCGCGGTGATCGCGTCCACCGCGTTCTGCATGAGCTCACGGACGTAGACCCGTGGGCTGCCGTAGAGATGATGACTGAGCAGGTCGACCACGCCTCGGAGGTCGACCTGGAAGGTGCGGTCCACGCCTGCTGCTCCCCGGTCCGGTGCCGGCGCTCACCGTACCGGTGATCACCGACGGCCGGCTGCCCCCCGTACGCCGGAACTTGACCCTCGACCGGGTTGAGCCCCGAGTGTCGGCCGCATGACCCGTACCGCCCCAGCCGGCCACGCCGCCCCGGCCGCGCGCCGCACAGTCGGCCTCGGTCGCGACTACCGGCTGCTCTGGTCCGCCGCTGTCTTGTCCCGGTTCGGCGACAGCCTGCGTACCCCCGCCCTGGCCCTGCTGGCCGCGGCGCTGACCCGCGACCCCCGGGCGGTGGCCGTGGTGACCGTCGCCGGGCAGCTCCCGCCGCTGCTGTTCGGCCTGCTCGGCGGCGTGTACGCGGACCGCTGGGACCGCCGCCGGACGATGGCGGTGGTGGACGGGCTGCGCGCGGCCGTGGTCGGTGGACTCGCCCTCGCGGTCGCCCTCGACCGGGCCGGCGTCGCCGTACTCGTGACGGTGGCGTTCCTGCTCGCCGCGCTCGGCACCCTCTTCGACGCCGCCTCGTTCGCGATGCTGCCGGCGGTGGTGCCCCCGGCCGCGTTGGCCCGGGCGAACGGCCGCCTACAGGCCGGCTCGGCGGTGGCGGGCGGTTTCCTCGGCGCCACCGCCGCCGGCGTGCTCTTCGCCCTCGCCGCACCCCTCCCGTTCGCCGTGGACGCCCTCACCTTCGCTGCCGCGGCCCTCCTGACCCTCGCCCTCCACTCCCACTCCCACTCCCCGCGATCTTGCACTTTGGGCCCGAACGAATCCGGCGAAAAGCCCCAGAGTGGGGGCCGCAACTGCAAGATCGCGGAGGACAGCCGGGGGCGTGACGCGGGGAGAGGGCGCGGGCGGGCGCGGGCGGTGTGGCGGGAGGGGGTCGAGGGGGTGCGGTGGGTGCGCGGGGACGCGACGCTGTGGCGGCTGACCGTGGCGACCGCCGGGAGCAACTTCGCGATCAGCGGGCTGATGGCGGTGCTGGTGCTCTACGCGCTCGACGTGCTGCGGGTGCCGCCGGCCGGGTACGGACTGTTCGCCGCGGCGGCGGTGCTCGGCGGCCTCGCCGGTGGACTGGGGGCGGGTCGGTTGGCCGCTCGGCTCGGCACGGTGCCTGCGCTCCGCGCCGTACTCGCCGCCCAGGCCGTCGCGCTGACCGGGCTGGCGCTGGCCCGGCACCCGGTGCCCGGCGGGCTGGCGCTTGCGGTGTTCGCCGCTGGCACCACGGTGTGGAACGGCCTCTGGGCGTCGTACGGGCAGCGCCACGTGCCGGCCGTGCTGCTCGGCCGGGTGGGTGCCGCCCAGCGGATGGTCGGCCTGATCACCGCGCCGATCGGGGCGGCGCTCGCCGGGGTGGCCGGAGCCGCGTACGGGGTGGGGCCGGTGGCGGTGGCGGTGGCGGTGGCGGTGGCCGTCGTCTTCGTGCTCGTCACCGTCGCGTCGTGGCGGGCGCTGGGACCGGCCAAGCCGCAGCCGCCCGCCACCGCCGAGCCGGCTGCAACCGCCGAGCCGGCTGCAATCACCCAGCCGCCCCGTCGCCGCTGAGCGCCGATCACCGCTATGCGGCTTGTCATCGCCAAGGCCAGATGCTCGGCCCGGCGCTGCCCCGATTGGCCGACGCCCACCGGGCACCGCAGCGGTTGCCGGTCGGGGCAGCCGCGCAGTGCCGGGTGGGGCAGCCGCGCAGTGCGGTCGGATCGCCGTGGCGGTGCCCGCCGGGGTCGGCCAACCTTTTCCGGGTCCCCGTGCGTCTGCCTGGTGACGCGGTATGCGCGACGCCGGCCGGAGGGAGGGCGAATGGCAGCGCCGACGATCGACGACGGGCGGGACGGTTACGTCACCTTCGTCGAGTGCCACCAGCACCGGCTGCTGCGCGCGGCCTACCTGGTCTGCGGCAACCGGCACCAGGCCGAGGACCTGCTCCAGGAGGCGCTGCTGAAGCTGGCCCTGCGCTGGCCCGCCGTGCGGCATGGCGACCCGGCCGCCTACGTGCGGGCGATCCTCTACCGCGACACCGTCTCCTGGTGGCGCCGTCGCCGCCGGGAGTGGCTGAGCGCGTACCCGCCGGAGCGGCCAACGGCCGAGGGCGACGGGGCGCTGCGGCTCGCGCTGCGCGACGCGCTCGGCCACCTGCCGCCCCGGCAGCGCGCCGTGCTGGTGCTGCGCTACTTCGAGGACCTCACCGAGGCGGCCACCGCCGAGGCGCTCGGCGTCACGGTCGGGACCGTGAAGAGCCAGTGCCACGCGGCGCTGCGCCGGCTCCGCGAGGTAGCGCCGGAGCTTGGTCAGGACGAGGGACGGCCCGGCAAGGGCCTGGTCACCGGGATGGAGGTGAACCCGTGAGGGAAGAGGAAGTGCACCGGCTGCTCACCGTCGCCGCCGAGGACGTCCGCCCGGCGCACCCTGCGGCAGCCGGCTGGGAGCGGGCCCGCCGGGTGCGTCGCGCCCGCCGTGCCGCCGGTGCCGCCGCGCTCGCGGTTGCCCTGCTCACCGGGGGTACGGCGCTGGCCCTGCGCCCCGCTGACCCGCCGCCACCGGCAACCACCGCGACACCGGACCGGAGCCCGGTCCCGCACCCCGGGCCCGTGCAGACGATCCCGGCCGACCTGGCCTATCCCGGGCGCCCCCTGGGCCGCCTCGGCGACCCGGTCGGCGCGACGCTCTCGGCCCGACCGGTCCGCAGGGCGTTGGCGCTCTACCAGCCGATCGACCCGGAGACCGCCGTCGAGGGGCGGATCCGGGTGCTCGGCGACGACGGCCTCGTCCGGGACCTCGACGTGGTCACTCCCGCCCCGACCCGCGACGCCGGGGGCAACGAGGCGGCGGCGCTGAAGAGCGGGAGCCTCTCCCCGGACGGGCGGACCGCCGCCTTCGCCCAGACCGACGAGGTGATCGTGGTCGACCTGACCACCGCCGCCGTGCGCCGCCACCCGCTCAGGGGTTACCTGGAGCACGTCCTCTGGTCCGGCAACCGGCTGCTCGTCGGCGACGGCGACACCACGTACGACATGGACCCGCACACCGGCACCAGCCGGAAGATCCCGGTGTCGCCGTGGGACGTCGTCGCGCCCGACCCGACGGCCCCCCCGAACGCCCTGCTCGAACTGGGCGGCACGCCGCCGAGCCTGACGCGGGTCCGCTGGAGCGGCGACGAGACGCACCGGGGCAGCGGCCCGGTCGACTTCCGCGCGCTGCCCCGCGGCCACCGGGTCGACGAGTTCTACGGGCGGGGCTGGCAGCGCGGCGAGCGGATGGCCCGGGCCGGTTGGATCACCACCGACACCATGGGCGGGCTGGAGGGCGTCGCGCTGCTGAATGCCGAAACCGGCGTGGTGACCCACCTGCTCGACCTGGGTCGGGACCGGTGGAAGGGCTGCTGCGAGGTGCTCGGCTGGGACCGGGACGGGGCGGTGTTGCTGCGCCACGACCCGGGCGGGCTGCTGCGCTGGCAGCCCGAGACCGGCGAGGTGACCGGCGTGGTCCAGGACCTGCACGGCGAGGTCTCCCTCGCCGCCGGCTGAGCGCGCCGGGCTGCCCCCCGCGCCGCCGCGTCGGTCGGTCCCCGTACGACCGACCGTACTCTGGCCGCCACAAGAGATGCCCTACGGCACCTATCAGGATCTTGCTCAGGTCGCCAGACCGCCGGGCTGGTCGCCCCGCACGACGGGGGCCCGGACCAAGTTGCCCCACTCGGTCCACGAGCCGTCGTAGTTGCGCACCTGCGGGTAGCCGAGCAGGTGACGCAGCACGAACCAGGTGTGGCTGGACCGTTCCCCGATCCGGCAGTACGCCACCACGTCGTCGGCCGGGCTCAGCCCGAGCTGGTCGGCGTAGATGGCGCGCAGTTCGTCGGCGGACCTGAACGTGCCGTCGTCGTTCGCGGCGGATTTCCACGGCTTGTTCACCGCACCCGGGATGTGCCCGCCGCGCAGCGCGCCCTCCTGCGGATAGTCCGGCATGTGCAGCATCTCGCCGGTGTACTCGCCGGGCGAGCGCACGTCGACCAGCGGCCGGCCGGCGGCCACGTGCGCCATCACCTGTTCCCGGTACGCCCGGATCGGCGCGTCGTCGCGCTGCGGCACCGGGTACTCGGCGCGGGGCCGGGTCACCCTGTCCCGGGTCAGCTCGCGCCCCTCGGCGGCCCACTTCTGCCGGCCGCCGTCGAGCAGACGCACGTCGGCGTGCCCGAAGAGCGAGAAGACCCAGAGCGCGTACGCGGCCCACCAGTTGAAGTTGTCGCCGTAGAAGACGACGGTGTCGTCGCGGCCGATGCCCTTGGCGGCACACAGCTCGGCGAAGCTCTTCGCGTCCAGATAGTCCCGGGTCACCTGGTCGTTCAGCTCGGTGTGCCAGTCGACCTTCACGGCGCCCGGGATGTGCCCGGTGTCGTAGAGCAGCACGTCCTCGTCGGACTCGACCACCACCAGCCCCTCGTCGCCCAGGTGCTCGGCCAGCCACTCGGTGGTGACCAGCCGCTGCGGGTCGGCGTACGACTGGAGGCGCGGATCGGGATCGCTCGGCACAGGCATGAGTCCCAAGGTACGCGGGTTCCCCGACGAGGTGCCCCGCATCGGAAGCCTGCCCCAGTACGCCGTCTCATGATCGTCTGTCGTTGAGCGGCAGCGGGCCCGGCGTGTCATGCCGGTGACCAGCAAACGATCATGGCGGGCCACGCGGGCCGAGGACGGTCAGGCCCGGCGGTACACCAGTCGGCCAGCCACCACCGTGGCGAGGCAGGTTCCGTCGTCGGCGAAGACGGCCAGGTCGGCCCGTCCGCCGACGACCAGTGCGGGCGGCCGTACCCGATCGAGGACCGCGACGTCGCCACGGACCGCCGCCGCCCGCAGGCCCGGGTCGGTGAGATGCGCGGCCGGGACCGCCGCCGCCCCGGAGCGGAACAGCGCGTGCACCCGCTCGCGCGGGGTGGGGGCGGCCGGCAGCGGCCCGTCGTGCACGAGCGCCGGCCCGAGGGCCCCGGCCCACCGCCGCACCCGCACCCCGGGGTACGCCGCGAGCAGTTCGTCCAGCGGCGCGACCGCCTCGATCCGGCTCCCGGCCACCAGCACGGCCCCGCCGGGCCCCGGCGGATCGTCGAGGGTGTGCCGCAGGAGCCGCGCGGCGTGCAGGATGGGCACGTCAGTCGGCGAACGGGCCGAGTCGGGGCCGCTTCGCGGTGACCGTGTCCCCGGACGACCGGCCGGTCAGCCGGCGCTTGATCCACGGGGCCAGGTGTCGGCCCGCCCAACGGAGGTCGGCGGCGCGGGCGGCCAGCCAGGGCGTCGGCGCGGGGTGCGGCGGGACCATGAGCCACTCCTCGTCGCAGCCGACCCCGAGCGCGGTCAACACCTGCGCGGCGACCCGCCGGTGCCCGGCCGCCGACAGGTGCAGCCGGTCGGTGCTCCACAGCATCGGGTTGAGGAAGGTGTCGTCGGCGTACAGGTCGACCAGGATCGCGCCGTGCCGCTCGGCGGTCGCCCCGACCGCCTGGTTGAGCAGTTGGACCCGGGGGGCGACCAGGCGCTGGCCGGGCAGCCGGGCCATCACGTCGGCGAACCGGAACAGCACCACGTCCGCGCCGCCCGAGCGAAGTCGGCCGACGACGTCGTCGAAGCGGGTCGCCAGGGCGTCCGGGTCGAAGGTGCGGCGCAGCACGTCGTTGCCGCCGGCCGCGAAGCTGATCAGGTCGGACCTCATCGCCAGCGCGGCCGGCACCTGTTCGGCCACGACGTTGGGGAAGAGCCGGCCCCGGATCGCCAGGTTCGCGTACCGGAAGTCGGGGCCGGCTTCGGCCGCCAGCCGGGTGGCCACCAGATCCGCCCAGCCGCGGTAGGTGCCGTCCGGATACGCGTCGTCCATGCCCTCGGTGAAGCTGTCCCCCACCGCCACGAAACTGCGCCAGCGCACGCCGCCTCCCGTGTCCTCGGATCGTTCCGTGGCGATCAGTTTGGCACTGCGGCGGTTGCCCCGGGCACCGGCCCGAGGGGGACGTGTCACAGGTCCCAGGGAGCGCCCGGGAGCCGTTGCGGGCGGACCAGTGGCCGGCCGCCTGGCGGCAGGGCGATCCCCGGCGTTATCCGCGCACGTTGCTCGATGAGTGCGTTCTGTTTTCCGATTTTTCGCCGTCATGGCCGTTGACTTCCGTCGGAGTCGCTGCCCGGTGACAGTCCTGGCTGGAATCCGGCCGTGGTCCGCCTGCCGAGAGCCTTGTGGGTAAAGGGCGTGGATGCTTCCCCACAGATCGGTCCACAATCTGTATCGGCACAATAACGCGATCGCAGAGCGCACTGTTTGCGATTCGTTCTGCAACCGTCGTCCGGGCTTGACCTGCCCCCGGTCGGAGCCGCATCGGGTCGCCTGG
Organism: Micromonospora sp. NPDC001898; assembly: GCF_042891255.1. NCBI lineage: Bacteria > Bacillati > Actinomycetota > Actinomycetes > Micromonosporales > Micromonosporaceae > Micromonospora > Micromonospora sp. NPDC001898. The sequence goes on along the minus strand of NZ_JBIATC010000021.1, from coordinate 14,298 downwards.
CCGGGGTTCCGCAAACTCGTCACATGTGCTTTGATGGCTCCACGCTGTATCGATGAATCTTCGATTCAACAGGATTTCCGACCTCACCGCTACCGGCTTTGACCGTTGGTTGCGTAACGTAGCCTCCATTTATGCGTTGCGTAACCCCAAATCGACTAGGGGTTTACCACATGGCGGCAAATGGCAAGACGTCTGCCGGTGGAGGCTTTGAAGTCGAGTACCACATCAATGACCGGAATAATGGATACCCCGTTCGTTCCGTGCGGGTCGAGGCCACTGAGGACGAACTGGCCGGGTTCCAGAAGGACGGGTATCTGCTACGCCGAGGGCTGGTCCCGAAGGAGTGGATCGCGGAGTTCGGGGCGGCCCTGGACCGGATCGCGGCCGAGGAGATCAGCCACCCGACTGCGGAGCGGTTGCCGAACAACGGGCTGTACATCCGCGCCCTGCTGGACAAGGACGAGGTCTTCCACCGGCTGATCCGCTACCAGCCGACCCTCTCCGTGGCGCGTTACCTGCTCGGTCCCCAGGTCGCCTTCGGCGTGGAGGCCCGGATGGCCTTCGAGGGCGTGGCCAACGCCGGGGTCAACTGGCACATCCACCTGCGGGTGGTCCCCGATCCGATGCCGCCGTACTTCGTGTACCCCCACCAGGTGCACGGTCTCATCTACCTCGACCGGGTCGGCGCCGACGAGGGCGCGCTCTGTGTGCTGCCCGGAAGCCACCAGCAGACGACCCTGAAGCTGCCCAACGACTCCTCGGACCAGCCCGGTCAGCAGAAGCTCTACTTCGAGCCGGGCGACTGCATCCTGATGCACGGCAACCTGTGGCACCGTACCGAGCCGACCGCCGAGACCTGTGGACGACGCCGGCTGATCCTGTTCGGCTACTCGCCGTCCTGGCTCAAGAGCGAGATCACCCGTGGTGTGCCGGTGTCCTCGGCGCTCACCGACGGGCTCCGGGCGAGCGGCGACCCGGAGATCGTGGAGCTTCTCGACGGGTTCCACTGGTGAGGTCGGTCGCCACCACGGCACCGTACGGATCCTGGAAGTCCCCTGTCAGCGAGGACCTGCTGGCCGAGGACCGGGTGGTGCCGAGCTGTCCGCTGGTCGTCGGACCAGCCGTTCTCTGGGTCGAGCTGCGGCCGGCCGAAGGTGGCCGCTACGTGCTGGTCCAGCAGGTCGGGGACGGGCCGCCCACGGACGTGACCACCTCGGGGTTCAGCGTCCGCAGCCTCGTCTACGAGTACGGCGGGCTCGCCTACGCCGGGTCCTCGCGGCACATCTTCTTCGTCAACGGCGACGACCAGCGGATCTACCGGATGGACCGGGACGACGGGTCCACCCAGCCGATAACCCCCGCGGTTGCCGACCGCCGGGTGCGCTTCGGTGATCTCACCCTCAGCCCGGACGGAAGCCGAGTGGTGTGCATCCGGGAACGGCACACCGACGAGGGCGTGCGACACGACATCGTCGCGGTGCCCACCTCGGGCGCAGCCGACCCGGTGCCGCTCTGCGGCGGGCACGACTTCGTGACGGGGCCCCGGTTCTCGCCCGACGGGTCCCGGCTGACCTGGCTCACCTGGGACCACCCGAACATGCCGTGGGACGGCACCGAGCTGTGGGAAGGCACTCTCGGCCCGTCAGGTGACCTGGTCGGGACGCGCCTCGTGGCCGGCAGCCGGACGGAGTCGGTCGTCCATCCCGGCTATGCCCCGGACGGCACGCTGTACTACGTGTCCGACCGGTCCGGCTTCTGGAACGTCTACCGAGACGACGGCGTGCGGGGGTACCGGGTCGGCGGTCTGGACGCGGAGTTCGCGGAACCGTCGTGGCACTTCGGGGAGCGTCCCTACGGCTTTCTCGCCGACGGCACCCTGGTCGCGGTGTGGACCAGGGACAACAGTGGTCAGTTGGGCCTGTCGGAACCGGGCGGGGAGCGGTTCGTTCCGATAGATACGGGCTTCACCTCCTTCACCGATCTGTGTGTCGCCGGGACTCGCGCGGTCGCGGTATGCGGTTCGGCGGACCAGGTGAGTGCGGTCGTGGAACTCGATCTCACCGGCGGCAGGAAACACCGTGTGTTGCGGAGCAGCCGCCGTACGCTGGTCGGACCGGAGTACCTGTCGACGCCGCGCTATCTCGAGTACGAGTCGGCGGACGGCGCCACCGCTCGGATGCTGTACTACCCGCCGCGCAACGGCGATTTCACCGCACCGGCCGGGGAACTGCCCCCGCTGATCGTCCTCTGTCACGGCGGACCGACGTTCTCGGCGAGCCCGGCACTGAACTACGCCGTACAGTTCTGGACCAGCCGCGGCTTCGCCCTGGCGGACGTCGACTACCGGGGCAGCTCCGGCCACGGGCGCCGGTACCGGGAGGCGCTGCGCGGCCGCTGGGGCGTCGTCGATGTCGCCGACTGCGAGCACGCGGCCCGCCGGCTGGTGAGCCTGGGGTTGGCCGACCCGGACCGGCTGATCGTCAAGGGAGCGAGTTCGGGTGGCTTCACGGCGCTCTGCGCGGCCACCTTCGGTGACCTCTTCGCGGTCGGGGTGTCCTACTACGGGGTGGCGGACGCCACCTCGATAGCCGCGGGTACCCACAAGTTCGAGTCGTCGTACCTGGAGTTCCTCATCGGCAGCCTGCCCCGGGACATCGACCGGTTCCGGGAACGCTCCCCGCTGTTCAACCTGGACCGGCTCAGGGTGCCGCTGTTGCTCTTTCAGGGCGCCGAGGACCGGGTGGTGCCGCCGGACCAGACGGCCCGGCTGGCCGAGGCGCTGCGGCACCGGGGCGTCCCGCACCAGTACGTCGAGTTTCCCGGCGAGCAGCACGGGTTCCGGCTGGCCGAGACGATCCGTACGGTCGCCCGCACCGAACTCGCCTTCTACGGCGCGGTCCTCGGGTTCGCGCCGGCCGGGTCGCCCGGGTCCGGGGCGATGGAGGAGGTCCGGTGAGGGGTACCGGGTGCTCGGCACGCCGGCTGTGACCACCGACCGGTTTCATCTGTAGGAGACGAATCGATGACGGAGCGGACACTGGACATCCTGCGACCGGCCCCGCTGGCCCCCGGCTCGCTGGTGCGGATCATCAGTCCCGCGTTGCCCTCCATGGCCTTCGCCACCGTTCGGGCCGAGCGGGCCAGGGCCGCCCTGGAGGGGTTGGGCCTGCGGGTCGACTTCTCCCCGAACTGCTTCGAGATCTCGGACGACGGCTGGTCGGCCGGCACCCCGCAGATGCGCGCGGACGACCTGCACGGCGCCTTCGCCGACCCGGAGGTCGCCGCCGTGCTCTGTGCCGCCGGGGGTTCCACCTCGGCTGAGCTGTTGCCCCACCTCTCCCCGTCGGTGTTCGCCGACAACCCCAAGCCGCTGATCGGGCGCTCGGACAACATCGTGCTCAACGCCTTCCTGGAGACCCGGGCCCGGGTCTCCTCCTTCGTCGGCGTGACCTACGTCTTCCAGTTCGGGGAGCTGGCCGTCCCCGGGGAGACCCTCACCTCGTTCCGGCAGGTCCTGATGGCCGACGATCCGGTCACGTACCAGGTGTCGGCCTCCCGGACGATGGGCGGCCGGAACTGGCGGTCGCTGGCCCAGGACGAGACTCCGCTGGAACGCCCCCGATCCGGCCACCACGCCTGGCTCCGTCCGGGGGTGGGCAGTGGTCCCCTGCTCGGCGCGGAGTTGAGCGTCCTTCCGAGGCTGGTCGAGGCGGAACTGCTGGACCCCACCGGTTGTGTGCTGTGGTGGGACCCCCTCAAGCCGGAGCTGTCGTACGTCCACGAGCACCTCGAACGGCTGGCGAAGCTGATTGATTTCCGCACGTTGAACGGGATGCTGATCGGGGACAACCCATGGGTCGACTTCGAGGAGTGGTTAGCCCTGATCGCGGGGTTCGTCGACCGGCACCTCGGCGGTACGGACTTCCCGATCTTCGTCGGCGGAGACTGCGGGCACTACGACCCGGCGTGGGTACTCCCCTACGGCGACCGGCTGGTCCTCGACTCGGAGCGGGGCGTCATCTACCGGGACGGGGAACAGGCCGGGCACAGCGACCACATCCGTGGGGGGAAAGATGTCCGCTGACGACAGCAACCTGGCGGCCGTGACCGATGTCTTCGAAGAGGTGCTCGGGAAGAAGGTCGGCCCGCATGACAACTTCTTCAAGCTGGGCGGGCACTCGTTGCTCGTGGTCCAGGCGATCGCACTGCTGCGCCACACCCACAGCCTCAGGGTGCCCGCACGGCAGTTCCTCGACCAGGGCACACCCGCCGCCATCGCCGGAGCCTGCACCGTGCTCGAGCGCCCCCAGACGGAGCACCACCGGGACGAGATGACCGCCGGCCGCTAGACACATCCGCCGGAGCGGGGAACCGGGGCGACAGCAGAACCGCCCGTGGGCGCCGGAGGCGCGCAGGGTGCGTATGAGGGCGAGAAGATATGAACGTTGTCACGGAACCGACGAATTCGACCAGTTACGGCGACGAGGGGGCCTTTCACCAGCGGGCCCTGGACCGCGACCTGACCATCGCGGTGGTTGGCCTCGGCTACACCGGTCTACCGCTCGCGCATGCCTTCGCCGCCACCGGCTTCACGGTGCACGGCGTGGACATCGACGACGTCAAGGTGCAGCAGCTCCGTCGGGGCAGGTCGTACCTGCCGGACATCAGCGACGAGCAGATCCGCGCCGTCGCCGACCGCCTCCACCTCGCCCTCGACGCCCGGGATGTGGGCTCGGCGGACGTGGTGATGGTGTCCGTCCCCACCCCGGTCACCACCGACGAGCAGCCCGACCTGACCTTCGTGGACAGCGCCTTCGCCTCACTGGCGCCGATGATCGGACCGGGCACGGTGGTCGTGCTCCAGTCGACGGTGCCACCGGGAACCACCCGGCGCTGGGCGCAGCGGTTGTCCGCCGAGACCGGGCTCACCCTGGGCCGGGACCTCTTCGTGGCGTGCGCGCCCGAGCGGGTCAACCCGGCCAACCGGGACGGCTGGACGATCACCAACACCCCCCGGGTGGTCGGTGGCGTCAGCGCGGCCTGTACCCGTCGGGCCGCGACCGTGCTGACGTCGATCTCCATGCAGGTCACCGAGTTGTCCGACGCGACGGTCGCGGAGATGAGCAAGCTCCTGGAGAACAGCGCCCGGCTGGTCAACATCAGCTTCTCGAACGAGATCTCCGACCTCTGCCACAAACTCGGTGTCCCGGTGGACGAGGTGATCCGTGCCGCCGCCACCAAGCCCTTCGGGTACCTGCCGCACTGGCCGGGGCCCGGGATCGGGGGCGAGTGCATCCCGGTCGACCCGCTCTTCCTCATCACCGAGGCGGGGCGGCAGTCCGTGCCGATGCCGATCATCGAGGCCGCGCACCGCCAGGCCAGTGCCCGTCCGCTCAAGGTCGCCGTCCGCGTGACGGAGATGCTGGCGCGGGTGGGTACCCCGATCGAGACCAGCAGGGTGCTGGTACTCGGTGTGGCGTACAAGCCGAATGTGCCCGACCTGCGTAACGCGCCGGCCCTGAACATCATCGGCCGGCTGCTCGCCAGCGGATCCACAGTGGACTACTGCGACCCGTGGGTTGCCGAGCTCGACATCGACGGCACCGTCCTGAGCTCGCTCGACGTACGGAAGCTTCCATTCGACGAGTACGACTGCGTGGTGCTGGTGACGCCGCACGAGGCACTGGACGGCGCCATCGACTGGCAGCAGTGTCGACTCGTGCTCGACACGGTGCACCGGGTGCCGGCGGCGCCCAACGTCGAGCGGCTGTGACCGTACGGCCCGGCCCGGCTCCTGACCAGGACGGCACGGGGCGGGCCGTCGAGCGGCCCGCCCCGTGCACCTGGCCGGTCAGGCCGAGGCGAGTGCCTCACGCAGCGCCTTGAGCGCCTCGTCGATACGGCTCGGGTCGCGTCCCCCGGCGACGGCGATGCGGCGGTCCCGCCCGCCGCCGCCCCCACCGACCAGCTTTGCCGCCGCCCGGACGAAGGAGGGGGCGTCGCCGACCCGGTCATCGACCGCGACCGCGAGCGCGACCGAACTGCCGTCCGCCGATCCGATGAGGCCCACCGCCGAGATGCCCGGCTCGTTCAGCACGGCCAGCGCGAGGCCCTTGAGCTGCCCCTGGTCGCGGCCGTCACAGCGGGCGACGACCAGCCCGTCGTCCGCCTCCCGGGCCAGGTCCCTGGCCAGGTACCGGTCGATCTGCGTGGTCAGCTGACGGCGTTCCCGCTCCCCGGCCTTCTGCGCCTCCTGCAACCGCCCGATCGCTGCGGGCAGTTGGTCGGGCGTGGTGCGGACCGCGCCGGCCGCCGCCTTCAGCAACTGGCGCTGGCGACGGTTCTCCTCGAACGCCCGGGCACCGGTGAACGCCTCGATGCGGCGCAGGTTGGCGCCGACGGAGGACTCCGACGTCACCACCAGTTCACTGATCTCACCCAGGGCGGACACGTGGGTGCCGCCGCAGAGCTCCATCGAGTGCTCCCCGGCGCGGATCACCCGCACCACCTCGCCGTACTTCTCGCCGAAGAACGAGATCGCCCCGGCAGCCTTCGCCTCCGCCTGGGAGGAGTGCTTGATCTCGACCCCGCCATTGCTGCGGATCTGCTCCGCCACCAGGTTCTCCGCCTCGCTGAGCTGCTCGTCGGTGAGGGGCGAGTGGTGGTTGAAGTCGAACCGGAGGTAGTCGGGTGCGACCAGTGAGCCCTGCTGGCGGGCCTGCGTGCCGAGCACCTTGCGCAGGGCCCAGTGCAGCAGGTGGGTACCCGTGTGGCTGCGCCGCAGGGAGGCACGCCGATCGGCGTCGACCGCCAGGGCGACGGTCTCGCCGACACCGAAGGTGCCCTGCTCCACCTCCACGTGGTGGCGGATGACGTTCGGCAGCGGCGCGTCGGTGTCGAGCACCCGGCCGTGCCCATGGGGACCGGTGATCGTGCCGGTGTCGCCGATCTGGCCGCCGCCCTCCGGGTAGAAGGGGGACGCGGCGACGTACACCTCCACCCGACCCGGCTCGGGGTGGGGGAAGACCCCGGTCACCTTCGCGTCGGTGGTGAGCGTCTCGTACCCGAGGAAGTCGGTCACGCCGTACTCGTCCCGGACCACCTTGGCGTTGGCCGCGCCGTTGTCGACCGCACCGGCCTTCGCATCGGCGCGGGCGTGGGTGCGCTGCTGCGTCATCGCGGCCTCGAACCCGGCGTCGTCGACGCCCAGTCCCCGCTCCCGGGCGATCTCGCGGGTCAGGTCGATCGGGAAACCGTAGGTGTCGTGCAGCTTGAAGGCGACCTCGCCGGGGATGGTCGTCGACCCCGCGGGAACCGCACTGTCCAGCATCCCGAGCCCCAGCGAGAGGGTCTCCCGGAACCGGTGTTCCTCCCGCTCCAGGGTGCTCTGCACCTGGTCGATCACCTCGGTCAGATCGGGGTACCCCGAGTGCATGACCTGGGCGACGCGGCCGGCCATCTCCGCCAGCACCCCCCGACGGGCGCCAACCCGCTGGGCGTGCAGGGCGGCCCGCCGGATGATCCGGCGCAGCACGTACCCGCGCTCCTCGTTGGAGGGCACGACGCCGTCGGCGATCAGGAACGAGATGGCGCGGGAGTGGTCCGCCACGATGCGGAGGCTGACGTCACGCTCCGCGTCCGACCCGTACGTCGCGCCACAGAGCTGCTCGGCGTCGCCGATCAGGCGCCGCAGCACGTCGGTCTCGAAAACCGAGTTCGTGCCCTGGATGATCGGCAGGATCCGCTCCATGCCGGCCCCGGTGTCGATGTTCCGCTGGGGCAGGGGTTCGAGTTCGCCGCTCTCCGGCCGGTTGAACTCCATGAAGACGAGGTTCCAGATCTCGACGTAGCGTTCCTCGCCGCCGTGCGCCGGCCCGCCCTCGTGACCCCACTCCGGGCCCTTGTCGAAGAAGATCTCGGAGGACGGCCCGCACGGGCCCGTACTGCCCATCTCCCAGAAGTTGTCCTCGCCCAGCCGGTGGATCCGGTCGGCGGGCAGGCCCACGACGTCCCGCCAGAGCTGCGCCGCCTCGTCGTCGCTGTGGTGCACCGTGGCCCACAGCCGGTCGGCGGGCATGCCCAGCACCTCGGTCAGGAAGTGCCAGGCGTGGGAGATCGCGCCTTCCTTGAAGTAGTCCCCGAAGCTGAAGTTGCCGAGCATCTCGAAGAAGGTCAGGTGGCGGGTGGTCCGGCCGATGGCCTCGATGTCGTCGTGCTTACCGCGCACCCGGACGCACTTTTGCGAGGACGTGGCCAGCCGGTACGGCGCAGCCTCCTCGCCGAAGAAGTATGGAAGGAACTGCACCATTCCGGCGTTCGTGAACAGCGGCGCGGCCGGGTGAGCCGGGATCAGGCCCGCGGATGCCACCCGGGTGTGGCCGCGTTCGACGAAGTACTGGAGGAACGCTGATCGTAGTTGATCCGCGGTCATCGGACCGGACACGGAACTACTCCTTTATCTCTTCTACTGGTCGAGCAGTGCCCCCACGGGGCTGCGGAAGATCTCTGCGTCAGTCGCGAACCGGCCGAGGAGCTTCCGGAAGGAAGCGGCACACCCTTCGGCCCAGGAAGCGGAGTAGCGGCTGGTCCGGTACCACAGTTCGCCGGTCAGTCCAGCCTCTCCCTCCGCAAGAACGATCTCCCAGTCACGCATCACCTTGTGATGATACGGCGTGTCGAGCTGCATCGGCTGGTAACGTACTGTGCCCGCCTCGGGCCGCCAGTAGTTCTGGTAGAGAAGATAGCACTGGAACGTATCGTTCAATCCCAGCCCGATGAAGGGTGGAACGGCCGTGACCAGGTCCTCCAGGGGATAGTTGCCGTGGTCGTGGAAGCCGACCAGGCTGTGGTGCACCCGGCTCACCAGATCCCCGACCTTGCCCCCGGGATCGATCTGCACCCGCAGTGGTAGCGGGTTGACGAACACGCCGACGATCTCCTCGGCCTCGGCGCTGGGGCGGCCCGCCGCAGTGGTGCCGAGCACCAGGTCGTCGTCCCCGGTCAGCCGGTGCACCAGGACCGCGTACGCGGTCATCATGAGACCGAAGGGGGTGGTGCCCAGTGCGGCGGACCGGTCCCGCAGCGCAGCCGACGTCGCCTCGCCGAGGGCGAAGGTGAGCAGCTCGCCCCGGTCGTCGGCCGCCCCGTCACCGGCGTCGCCCGTCCCGTCACCCACGTCGCCCGGCACCCGGGTCGGCGCCGGCGCCCCGGCGAAGTGCTCCCGCCAGTACGACCGGGCGGCCAGCAGCGCCGGGCTGTGCAGGTAGTCCCACTGCGCGGCGGCGTAGTCCACATACTGAAGGGGCGCTTTCCCGGGCTCCGAGTCCAACTCCTCCGCCACGTCCCGCAGGAAGATGCTCGACGACCAGCCGTCGAAGAGGACATGGTGGGCATGGATCAGCATCGCGTGGCGTCGTCCCTCGGCGAGGCGGGCGATGGTGACCTCGAACGGTGGGGTCCGACCGAAGTCGAACCAGCTGTCCCCGGCGGTCTGGACGAGCCGGCTGATCTCGGCCCGCTGCTCGGCCTCGGTAAAGGCCGACAGGTCCACGAGCTTCACGGGCTGGCCCTGGGTCACCGACTGGCGCCAGGTGTCGCCCCGGCGGTGGAAAACGGTACGTAGCCCGCCGTGGCGGTCGATCGTCCGTTCCACCGCCCGGACGAGCTGCTCGGCCGGGTACCCGCACTCGACCTCGACGGCCAGGTCGAGACCGCCGTACCCCTCGGGCAGCAGCTCCAGCCAGCGTCGCTGGGTACTCGACGTGGGGTGATCGGCAGCCGGGGGCGTGGGCGTGATCAGGAAGCCGGACGCCCGGTCCGGGGCGGACACGACGCGGCTGACGAGCGCCTCCAGCCCGGTCACGCTCAGCGAGCGGAGCGCGTCGGCGAGCGCGATCCGGACCCCGGTCCGGTCCCGGAGCCGGGTGACGATCTGCAGGATGGCCAGCGACTCCAGCCCGTCCAGTCGCAGGTCGCGGTCGTGGTCGGGCGGTACCGCGCCGAGCAGTTCGGTCAGGACCGCCCGAACCAGGCCACCCGGGTCGGCCGTGGTGACGGCGCCGTCCGGCACAGCCGCCTGAGGGCCCATGCCGACCTGGTCGGCGACCTCGACCAATCGGGCGTCCAGGTCACCGGTGGACACCCAGACGACGGGACCGCCTACGGACAGCAACCGCCGGAACACCTCGTGACCGTCCCGGGCGGTCAGCGCGTACCGGGCCGGGCCAACCGGGTCCGGCACGGCGTCGTCGCCGTCGGTCCACGCGTCCCATCCGACGCTGACCCAGCGGTCGTCACCGGCCGCGTACCGCCGCGCGGCGAACTCGTCCAGCGCGTCGTTCGCCGCGACGTACGGACCGAACCGCACCCCGCCGAGGACCACGGAGAGGCTGGAGCAGAGCAGTACGAAGTCCGCGTCGTCCGGGGCGAGGGCGTCGTGGATCGCCCGCGCGCCGTCCATCTTGGCGGCTGCGACGACCTCGACCAGTTCCGGTGCGGCGTCCGCCGCCAGCGGGAACGCTGCCCGGTCGGTGAAGCCGGCGGCGTGCACCACGCCGTCGATCCGTCCGAACCGGGACCGCAGGTCGGCGAAACAGGCGACGACCGCAGCGGTGTCCGTCACGTCGACCGACCGGTACTCCAGGCGCGAACCCGCCTCCCGCAGCCTCGCCGCCAGGGCGGTCACCTCGTCGGGGACCGCGCTCCCGGCCCGGCGGCCCAGCACCACGACCGTGGCCGGCACCTCCCGGGCCAGGGCCAGCGCCATGGCGCGACCCACCGGCCCCAGCCCGCCGGTGATCACGTAACAGCCGGATTCCCGCAGCGGGCGCGCCCGCCAGTGCGGCCAGGACCGGCGGAAGCCGAGCCGTCGTGCGCCCGTGGTGTCCACGGTGAGCACTGTGCCGTCGGTGCCGTCGGCCACGGCGTCGATCAGGTGACCGGCCGCCAGGTCGAGCTCGTGCCCCTGCACAGAGACACTGAGCGTCACAGCGGTCCAGGCGCACCCGACGTTCTCCTGCGGCAGCACCCGCGCCACGGCATGGGCGAGGTTCCTCGCGGAGAGGCCGGAACCGTTCCCGTCGTCGCCGGTCACCAGCCACACCCGGGTACCGGTCGCCTGCCGGCCGAGCAGGTCGGCCAAGGCCGCCGCCCGGCGGAGCAGGTCGTGCGGGTCGTTCCCGAACCACCACAGCACGTCCCGTGGGCCCTCACTCGGCGGGGCGGACGTGACGTGGTCGAGCGGCACCAGCGTGTGCCCACGGGACACGGCGGCCCGCAGGAACGCGTCGTGCTCCGCGCCCGGCGCGCCGTGCCAGGCGATGGTCACCGGCACCGCAGGCACCGCAGGCCGACTCAGCAGGGTCCGCTCCGGCTCGTACAACCAGGCACCCGGGTCCGGCAGCCGGCCCGCCGGGGCACTGCGCTCCCGGCGGGCCGGCTGCCCCACCGGCCACCGTCGACCGTGGTCGAAACAGGTCGGCGGGAGCGCCGTCGCGTACCGGGACGGGTGGGCCAGCCGGGCGAGGTCCACCGCGACGCCGTGCGACCACAGCTCCCCGGCGGCGACGAGGACTGCCCGGCGGTCGCCGCCCGGATCGTCGGCGCCCCGGCCCGAGGCGACGACGGCGCGGACCCGCCCCGCCAGCTCGTGCGAGATCATGCGACCGAGACCGGTGCCGGGACCCACCACGAGCACGACGACGTCGTCGAGTTCGGCGACCCGGGAGAGTTGGTCGGTGAAGCGGACCGGCGAACAGAGCTGGGTGGCCCAGTAGTCGGGCGTGGCGATCCGGTCGCCGATCCAGTCGCCGGTCACGTTGCTCACGATCCGGACGGTGGGCGGGGCCAGCGCGAACGAGGAGAGGTAGCTACGCAGCAACCGGGCCGGCTCCCGCATCGCGGGGCCGTGCGGCGACCGGCGGATGTTCAGCGGCCGGAAGAACACCTCCGACCGGGTCAGCTCGGCCTTGAGTGCGGCCACCTGGGGTACCGGTCCGGTCACCGCGGTCAGCTCGTGGCCGTTGACCGCCGCCACTGTCAGGTCCCCGGTGAGACGTTCCTCGACGTCCCGTGCCGGCAGCGCGACGCTGATCGTCTCGCCCAGCGGCGCCTCCTCCATCCGTCGGCTGCGCTCGACCACGAAGGCCAGGCCGTCGGCGAGGCTCAGCACGCCGGCATACACGGCCGCCACGATCTCGCCGAGGCTGTGACCGATCACGGCGTCGGCGGACACCCCCCACGAACGCCACAACTCGACCGTCGCCCACTCCACGGCGAACTGCGCCGGCTGGAACCGCGACATGTCCTCGTACCACCGGGCCAACTCGGCGCGGTCGTGCTGCCCGTACAGGTCGGCGCGGATGTCGAAGCCGGCCAGGTTCCGGATCACCTCGGCGCACTCGTCGAGTGCCGCGCGGAAGACCGGTTCGGTGTGGTAGAGCTCCGCCATGCCGTCCACGACGGGCTCGCCCTGGCCGGGAAAGGCGAACACGACCGTGGGGGTGGCGGCGGCGACCACCGGCCCGGGTGTCGCGGTGAGTGCCCCGGCCGCCTGCTCGGGTGAACCAGCCACCACCCAGGACCGGTGTTCCCGGGCCCGCCGGTCCAGGCTGAGTGCCCGTCCCACCTGCCCCAGGTCGATTCCGGGCCGCGCGGCCAGCCAGCCGGCCAGCCCGGTTGCCTGGTGTGCGACGACCGCGGACACATGGCCGCTCAGCGGCAGGAGCACGTCGCCTGCGGGCACCGACGGGGCCGGCTGCCGACTTGGAGCCTCCTCCAGTACGACGTGCACGTTCGTTCCGCCCACGCCGAAGCTGCTCACCCCGGCCCGGCGGGGGGTACCCTCCGTCTCCCACCCGACCGGCGCGGACGGCACCTCGAAGCCGGCACCGTCGAGGTCGAGAGCCGGATCGGCCCGCTCGAAGCCGGCCATCGGGGGGATGGTGCGGTGCTTGAGGGCCAGCACGGCGCGGACCAGGCCCGCCACGCCCGCCGCCCGGTCCAGGTGCCCGCAGTTCGCCTTGAGCGAGCCGAGGCGGCACGGTCCGGGCCGGTCCGGATCGAGGTTGAAGGCGCGGCGCAGCCCTTCAATCTCCACCTCGTCGCCGAGCTGGGTGCCCGTCCCGTGCGTCTCCACGTAGCCGATGGATCCGGCATCCACCCCGGCGACCGCGTGGGCGGTGGCGATCGCCTCGGCCTGGCCGGTGGGGGACGGGGCCATGAAGCCGACCTTGGTGGAGCCGTCGTTGTTGGTCCCCGAACCCAGGATCACGGCGTGCACCCGGTCGCCGTCGTGTTCGGCGTCGGTGAGTCGCTTGAGGACGACCAGTGCGGCGCCGCCACCCGGTACGGTGCCGTCCGCGTCCGCGTCGAACGGGCGGCACCGCCCCGACGGGGAGGCGATCATGCCCTCCTCGGTCGGATAGCCGGACTCCTGGTCGCCCGGGAAGGACACCCCGCCGGCGAGGACGACGTCCGCCTGCCCGGACAGCAGGGCCTGCACCCCCAGGTGCACGGCCACCAGCGACGACGAGCAGCCGGTCTGGACCGTCATACTCTCGCCGCGCAGGCCCAGCCGGTAGGAGAGCCGGGTGGCGGCGAAGTCCGCCGAGGTGGCCAACACCCACTCGTAGGTGCCCGACACGGAGTCGGCCGGGGCGGTGGTGGCGGTGGGTGCGCAGGCGGCGTACACCGCCACCGCCCCGGAGGCCCTGGTCGGATCCATCGACGCGTCGTCAAAGGCGTGCTGGGCGACCTCCAGCAGCATCCGCTGCTGCGGATCGGTCATCTGCGCCTCGTGCGTGGGGACGCCGAAGAAGGTGGCGTCGAACCGGTCGGCACCGTCGACCACGCCCCGGTACGGCACGAGTCCGTCCCGGCCGGACACCCGCCGGACGCCGGACCCGCCGCACACGCTGAGCTCCCACAGCGCCTCCACGTCGTCCGCGCCCGGGAAGCGGCCCGCCATCCCGACGATGGCGATCCGGTCGTCGTCTGCGACTGCCTGTCGGGCGCTCATGGCTTCCGTCTCCGCTCTCGCCGTTTGGCGCGTTGTTCCGCGACCGCGCTCAGGCGGTCGTCGTCCGGTTGATCGCCGCTCAGCCGCCGACTGAGCGATGCGATGGTCGGGTGCGTCATCAGGTCGAGGACCCGCACGTCCGCGTCGAACTCCGCCCGGATCCGGGCGGCCAGGACAGAGAGGCTCCGGGAGTCGCCGCCGAGGTCGAAGAAGTTGTCGTGGATGTCGATGTGGTCGAGTTCGAGGGTGTCGCGCCAGAGGTCGGTGAGGCGGCGTTGGAG
>NZ_JBIATC010000020.1:0-86653 GCF_042891255.1 Micromonospora sp. NPDC001898 | reverse complement strand
CCCCGCCGCCCCCCCGCCCCCCCCCCCCGCGCCGCCCCCCCGCGCGCGCCCGGCCCCCCCCCGCCCCCCCCCCCCCCCCCCCGCCCCCCCCCCCCCCCCCCCCCCCGGGCGTCGGCGCCGTGGCGTGCGGCCCACCGGCCCCACGCCGCGCGCCGATCAGTGGATCATCACCGGGGTGCGGTCGCCGCCCTGCTCGTCGTCGAGCAGGTGGGACTTCTGCCGCCTGCGCGGCAGGAAGTAGGCCGGGACGAACGTCACCAGCATCAGCGCGAAGCCGACCCAGAAGGTGGTGCCGAACGAGTTGGCCACGTACTCCAGGCCCCGCTGGATGATTCCCGGGTCGACCGGGAACTGCTGGGCCAGGTCCGGGTTCTGCTTGACGGCGATCGCGAGGCCGGCCTCGGTGATCGGTTTGCCGCTGTTCGGGTCGACCATCCCGGGGATGGCCGGCGAGTTGTTCAGCTCCTTGGTCAGGATCACCGACATCATCGCCGATCCGACCGAGCCGGCGATCTGCTGGAGGATGTTCAGCAGCGTGGAGCCCCGGGCCACCTCGTGGTTCGTCAGCGTCTTCAGCGCGGACGTCATGACGGGCATCATCGTGCCGCCCATGCCCAGACCCATGACGAAGAGCGAACCGCACAGCACCCAGTACGAGGTGTCGGTGCCGACCTGCGTGAACGCGAAGAAGCCGGCCGCGATCAGCACCAGCGCGAACGGCACCGTCCGGCCGACCGGGTACTTGTCGGCCAGCATGCCGGCGATCGGCATGGTGACCATCGCGCCGATGCCCTGCGGCGCCATCAGCAGGCCGGCGTCGAGCGTCGACTCGCCGCGTACCTGCAGGAAGTAGCTCGGGAACAGCAGGCCGGCGCCCATGAACGCGACCATGAACACGGCCAGCGTCACGGCCGCGACCGTGAGGTTGCGGTCGCGCAGCAGGCGCAGGTCCAACAGCGGGTGCTTCGGCTTGAACGAGTAGAGGACGAAGCTGATGACCAGCAGCCCGCCGACCAGCATCGGCAGCCACACCTTGTTGTGGGCGAACGTGCCGGTCTCGGGCAGCGACGACACCCCGTACAGGAAGAGGGCCAGGCCCGGCGAGAGCATCAGCATGCCGACGATGTCGAACGACTCGGACGGCTCCGGGTTGTCCTTCGGCAGCGCCCACTGCGCGTAGGCCAGGGCGGCGGCGCCGATCGGCAGGTTGATCAGGAAGATCCAGTGCCAGCTGGCCACGTCGATCAGCCAGCCACCCAGGATCGGCCCGCCGATCGGGCCGAGCAGCATCGGGATGCCCAGCACGGCCATCAGCCGACCGATCCGGTCCGGGCCGGCCGCCCGCGTCATGATCGTCATGCCGAGCGGCATCAGCATGCCGCCGCCGAGACCCTGTAGCA
Organism: Micromonospora sp. NPDC001898; assembly: GCF_042891255.1. Lineage (NCBI taxonomy): Bacteria > Bacillati > Actinomycetota > Actinomycetes > Micromonosporales > Micromonosporaceae > Micromonospora > Micromonospora sp. NPDC001898. The sequence continues at coordinate 85,253 of NZ_JBIATC010000020.1, read as the reverse complement.
CCCGGTAGCCGATGAGCTGGCCGATCGAGTCGGCGGTGGCGCACAGGCCGGAGCCGAGCGTGAACAGCAGGAGCGCCGCCATGTAGAGCCGCTTCGTGCCGAACCGGTCGGCGGCCCAGCCGGTCAACGGGATCACCGTGGCCAGCGCCAGCGTGTAGCCCGTCATCGTCCAGGCGACCCGGGCGTACGACGCGTCGAATTCGGTCTGGAAGGTGGGCAGGGCGACGCTGACCACCGTCACGTCGAGGATCGACATGATCGCACCGAGGACCACGACCCCGGCGATCTTCAGAACGGCGGCGTCGAGCTTGGCCGGCGCCGCGGATGGACTACTCAAAGCGAATCTCCTGGTGAAACTTGCGAATGACGCCGGTCGGCCGCGCGCTACACCGCGCGCGGCCTCACGTCTGAGTCAGAAGTCAGGTGGGAAGGTCGCAGACGACCGCCCGTGCCCCCGGGCCCGCACGCCGTCTCCCCCCTCGCGCGCCTGGTCCGCCTGCGGACGCACGCCGCGACGGTAACAAGGCCGACGCCCAACTCACCGCCCTTTATTGGATCATCCGGCTGTGGTCACGGTCACTGATTCCGGGAGGTCGCCGGCCGCTACCGGTACGCGGGCGGCGCGTGACGGGGCCGGCCGGACCCGCGCCGTCACAGATTGTGGCGGCGCCACTCCGACTGGTCGTGTTCGGTGGCGAGCTGCTCCTCCAGAACCGTCTGGCGCACCTGGCGGCGAAGCGGATCACCGCTGCGCAGTCCACCGAGCACCAGCGCGACGCAGATCAGCGCCAGGAGCGCCAGGCTGATGGTCGCCGGCAACTTGCCCACGGCCACCGCACCGACGACGAACACCACGAGCGTGACCACCGGTGCCGGCCGTACCCGCCGGACGGCGCGCCACTCCAGGGCGAGTAGCGCCGTGAGGTAGATGATCACCCCGCCGAAGAGGGCGACGTCGTCCAGCCCGGCCGGCCGGGCGAGCCAGGGGTTGCCCTGCGCCCCGGCGATGGTGGTCAGGTACCGCTTGAGGCCCAGCGCGAACAGGATGACCCCCGCGATCAGGGGAAAGTGCAGGTAGGCGTACGCGCTTCGGGCCAGGACCAACCGCTGCGCGGCGTCCCGCGTGCGGTGCATCGTCTGCTCCAGCGCCGGAGCCAGGACATCGAAGTACATCCACCACAGCGCGGCGATGACGGTGACGCCGAGGACCGCCGCCACCACCACTGGCCAGGTCAACGGGAGGCCGATGGTCAACTGCGCCCCCGTGCCCAGCGCGATGATGGACTCGCCGAGCGCGATGAGCACGATGAGCGCGTACCGCTCCGCCCAGTGGCCGGCGGAGACCACCGTCAGGCCCGAGCCGCGTGCCCTCGGCCCCATGATGAACTCGACGCCTACCGCGGCCACCCACAGCCCGAGATGCAGCAAGCTCAGCCTCGACCAATCCGGCGCGGACGGCAGCAGGGCGGCGGCGAGGATCAGGGTGATGCTGATGATCACCGGCAGGCTCAGCCGCCACAGCGCGCCGCGCCGCTCCCGGCTGCGCGTCACCAGCGCGAACACCTGCAGTCCCCGGATGGCCAGATAGCTGCCCGCGAAGACCAACGGCCCCGGTGGGCCGCCCGGGCGGTCGGAGAACGCCTCGGGCAGCGCCAGCACCAGCACCAGCAGCGCGGCCACCGTCACCGCGCCGATCAGCGGGACCACTCCCTGGTCGGCCCGCAGGTAGTTGCCAAGCGCGGCGAAGCTGACCCAGCACCACCACAGCAGCGCCAGCGCCACCGCCCCGTAGAGCAGCGCGATCGGCTTCAGTTCTTCCGCCACCAGCGTGGTGACGTTGAGGAACGCGAACACGAACACCAGGTCGTAGAACAGTTCCAGCCGGGTGACCCGCGACCCGGGTGCGGCAGGCACGAACCGGCCGGGCTGGCGGACGGCGCTCATCCTGCCGAGTGTGGCAGCCGGACCGGAGGCCACGGGAAGGAACGAGGAATCCGGCCGCCAGGAGCGGGCGCCGCCGGTCTCGCCCAGGAGACGGCAGGCCCCTCCGCTGCTCACCGGCCGGGTGGGTTGCAACGGTCCGCGTCCATTTCGGAGATGCCCGCTGACCTGCCCGCTTTTGCCCCGGGATCAGGCAACGCAATCAACTGTCCGATAGCCGACATCGCTGCGACCGCCGCGGGCGTTTCGGCCGGTCGACGGCGCGGGCACTGTGGGTGATCTCAGTGGGCGGGCCTCCGTCCACCTGGCGATCTATGCCCGTTGATGGAAACCGCCTACGTTGCCTCCCAGAACGTACCGTCCTGGGAGGCAGCATGTCGGGACCGCTCGGCCCGCGCACCATCCGATCGAGGGTCTGGGCCGGTGCCCGACTGCGGTTCGGCGCGGCCCTCGCCGCACTCGTCCTGCTGCCGGCGCTCGCCGTCCGGGCGGACCTGCCGGACATGGTCCCGGCCTCGGTCTCCTGCGACTCGGTCGGCTACGCGTACGACGCCGCCGGGCAGTTGGCCGGCGTGCAGGACCAGGCTGGCCGGACCGCCCGGTACCGGTACGACCCGGCGGGCAACATCACCTCCGTCACCGGAGAGGGCAGCCCCGCACTCGCGCTGCTGTCGGTGGTGCCGGCCCGGGCGGCCGTCGGCGCCGAGGTCACCCTGGAGGGCGGCTGCTTCTCCACCGTGCCGGTCGAGAACACCGTCGCGTTCAACGGCGTCCCGGCCACGGTCACCGCGGCCGCCGGCCGGCGGCTGGTCGCCCGGGTTCCCGCCGGGGCGACCACCGGGCTGGTCACCGTCGCCGTCGGCGGGGCCACCGTGAGCAGCCCGCAGTCCTTCGTGGTCGTCGGACCGGACGAGTCCGCGCCGACCGTCAGCGGCGTCTCCCCGACCGTCGTCGCCCCCGGCGACACGGTCACCGTCACCGGCACCGGCTTCGCCGCCGAGGCGGCCGACAACGCCGTCACCCTCAACCGCACCCGGGCCTTCCCCTCGGCGGTCGCCGCCGGCAGCCTGACCGTCCAGGTGCCCACCGGCGCCGGCTCCGGCCGGATCGGGGTCCGCACCCGGCACGGCAGCGGCGACGCCGCCGCCGACGTCTTCGTCGCCCCCACCCCGTACGCCGTCGCCGACGTGGTGCACACCTCCCGGGTCGCGCTCGGCGGCACCGGGTCCGTGTCGATCCCGAGCGCCGGCGACGTCGCGCTGGTCGTGTTCGACCTGACCGAGGGGCAGCGGGCGAGCGTGCAGTTCGCCGACGGCACCTTCGGCTCCTGCGGCATCTCCACCGCGAAGGTCCTCGACCCGTTCGGGCGCACCGCGGCGTCGTCCGGGTGCGTGGGCGCCACCGGCTTCATCGACACGGTGACGGCCCGCACGGCGGGCACGTACACGCTGCTGCTGGCCGCGTCGAGCACTGCCACCGGCTCGGTCTCCGCGACCGTGCGGGAGGTGCCCGCCGACGCGGCGGCGGCCACCACGCCGGGCGGGGACCCGGTCACCGTCACCACCACCGTGCCCGGCCAGAACGCCGCCGTCACCTTCGCCGGCAGCACCGGCCAGCGGGTCTCGGTCAAGCTCAGCGGCGGCACGTACGGCACCTACAACGCCGCCGTCACGCTGCGCAAGCCGGGCGGCGGCACCGTCACCTCCAACGGATCCTGCGGCGCCGCCTGCTTCCTCGACACCGCCGTGCTGCCCACCGACGGCACGTACACCGTCGCGGTGGACCCGCAGTCCACCACCACCGGGGCGATCACCGTCCAGGTGTACGACGTGCCGGCCGACGCCGCCGTGGCGACCACTCCCGGCGGCCCCCAGGTCACCGCCACCACGACGGTGCCCGGCCAGAACAGCGTCGTCTCGTTCCCCGGCACGGCGGGCCAGCGGGTCCTGGTCCAGCTCACCGGCGGCACGTACGGGACGTACAACGCCTCGGCGGTGGTGCGCAAGCCGGACGGGTCGAACCTGACCGGCAGCGCGTACTGCGGCAGCTCGTGTCTGTTCGACACCACGGTGCTGCCGGTCGACGGGACGTACACCATCCTGGTCAACCCCGACACCAGCTACGTCGGGGCGGTCACCGCGCAGGTCCACGACGTGCCGGCGGACGCGACGGCGGGCACCGCACCTGGCTCCGCCCCGGTCACCGTGTCCACGGTCGTCGGGCAGAACGCGGTGGTCTCCTTCGCCGGCACGGCCGGGCAGCGGGTGTCGGTGCAGCTCAGCGGCGGCACGTACGGGACGTACAACGCCTCGGGGGTGATCCGTAAGCCGGATGGGTCGAGCCTGACCGGTAGTGCGTACTGCGGGGCGTCGTGTTTCTTCGACACGGTCGTGCTGCCGGTCGACGGCACGTACACCCTGCTGCTCAACCCGGACGGCGCCTACGTCGGCCAGGTCACCGCGCAGGTCCACCTGGTGCCGCCGGACGCGACGGCGACCGCGACCCCGGGCGGGGCCGCGGTCACCGTGGGCACCACGACGCCGGGGCAGAACGCGGTGGTCTCCTTCGCCGGCACGGCCGGGCAGCGGGTGTCGGTGCAGCTCAGCGGCGGCACGTACGGGACGTACAACGCCTCGGGGGTGATCCGTAAGCCGGATGGGTCGAGCCTGACCGGTAGTGCGTACTGCGGGGCGTCGTGTTTCTTCGACACGGTCGTGCTGCCGGTCGACGGCACGTACACCCTGCTGCTCAACCCCGACACCACCTACGTCGGCCAGGTCACCGCCCAGGTCAACGCCGTGCCCGCGGACGCCTCGGCGACCACCACGCCCGGCGGGGCCGCGGTCACCGTGACCACCACCGTGCCGGGGCAGAACGCCGTCGTCTCCTTCCCCGGCACCGCCGGGCAGGTCGTCTCGGTGACCCTGGCCAACGGCACCTTCGGCACCTACAACGCCGCCGTGACGGTGCGCGCCCCGGACGGCTCCACCGTGGTCAGCGAGAGCTACTGCGGCACGAGCTGCGCGTTCAACGCGGTCACCCTCCCGGCCACCGGCACGTACACCGTGTTCGTCAACCCGACCGGGACCGTCCTCGGCGCCGTCACCGCCAGGGTCTACGACCTGCCCAACGACGCGGTCGCCAACACCACCCCGGGCGGCGCGGCGGTGTCGGTGACCACCACCGTGCCCGGGCAGAACGCGGTGGTCTCCTTCCCCGCCACGGCCGGCCAGCGGGTCGCGGTGCAGCTCAGCGGCGGCACGTTCGGCGCCGCCGAGGCGACGGTGACGCTGCGCCGCCCCGACGGCACCACGATCGTGTCCCACACGACCTGCGGCACCTCCTGCCTCCTCGACACCCAGGCGCTCACCGTGGCCGGCACGTACACCGTCCTCGTCGACCCGAAGGGCACGGTCGTCGGCAGCATCACCGCGAAGGTGCACGACGTGCCCGCCGACGCGACGGCGGCCACCACCCCGGGCGGCGCGGCGGTGTCGGTGACCACCACCGTGCCCGGGCAGAACGCGGTGGTGTCGTTCCCGGGCACCACCGGGCAGCGGGTCGCGGTGCAGCTCAGCGGCGGCACGTTCGGCGCCGCCGAGGCGACGGTGACGCTGCGCCGCCCCGACGGCACCACGGTCACGTCGAACACCGCCTGCGGGACCTCGTGCTTCCTGGACAGCACCCTCCTGCCGGCGGACGGCACGTACACCCTGCTGGTCGACCCGAAGGCCACCGCCGTCGGCGCGCTCACCGCCCGGGTGTACGCCGTGCCGGCCGACGCCACGGCGGCCACCACCCCGGGCGGCGCGGCGGTGTCGGTGACCACCACCGTGCCCGGGCAGAACGCCGTGGTGTCGTTCCCCGGCACCGCCGGGCAGGTCGTCACCGTCAGCCTCTCCGCCGGCGCGTTCGGCGGGGGCAACGTGACCGTGACGCTGCGCGCGCCCAACGGCAGCGCCGTCACCAGCTCCTCGTCCTGCGCGACGAGCTGCTCGTTCAGCTCGGTGTCGCTGGCCACGGCCGGCACCTGGACCCTGCTGGTCGACCCGGTCGGGGTGGCCGTCGGCAGCCTGACCGCGCAGGTGTTCGACGTGCCCGTCGACGCCACCGTCAGCACCACCCCGGGCGGCGCACCGGTCACCGTCACCACCAGCGTCCCCGGGCAGAACGGCGTGGTCTCGTTCCCCGGAACGGCCGGGCAGCGGATCCTGGTCCAGGGCACCGGCGGCACGTACGGGACGTACAACGCGACGGCGATCGTGCGCAAGCCGGACGGAACGAACCTGACCAGCAGCGCGTACTGCGGGGCGTCCTGCCTGTTCGACGCGATGGTGCTGCCGGTCGCCGGCACGTACAGCCTCCTGCTCGACCCGGCGTCCACCTACACCGGCGCGCTCACGGTCCGGGTGTACGACGTGCCGGCCGACGCCACCGCCAGCACCACCCCGGGCGGGTCCGCCGCCACCCTCACCACCACCGTCCCCGGCCAGAACGCCGTGCTGTCGTTCACCGGGGCGCCGGGTCAGCGGATCGTGGTGCAGGGGACCGCCGGCACGTACGGGACGTACAACGCGACGGCGATCATCCGTAAGCCGGACGGGACGAACCTCGGCAGCAGCGCGTACTGCGGTGCGACGTGCTTCTTCGACGTCACGACGCTGCCGGTCGCCGGGACGTACACGATCCTGCTGAACCCCGACGCGGCCTACACCGGCGCGGTGACCCTGCGGGTGTACGACGTGCCGGCCGACGCGGCGGTCAGCGCCACCGTCGGCGGCCCGGCCGTGTCGGTGGCCACCACCGCCCCGGGCCAGAACGCGGTGCTGTCGTTCACGGGCACCGCCGGGCAGCGGATCTCGGTGGTGGGCAGCGCCGGCACCTATGGCACGTACAACGCGACGGCGATCATCCGTAAGCCGGACGGGACGAACCTCGGCAGCAGCGCGTACTGCGGTGCGACGTGCTTCTTCGACGTCACGACGCTGCCGGTCGCCGGGACATACACGATCCTGCTGAACCCCGACGGCATGTACACCGGCTCGGTCTCCCTGCGCCTGTACGACGTGCCGGCCGACGCCACCTCCGGCACGACGCCGGGCGGCAGCGCGGTCACCCTGACCACCACCGTCCCGGGCCAGAACGCGGTGCTGTCGTTCGCCGGCGCCGCCGGGCAGCGGATCTCGGTGGTGGGCAGCGCCGGCACCTATGGCACGTACAACGCGACGGCGATCATCCGTAAGCCGGACGGGACGAACCTCGGCAGCAGCGCGTACTGCGGTGCGACGTGCTTCTTCGACGTCACGACGCTGCCGGTCGCCGGGACGTACACGATCCTGCTGAACCCCGACGCGGCCTACACCGGCGCGGTGACCCTGCGGGTGCACGAGGTGCCGGCCGACGCCACCGCGGCCCTCACCCCGGGCGGCCCGGGGGCCACCCTGACCACCACCGTGCCCGGCCAGAACGCCACGCTCACCTTCCCCGGCACCGCCGGCCAGGTGGTCACCGTGGCCGTCACGGCCGGCACCTACGGCACGTACAACGCGACGGCGATCATCCGGAAGCCGGACGGGACGAACCTCGGCAGCAGTGTCTACTGCGGAGGCAGCTGCACCTTCACCTCGGTCACCCTGCCGGTGGCCGGCACCTACACCCTCTTCGTCGACCCGGCGTCGAGCACCGTCGGCGGCCTGACCGGCGAGGTGCGGCTGCCCGCCGCAGCCGCCGCCAAAAAGGCGTCGGCGAAGATCCCGGCCCGGCCCGTCGGCGACGTGACCGAAACCTGGACGCCGGACCGGTTCAACCTGGCCGGCGAGGACTGGGAGAGCCACCGCACCGGCGCGTACGGCAACCTCCAGCCGGCCCTGCGCGCCGAGCGGGGGGCGACCGCGCTCGCCGGGCAGGCCCTGCTGCTCAACGGCCGCCCGCTGGCCGACGTCACCCTCAAGGTGGGCCGGCGCAGCACCCGCACCGACGCCACCGGCCGGTTCCTGCTCACCGGGCTCACCGCCGGGCACCACGTCCTGGTCATCGACGGCGCGACGGCCGGCAGCCCCGGCCGCGCCTTCGGCCGCTTCGAGACCGGGGTGGACCTGCGGGCGGGGGAGACCGTCGAGCTGTCGTACCCGATCTGGATGACCCGGCTCGACACCGCGAACAGCGTCCGGTTCCCGTCGCCCACCAGGAAGCAGACGGTCATCACCACCCCGGCGATCCCCGGCTTCGAGGTGCGGCTGCCCAAGGGCAGCGTGATCCGCGACCGGGCCGGCAAGCGGGTCACCGAACTGTCCATCACCGCGCTGCCGGTGGACCAGCCGCCGTTCCCGCTTCCGGCCGGGGTACGCACCCCGGTCTACTTCACCGTGCAGCCCGGCGGTTCGGTGATCCTGCCGAAGGGCGCGCAGATCATCTACCCGAACACCCAGGGCCTGGCGCCGGGCAGCCGCCTGGACTTCTGGGACTACGACCCGGAGCGGGCGCCGTGCACCAGGGCGTCGGTGAAGTCGTACCCGAAGAAGCCCACCAAGGCGGCGAAGATCCCTGCCGTCTGCGCGGTGACCGGCGCGGAGGCGGGCTGGTACATCTACGGCCGCGGCACCGTCACCCCCGACGGCCGGCAGATCGTGCCCGACCCCGACGTGCGGGTCTGGGAGTTCACCGGCGCGATGTTCAACGGCAGCGGCAAGCGCCCCGCCGGCACCGGGCCCGGCGAGGACGGCGACTCCGGCGGCGACCCCGTCGACCTGGCCAGCGGCCTCTTCGTCGACGAGCACACCGACCTGACCGTGAACGACGTGCTGCCGATCTCGATCACCCGCACCTACCGGCAGAACGACACCCAGAACCGCGAGTTCGGCATCGGCGCGAACTTCACCTACGGCATCTTCGTCTTCTCCGAGCAGGAGTACACCGAGGCCGACCTGGTCCTCCCGGACAGCGGCAAGGTCCACATGGACCGGATCAGCCCCGGAACCGGCTGGACCGACGCGGTGTTCAAGGCCGTCGACACCACCGGCCCGTTCCGGGACGCCGTGATGAGCTGGAACGGCGACGGCTGGGACCTGGTCCGCACCGACGGCATGGTCTACGTCTTCGGCGAGAACACCCCGTTGCAGTCCATCCGGGACCGGCACGGCAACCAGATCACCCTGACCCGGTCCAGCGGCGGCCAGTCCGGCGACATCACCCAGGTCACCTCGCCCAACGGCCGCTGGATCAAACTCACCTACAGCGGCGGCCGGGTCACCCGGGCGCAGGACAACGCGGGCCGGGCCGTGCAGTACGGCTACGACGGCTCCGGCCGGCTGACCACGGTCACCTCGCCCGGCGGCCGGACCACCACGTACACCTACGACACCGCGCACCGGATGACCACGGTCACCGACGCCCGGGGGGTCACCTACCTGACCAACACCTACGACGCGGCCGGTCGGGTGGCCGCCCAGACCATGCCCGGCGGCGTCACCTACGGCTTCGAGTACACCACCGACACCGCCGGCAAGGTCGTGAAGACGGCCGTCACCGAGCCGGACGGAAGCGTCCGGGAGACCAGCTTCGACGCCGACCACCGGGTGGCCGCCGAGACCACCGCCGCCGGCACCGCCCAGGCGCGCACCTCCACCACCACCCGGGACCCGGCGACCCACCTACCGACCGCGCTGGTCGACCCGTACGGGCGGCGGACCACCCTGGGGTACGGCGCGAACGGGCAGCTCACCTCGCTCACCGCGCTCGCCGGCACCGCCGCCGCGCAGTCCGCCACGGTCACCTCCGGCGGCCCGTACCGGCAGCTCACCTCGGTCACCGACGACCAGGGCCGGACCACCCGGATGGGGTACGACGACACCGGCAACCTCACGGCGGCGACCGACGCCGCCGGCCGCACCCGCCGCTACGCCTACAACACCGCCGGCCAGGTCACCTCGTTCACCGACCCGCTCGGCAACACCACCCGCTACACCTACGAGCAGGGCGACCTCGTCGCGGTGACCGACCCGGTGGGCCGGACCACCCGCAGCTTCGTCGACGCCGTCGGCCGCCCCGTGGCGGTCACCGACCCGAGGGGCGTGCTGGAACACGTCCGCTACGACCCGGACAACCAGGTTCTCACCAGCACCGACGGCCTCGGCCGGGCCACCACCTTCGAGTACGACGGCAACGGCAACCTGACGAAGGTCACCGACGCCCGGGGCAACAGCACCACCGTCGCCTACGACAGCTCCGACCGCCCGGTCACCGTCACCGACCCGCTCGGCAAACAGGCCCAGCAGGCGTACGACGTGCTCGGCCGGGTCGTCTCCGCCACCGACCGGCGCGGCAAGACCACCGTCACCGGCTACGACGTGCTCGGCCGCACCACCTTCATCGGATACGGCAAGACCGCCGGACCGAGCTACGAGAGCACCAAGCAGTTCGGCTACGACGCCCTGGACCGGCTCACCACCATCAACGACTCGGCCGGCGGGCTGCTCACCCTCGGCTGGAACGACCTCGACCAGGTGGTGAGCGTGGCCGGCCCCACCGGCACCGTCGGCTACACCTACGACGCCGCCGGCCGGCGCTCCGGAATGACCGTGCCCGGCCAGCCGGCGGTCGCCTACGGCTACGACCAGACCGGCCTGATCGCGCAGATCACCCAGGGCGCCACCACCGCCACCTGGCACCGGGACGCCGCCGGCCGCACCGACCGGGTCGAGCAGGCCGGCATCACCACGAAGTACACGTACGACGCCGCGTCCCAGCTCACCGGGATGTTCTACGAGACCGCCGGCGCGGTGCCGATCGGCCACCTCGGCTACTCCTACGACGGCGCCGGGCGGGTGCGGGACCTGACCGGCAGCCTCGCCCAGGTCACCGTCCCGGGCACCGGCCCCTCGACCAGCTACGACGCCGCCAACCGGCTGACCAGCCGAGGCGACCGGACGTTCAGCTACGACGACGAGGGCAACCTGACCGGCGACGGCGTGCTCGGCTACACCTGGAACGCCCGGGGCGAGCTGGCCGGGGTCACCGGGCCGGGCCTGACCACCGCGTACGGCTACGACGCCGCCGGGCGGCTCGCCAGCCGCGCGGCCGGCGGGGCCACCACCGGATTCCTCTACGACGGCCCGAACCTGGTCCGCGAGCAGACCGGCGCGACCGCCGCCGACCGGCTCACCGCCGGGCTCGACCAGACGCTGGTCCGCAGCGACGCCGCCGGCCCCCGGGTGCCGATCACCGACGCGCTCGGCAGCGTGCTCGGCCTGGCCGACTCCGCGGGCACCCTGACCACCCGGTACGCCTACGACCCGTTCGGCGCGGTCACCGCCAGCGGCGCCGCCAGCGGCAACACCCAGCAGTTCACCGGCCGGGAACGCGACGCCGCCACCGGGCTGAACTACCACCGGGCCCGCTGGTACAGCCCCGAGACGGGCCGGTTCCTCAGCCAGGACCCGGCCGGCTTCGGCGGCGGCAGCGCCAACCTGTACACGTACGCCCTCAATGACCCGGTCAACCTGTCCGACCCCAACGGCGACTGCCCGATCTGCGTGCCGATCCTGATCGGGGCGCTGATCGGCGGCGCCTCCTCGGTCGGCATCGGGGCGGGCCTCGCGGCGCTGACCGGCCGCAAGTACAGCATGGGCGACGCCCTGAAGGACTTCGCGATCGGCGGCGCGCTGGGCGCGGTCAGCGGCGGCCTCGGGGCGTACCTGAAGGCCGGCAGTTCGGTGTGGAAGCTCAACCAGTTCGAGCGCGGCCTGGCCATCGAGGCGAAGCTCGGCGGCAACCTGCCGCGCAGCTTCCCGACCATCGACCGGTTCGCCAACGGCACCGCCACCAGCATCAAGAGCGTCGACCTGACCGCGAAGTCGTACCAGACCGCCGGTCAGCTCACCAGCCGGTTGCAGGGCTACGTGGACAAGGCGGCCGGCTTCGCCAAGAGCAACCCGGTCACCTGGGACGGCGTCACCATCAGACCGGGCCAGGTCGCCGCCCGGGAGCTGGAGATCGCCGTCCAACGCGGCGCGGCCACCAGCGCCCAGCAGAACGCGCTCAACCAGATAGTCCAGTACGGCGCCCAGAAGGGGGTGACCGTTCGGATCATCCCGATGAGATAGCCGGCGCTCCCGTGGGGACGTCCCGAAGGTACCCTGGGGCGTCCCCCTCCCCACCGAGGACACCGATGACCAGACTCGCCGCACTCGACCTGCGTAGAGGTCGACACGTCGCGCACTCATCCTCGCTGACCGGCGACGGCATGTGGATCGCCAACGGGGCCTTCGAGCTCCTCGACGAGCCGGCCGACGCCCTGCTGGGCGCGGCGGTGCGCCGGATGCTCGACGCCTCGCGCACCGGGGTGCCCACCCCCGACCTGCGGGGCGGGCCATCGCCGTTCGCGCCGGCCCTCGACGCGCTCGGCCTGCGCTCCTGGGCCACGTACGCCAAGGGCACCCGGCACGTCGACGTCGAGCAGGACGGCGCGACGGTGCTGGTGAGCCCGACCCGCAACGGCGGCGCCCGGGAGGGCTTCGTCGGGCTGACCGGGCAGGCGGTTCGGCTGACCGCGCCGGGCGACGAGGAACTCGGCGGGGCGCTGCGCGCCGCGCTCGACCGGTCGAGCTGAGGCGTGGGCGACCAACCCCGGCTGCACCGCCGGACGGTGCTGGCCGGCGGCGCCCTGGCCATGGCCGCGTCCGCGTTGGCGGCCTGCTCGGCCGGCGCCCGCACCCCGGACCGCCCGGCCGCGCCCGACCCGACGCAGGGGCTGCCCGACATCCAGTTCGACGTCGCCCGGTACAGCGCGCCGGAGCAGACCTCGCCCACCGGCGGGCCGATCGTGATGCCGCCGGTGCACACCGTCTACCTGACCGCCGCGCTGTCACGCGGCCCGGGCCGCGACGACCAGCGGGAACTGGCCCGGGTGCTCGCCGCCCTGGAATCCCGGTACCCGTTCGGCGCGGCCGGCCTGATGAGCTTCGTCTCCTACGGCCTGCCGTACTTCCGGCGGCTGCCGGGCGGCCTGGCCGGCGACCTGGTCGGCGCGCACCTGCCCCGGCTGCTCGCCGACCCGTCCCGGTCGGTGCTGGAGGAGGCGGAGCCGGGGCCGACCGACGTCCACCCGGACAACCCGGGGGTCGCCAAGCGGCGGTTCACCGTGCCGGTCCGCATCGAGCAGAACGACCTGCTGTTCACCTTCCGCAGCGACCGGGCCACGGTCATCCAGGACGTGCTGGCCTGGTTCGACGGCAGCGGCACGCTGGCCGGCCTCCCCACGCCCCCGCCGGCCTTCGCCGGGCTGCTCACCGTCACCTCCAGCCGGCACATGTTCACCCAGGCCGGCCTGCCCCGCTCGGTGGCCGAGCAGAACCGGCTGCCGTACGCCCGGTTCATCCAGCCCGACTCGCCGATGTGGATGGGCTTCTCCGATCAGCAGGTCAACGCCTCCGGTCCGCCGGCGATCTGCACCTTCGCCGGCCACCCCTCGGCCCGGCTGACCACCGCCCGCCCCGGCGACTACCTGGACAACGGGGGCATCCAGCACCTGTCGCACGTCATCCTCGACATGCTCCAGTTCTACGACATGGCCTCGCCGGACACCCCGCCCAGCGACAACGGCAACTTCACCAAGCGGGTGCAGTACATGTTCCATGCCCCGCCGGTGCACCCGGGCAACGCCGACCAGCTCACCGACGGCGGCGGCCCGTCCTTTCTGCCCGCCGACAACCGCGGTCCGGACTACGCCGAGCGCACCGCCCGGGGCGTCGGCCTGCCCCGGGGCGAACGCCGGATGGGGCACCTGTCCACCCTCCAGCGCAGCTCCCGGGCGCCCGACGGCACCCCGATGCACCTGCGGGTCGACGGCCCCGGCTTCGACGCCCTAGACGTGCCCGACGGCAGCAGCCAGCCGAAGCTGCACTTCAGCGTGTTCGTGCCGACCGCCGACTTCTTCGCCCGGATGCGGCGCAGCCAGGCGTCGGTGGACCTGGCACGCAAGCACCGGGTGACCGAGCAGGACAACGGCCTGGAACGTTTCCTGACCTGCACCCGCCGGCAGAACTTCCTGGTCCCGCCCCGCCGGCACCGGGCGTTCCCGCTCGCCGAGCTGGCCGGCGGGTAGATCACCCCGGCGCCGTGCCGGATGCTGAGCCGGGGTGCACGGCCGACTGTCGTGATCGTTTGCTGATTTGTGAGACGACACGCCGGGCGAGTTCTCCAAAATCAGCAGACGATCGTGAACTCCCTCCCCAGGGGGCGGGAACGCCGACGCTGACCTCATCGCCGCCGACCGGCGGGCAACACCGCATCGCCCCCTTTGCTCTGCTGCCCCCTGTGCAACGCTCGCGGAGCGTGACGGTTCTGCCGACCTCTCGTGGCCGGCACCCGACGTGAAGCGGCTGCGCGGTGCTGGTGCTGAGCGGCGGTGCTGGTTGCTGCGCGGCGATGCTGGGGCTGGCGGCGGTGCTGGTGTTGCGGTGGCGGCAGCAGAGCAAAGGGACGAGGTGGCATTACCCGCTGGGCACCCCGGCGGGGTGTCGACGGGACCAGGCGGGTGAGGTCCACGTTCGCGGGACTGCCCACCGTCCGGGTTGGGTGCGTTCACCGGTCTTCGGGCCGATCGTATTGACGTACGTGAAATTTCAGAGTGGCGCCTGGAAGGCGGTCTCCGGGTGCGCGGGCCCGCCCGGCAGCGATCCTGATCCGGGCCAGGTGCGGCACGAGCGGGCCGCCGGCTGGGGAGACTGTCGGGGCGCAGTCGTCCTGCCCTTGGTGGCCAGCTGTCGGCGCGCATGGCCCCCGATCTGGTGCGCCGCGGTGGCCGCGCCCCACCGGAAGCTGGGCGGGGTGTCCCGAGAGGGCGGAAGTCGGATCGATCGACAGTGTTGGTGATCGATGTCTTGACGGGGATGCAATCTCGCGGTGACACTCGCTGAGAGCGCTCTCCCATCGCGGTGCGGCCCCCGCGGCGCCACGGTCCTCTCGTCGTCCCCCAACGCGCGGCGTCCGCAGCCCTCTATCGACAGGCGGAGTCATGACATCTCGCGTCCCATCCGTGCGTCCGGCACCGGGCCTTCGGCCCGCCGGGCGGCGTACCCTCGTCGGGCTGGTGCTCGCGCTCGTCGCGGCGCTGGCACCGACCGGCGGGTCGCCGGTCCAGGCGGCGCCGGTGCTGCTCTCGCAGGGCCGGCCGGCGACTGCGTCGTCCACCGAGAACGCCGGCACGCCCGCGTCGGCGGCCGTCGACGGCAACACCGGCACCCGCTGGGCGAGCGCGTTCAGCGATCCCCAGTGGCTCCAGGTCGACCTGGGCGCCCGCGCCACCATCAGCCAGGTGACCCTGGTCTGGGAGGGCGCCTACGCCCGGGCGTTCCAGATCCAGACCTCCGACGACGGCAGCGCGTGGACCACCGTCGCAAGCACCACCACCGGCACCGGCGGCACCCAGAACCTGACCGTCACCGGGGCCGGCCGGTACGTGCGGATGCACGGCACCGCGCGGGCCACCGGCTACGGCTACTCGCTCTGGGAGCTCCAGGTGTACGGCGAGACCGGTGGCCCGACGCCCACCTGCGGCAGCGCCAACGCCGCGCAGGGCCGCCCGGCCACCGCCTCGTCCGTCGAGAACGCCGGCACCCCCGCGTCGGCGGCCGTCGACGGCAACACCGGCACCCGGTGGGCCAGCCTCGCGGCCGATCCCCAGTGGCTCCAGGTCGACCTCGGGTCCAGCCGGTCGATCTGCCGGGTCGTGCTGCGCTGGGAGGCCGCCCACGCCCGGGCGTTCCAGATCCAGACCTCCGCCGACGGCAGCGCGTGGAGCACCGCCTGGAGCACCACCACCGGATCCGGCGGCGTCCAGCCCTTCGACCTCACCGCGACCGGCCGATACCTGCGGGTGTACGGCACCGCGCGGGCCACCGGTCACGGCTACTCACTCTGGGAGCTGGAGGTGAACGTGACCGGAACCGACACCCCGCCGGTCGAGCCGACCGACCCGCGCAACCCGAACCTCGGCCCGAACACCTTCGTGTTCGACCCGGGCACGCCGACCGCCACCATCCAGAGCCGGCTGAACACCCTGTTCACCCAGCAGGAGACCAACCAGTTCGGCCCCCAGCGGTACGCGGTGCTGTTCAAGCCGGGCACCTACACCGCCGACGTCAACCTCGGCTTCTTCACCCAGGTCGCCGGCCTCGGCATGAGCCCCGACGACGTCAACCTCAACGGACACGTCCGGGTCGAGGCGTTCTGGATGGGCGGCAACGCCACCCAGAACTTCTGGCGCGCCGCCGAGAACCTGTCGGTGACCCTGCCGGCCGGCACCAGCGTCGAACGCTGGGCGGTGTCGCAGGCGGCCCCCTACCGCCGGATGCACCTGCGCGGCGCGCAGAACCAGATCCAGCTCTGGAACGGCGGCGACGGCTGGTCCAGCGGCGGGCTGATGGCCGACACGAAGATCGACGGCACGGTCGTCTCCGGTTCGCAACAGCAGTGGTACTCGCGCAACAGCGAGTTCGGGGCCTGGACCGGCTCGGTGTGGAACATGGTGTTCCAGGGCGTCACCGGCGCCCCGCCGCCGCACTTCCCCAACCCGTCGCACACCGTCATCGCGCAGACCCCCCAGGTGCGGGAGAAGCCCTTCCTGTACGTCGACGGCACCGGCGAGTACCGGGTCTTCGTGCCGGCCCTGCGCGCCAACTCGGCGGGCACCAGCTGGTACGGCAGGACCCCCGCCGGCTCGTCGCTGTCGCTCAGCGAGTTCTACGTCGTCCGCCCGGGCGCCAGCGCGGCCACCATCAACGCGGCGCTCGCCCAGGGTCGGCACCTGCTGTTCACCCCCGGCGTGCACCACGTCAGCGAGCCGATCCAGATCAACCGCGCCAACACCGTGGTCCTCGGCCTCGGCCTGGCCACCATCCAGCCCGACAACGGCACGGCCGCCATGCGGGTCGCCGACGTGGACGGGGTGAAGGTGGCCGGCGTGATGTTCGAGGCCGGCACGGTGAACTCGCCGGTGCTGATGGAGGTCGGCCCGGCCGGCTCGGCGGCCGGCCACGCCGCCAACCCGACCTCGCTGCACGACGTCTTCTTCCGCATCGGCGGGCCGGGTGTCGGCCGGGCCACCACCACGCTGACCGTCAACAGCGACAACGTCATCGGCGACCACATGTGGCTGTGGCGGGCCGACCACGGCGACGGGGTGGGCTGGGCGGCGAACACCGCCGACACCGGCCTGACCGTCAACGGCGACGACGTCACCATGTACGGGCTGTTCGTCGAGCACTACCAGAAGTACCAGACCGTCTGGAACGGCAACGGCGGGCGCACCTACTTCTACCAGAACGAGATGCCCTACGACCCGCCGAACCAGGGCGCCTGGATGAACGGCGCGTCCCGCGGGTACGCCGCGTACAAGGTGGCCGACGGGGTCACCAGCCACCAGGCGTGGGGGCTGGGCAGCTACTGCTACTTCAACGTCGACCCCTCGGTGGTCGCCGACCGGGCCGTCGAGGCCCCCACCAACCCGAACGTCCGGTTCACCAACATGGTCACCGTGTCGCTCGGTGGGGTCGGCACCATCAACCGGGTGATCAACAATGCCGGCGGCACGGCCAACGCCGGCAACCAGGTGGTCTACCTGACCACGAACCCGTAACCCGGCCGACGGCCACGGGCCCGGCCGGTGCCGTCGGCCGGGCCCGCGCCTCGGCGTCGCCGGTGCCCCTCATTCCTGCCCGGGGCCGCCCCACGCCGCCTCGACCAGGGCGGGGAGGACCAGGGCGGCCGGCCCGCGCAGGTTCACGGCGCAGACCGGATCCAGCGGCGTCCGGTGCGGGTTGACCTGGATCACCGGGGTGCCGAGGCGGGCCGCGACCTGGGGGATCTCGGCGGCGGGGTAGACCAGGCCGGAGGTGCCCACCGTCACCAGCAGGTCGCAGGAGGACGCGGCGTCGACTGCGGCGGCCAACGCCGCCTCCGGCAACGCCTCGCCGAACCACACCACGCCCGGCCGGACCGGCGCCCCGCAGCGCGGGCACCCGGGCGGTGGCACCCGCCGGCCGTTCGCCGGCTCGTCCGACGCCGCGTCCGGCAGCGGCGCCGGCCGGGCGCAGGCCGAGCAGCGGGGCGCGAACAGGCTGCCGTGCAGGTGCAGCGGCGCGGCCGAACCCGCGCGTTCGTGCAGGTCGTCGACGTTCTGGGTGATCAGGACGGGGTCCGGGACGCGGGCCTCGATCGCGGCCACCGCCAAGTGCCCCGCGTTCGGCCGGGCCGCCCGGACACCGTCGCGTCGCCACTCGTACCAGCCCCACACCAGCGCGGGGTCGTCGCGGAACGCCTGTGCCGTGGCGAGCTCCTGCGCGTCGAACCGTTCCCACAGCCCGGTGAGGGCGTCGCGGAAGGTCGGCACACCGCTCTCGGCCGAGATGCCCGCGCCGGTGAACACCACCACCCGGTGCGCCCGGCCCAGCAGCGCCGCGGCCTGTCGTACGTCGTGCCCCATGTCCTGCCTCTCTCCCGCGCGCGGGCCGACCGCGCGCCCGGACGAGTCTCACAGCGCCCCGTCCTCGTCGTACGGGCACCCCACCGCCGCCGGCGCGGTCCGGGCCGGCGCGACGTCAGGCCCGGCTGCGGACGAAGGTCTCCTCGCCCCACGACCCGTCGTCGTTGTCCTGGCGGATCACGAGCCGGTCGTCGGCGCACCGGTACGAGCCGTTCGTGTCCTCGGCGGTGGGCGTCACGTTCACCGCGCGGTCGTCGACGCGCAGCACCACGTCGCCGGTGTCGACGGAGTCGTGCTGGGTGTAGCGCCCGGCGTCGGCCGCCCAGCGGTAGGTCACCACTCCCCGGTGGACGCTGCGCACCGTGTGCCCGTTCAGCCTGCCCTCGGCGACGAAGAGGTCGTACAGTTCGGTCGCGCTGCCGTCGGCCCGGTACGCGATGGCGAAGCCGGTGTCCGGCCCGCTGGCCAGGTCGACGCCGGCGTCGCCGGTGAGGCCGGCCAGCGTGCCGAGCGGCGACCCGGCCTCGACGGTGAAGTGGTAGCGGCCGGCGGCGAGCCGCCAGACCCCGACCAGGCAGGGGTCGCGGGCGGCGGGCGCCGCCGGGGCCGGCCGGCCCCGGGCCACCGCGACCGTGCCGGCGGACGCGAGCAGCACGGCGACCGCGGTCACCACCCACCGCCGGTGCCGCCCGGCGGCGGCCAGCCCCGCCGCCACGGCCGCCCCGAGCGCGGCGGCGAGCACCGCCGCCACCGGGGCGACGACGAGGGCGTGGGTGAGGGCGCGGACGGCGTCGACTCCGTCCACGGCGGGAACGCAGCGGTCCGTGGTGCCGGCCACGCAGGACAGCACCACGCCGGCGGCCAGGATGGCCGGGACCATCAGCAGCCCCGCCGTGAGGGCGGCCAGCAGGGCGTGCGGCGGCGACAGGCGCCGGGTGGCCACCGCCGCGACAGCGACGGTCAGCTCGACGAACGTGACCGGCAGCAGGGTGTGGCTGTCGGCCAGGACCGCGGCGGTGGACGTGGCGAGGCCGGGGTCGCGCGCGGCGACGCCGACACCGAGGGGCACCAGCGGCAGCACCAGGGCGCCGACGGCTCCGCCGACGAGGCCCAGGCGCACCGCCCGCCGGGTGGCGTGGCGGGTGGCCAGGACCGGGAACAGCGCCGCGGCCAGCGGCAGGGCGAGCAGGTACGGCGCCTGGGCGGCGCCGATGCGGAAGAAGAAGCCGAGCAGGTCGAGCAGGACCAGCGGGGTGAGGGTGTCCGGGTGGCCCTCGCGCGCGGCGACGAGGCGCCACATGCTGAACTCGCCGTCGGTGGACCAGGCGTCCAGCACGAGCAGGGCCGCCACGTAGCCGGTACTGACCACCGTGGTGGCCAGCGTGGCGCCGGCCCAGGCCAGCCGGGTGCGGGACGCGTCCGACGGCGCAATGCGCCGCAGGTGCGCCCGCGCGCCGTCGGACACCCACCGGCCGAGCAGGGCGCCGCCGGCGATCCACAGCAGACCCAGGATCGCCTCGACCCACCAGGCCCGCCGGTCGCTGGTGTACGCCGCGGACCAGGCCAGCCGCCGACCGACGAGCAGGCCGCAGGCCAGCGCCACGCCGAACAGCCCGCCCGAGGCCGCCGGCGCGCCGGTGCGCCGCGCCCACCAGGCGGACCGCCACAACGCGCCGGTGGTGACCAGGGCGAGCGGCGCGCCGAGCAGCACGCCGGCGGCGAAGGCGCTGCCAAACGGCTCCGGACCGGACAGCGTGCGTGGCAGGTTGGACATCAGGTCCACCAGCGGCGGCGCGGCGATGCCGGCGGCCAGCCCGGCGCCGAGCGCCTCCACCGGGCGGGCGGCGTACCGGCGCCCGGGGTGGTCCAGGGCGTCCGCGCGGGCCCGGGCCAGCGGGTGGAACCGGAAGGCCGCGCCCAACCGGGCCCACCGGCCGGCCCGCCTGCGGTCGGCGGCGAGCAGCGCCCGGACGGCCCCGATGTCGTCGCCGGTGAGCCGGGCGTCGGCGGCGAACTCCCGGGCACGCAGCACCGACCACGCTGACACCTGCACGATCAGCGCGAACGCGGCCAGCCGCCAGGCGTCGCCGAGCAGGTCCCGGGCGGGAACCGACCCGACGTAGTTGACCGCGACCGGGACGAGCACGGCGAGCGGGAACGCCCACGCCTGGGCGATGGTCAGCCGGGTGAGGTGGACGTCGGCGTTGCGCACGTGGGCCAACTCGTGCAGGACGACGGCCCGGAACAGGTGCGGCGCCGTGCGGTGGGCGTGCATCAGCCCCAGGTCCAGCCGGACGTACCGGACGGGCCCCGCGCCGAAGGTGTTGCCACTGATCCGCGCCGACCGGGACACCACGAACGTCGGCGGGCGGCGCAGCCCCGCCTCCCGGACCAGCCCGGCCAGGTCGGACCGCAGCGTCTCGGTGCCGGGGGTCCGGTCGAGGCGGCGCAGGCCGCGCAGCCGGCACTCGCACCAGGGCGCGGCGAGGTAGACGACGGCGGCCACCGCCGCGAGCACGGCCAGCCCGATGAGCATCTGCCGGAGCAGGTCCGCGTCCAGGGTGCCCAGGCAGCGCTGCGTCGCCGCCAGGGACTCCTCGTTCACCGTCCCGGCGCGCATGTCGATCGGCGACGGGGCCCCGCGCAGCACCCCACTCAGGCACTCCGCCCGGGCGCGGGTGGCGTCGGCGTCGACGAGGACGGTCTGCCAGCCGAACATGCTCGTGCCCACGACCGCCGTCACCGCGGCGACGAACCGGCCGAGGGTGGTGGAGGGCAGCGGCGGCGCTCCCTCGCCGGCCCCGCCGCTGCCCTCAGTTGCCGTCGACATCCGGGGCGGTGTCGCCGAAGCGTTGGGCGAACGCGTCCCGCACCGCGTCGCGCAGCACCGCGACCTGGTCCTCGGTCAGCTCCCAGCGCGGATCCCGGGCGGCGGCGGTGACCGCCTCCTCGATGCGCAGGAGCTGGCCGGGCCCCAGCCGCACGGTGCCGGCCGGCGGGAGGCCGGCGGGGGACCGGCGGGCCCGCCAGCGCCGACCGAGGCCGCGCAGGCCGCCGCGGATCGCCTCCGTGGCCTGCTCCCGCAGCCCGTCGCGCAGTGCCTCCACCCCGATGCCGGTCAACACCAGCAGGTACGGCAGGAGCGGCTCGATGGTCCACTCGAAGCCCCCGCCGCCGGCCTCGCCGCCGCCCACCCGCACGAGCCGGGCCGGGTCGCGGCGCCAGTGGCCGGGGCGGCGCCGGTAGGCGGGCGCGAGGAACGCCAGCAGCGGCTCCTCGGCGGGGGCCACGGCCCGGACGGCCAGCCGGACCAGATCGTCCTCGATCTCGGCCGTCGGGGTGTGCGTGGACGTGGTCCGGGCCATCGTGCTCCTGCTCTCCGGCGGGTCTTCGCGGTCACCGTACGGGGGACGGCGGCAACTGGCGGTCGGCAACCGGACAGTCGCGCCGGCCGGCCGGGCGGTCTCGGGACCGGCTGTCGACCGATTTCCCGCCCGAGCCTCCGTCACCGGGGCCGCCACCGAGTCGGGACGCCCCTCCCGGAAATCGACTAGAGTCGCGGCCGAACAGGGCATCGGGGCGGGCCGGCGGATCGTCCCCGGCCCATGGGACGCGGTCGAACCCTGGACTGTGGACGGACACACGGGCGGACGGTTGATGGACATTCGGCTGCGCGGGCCGGTCGGGTGGCGGCGGGCGACGGCGGGAGCCGCGCTGGCCACCGCGGTCATCGTCGGCGTGGCCCCGGTGGCGGCGGCGGGCCCGCCCACCGTGCTGTCGACGGCCGCCGGCACCCCGGTGTGTCAGGTCCGCGACGGCCGGCTGAACGAGATCTCCGGGATGGCCGCCACCGGCGACGGTTTCGTGGTGGTCAACGACGGTGCCGACGAGGAGGCCCGGCGTCGGATCTTCTTCCTTGACGCCGACTGCGCGGTGGCGCGGACGGTGCGCTACCCGTCGCGTCCCCGCGACACCGAGGACCTGGGCGTCGGCGCGGACGGCACGGTCTGGGTGGCCGACGTCGGCGACAACGACCGCTCCCGCCGGACGGTCGCCCTGTGGCGGCTTCGGCCCGGCGGGAAACGCCCGGTGCTGTACCGCCTGGCGTACCCGGACGGTCCGCACGACGCGGAGGCCCTCCTGGTCGCCGGTGACGGGCGTCCGGTGATCGTGACCAAACAGGGCGGCGGCGCCGGCCTGTACCGCCCGGCCACGGCGCTGCGACCGGGCGCGACGGTGCCGCTGACCCGGGTCGGGCAGGTGCGGCTGCCGTCCACCAGGACCCGCAACCCGTTCTCCTTCGTCGGTCGGGCGGTGGTCACCGGCGGTGCGACCGCGCCGGACGGGCGTCGGGTGGTCCTGCGCACCTATGCCGACGCGTTCGAGTTCGATGTCTCCGGCGGCGACGTGGTCGCCGCCCTGACCACCGGCACGCCGCGGGTCGTCCCGCTGCCGGACGAGCCGCAGGGGGAGTCGGTCACCTACAGCCGTGACGGCCGATCCCTGCTCACCGTCTCCGAGACCGCGGGTCAGCCGCCCGGCACGCGGCCCACGATCCTGCGCTACGCGCTGACCCCGACGCCGGCCGCCACCCGGCCCCGGACCGACCCGACGCCGGCCGCCCCCCGGGGCGCCGACGCCCCCGACCGTGCCGACCACGGCGGTGCCATGTCTGCGGCCGTGGGGGCGGCGGTCGCGGCGCTGGTCCTGCTCGTCCTGGGGATGGCCAGGGCGAGGGGCGCAGGCCGCCGGGACAAGGGAAAGTGAGGCATTTCCGGTCCACAGCGGACCTTCGACGCGCGAGCCGCGCCCGGCCGCGCGCGGCCGGGGCCCGCAGCCGCACGGTCAGGACATGCTGGCCCTCGGGGCGCCCGGGCCAGGGTCGATCCTGGTCGGGCCGCCGGCGGACGGGCGTACGTCGAAGTTGAAGATCTCGGTGGGCAGGTAGACCGTCGCGCAGGAGTTGGGGATGTCCACCACCCCGGAGAACCGGCCCTCGATCGGCGCCGCGCCGAGCAGGAGGTACGCCTGCTCGGGCTGGTAACCGAAGCGGGTCAGGTAGTCGATGGCGTGCAGGCACGCGCGTTGGTAGGCCAACTGCGAGTCGAGGTACCGCTGCTGGCCGTCGAGGGTGACGGAGATTCCGGAGAAGGCCAGCCACTGGCTGAACTGCGGCGGCGTGTTCCCCGGCAGGAAGATGGCGTTCTCGGCGACGCCGTACGTCTGCATGCCGTTCTTGATCAGGTCGACGCGCAGGTCGATGAAGCCGCCCATCTCGATGGCGCCGCAGAAGGTGATCTCCCCGTCGCCCTGGGAGAAGTGCAGGTCGCCCACGGACAGGTTCGCGCCGGGCACGTAGACCGGGTAGAAGACCCGGGTGCCCGCGGTGAAGTTCTTGATGTCCTGGTTCCCGCCGTTCTCCCGGGGCGGGGCGGTACGCGCCGCCTCCGCCGCCACCCGGTCGAAATCGGCGCCGGTGAGCGTGCCGAGGATCGCGTCGTGGGGCTCGGGTGGCAGGGACAGGGGCGGTACCCGATCCGGGTCGGCGGCCCGCAGCGCTCCCTCGCGCCGGTTCCAGGTGGCCAGCATCCCCGCGGACGGGGCGGTGCCCATCAGCCCGGGATGCGTGATCCCGGTGAACTCGACCCCGGGGATGTGCCGGGAGGTGGCCTGCCGACCGGTGAAGTCCCAGATGGCCTTGTAGGCGTCGGGGAACTGCTCGGTGAGGAAACTGCCGCCGTTGCCGGTGGCGAACACGCCGGTGTACCCCCAGCCCTGGCCGGCCAGCGGTCCGGAGTCCTCCTGCGGGATGGGCCCGAGGTCGAGGATGTCGACGACGAGCAGGTCACCGGGTTCGGCGCCCTGCACCGCGAAGGGGCCGCTGAGGGCGTGGACCCTGGTCAGCGGGGCGTCCCGGATGTCCTCGGCCGAGTCGTCGTTGTGGATCGCCCCGTCGAACCACTCCCGGCAGTGGACGCGGAACGACTGGCCGGGCCGGACGGTGGCCACGGGCGGGATGTCCGGGTGCCACCTGTTGTGGCCGATCTTCTCCTGGTCGGTGAACCGTCTGGCGGAGTCGAGCGGGAACAGTAGTTCGGGCATGTCGTTCTGCCTTTCGGTCGGGCTGGTGGAACGGGCCGGTGTGGGCCGGTCACCAGCGGGGCAGGCGGGCGTGGGCCGGGTTCGGTGACCGCCGCACCGGTTGCCGGCCCGGGACGCGCGTCACGACGTCCGGCGTCTCCGCGCTGCGCTCCGCCCGGTCGATCGCCCGGCGCAGGGGTGCCGGTGTGCGGCTGAGCCGGGGCACCGAGAAGACCCGGGTGGCCCGGCCCCCGCACCGTGGGCAGCGCGCCGCCGGGCCGGCGGCGCCGATCGGCAGCGTGGTGTCGAAGCTGCCGTCCTGTGGGCATCGGTACTCGTACGTGGCCATCTCCACCGCCCCCTCGCAGCGTCTCGCGGACGGCGGTCGGCCTGCGGCTGAATCGCCCGCATGCCCATCCTCCGCCGTTTTCGCCCTCAAATGGCATGAAGCCACCAACGGGGGACAGCCGAAGGGCCGGCGGGGGCTCGCGCCCCCGCCCACTGACCGGGCCCGGGTCGACGGGCGACATCCGGGTGGCGGAACCCTACGGCGCGTCGACGACCTCGCGCCCGAGGGGCCAGAACGCGGCGGGTACGAGCTTGAAGTTCGCGATGCCGAACGGGATTCCGACGATCGTGACGCAGAGCGCGACGCCGGCGAGGACGTGGGACAGCGCCAGCCACCAGCCGGCCAGCACCACCCAGAGGAGGTTGGCCAGGCCGGAGGGGGCGCCGGCGCCGGGCTTGGGCACGAGGGTGCGGCCGAAGGGCCACAGCGAGTAGCTGGCCAGGCGCAGTGAGGCGACCCCGAACGGGATCGTGACGACCAGGACGAAGCAGATCAGGGCGGCGATGCCGTATCCGACTGCGAGGACGAGACCGCCGCCGAAGACCAGCCACAACACGTTGAGCAGAAAGCGGATCACCCCTCCAGCATGACCCCCGCCCGCCACCGGCGCGGTCGCGCTACCCCTCGCGGGTGTCCCTGAGCCAGCCGAGTGCGGTGGCGCGGGTCCTGCCCATGCGCTCCGCGAGCCCTCGGGTCTGCGCGTCGGAGCCGTTGGTCCGCCTGGCATCGGCGAGCCGTGCGCCCTGCTCCACATGCTCGCGCAGGGTCTGCCCGATGGCGCTGTCGAACGCCGGGCCGCGTAGGGAGCGCAGCGCGACGAGATCGGCGGGAACCACCATTCCCGGCAGGTCGTGCCCCTCGTGCTCGTTGACCGCCGGACGCCCGGCCCTGCCGCGCAGCCGCCGCAGGTCGTCCAACTCCGCGCGCCGGCCCGCCGCGATCCGCCCGGCCATCTCGCGGACCCCCTCGTCGGTGCCTCCCGCCACGGGCCAGGCGTTGAAGAAGTCGCCGTGCATCGTGAAGCCGGCGCCGGAAGCGGGCCAGGTCACCGCTCGCCGGGTACCGGATCACCTGGCGCAGCTTCGGCACGGGCACCCGGGTGGGTGGACGGGCGGTCGCTGTTGACCGGGTACGCCATGTGGCTCTGGTGGTTCGCGACACGCCGTACTGGGTGGCCCGCTGGGTCGCGCTGACCCGGACGTACCGGCCGCTGCCGGAGACGGCGAGATCCTGTGTGCCGCCTGGTCCGGTCGTGGTGCTGTAGGCGGTCGTCCAGGCATTGCCGTTGGAGCGGCTGGTGGGGCACGCGGGCGGACGGCCGGGTTGCCGCCCGCCCGCACTGACGGAGTTGGACGCGGCTACGGGGTGACCGCGATGTTGGTCAGGCCGTTGACCGCGTTCGTGACCGTGTTCGAGGCGTGTACGACGTTGGGGTTTCCCGGGCACTTCGAGGTCGAGGAGACGTATACGGCGTACCGGCCGACGCCGCCGAGGTCGGAGGTGTTGCCGCGCCAGACGTTGCCGCAGCCGTACCCGGTGAGGAGGTTGTGGGTCTCGTAGCCGTTGGCGAACGTGCCCGGCGCGCGGAACGTGCCGGTGTTGCCCTCGATGAGGTAGCCGTTGCCCTTGGCGTCGATCCACGAGTCGCCGGAGTTCACGCCGGAGATGCCCTGGCCGTCGAAGGTGTTGCCACGGATCACGCCGCCCTCGGTGCCCTCCTTGACGTCCACGTGTTCGGCCGTCACGCGGGGGCCGATCCGGTTGTCCAGCACCTGCACCCGGTCGGAGCGGTCCATCCCGCCGGAGTTGCCGTGGCAGCCGAAGTTGGACTGGGCCGAGCCGAGGTAGACCCCCTCGCCGTAGCCGGGCTGCGTCAGGCCGGTGTCGGTGATCACCGAGTTGCGGATGATCCCGTCCGCGGAGGAACGGCGGAAGTGCACCGCCTCGTCCTCGGTGTGGTGCACGTACACCCCGTCGATGGTCACGTGGTGGGAGTTGTCCAGCACGATGCCCTTCTTCGACTCGGCCACGGTGAAGCCGGTCAGGTTCCAGTACGGGGCGTCGAAGAGCCAGAGCCCGTACCCGGAGTCCCAGCCGGCGGTCGGCGCCGGGCAGCCCGGCCCCGTGCCGGCGGGCCCGTCGTTGACCAGCACCGCCCCGCGCGGGCCGGTGAGGGTGACCCGGGACGCGGCCGTGCCGGCCCGGGTGGTGACGAAGGAGCCCCGGTACGTGCCGGCGGCGAGCTGGATCGTCTGCCCCGGCGCCGCCGCGGCGAGGGCGGCCTGGAGCTGGGCGGCGGTGGAGACGTTCACCGTCGTGCCGGGCGGCGCGGTCGTGGGCGGCGTCGTGGGCGGCGGCGGTGTGGTGGGTGCCGGCGTGGTGGGTGCCGGCGTGGTGGTCGGCGCGGGGCCGCCACCGGCGCACGGGTCGCCGTTGACCGTGCAGTTGGTGGGGTTGCCCGCGCCGCTGACGTTGAAGCCGAAGCTCTCGCTGCCGCCGGGGGCGATGGTGCCGTTGTAGCCGGCGTTGGTGAAGCGGTAGTGCTGGCCGCTCTGGGTGCGCACGGAGCTCCAGGAGTTGCTGACGCTGGTCCCGGTGGGCAGGTCGAACTCGACTGTCCAGGTGGTCACGGCGGCGGCACCGCCGTTGGTGAGGACGTAGTCGGCGCCGTAGCCGCCGGGCCAGGTCGAGGCCTTGACGAGGCTGGCCGCCAGGCCCCCGGCGGCCCAGGCGAAGGGGGCGGCGCTGACCGCGAGGGCGACGGTGAGGCCGGCGGCGCCGGCGGCCAACCATCGATGGGAGGTCTTCACTGGCATAGCCCTTCGTTGATGCATGCGGTTGGTGGGATGCCCGGCCGCTGACGTCGAGCCAATCCCTCGATATCGGTACACGTGGTTATACTCGGTCATGCGTCGCGTGCTCGCCTGCCTGGTCGCCATGCTCGTGGCCAGCCCCGTCGTCATCACCGCGTAGGCGGCCTCCGCAGCTACCACGCCCGCGGCGCTCGTCATCGGCGGCGACTTTCCCCGACCCGGACGTGATCAAGGTCGGCAACACCTACCACGCCTATTCGACCAACAACGGCTTTGGCGACGTGCCGGTCGCAACGGCCGCCTCGCTGACCGGGCCGTGGACGGGGCGGCCGGACGCGCTGCCCACCCTCGGCGCCTGGGCCGACGGCGGCCTCACCTGGACTTCGTCGAGATCGCGTAGGCCGACGGGCGGTCCGCAGACGCTCCGCTGCGGGCAGCCGGCCCGGTTCCCCAAGCTCACAGGCCCGCGCACGGGTCGTCGTCCACCGTGCAGCCCGCCGGCTCCTTGGTGAGCGGGTCGGCGTCGCGGATCTCGAACCGGATGGTCTGCGACCGTCGGGGCGGCACGGCCGACCCGGTGAAGACGACGGTCTGCCCGTCCTGCCGCCAGTCCGCCCCGCTCACGTCCCGCACCGAGCTGCCCCGGGGCAGGGTGACGACCACCGTCCAGCCCCGGGCCGCCGCTCCGGCCCGGTTGTCGACGACCACCTCGCCGGTGTAGCCGAAGACACGGGTCGACACCGTCTCGTACCGGGCGCTCAGCGCCGCCGTCGGCGACGGACTCGGGGTGGGCGTACGCGACGGCCTGGCCGTGACGGTGCGGCTGGGCCCGGCGCTGCTCCTCGGGGCGGTCCGGGTCGGCCGGGCGGAACGGGTCGCCCGCGACGGGCCGCTCGTGGCGGGCGCGGCGCTCGAACCGGTCGGCAGGGGCAGCGGGTCCGGCGCCGCCCGGCGCTGTGGTTCGGCCGGCAACAGGGCCCACGCCGTCAGCCCGGCGGCCAGCACGGCACCGCTCAGCACTGCGAACAGCGCGATGCGGCGGCCGGTCGGCGTCGGCACGTCGCCGGGCAGCTCGGTCACCGGCAGCACCGCGGTCGCCGCGAAATCGTCACGCCGAAGGTCGACCTGCTGGAAGGCCAGCCAGTCGAGGATGGCCGGCAGCCGCCCGGTGAGCGCCTGCTGGTAGCACTGCTCGCGGTGCACGCGCTGTTCGACGGGCCAGGCGCCGTGCTCGAGGGCCTCCCGGACCGACAGCCGGCAGCCCTCGGCCGTGGGCGTGATCACGCAGGTCAGCAGGGTGCGCCGGCCGGCCTCGTGACAGCGCAGGGCGATCAGCTCCGGCTTCCGCCGGTCGGTCACCTCCGCGTCGACGGCGGCGTCGAAGCCGGGCAGCCCCGCCGTGTACAGCAGCAGCCGGCCCGGCCTGCCGGTGATCGCCTCGGCTGCGGTGAACCACCGGGCGAGCAGCCCCGGATCCGTCACCGCGTGCCATACCCGGTCGGCGGGGTGGGACAGGTCGATCTGCGCGCCGATCTCGATCACGGCGAGACTCTACGGGCCTCGATGGCCCCTGGCGGCCCGGTGCCAGCACGCCTTTCCGAGTAGCGGCTGCTCGTCGGCGTCGCCGCAGGCTTCCCCAGGTCTGCCGGAGGTGCCGGGCGCCGTGGCGGGGCCGGCGTGGGGTGTGCCCCTCGCCTCGTCGTTCGCGTCCGGGCCGCGCCGGTGACGGCGGTCACCGGCGCGGTCGGGCCGCGTGAAAACGGCGTCAAGAAACGGCCCGTCGCCGTCATGGTCGCGTGAAGGCCCCTGTCCGCACGGCGCCGGAGGCGTTGTGATTGCCCGGCGCGACCGGAAGTCGGTCGCGGCAACCGAGTCGGGTAAGAGGAGTCAGCCGTGTCTGACGTGGTGTTCGTGCTGGTGACGGTGGCGCTGTTCGTGGCGCTCACCCTCGTGGTGAGGGGCGTGGAGAAGCTGTGAGCGCCGTCAACGCCGTCGGCCTGGTGCTGGCGATCGGCCTGGGTGTGTTCCTGGTGGTCGCCCTGCTGTTCCCGGAGCGCTTCTGATGACCACGACAACAGCCGGTGTGCTGTTCATCCTCTCGCTCGTGGTGGCGCTGGTCGCCGTCCACAAGCCGTTCGGTGATTACCTGTACCGGGTGGTCGCGGGCACCCGGCAGTCCCGCGTCGAGCGGGGCGTCTACCGACTAATCGGGGTCGACCCGTCCGCCGGGCAGACCTGGGGTGTGTACGCCCGCGCGGTGCTGGCGTTCTCCGCCGTGTCGATCCTGTTCCTGTACGCGTTCCAGCGCCTGCAGCAGCACCTGTGGCTGTCCCTCGGCTTCGACCCGGTCGTGCCGCACGGGGCGTGGAACACGGCGGTGTCGTTCGTGACCAACACCAACTGGCAGTGGTACTCCGGCGAGTCGACCATGGGCCACCTGGTGCAGATGGCCGGGCTGGCGGTGCAGAACTTCGTCTCCGCCGCCGTCGGGATCGCCGTCGCGGTCGCCCTGGTCCGCGGTTTCGCCCGCAGCCGTACGGGCGAACTGGGCAACTTCTGGGTCGACCTGACCCGGATCACGCTGCGGGTCCTGCTGCCCGTCTCGGTGCTCGGGGCGCTCGCGCTGATGCTCGGGGGAGTGGTGCAGAACCTGTCCGCCGGCACCGACGTGACCACCCTCACCGGTGGGGCACAGGCGATCACCGGAGGGCCGGTCGCCGGCCAGGAGGTGATCAAGGAGTTGGGCACCAACGGCGGGGGCTTCTACAACGCCAACAGCGCCCACCCGTTCGAGAACCCGACGGCCTGGACGAACTGGCTGGAGATCTTCCTGATCCTGTTGATCCCGTTCAGCCTGCCCCGGGTCTTCGGCCGGATGGTCGGCCAGAACCGGCAGGGGTACGCCGTGGCCGCCGTGATGGCGGTCCTGGCGGTGGCGAGCGTCGCCCTGACCAACGTCTTCGAGCTAACCGGTCACGGCACGGTGCCGCAGGCGGTCGGCGCGGCGCTGGAGGGCAAGGAGGTGCGGTTCGACGTGTCGAACTCGGCGACCTTCGCCGCCGCGACGACGCTGACCTCCACCGGGGCGGTGAACTCGTTCCACGACTCGTACACCGCGTTCGGCGGGATGATGCCGCTGGTCAACATGATGCTCGGCGAGGTCGCTCCGGGCGGCGTGGGTGCCGGTCTCTACGGCCTGCTGATCCTCGCGGTGATCACGGTCTTCGTGGCCGGCCTGATGGTCGGCCGGACCCCGGAGTACGTGGGTAAGAAGATCGGCTCACGGGAGATCAAGTTCGCCTCGCTGTACTTCCTGGTCACCCCGGCGCTGGTGCTGACCGGCACGGCGGCGGCCTTCGCCACCGGCAACGCCGTGACCGCGCTGAACACCGGCCCGCACGGCCTGTCCGAGGTGATCTACGCGTTCACCTCGGCGAGCAACAACAACGGCTCCGCGTTCGCCGGCATCACGGTGAACACCCCGTGGTGGAACACCGCCCTGGGACTGTGCATGCTGCTCGGCCGGTTCCTGCCGATCATCTTCGTCCTCGCCCTGGCCGGCTCCCTGGCCCGCCAGGCGCCCACCCCCGCCTCCGAGGGCACCCTGCCGACCCACCGACCCCTGTTCGTCGGGATGGTCGTGGGCGTCACGGTGATCCTCGTGGCCCTGACCTACCTGCCCGCGCTCGCGCTCGGCCCCCTGGCCGAAGGGCTGTGACCACCATGAGGAACGACGACATGACCCTTTCCCCGCAGGCGCCGCACGGTGGGGCCGACCCGGCCACCCCCGGCACGCCCGCCACCCGGGGCGACCGGATCGGCGGCGGCCTGCTCGACCCGAGGCAGCTGCTGACCTCCCTGCCGGACGCGCTGCGCAAGCTCGACCCGCGCACCCTGTGGCGCAACCCGGTGATGCTGATCGTCGAGATCGGCGCGGCCTTCACCACCGTCCTCGCGGCGACCGACCCGTCGGTCTTCGCCTGGGCCATCACCGGCTGGCTCTGGCTGACGGTGCTGTTCGCCAACCTCGCCGAGGCGGTCGCCGAGGGCCGGGGCAAGGCGCAGGCCGCCACCCTGCGCCGGGCCAAGCAGGACACCGTCGCCACCCGACTGGTCGGCTGGACCCCGGGCGTCCGCGCCGACGCCTACCGCGACGAGGCGGTGCCCGCGCCCGAGCTGCGCCAGGGCGACGTCGTGCTGGTCCACGCCGGCGGGATCATCCCCGGCGACGGCGACGTCGTCGAGGGCATCGCCAGCGTCGACGAGTCGGCCATCACCGGCGAGTCCGCCCCCGTCATCCGGGAGTCCGGCGGCGACCGCAGCGCGGTCACCGGCGGCACCCGGGTGCTCTCCGACCGGATCGTCGTGCGGATCACCCAGAAGCCGGGGGAGAGCTTCATCGACCGGATGATCGCGCTGGTCGAGGGGGCGAACCGGCAGAAGACGCCGAACGAGATCGCGCTGAACATCCTGCTCGCCGCGCTCACCGTCATCTTCCTGCTCGCCGTGGTGACGTTGCAGCCCCTCGCCGTCTTCTCCAAGCAGTACCAGGCCGCCGCCCCGGACACCGGCGCGCTCACCGACGCGGGGGTCAGCGGCGTGGTGCTGGTGTCCCTGCTGGTCTGCCTCATCCCCACCACCATCGGCGCGCTGCTGTCGGCGATCGGCATCGCGGGCATGGACCGCCTCGTCCAGCGCAACGTCCTGGCGATGAGCGGCCGGGCGGTCGAGGCCGCCGGCGACGTCAACACCCTGCTGCTGGACAAGACCGGCACCATCACCCTCGGCAACCGGCAGGCCGCCGAGTTCCTGCCGGTCGAGGGGGTGACCGCCGCCGAACTGGCCGACGCGGCGCAGTTGGCCAGCCTCGCCGACGAGACCCCCGAGGGCCGGTCCGTGGTGGTCCTGGCCAAGAACGAGTTCGGGCTGCGGGAACGGGAGCCGGGCCTCGTACCGCACGCCACGTTCGTGCCGTTCACCGCCCAGACCCGGATGAGCGGCGTCGACCTCACGCCGGACGCGACGGTCGACGGCGGTGCCACCGGGCCCGCGCGGCGGGTCCGCAAGGGCGCGGCGGCGGCCGTGATGAAGTGGGTCCGCGAGCACGGCGGCCACCCCACCGAGCAGGTGGGCCAGGTCGTCGACGGGATCAGCGGCATCGGCGGGACGCCGCTGGTGGTGGCCGAGCACGTCGACGGTGAGCCGGCGCGGGCCCTCGGCGTGATCCACCTCAAGGACGTCGTGAAGGCCGGCATGCGGGAACGGTTCGACGAGATGCGCCGGATGGGCATCCGCACCGTGATGATCACCGGCGACAACCCGCGGACCGCGAAGGCGATCGCCGACGAGGCCGGGGTGGACGACTTCCTCGCCGAGGCCACCCCGGAGGACAAGCTCGCCCTGATCAGGCGCGAGCAGGAGGGCGGCCGGCTGGTCGCGATGACCGGGGACGGCACCAACGACGCCCCGGCACTCGCCCAGGCCGACGTCGGGGTGGCCATGAACACCGGCACCTCGGCGGCGAAGGAGGCCGGCAACATGGTCGACCTCGACTCCGACCCGACCAAGCTCATCGAGATCGTCGAGATCGGCAAGCAACTGCTCATCACCCGGGGCGCCCTGACGACCTTCTCGATCGCCAACGACATCGCGAAGTACTTCGCCATCATCCCGGCCATGTTCGCCGGCATCTACCCCAGCCTGGACACGCTGAACGTCATGCGGCTGGCCAGCCCGGAGTCGGCGATCCTCTCGGCGGTCATCTTCAACGCCCTGGTGATCATCGCGCTGATCCCGCTGGCCCTGCGCGGCGTCCGGTACCGACCGGCGGCGGCGGCCGAGCTGCTCAGCCGCAACCTGCTGGTCTACGGCCTCGGCGGCATCATCGTGCCGTTCGTCGGCATCAAGCTCATCGACCTGCTCATCCAGTTCATCCCAGGGATCTCGTGATGCGCCTACCCACCTGGCTCGCCCAACACCTCGCCGCCCTACGCGCCCTGCTCGTGTTCACCGTCCTGCTCGGCCTGGCGTACCCGCTGGCCCTGGTCGCCGCCGGCCGCCTGCCCGGCCTCAACCACAAGGCCGACGGTTCGCTGATCGGCGCGCAGGGAAGGACTGTCGGCAGCGCGCTGATCGGCCAGTCCTTCACCGACGCCGACGGCAACCCCGTCCCGCGCTACTTCCAGTCCCGCCCCTCGGCGGCCGGCGACGGCTACGACCCCACCTCCACCGCCGCCTCCAACCTCGGCCCGGAGAGCGTCGTCGACACCCTTGCCGCCGACCCGGCCGAGTCGACCGAGAGCCTGCTCACCCAGGTCTGCGCCCGCAGCCTGACGATCGGCCGGCTCGACGGCGTCGACGGGCGGCGGCCGTACTGCACCACCGACGGGGTGGGCGCGGTGCTCGCGGTGTTCCGCGCCGAGGGGCTTACCGGCCAGGTCACCCGGGTGGTCAGCGTCAACCAGGCCGCCCCCGCCACCCCGTTCGTCGCCACCTACCAGGGCGTGCCGGTCGAGCTGGCCCAGCCCGGCACGGACTACGTCGCCGAGGGCGCAGTGGTCACCCCGGTCCGCGGCGACGCCCCCGCCGAGCCGGCCGTCCCGGCGGACGCGGTCACCGCCAGCGGCAGCGGCCTCGACCCGCACATCAGCCCCGCGTACGCCGAGATCCAGGTCGCCCGGGTGGCCCGGGAGCGCGGCGCGGACCCGGCCGCGGTCCGGCGGCTGGTGGCCGAGCACACCAACGGCCGGGCGCTCGGCTTCCTGGGCGCCCCCGGGGTTAACGTGCTGGAACTGAACCTCGCCCTCGACCAGCGGTTCGCCGCTCGTTGAACCGATCGCCGGGCGGGCCACGACA
Organism: Micromonospora sp. NPDC001898; assembly: GCF_042891255.1. Taxonomy (NCBI): domain Bacteria; kingdom Bacillati; phylum Actinomycetota; class Actinomycetes; order Micromonosporales; family Micromonosporaceae; genus Micromonospora; species Micromonospora sp. NPDC001898. Next base: position 50,734 of record NZ_JBIATC010000020.1, on the reverse strand, counting down.
GGCCCGCCCGGCGGTCACCGCCACGTTCACGGCCGCGCCGCCGGACGGCCCGCCCACCGGAAGGACCTGCCCGTGCCCAGAGGTGAACTGCGCATCTACCTCGGGGCCGCGCCCGGCGTCGGCAAGACGTACGCGATGCTCCAGGAGGCCCGACGGCGGACCGACCGCGGCACCGACGTGGTGATCGGGCTGGTCGAGACCCACGGCCGCCCGCACACCGCCGCCATGGTCGGCGACCTGGAACAGGTGCCCAGGCGCACCCTCGCGCACCGGGGCGTCGAGTTCACCGAGCTGGACCTCGACGCGCTCCTGACCCGCCGGCCCGAGGTCGCGGTCGTCGACGAGCTGGCCCACACCAACGTGCCCGGCTCCCGCAACGACAAGCGCTGGCAGGACGTGCAGGAGCTGCTGGACGCCGGCATCTCCGTGCTGTCCACGGTCAACGTCCAGCACCTCGAATCGGTCAACGACGTCGTCGCCCAGATCACCGGCACCACCCAGCGCGAGACCGTCCCCGACGCCGTCGTCCGCGCCGCCGAGCAGGTCGAACTGGTCGACATGACCCCGGAGGCGCTGCGCCGCCGGATGGCACACGGCAACATCTACCGCCCCGACAGGATCGACGCGGCGCTCGGCAACTACTTCCGGATCGGCAACCTCACCGCCCTGCGCGAACTCGCCCTGCTCTGGCTGGCCGACAAGGTCGACGACCAGCTCGGCGCCTACCGCGCCCAGCAGGGCATCTCCGACACCTGGGAGGCCCGGGAACGCGTCGTCGTCGCGCTGACCGGCGGGCCGGAGGGCGACACGCTGATCCGCCGGGCGGCCCGGGTGGCCGCCCGGGGCCGGGGCGCCGACCTGCTCGCCGTGCACGTCACCCGCAGCGACGGCCTGGCCGGCGTCGACCCCGCCCGGCTGGCCCGCCAGCGGGTGCTGGTGGAGAGCCTGGGCGGCACGTACCACCAGGTGCTCGGCGCGGACGTGCCGGCCGCGCTGCTCGACTTCGCCCGCGGCGTCAACGCCACCCAGCTCGTCCTCGGCGCCAGCCGCCGGGGCCGGTTCGCCCAGCTGTTCAGCCGGGGCGTCGGGGTCACCACCACGGCCCTGTCCGGGCCGATCGACGTGCACCTGGTCACCCACCCACAGGCGGGGCGGGGCCGGCGGGCCGGCGGGTTGCCGGCCGCGCTGTCCCGGCGGCGCCGGCTGCTCGGCTTCGCCCTCGCCGGGCTCGGCATGCCGGCGCTCACCGTGGTGCTGCGCACGCTGCCCGACCTCACCCTGACCAACGACATCCTGCTGTTCCTCGCCGGCGTCGTCGGGGTGGCGCTGGTCGGCGGCCTGTGGCCGGCGCTGGTCGCCGCCCTCGGCGGATCGCTGCTGCTGAACTGGTTCTTCACCCCGCCGTTCCGCACGCTGACCATCGCCGAGGCGGACAACCTGCTCGCCCTGGGCGTCTTCGTCGGCGTCGCCCTCGCGGTGAGCTGGGTCGTCGACGTGGCCGCCCGGCGTACCCGGGAGGCGGCGCGGGCCTCCGCCGACGCGCAGACGCTCGCCACCGTCGCGGGCGGCGTGCTGCGCGGCGAGCGCCCACTGCCGGCGCTGCTGGACCGGCTGCGGGAGACGTTCGCGCTGCGTGCCGTCAGCGTCCTGGAGCTGGCCCCCGACGCCCGGGGACGCCCCGGCCGGGCCCACGAGCAGGACGCCTGGCGGCTGGTGGCGTCCGTCGGTGAGACGCCGGCGACCAGCCCCGACGCCGGGGAGACGGCGGTACCGGTCGACGACCGGCTCACCGTCGTGCTGTCCGGCCGGCGGCTGGAGGCCGCCGACCGGCGGGTCGTCGAGGCGTTCGCCGCCCAGGCGGCAGTGGCGCTGCGTCAGGAACGCCTCGCCGAGGAGGCGGCGACCGCCCGGCCGCTGGCCGAGGCCGACCGGATGCGCACCGCGCTGCTCGCCGCCGTCAGCCACGATTTGCGTACGCCGCTCGCCTCGGCGAAGGCGGCGGTGAGCAGCCTGCGCAGCCACGACGTCGAGTTCGACGCCGACGACCGGGACGAGCTGCTGGCCACCGCCGACGAGTCCCTGGACCGGCTGGGCCGCCTGGTGGCGAACCTGCTGGACATGAGCCGGTTGCAGGCCGGGGCGCTCGGGGTGGCCGCCGTCGCGATCGGGTTGGAGGACGTGGTGCCGAGGGCCCTGGACGAGCTGGGCCCGGACGCCGCCGACGTCGCCACCGACATCCCCGCCGACCTGCCCGCCGCGCTGACGGATCCGGGCCTGCTGGAACGCGTGCTGGTCAACATCGTCGCCAACGCCCTGCGGCACAGCCCGCCCGGCCGGCCGCCCACCGTCACCGCCAGCGCCCACGCCGGGCAGGTGGAGCTGCGGGTCATCGACACCGGCCCCGGCATCCCCGAGGACCAGTGGGAACACGTCTTCCTGCCCTTCCAGCGCCTCGGCGACCGGGACAACCAGGCCGGGGTGGGGCTCGGCCTCGCCCTGTCCCGCGGCCTCGCCGAGGCGATGGGTGGCACCATCACCCCCGAGACCACCCCCGGCGGAGGGCTGACCATGGTGCTTCGCCTGCCCGCCGCTGCCCCGACCGGCACCGGAGGGCCGCAGGAATGAGCCGCATCCTCGTCGTCGACGACGAACCGCAGATCCTGCGTGCCCTGCGCATCAACCTGCGCGCCCGCGGCTACGACGTGCAGGTCGCCGACACCGGTACGGGTGCGCTGCGGGCCGCCGCCGCCCACCCGCCGGACCTGGTGGTCCTCGACCTGGGCCTGCCCGACCTCGACGGCGTCGAGGTGATCCGGGGCCTGCGCGGCTGGACGACGGTGCCGATCATCGTGCTGTCCGGCCGGGCGGGCAGCGAGGACAAGGTCGCCGCCCTCGACGCCGGCGCGGACGACTACGTCACCAAGCCGTTCGGCATCGACGAACTGCTCGCCCGCATCCGCGCGGTCACCCGACGCCTCGCCGCCCCGGCGGTCGACGGGGCGACGGCGGCCCCCCGGGTGGGTCGGCACACCGTCGACCTCGTCGACCGCACGGTGACCCGCGACGACGGCGCGGAGGTCCGGCTCACCCCCACCCAGTGGGCCGTGCTCGACAGGCTGCTGCGCCACCCCGGCAAGCTCGTCAGCCAGCGCCAACTGCTGCACGAGGTGTGGGGGCCGGAGTACCAGAACGAGACCAACTACCTGCGTCAGTACATGGCCCAACTGCGGCGCAAGCTGGAGGACGACCCGGCCCGCCCGCGACACCTCATCACCGAGCCGGGAATGGGCTACCGCTACCGCCCCTGACCGGGGCTCGTCCGGTGTCGCCGCCGCGGCCTCAGCCGCCGCAGTAGAGCAGCCGGTTGGGCGAGCCGGCCCCCGGAGTGCCGACGACGCCGGCGGTGGCGGTGCCGATGAGATGGGCGGCCACCTGGGCGGGGGTCCAGGTGGGATGGTCCTGGAGGACCATGGCCACGCACCCGGCGGTGTGCGCGGCGGCCATCGGCCCGCCGCTGATCGTGTTGGTGGCGGTGTCGCTGGTGTGCCAGATCGAGGTGATGCCCTGGCCGGGGGCGAACAGGTCCACGCAGGAGCCGTAGTTGGCGGAACTCATCCGGGCGTCGGTCGGGGTGGTGCCGGCGACGGTGAGCGCCGCCGGCACCCGCGACGGGGAGTAGTTGCAGGCGGTGGTGGCGGAGCTGCCCGAGGTGACGGTGTAGGTGACGCCGGAGTTGATGGAGGCGGTGACCGCGCTGTCGAGCGCCGTGCTGGCGCTGCCGCCCAGGCCCATGGTGGCCACGGCGGGCTTCACCGCGTTCGCGGTGACCCAGTCGACCCCCGCGATGACCTGCGCGTAGGTGCCGCTGCCGGCGCAGTTGAGCACCCGCACCGGGACCAGACGGACGTCCTTGGCGACCCCGTACTGCTGGCCCCCGACCGTGCCGGCGATGTGGGTGCCGTGGCCGTTGCAGTCGTCGGCGGGCAGGGCGCCGTCGACGGCGTCGTACCCCCCGCCGACGGAGCCGGTGAAGTCGACGTGGGTGGCGCGGATGCCGGTGTCGACGACGTACGCGCGCACGCCCGGCGCGGTGTTCGGGTAGGCGTACTGCTGGTTGAGCGGCAGCAGGTGCTGGTCGATGCGGTCGAGTCCCCACGACGGCGGGTTGAGCTGGACCCCGGCTGCCAGCGACACCACGTGGTTCTGCTCGACGTACGCCACGGCCGGGTCGGCGGCCAGTCGCCGGGCGGCCCGTTCCGGCAGGCGGGCCTCGAACCCGCGCAGCGCGGCGCGGTAGACCTGGCCGACGGAGCCGCCGTACCGTTCGGCGAGCCTCGTGGCCGTGGCGGCGTCGGCGGCCCGCCCGCCGGCGTCGGCGAGCACCACCACGTAGCTGCCATCGACGGCGGTGACGCCGCCCGCGTGCAGGATGTCACCGGTGGCCGGGGTCGCGCCCGCCGGAGCACCGGCCATGGCGGCGGCCAGTACCGGGGCGAACAGGACGGCCGCAGCGGCCGACCGGCGGCGGTTCGGTGGCGGCGTCATCTCCCGGCCCTCCCGTGATCTGGCCGTCCCCGGGGCCAGATGCTGCCGGGGAGACGGCGCGAACGGACTGGGCCGAGCCTACCTGTCATCCAAGTGGATGAATGTATATCGGATGCCTCATACCGTGGCCCTATGCCTCGTCGGGCCGTCGAGGGCTGAGACCACGCCCGCGCATCGCCCCGGGCTGCGCTGCGGGATAGTTCACGGGTGAGGGCCCGGGAGGTCGCATGACCCTGTTCACGTGCGCGGGTTGCGGCACCCCGCTGACCGTGCCGGTGTCGCGGGTGCCGCTTCCTGCCCACGCCGACCAGCGGTACGGCCACGGGTTGCTCGGCGTGTTGATGGAGCCCGGGACGTATGCGGTGCGCCCCGATCCTTTCGGGCCGCCGTGGCGACCCTGGGCCCAGGTCGGTGCGGCTGAGGCGGAAGCCCGTGGTGTGTACGCGCCGGAGTACGCGCTGTCGTGGGGACCGCGAGGAGCTGTCGTGGTAGCACCGGGCGACATGCGTGGGACCGGCTTCATCCCGGGGCGGTCCGGTGGCTCGTGCTGCGGCTTTGACGAGGTAGGCGGCCCAAATCTCGCGTGTGTCCGGTGCGGGCGACCGGTAGCGACCCGCGTCGACGACTGCGGACGCTGGCAGGCGGTGTGGCTGGACCCGGAGGCGGTCCGCCGCGTCACCGGCGATGCCTCCCCACCTCAGGCGCTCGGGTGGGAGCTGCGGAAACTGTCGGAGCGATCTTGTACCGTCCCGGCCCGTGAGCACCCAACAGACGTACCGGTACCTGGGATCCTCGACGCTGCGCCGCGACGGTCTCGCGTTGCAGACCAGCGGCGGCCCGGCGCCGAACCCCCGGTTCTTCACCGGGTTCCTCACCACACCCCAGCAGGCCGCCGTCGGGCTGCTCGCCGTCGCCGAGGTGGCCCGCACCCGCTACTACCGACCGGTCAGCCCGGCGAGCCTGGACCCGGTCGTCACCGGCAGCCGGGACCGGCTCCGGTTCGAGTCGTTCTCCGGCTGCTGCGGCGTCTACGCCCGCCTCGACGCCCTGCCGACCGGGCTCGACGGCGACGTGGTCGAGCATGGCACCACCAACGTCGACGTCAACAACCCGTTGCGCGAGGCGCTCGCCCGGGTCGGCGGCCTCGACCCGCTGCACCTGTCGGTCGGCCCCGACGACCTGACCGTGTCCACCATGGACGGTGCCGTCGTCGAGAAGAAGGTGCCGCTGCCGGTGCGTTGGCTGCGCGGCTTCGCCGAGGTGCAGGTGCTCGCGGCGGCGTTCGAGCCGCGGGCGGAGATCCCGGCGGCCGAGGCCGCCGTCTTCCTGCGCCGGCTGCCGACGTCGAACGACCGGTCGGTGCTCTGGGCGGTGCCCGCGGGGCGGTCGCTGCGGCTGACGTCCCGGCCCGTCCCCGGCGCGGTCTGCCTCGCCGGCGCGGGCCGGCTGGCCGCCCTGCGCGGCATGCTGCGCTTCGCCCGGACCCTGCGCGTCTACGGGCCGACCGCCGCGCCCGGCTCGGCGGCGCTGCCCAGCACCTGGGAGCTCGACACCGGGGCCCTGCGACTGTCGCTGACCCTCTCGCCCGAGCCCTACCGCGGGTTCTCCGGCGAGGGCGCCGCGCTGACCGCCCTGGCCGGCGACGACGTCATCGACGACGCCGAGCTGGTCTCGGCCCTGCTGTCCTGGGACCCGACCGTCGACGTCGACGCCCTGGCCACCTCCGCCGGTATCGACGCGGCCCGGGTCCGGGGCGCCCTCGCCCAGCTCGGCACCGCCGGGCGGGTCGGCTACGACGTCTCCGAGGCGGCCTACTTCCACCGCGTCATGCCCTACGACGCAGGCCGGGCCGAGCGGGACAACCCGCGGCTGGTGGGTGCGCGGGCGCTGCTCGACGCCGGTGCCGTCGCATCGGACGAGGCGGGCGCCACCGTACGCAGCGGCGACGAGGTCTACCGGGTCCGCCGGCTGCCCGACGGCGAATTCAACTGCACCTGCCCCTGGTGGGCCAAGCACCGTGGCCAGCGCGGGCCGTGCAAACACGCGCTGGCCACCCGGATGGCCACGGCCGACGTGCGGGAGCGGGTGTGAAGACCACGGTCCGGCGCCGGTGGGAGTTGGCGGCCGGCGGCACCAGCGACCTGTTCGACCTGATCGACGCCGGGTCGGCCGACCTGATCGTCGACGCCCTGGCCGGGCTGCCCGAGGACCGCCGCCGCGCCGTCGGCGCCGCCCTGACCGAGTGGTTCAAGGGGCAGCGGTCCTTCTGGGGCGCGGGTAAGGGCACCGCCCTGGCCGTCCTCGCGGTCGGTTGCCTGCCCAGCGCGGCCCAGGCCGGCGCGATCCTCGCCCGCCGCTCCGTCGCCGCCGACGGCGAGCGGGCGGCGAGGCTCGTCCGCGCGGTCGCCGCCGACCGCGGCGTCACCTGGCTGCCCGACCTCGCCCGGCGGATGGTCGACAAGCTGCACCGCGACACCTGGGTCGAGCACTGGCGGTTCGTCGCCGCGCTGCTGCCCCCCGACGCCGAGCCGCCGTCCGGGGACCGGTTCGTCGAGCTGTGGGTGCAGTCCCTGTCGAGCCCCGACCGGCGGCTGCGCGGCGCGCCGGTGCCACTGGTCGACCGGCTCCGCGCCGACCCGCTCCTGCCGGCGCTGCTGCCCCGGCTGTTCGAGGTCGACGGCCTCGGCGCGCCGATGATGTTCGACGAGATCGTCACCGACTGGCGGGACCGCCGCCCGCACGCGCTTCCGACCGCGCTGGCGCAGCTCGCCGCCGAGGGCCTCGTCGACCGCACCACCTTGCTCGACGGCGCTGTCGGCCGGCTGCTGCGCGGCGACCGACCGGTCGCGCTGCGGGCCTTCACCATTCTGCTCGGACAGCTCCGACCCACCACCGACGAGGTCGCCGCCCACCGCGCCGACTACCTGCGACTGCTCGCCGACGCCCCGGCCACCGTCGCGACCATGGCCCAGAAGGCGCTGCGCGAGGTGTCCGACCTGGAACTGGAGGCGGTGCTCGACACCTCCCGCGAGGTGCTGGCCCGCCCGGACAAGGCGCTGGTGCGCGGCCAGCTCACCTGGCTCGACCGGCTCGCCCGTGGGCACCGGGACCGGGCCGCGGAGATCGCCGAGGTGATCGCCGTCGCGGCCGAGCACCCCGCCGTCGACCTGCGCGAGCGCGCCACCGCGCTGGCCACCCGGCACGGCCTCGCCCCGAGCGCCGGTGCGGGCCCGGCGGTCACCGGGCCGCGCGGCGACGACCTGCCGCCCCCGGGGCCGTCCGCCCCCGCCCCGGCCCCGATCACCGACGTCGACGAACTCGCCGAGGAGGTCGCCGCGCTGCTGGGGACCGAGCAGCACGGGGGGCCGCTCGACCGGATCCTCGACGGGCTGGTCCGCCTCACCGCGACCGACGGCACGCGGGTGCGCGCCGCACTCGCCCCGGTCCTCGCCCGGCGGCACTGGTCCTGGGCCAGCGAGCACAGCTGGGACCCGTGCTGCCTGTGTGGCCTCGTCGGCGACGTGCTGGAACACGCCGGCGAGCCCCGCCCGGCGGCCCCGCAGCGCAGCCGGTGGGGCGCGCTGCTCGCCGCCGTGCGGCGTACCGACCGGTCGCCCGCGCTACCGGAGCTGGTCGCCACCGACCCCCGGGTCCCGGCGCCGCATGCCCTGCTGCGGGCCCGGTTCGCCGAGATCGGCCACCACCTCGGCGAGCCGGGCCACCCCGGACTGCTCGCGACCCCCACGTTGGCCAACGGCGCGCTCGACCCGCTGACGCTGCTGGAACGCCTCACGGCGCTCGGAGACCGGGAGCCGTGGCACTGGGATCTCACCCAGGCGCTGCTGCGCCTGCCGACCGGCGCCGACGAGGCGCTGGCCGGCAAGGCCGGGGCGCTGCGCACCCCGGCCGGCGACCAGCTCGCCGGCTGGCTGCGCTCCGGTGGGCTGCCGGCCCCGGTCATCCGGGTCACCACCCTCGCCCGCCGGGCCCGGAAGTCGGGCTACGACTGGGAGTACGACCAGTTGCCGGCCCGCCGCGTCGCGGTCGAGCTGCGCCCACCGCACGGGTACGACGACCGGTACGGCCTGCTGACCAGCGACCCGCCGCCGGTGGAGACGGAGTACCACGGCTGGACGCGGCTCTGGCCGTCGGTCCTGCCCCACCACCTGGGCGTGGTCGCCGCGTACGTCCTGCCGGAGGTGGCTGCCGCCGCCGACATGGACCGGCGTGACGGCGCGGTGGCGCTGCCGTCGCTCGTTGAGTGCGGCGGCCCCGGTGGGGCCGCCGTCGACCTCGCGCTCGCCTACGGCCTCGGCGCCCGCCACGGCACCGACCGGATCGCCACGTTGGACGCCCTGCTCGGCCTGGCCGGCGCCGGTCGCCTCGACGCCACCGGGGTGGGCGGGCATCTCGGTGCGCTGGTCGCCGCGCAGGTGGTGAAGCCGACCCGCGTGGTCGAGCCGCTGCGCGACGCGGCCGCGGCCGGGGCCCCGCTGAGCGTGTGGCGGCTGCTGGCCGCCGCATTGCCGCCGCTGCTCGCCGCCCCGACGCCGCCCCGGGGCCTGCCCGACCTGCTGACCCTGGCGGCGGAGACGGCCGCGAGCACCGGGGTCCGGATCGAGGTGGCGGGGCTGGCGGAGATCGCGGGCCGGGGCGGGACGTCCCGGATGGTGACCGAGGCACGTCGCCTGCACCGGGTGGTCACCGCCGCCTGAGGACGCGGTCGGTACCGTCGGAGCGGGCGGGCCCGGGCCGCCGGACAGCGGCGGCTGGCGGGCCGCCCCGGGGGCGGCCCGTCGGTAGCTGGGCGAGGGCCGGGTCGGCGGCCGGCGGGCCGGTGCGGCCGGGGCGAGGAGGAACGGTGGAGGATCCGGTGCCCGTCGTCATCGTCGGCGCCGGGCCGACCGGGCTGGTGGCGGCCCGGCTGCTCGCCGTCCACGGTGTCCGGTCTGTCGTGCTCGACCGGTGGCCGGCCGCCTATCCCCGGCCGCGCGCGGTCCACCTCGACGACGAGGTGTGCCGGATCCTGCACCGGGCGGGGGTGCACGAGGAGTTCGCCGCGGTCTCCCGGCCGGCCGAGGGGCTGCGGCTGCTCGGCCCCGACCACCGTGTCCTGGCGCAGTTCAGCCGGGGCACGGCGGACGGACTCCACGGCCATCCCCAGGCGAACATGTTCGACCAGCCGCGACTGGAGGCCATCCTTCGCCGCGCCGTCGACCAGGACCCCCTGGTCACCCTGCGCGGCGGCGTCGAGGTCACCGCCGTGTCCGCCGACGGCGACGGCCCGGTGGCCGTCGCCGTCACCGACCGGGGATCGGGGGAGCGGCAGGCGCTGCGCGCGCGGTACGTTCTCGGCTGCGACGGCGCGAACAGCACCGTCCGCGCCCGGATCGGGTCGAGGATGCGCGACCTCGGCTTCGCGCAGCGCTGGCTCGTGGTCGACGTCGACACCGCCGCCACGATCGACGCGTGGGAGGGCGTGCACCAGGTGTGCGACCCCCGCCGGGCCGCGACCTACATGCGCGTCGGGGCGCGACGCTACCGCTGGGAGTTCCGCCTGCTGCCCGGTGAGACGGCGGCGGCCATGTCCGCTCCGCAGACCCTGCACGAGCTGGTCCGGCCGTGGACGCGGGACCTGCCGTTCGAGGAGCTCGCGGTGGTCCGCTGCGCCGAGTACACCTTCCGCGCCCAGATCGTCGACCGTTGGCACGCCGGGCCCGTGTTCCTCCTCGGCGACGCCGCCCACCTCACCCCGCCGTTCATCGGCCAGGGGCTGGGCGCCGGTCTCCGGGACGCCGGCAACCTCGCCTGGAAGCTCGCCGCCGTGCTGGCCGGCGCCCTGCCCGCCGCCGCGCTGGACAGCTACGAGACCGAGCGGAGGCCCCACGTCACTGCGCTGATCCGACTCGCCGTGGGCGTCGGCCGGGCCATGACCCAGGGCGGTGAGGCCGGCAACCTGCTGCGCCGGCTCCTCGCGCCCCGGCTGGTCCGCGTTCCGGGCCTGCGGGCCAGGGTCCTCGACAGCACGACCCCGCCCCTGCGACGCTCGGCCCTGCGCCGACGGCGTTGGTCGCCGTGGAGCCGCAACGGCCGGCTCTGCCCGAACCCCGTCCTGGGCGACGGCCGTCGCCTCGACGACGTGCTCGGTTCCTCCTTCGCGGTGCTCACCGTCGGGTCGTTGCGACCGCAGGCGGTCGCCGAGGCGCGACGGCGGCGGGTGGTGCTCGTGCCCGTGGAGCCGGCCTCGGGTCTCGGGCGATGGCTGCGCCGAGGCGGGGCCCGCGCGGCGCTCGTGCGTCCCGACCGGACGGTGATGCGGACGGGCGGCGACGTGGCTGCCCTGCTCAGGGCCGCACCGGTCCTGCCGCCGGCCGCGCCCCCGACAGCGCCGCCCGCTCGGCCCGACCCAAAAGGGAGCCGACGGCGCGGCGCCCCTGCGTAACGGACTCCGCGCAGCGGGTGGGCAGGCGTTGGACTGCGGACCGGGGCCGGGGGCAGTGCCGGGCGGCCAACTGGTAACAGTCTTGACAGAAATTGTTCACATCGACAAACTTCGTTGAGAGCGCTCTCTGGATGGCCCGCGGCCCTCGTCCCGCCGCGACCGCCCACCGTACGACCTCGGGAGGACCCATGCCACGACAGCTCCGCGCGTTCGGCACCGTTACCGCAGCCCTTCTGCTCGTCGTCGCCTCCCCGCTGGCGGCCCGCGCCGGCGACGTCCCGGATGCCGCAGCTCCGGCGGCCACCACGACGGCCGCCGCCGGGCTCCCGCCGGAACTGGTCACGGCGATGCGCCGCGACCTCGGGCTGACCGCCGGCCAGGTCGATGCCAGGCTGCGTACCGAAGCCGCCGCGCCGCCGGTCGAGAAGCGGCTGCGCGCCCGGCTCGGCGCGGCGTTCGCCGGCGCCTGGATCCCGGCGGGCGGGCAGCGGCTGACCGTGGCGGTCACCGACCGGGCGCTGGCCGCCGTCGTCCGTGCCGAGGGCGCCGATGCCACCGTCGTCGCCCGCAGCGAGCGCGACCTCGGCACCGTCAGGCGAGCCCTCGACCGGCACGCCGTCCGGGCGGACCCGCAGCGGATCCGCAGCTGGTACGTCGACGTCGCCGACAACAGTGTGGTGCTGACGGTGGCGCCGGGCGCCACCGCCGAGGCGACCGCGTTCGCGCGCACCAGCGGCGTCGCCACCGACGCCGTCCGCGTCGTCGAGTCCGCCGACGCGCCCCGCCCGCTGTACGACATCCGGGGCGGCGACCAGTACGTCATCAACGGCAACACGCTGTGCTCGGTCGGCTTCGCGGTCGCCGGCGGCTTCGTCACGGCCGGCCACTGTGGCGGGACCGGCAGCCCGACGCTCGGCTTCAACAACGTCGCGCAGGGCACGTTCGCCGGCTCGTCCTTCCCCGGCAACGACTACGGCTGGGTACGAACCAACAGCAACTGGACCCCGCAGCCCTGGGTGAACAGCTACTCCGGCGGCAACGTCACGGTGGCCGGCTCGCAGGACGCGGCGATCGGCAGCTCCGTCTGCCGTTCGGGACGCACCACCGGCTGGCGCTGCGGCACCATCCTCGGCCGCAACGAGACCGTGAACTACGCCCAGGGCGCGGTGTCCGGCCTGACCCGCAGCAACGCCTGCGCCGAGGGCGGCGACTCCGGTGGGGCGTGGATCAGCGGCAATCAGGCGCAGGGGGTCACCTCCGGCGGCTCCGGCAACTGCTCCACCGGGGGTACCACCTTCTTCCAGCCGGTCAACGAGATCCTCGGCGCGTACGGGCTGTCGCTGGTCACGACCGGCGGCGGGGGCGGGAACCGGCTGATCAGCAACTGGAACAACAAGTGCATCGACGTGCCGAACTCGAACTTCTCCGACGGCGTTCCCCTGCAGATGTGGAACTGCAACGGCACCGGGGCACAGGCGTGGACCCACACCGGCGGTTCCCTGCGCACCCAGAACAACAAGTGCATGGACGTGGCCTGGGGGTCCACCGCCAACGGCGCGGTGATCCAGATCGCCAACTGCAGCGGTAATCCCGCCCAGCAGTTCGTCCTGTCCGCCGCCGGTGACCTGGTCAACCCGCAGGCCGACAAGTGCGTCGACATCGCCGACTGGAACGGCGGCGACGGTGCCCGGCTCCAGCTGTGGGACTGCGCCGGCACCGCCAACCAGAAGTGGCGGCGGGGCTGACCGTGCCCCACCGCCGGCCGTACGACCGTCCCCGAGGAGGCTCCCGTGATCAGATTCCGTTCCGCGCCCCGTGTGCTCGCCCGCGCCGCCGTCGCGCTCGTCGTCGCCGCGGCGTCGCTCGCCCTGTCCGGCCCCATCGCGCCCGCCCAGGCGGCGATCGGCGGCATCACCTGGCAGGACGAGTTCAACGCCCCCGCCGGCGCGGCCGTCGACCAGAGCAAATGGCGGTTCGACACCGGCGGCGGTGGCTGGGGAAACAACGAGCGGCAGTACTACACGAACAGCACCAGCAACGCGGTGCACGACGGCCAGGGCAACCTGGTCATCACCGCGCGCAGGGAGAACCCGGCCAACTACCAGTGCCACTACGGCCGGTGCGAGTACACCTCGGCCCGGCTGCTGACCGCCGCGACGTTCACCCAGGCGTACGGCCGGTTCGAGGCCCGGATCAAGATCCCCAGCGGTCAGGGCATCTGGCCGGCGTTCTGGATGCTCGGCAACGACATGGGCAGCGTGGGCTGGCCGAACGCCGGCGAGATCGACATCATGGAGAACATCGGCCGGGAGCCGAACACCGTGTACGGCACCATCCACGGGCCCGGCTACTCCGGCGGCGGGGGCATCACCGGCAGCCGCACCGTCGGCGCGCCGCTGGCCGACGGCTTCCACACCTACCGGGTGGACTGGGAGCCCAACTCGATCGTGTGGTACCTCGACGGCGTCGAGTTCCACCGCGTCGACCCGAGCCGGCTGGGCGGCAACCGATGGGTCTTCGACCACCCGTTCTTCATGATCCTGAACGTGGCCGTCGGCGGGAACTGGCCGGGCTACCCGGACGGCACCACCCAGTTCCCGCAGCAGATGCTGGTCGACTACGTCCGGGTCAACGGCTACACCGACGGCGGCAACCCGCCCGGCACCACGCGGCTGCGGGGCGCGCAGAGCGGGCGGTGCATCGACATCCCGAGCGCCAACCCGGTCGACGGCGCCAAGCTGCAGATCTGGGACTGCAACACCACCGCCGCGCAGGCGTGGACCTTCGCCGGCGACGGCACGGTGCGGGCGATGGGCAAGTGCATGGACCCCGCCTGGGCCGGCACTGCCAACGGCACCGAGGTCAACCTTGTCTCCTGCAACGGCAACCCGGCCCAGCGGTTCACCCTGAACGCCTCCGGTGACCTGGTGAACCTCAGCGCCAACCGGTGCGTCGACGTGCGCGACCAGAATCCGGCCAACGGGGGCAAGCTCCAGCTCTGGGACTGCGCCGGCAGCGCCAACCAGAGGTGGTCGCGGTACTGACCAGCGAACGGGGGCGCCGACGAACCGCCCCGTCGGCGCGCGACGAACGGGCCCGGCGCAGCGTGGAGGCCGCTGCGCCGGGCCCGGCCGGGTCGGTCGGCCCGCGCCGCCGCGGCGGCCGGCCCCGCTCCGCAGCGGCCCTCGGACGCCACGCCGGATCGGCGGCCGTCGGTTCCGGGCCGGCCCGCCTGAGCGCCTGCCGGCCCCGGACGACTCCTACCGGGACCCGGACCGGATGGGCAGCGCCCTGCCGGCGCCGATGCCGACCGAGTGAGACCTTCGAACCCCACTGTGCTCCGGCTAGCCGATCCGGTACTGGTCGCCGTAGACGGCGAAGACCAGCGGCGTGTTCAGGTCGAAGTTGCCGTTGTTGAGGAACACCCGCTGGGCGGTGTCGACCCGGGACGTGTCGGAGTGCGCCGCCTCCTTCTTCATCTCGGCGACCCGCTCGTCGAGGAAGGCGTTGAGCCAGGTCCGCTCGTCGCCGCCCTGGGCCGGCGGCTTCGTCCGGGCGAGGGCGCGGCTGCGGATCGCCCGCATGCCCTCGTAGCCGTGCATCACCGCCGCGTCGTAGTAGGCGAACTGGCCGAGCGCCCGGACCCCGTCGGCCTTGCCGTCGCGTACCGACGGGTTGAAGTACACCCGGTCCCGCTCGGCCTCCTGGGCGGCCTGGAACACGCCGTCGGCGGCGGCGGTGCGCCAGTCGCGGGGGAAGTTCGGGTCGAGGCCCGCGTGCGAGTCGGTGCCGTTGACCCTGCGCAGGGCCGGCAGGTACGGGGCCAGCACGTTGCCCGGCTTGGTGGCCGTGTACGCCTCGACCAGCTCCAGCATGTCGCCGGTGCCGGAGCAGAAGCCGATGATGCCGGCGGTGTAGCCCCGCCCGTCGCCGATGTCCTCGATGTAGGAGAACTGGGCCCGCCAGTTCAGCGACGAGTTCTCCGCGGCGGAGACGAGCTGCATGGCCACGTCCTTCTTCGCCGGATTGTCGAGGTTGACGCCGGCGGGGGTGGACGGACTGGGGGTGGCGCCCCCGCCGGGCAGGGTCCACCGCTGGTTCGCGCTGCCGGCACAGGTCCAGATCTGCAACCGGGTGCCGTCGGCCGTGTTCCCGTCCGTGACGTCCAGGCACTTGCCCGAGCCGGTGTTGACCAGGGCGCCGTTGGACGCGCTCCACCGCTGGGCGCCGGTGCCGTTGCAGTCGTACAGCTGGACCTTGGCGCCGTCGGCGGTCGACGCCGCGGTGACGTCCAGGCACCTGCCGAGCGCGCGGACCGAGCCGTCGGCGTTGCCGACGGTCCAGACCTGGGCGGCGGTGTTGTTGCAGGCGTAGAGCTGGACGGCGGTGCCGTTGGCGGAGCTGGCGGCGGCGACGTCGACGCACTTGCCGCCCAGTCCGGTGATCGGCCCGGCGGTCGCGGCGCTGGCCGACGGCAGGCCGTAGCCGACCACCGCGGCGGGGACCAGCAGGGCCGCGGTGAGGTAGGCGGCTGCCCTCTTGGCAGGCATGGCACTCCTAGGTTGGGGGACGGGCGGTGCCGGCGGCATGGTCGGGGGGCAGCCCCGGTGGGCCCAGGTTGTCGGGTGTGGTCGTGGGCGACCCGGGCCGGGCCGCCGCAGGTGTCGTCATTCGGGTACGCGCCGGGGCGGGGCCGGCCCCGGTTCAAAGACCTGGCGGCGGGCCAGGACGAGAATGTGGGAATGCGGCACGGGACCGGGCCTCCTTCGGTAATTGTCGAGGCCCCGCGACAATTAGGAAGCTCTATTAACAAATAGCAGCGCGTCGATGCAGTGTCAATCGTCGCGCCCGCCCGGCACCGCTGCGCCATTCGCGGCTGAGAGCCCCGCGCGACGCCCGTGCGCGACGCCCGACCGGGGGGCCGCGCCCCGGGGCCCGCTCCGGTCCGCCGGCCGTCCGGTCAGGCGTCGGTCCATGCTGTCCGGGCCGGCCTTGGTCGTGCCGTCCGGGCCGCCGTTGGTCACGTCGTCCGGTAGTGGCCGGTGAGCCGGCCGAGCTTCATCGCCAGGTGTAGGCACAGCCGCTCGTTGCCGTCCTTCAGGTCGGTCCCGGCGAGCTGTTCGACCCGTTGCAGCCGGTAGTAGAGGGTGGTCCGGTGCAGCCGGAGCTTCTCGGCGGTCGCGTGCGCGTTGCCCGCCAGGTCGAGGTAGGCCTCCAGGGTCTCCAGCAGCACCTGGTGGGCGTCGTCGCGCAGCAGCCGTTCGAGCCCGGGGTGCACCCCTGCGACGTCGAGGTGCTGGCTGTCCAGCTGGGACAGCACCCGGTAGATGCCCAGGCCGGCCCAGGAGACCACCCGGCCCAGCGCGGAAAGCTGTGTCCCGACCCGGGCCGCCTGTGCGGCCTCCTGGTAGGACTCGACTGCGTCGGCCAGCCCGGCGCGGGGCTCGCCGATCCCGGTCACGGTTCGGGACACCGAGGCCAGGCCCCGGGTCGCGGTGCCCAGCGCCTCGTCCAGGTGGCCGGCGGAGACCTCCGGAGAGGGGCGGCCGGCGACCCGGTCGCCGCAGATCAGCAGCACGCCGTGGTCGTGCCAGACCAGGTGCAGCGTCTCCCGCACCCCGATCCATCGGCGGGTGGTCACCAGGGCCTGTTCCAGGGCGATCCGGGCCACCTCGTCGGGCTGCCGCCCGCCGGCCGGCACGATCTGGGCCACGAGTGCGACGGTGGTACCGTCGCCGGCCACCGTGCCCTCCTCCAGCAGCGCCCGCGTCGCGTGTTCGCGGGCCTCCCGGCTCTCCACCAGCAGCGTGCGGGTGGCCTCGGTCTCCCGCTGCGAGGCCAGCTCGCCGAGCAGGTTCTCCCGGTACAGGGCGAGCGACAGGTCGGTGAAGGCGCTGGTCGCGGTGGCGATGTCGGCGTCGGTCATCGAGCCGTCCGCGTCGATGAACCAGACGAATCCGAGTAGCAGGTCGTCGTGCCGGATCGGCACGCAGACCCTCGGCAGCAGGTCCAGCTCGGCGTACGCGGGGGTACGGACCGGCTCGCGTGCCGTGAGCACGCCCATGCCCCGGAACCAGGCGATCACCTCCGGCGTCGTCTGCCGGCGCAGGATCGACATCCGACGGACGTCGTCCATCGGGCCGTTGTGCTCGCTGTAGGCGACCACCCGCTGCCGTCGGTCCTCGATGAGGGCGGGCCGCCCCACCCGGGCGGCGACGGCGTCGACGATTCGCTGGAGCTCACCGTGCATGGATCTCCCCTGGTTGCGCCGCGCGACAGGGGTCGCGCGACCGCCAGTCCTTACCCTCCGGTGCGGGTGGGTACCCGCGCAAGGTCCACTGTCGAAGTCGCGACAAAAGGACGGGCGGCAGCGCGCCTGTTCCGGCATCTGTCCGAAGACCAGCGGTGAGGGACGTTCCTAAGGTTCCGGTACGGATCGCACCCGGGCCGGCCCGCACAGCGCGGGTGGGGTGACTGGCGGTGCCGGCAGGAGGAAGGATGCCCGAGTGAGAGCTGGTAGGCCCTGGCGGGGCGTGCTGGTGGACATCGTCACGCCGTTCCGCGACGACCTGTCGGTCGATCTGGACCAACTCCAGGAACACGTCCGCTGGCTCGCCGCCCAGGGGTGCCACGGGGTCGCGCCGTGCGCGTCGGTGGGAGAGTACCGGGCCCTCTCCGACGACGAGCGGGCCGCCGTGGTGCGGGCGACGGTGCAGGCCGCGCCGCCCGGCTGCGCGGTGCTGCCCGGGGTCGGTGGCTACGGCAGCCGGGAGGCCCGGCGCTGGGCGGAGCAGGCCGCCGGGGCCGGTGCCCACGGCGTGCTCGCGCCGCCACCCGACGGGCACGCCGCCCGCGCCGCCGACGTGGTCGCCCACTACCGGGAGGTGGCGGCGATCGGGCTGCCGGTGGTCGCCCACAACGAACCGCACGACACCCGGGTGGACCTCACGCCGGACCTGTTGGCGACCGTCGCCGAGATCGACGGGATCGTCGCGGTCAAGGAGGTCACCGGCGACGTGCGCAGGCTGCACCGCCTGCGGGACCTCTGCCCACACGTCGACGTGCTGGCCGGCGCCGACGACGTGCTGCTGGAACTGGTGCTGTGCGGCGCGACGGGATGGGTCGCCACCCTGTCCAACGCGCTGCCCCGCGAGGCCGTGCGGCTGTACGAGCTGTGCGTCGCCCGCGACCTGGGCCGGGCGCTGCCGCTCTACGCCGAGCTGCACCCGCTCCTCGGCTGGGCCTCCCGGCCCGAGTCCGTGCAGGCCGTCAAGCTCGCCATGGAGTGCGCCGGGCGGTTCGGCGGCCGGTGCCGCCCACCGCGTGGGCCCCTGCCCGGGCCCGCCGCCGAGCGGGTGCGCCGGGACGTGCTGCGGGCCCTCGCGGCGACCGCCGAACCGGCTTCCGGGGGCCCCGCCGGCTGATCCCCTGGTGGGCGCCGGTCCTTCAGGTGTCGGAAGTCGCCGCCCCACCTGCCGACATCTGCACGGTGACCAGCCCCGTCCCGCCCTCCTAGATTCGCTGCGCGGCCTGCTGACAGGTGTTCCGCGATCCCCCCATCGGGATGCCCGGCACCGCGTTCCCCCCGACGAGAGGTGGTTCCGTGCACCGTGCTACCCCCAACCGAACGCGGCTGAGGCGTTCCCTGCTGGCCGCGGCCGTGGTGACCACGCTCGTGGCGACCGGGGCGGCGCAGGCCGCCGCGGCCCCGGCCAACCCGGCCGGCGGCACCGCTCCGTTCCAGGTCCTCGACCCGCAGGCCTGGCAGAACCCGGACACGATGACCTGGAACGACTACAAGGCCGTGCCCGGCAAGAACTGGGCCGACCCGAGCGTGTCGGGTTCGGTCCGCAACTTCAGGATCGCCCTGGTGGCGCTCGACTATCCCGACCAGACGTTCGCGGTCTCCCAGCGGGCCCGCTCGACGGTCTTCGGCAACCCCCAGTCCGTCGCGACCAACATCCCCCGGGCGGACGTGCCGAAGTTCTACCAGGACTTCCTGAACACCCCGAACACCCTGAACAAGGGCCACACCCTGCACGAGTACTGGATGCAGGACTCCAACGGCCGCTACGGCGTCGACCTCGCCGGGTTCGGGCCGTACCAGATGCCGGCGAAGTCCCACCAGTACGGGCTGGACAACAGCTTCAACCCGGGCGCCTGCCCGAGCGGGGACGTGTGCGGCAAGAACATCCGCACCGACGGCCTGGGCGCCTGGCGGGCGGCCGTCGGCGAGGAGGTCGCCAACCAGTACGAGCTGGTGTTCATCCTCAGCGCGGGCCAGGACGAGTCGTCGACCTGGCAGGAGTTCGGACAGATGATCTTCCAGAACAAGGAGGACGTGCCGGACGCCTGGGGCCCGCCGGACCCCAACCTGCCGAACTGGGCGAAGACCCGCTACGTGGACTGGACCTCGTGGAAGGCGGCGGCGACGCTGTGGCCGAACGCCGGCGGCGGCTCCTCGACGCAGGGGGAGAGCTCCGGTATGGGCGTCTACGCCCACGAGCTGACCCACCTGCTGGGCATCGGCGACAACTACAACAACCCGTACGGTGAGCCGCTGCGCAGGGCGTACACCGGCATCTGGAGCATGATGTCGCGCGGGTCGTTCAACGGCCCGGGCGGCCCGCACACCCGCTGGCAGATCCCGCCGACCAACGGCGGCTCGATGGGTTCGCTGCACACGGTGCGGGACAAGCTTAAGATCGGCCTGCTCGGCGAGGAGCACGTGCTGCGGTTGTCCCGGGAGTCGCTCGCCTCCTCGGGCATGGTGGTCGCGCAGGTCACCGCCCGCGCGGTCGACGCCGGCCCGAAGGGCCTGACCGGCGTGAACATCGCGCTGAACAAGGACCTGTCGCCGACGTGCGGCGTCAGCACCGATCCGCTGTGCGACGGCGGCAACTTCAACAACTACACGGTCGAGGTCGTCGACCGGATGGGCGCGGACTCCTTCACGCCGGACAGCGGCGTGCTGCTGAGCAAGACGAAGAACGCCGACAGCGCGCCGTACCAGTGGGTGGTGGACGCCAACCCGCAGGACATCGACATGATCGACTTCTACCGTCCGGACGGCACCCCGCAGAAGATCACCATGGGTGACTACCGGCAGCTCTCCGACGCGCTGTTCCACGCCGGCGCGGACACCGGCAGTCAGTACGAGTACGTCGACGAGGCCAACCGGCTGCACTTCTACATCATCGACCTCAAGCGGGACCCGGCCGGCTCGCTGTCCTACACGGTGGCGGTGCGCTCGCTGGACGGCACCGGCGGGCCGAGCAGCCACGGCGTGACGCTGGGCAAGGGCGAGGTGACCGGCAGCAGCAAGCCGACCAACCGCGGGGCGACCTGCTCGTTCGAGCTGACCAACACCGGTTCGTACTCGGCCGGCGGGCAGCAGCACCCGGAGAACGCCAGCGCGTACCTCAAGTCGGACGTCTACCGCCTGTCGGCGGAGGTGGCCGGCAAGGGCTGGCGGACCTGGCTGCCCAACCAGCTCGCCACCGCGCAGTTCGGCAAGTCCACCACGGTCAAGGTGTCGGTGGGCGCCACCGCCGCGGCCGCGGACGCCGGCTTCGTGAAGCTCACCGCGACCTCGGAGAGCGACCCGACGAAGACGGTGACCAAGCAGTGCCGGGTCGAGAAGTCCTGACCGGCACCCGAGGCTGACCCCGTTCCTTCCGGGGCCGCGGCGACAACCAGCCGCCGCCGCGGCCCCGGAAGGCGGGCGAGAGGAGGACGACGTGCGGCGAGGCACCATGACGCTGCTGCCCCTGCTGCTGGCCGGCGCGACCGGCTGCGGCGCCGCCGGCACCGCACAGGAGGCGGTCTCCCCGACGACGGTCCGGGTCCTGGTCCGTGACATCAACATCCGGGCCGAGGGCGTGGACTGCGCCGGCACCGGCCCGTACCTGCACTTCCACAACCGGGCGCCGTTCCGTGTGCTCGACCCGGACGGTGCCGCGCTGGCCACCGGGCGGCTGCCGGCGGGCACCGCGGTGGCCGCCTTCGCCGAGGACCTGGGGGTCGAGCGGGTACCCACCTACTGCGAGTTCGCCGTCGGGGTGCGGGTGCCGCAGCGGGCCTCCTACCGGCTGGAGGTGGACGGCCGGCCGGCGCTCGACCTGACGCCGGACAGCAGCGAGGGGCCGGCGCTGGTAGCGGTGGTCCCGTCATGAGGCGGGTGTTCCTGCCGCTGCTGCTGGCGGTGGCGCTGTCGGGCGGGTGCAGCACGCCCCCGCCCGAGCCGCCCGCGCCGGCGCCCGCCGGTGGAGCGGCGACGCTGCCCGGGCCGGTCCCCGCCGACCTGGTGTTGCGCCCGGCGCCCGGGTCCGCCCCGGCCGCCCCGGCGTTCACCGGCACGCTGACCGACGGCACCCCGCTCGCCGCCGCCGACCTGTGGGCGCAGCGTCCGGTCGTGCTCACCTTCTTCAACTCCTGGTGCACCACCTGCGCCAGCCGCCAGGCCGCCCTCAGCGAGCTCGCCCGCCGCTACCGGGACCGGGTGGTCTTCGTCGGCGTGGCCGGCGCGGACCAGGCCGAGGAGGTCCAGGACTACCTGCGCGCCCACCGGGTGGAGTATCCGGTCGTCCTGGACGACCAGCAGACGATCTGGCGCTCGTACGCGGTGCGGGAGCCACCGGCGGTCGTGGTGGTGGCCAAGGGCGGGGCGCTGCTGCGCGGCTGGCCGGGGGGCCTGGACGCCCCGGAGCTCGACCAGCGGCTCCGGGAGCTGGTGCTGGCCGGCCAGCCGTAGTCAGCCCGGGTGGAGTTCGGCGGCTCCACCGCTGACCTGCCCCTCAGTCGTCAGGGGACGGACACGCTCCGTTCCCAAGGCGGCGCAACGGGTACGCGGGATGGCCGGACGTGCTGCTCAGGCTGGCTGTCCGGCCCCTGTCCGCCGGTCCACCGATGATCTAGCGTCCCGTGCGTCTGGTGCCTGTTCGCCACCTCGGGCGCAGCGAACCTAGGGGGGACAGTGCCGTTTCGTGAGGACGCCGTCGAGGCGACCAGCCCTTTCCGCCTCGACCGGTCCGGGCCGGGCGCGACCCGGCCGCCGGGCTGGCGCCCCCTGCGGGTGGCGATGATCGGGCAGAAGGGCGTGCCCGCCACCTACGGGGGGATCGAGCGGCACGTGGAGGAGATGGCCAGCCGGCTCGCCGCGTTCGGCCACGAGGTGACCGTCTACTGCCGGGACAGCTACGGCGACGTGTCCGCCGAGCAGTACCGCGGCATCCGGCTGCGCCGGGCCCGCACCGTCGCCAGCAAGCACCTCGACGCGATCGTGCACTCGACCACCTCGACCCTGGCGGCCCTGGCCGAACGTCCCGACATCGTGCACTACCACGGGCTCGGTCCGATCCTGACCGCCCCGCTGGCCCGCTACGCCTCCCGGGCGAAGGTGGTGCTCACCGTGCACGGGCTGGACAACCAGCGGGGCAAGTGGGGCCGGGCGGCGCGTGCCGTGCTCGGCACTGCGTACCGGCTCAGCGCGTACGTCCCGGACGCCAGGGTGACGGTGTCGCGCGGCCTGTCGACGCACTACGCGACCCGGTTCGGGCGGCCCGCCCGGTACATCCCCAACGGGGTGACAGCCCCGCGGCACCTGCCGCCCCGCCAACTCGACGGCTTCGGCCTGCGCCCTGGCGGGTACCTGCTGCTGGTCGGCCGGCTCGTGCCGGAGAAGGCGGCGGACCTGCTCGTGCGGGCGTTCCGGCGGCTGCCCACCGACCTGCGGCTGGTCGTCGTCGGAGGTTCCTCCTTCACCGACGACTTCGTCGCCCGGATCCGCCGCGAGGCCGGCGACGACCCGCGCATCGTGTTCACCGGCTTCGTCTACGGCGAGCAACTCGCCGAGCTGTACTCGCACGCGGCGGCCTTCGTCCAGCCCTCCCGGCTGGAGGGACTGCCGCTGACGCTGCTTGAGGCCGCCTCGTACGGGCTGCCGGTGGTGGCCAGCGACATCGAACCGCACGTCGAGGTGCTGGAACGCGACGCTCCCGGCCGGCGGTTGTTCCGCGACGGCGACGGCGACGACCTGCTGCGGGCGCTGGCCACCGTGACCGCCGACGTGCCTGCGGAGCGGGCCGGCGCCACGCTGCTGCGTGACCGGGTGCTCGCCGAGTACAACTGGGACACGGCGGCCCGCGACCTGGAGCGGCTGTACCTCGAGTTGGCCGTCCGAGCGCCCCGACCGCGCCGCCATCCCGAGCCCCGGCGCCGCTGAACCGCCGGGTCCGGCTCAAGGCAGCGTGGTACGTGGGCGGTCGGCCGTCGCGCGGACCGGAGGCCGCCACCCCGGCTCCGGTGGCACCGCGTCGTGGCCGGCGCGTCGGCCGCCGCGCCGTGGTCAGCATGCCGCTCAGCGCGGCGATGCCGTTCAGCGTCAGGGCGCTGGTGGCTCGACTGTCGCAGGTGTGCGATACGGTCCCGCCATGGCAGCCAGGATCGATCTGACGCTCGACTGCGCGGACGCGCAACTCCTCGCCGCGTTCTGGCGGACGGCGCTGGGCTACGTCGACGAGCCGCCGCCCGCCCCCTTCGCGACCCGCGCGGAGTGGCTCGCGCAGTTCGACCTGCCGGAGGGCGACTCCGAGGACGACGGCGCGTGGCTCTGCGACCCCGACGGCATCGGCCCCCGCCTCTCGATCCTCCGGGTCCCCGAGCCCAAGACGGTGAAGAATCGGCTGCACATCGACGTCCGGGTGCCGGGACACGGCGGTCCCGACGAGCGGTGGGCACGGATCAGGGCGGAGTCCGAGCGCCTGGTGAGGGCGGGCGGGAGCGTGCTGACGGAGTTCGACGGCCACCACGTGACGATGGCCGACCCGGAGGGCAACGAGTTCTGCGTCGCCGCAGCCGCGCCCTGACCGGCCGCGCAGCCCTCACCACCGCGCAGGGGCCGCGCCTGATGTCCTGCCTTCCCTACGCCGCTCCGCGTCCACCGGCGGCGGATCGATCGGAGACTCCCGTGGGTGTTCTGTACGACTACTTCCGGGCGGCAGACGACGAAACGGTCGCCACGTTGATGGCCGCCACGAACGGCGGCCCGCTGGTGGGGGCGGTAGCCCCTCCCGAGGTGGACGTCGTGGAGGCCAAGGGCGTCGACCCGTCGGTGGTGCTCGGCCAGGCCGTGTCGCTCGCCCTCGACATCCCATGGGAAGTCGACCTCGTCGACGACCGGCTCGTCTGGCCCGACGCGGGCGCAGCGGGTGCGGAGCACGACGGGCCCTGGGTGGTCAGGCTCGGCGACCGTGCCCGTGACGTGCTCGCCGCGATCGCGGAGGACCGGCTGCCGGCCCTCGCCGACCGCTGGTCGAGGATCGAGGAGTTGTCCTGGGGCGAGCCGGCCGGGATGCTGCCCGTGCTCCGGCGACTCGTCGGGCTGGCCGGCCGGGCGCAGGCGAGTGGGCAGCACCTCTACTGCTGGATGTCGCTGTGACCGCGCGGGGCTCGGTGCTCTGACCACGGACGTCGGCTCGGGGCTCCCTGGTCCGTGGCCAGAGCAATCAGGGCGATCAGCGGTCGCTCTCCGCGAGCTCCTTGATGTTCTGCAGCCCCGCGTCCATGTTGGTCCGCAGCTGGCCGAGCCGGAAGGCCACCAGATCCTCCTCGCTCTCGGGCACCATGTCGATGAACAGGCTGATCCCGGAACGGCCGGGGCCTATCCGGGCCGTCTGCCGCAACCGGGTGCCGGTCGTCTCGGGCGTGATCTCGAAGCACCAGGCGGCCGCCGGCTCGGTGTGGTCGCCGTCAGGCCCGGCGAACCTGCCGTCCACGTCCAGGACGATCCACCCGAACCGGCGCTGCTCCTCCAGCTCCACCACCCGGCAGACGGTGCGCCACTCGCCGATCTGCTCGTGGCGGTTGTAGCCGACGAAGCTCGCCCCCAGCTTCGGGCGATCCGCGCCGTCGA
Organism: Micromonospora sp. NPDC001898; assembly: GCF_042891255.1. Lineage (NCBI taxonomy): Bacteria > Bacillati > Actinomycetota > Actinomycetes > Micromonosporales > Micromonosporaceae > Micromonospora > Micromonospora sp. NPDC001898. Next base: position 25,835 of record NZ_JBIATC010000020.1, on the reverse strand, counting down.
TCCACTCCACCCGCTGCAGCTCGGGACTGAGCCGAGGAGGCAGGTGGATGTCGGTCACGAGATCCCAGACCCGCGTCGGAGCCGCCTCGACGTAGAGGTCACATGCCACGCTCGGGCCGTCGGTGTATCGCACGTTGCCGCCTTCGGTGTCGGGCTGGGCCGCCCCGGTCGACCCGTCGTGGACGGAAGGGGAGCCGGGTGCCGCCACAGGGGCGCCGACCGCGCGGCTCGCGGGTCGGTGCGGTGGGCGGACGCCGAACTCATCGACGTACGTGACCAGCTTTCTCAGGTTTATAGAGGGTTCCATGGCGTCCCGTCAATCCTCGTCGTCCCGATCCGGCGACGGGCCGGCGGCCCCGTCCGTGGGCACGCGTCGGTCGGTCGCCGACCCGTGCCCACCGGGTGGATCACGACGCCGTCACTCCTCGTGAGGGGATCATGGGCCGTGTCGCCGTCGGGGGCCGGACGTTACGCCGTCCACGGCCGACGCAACGGCCCATGTTCCCGGGGTGACGGCAACCGTTAGATTAGGCCGTTCTCCCGGTCCCTCGGCGGTGACCGGCAATGGCACCCCCCTGGAAACGAGTGGTCGGCGAGCGAGTGGACGGACAGCGACACGGCACGGTGCGTGACGCCGGCCCGCCCGACGGGGCCAGGCGTCGGCCGGCCGGCGACCCGACCGGGCGCCTGTTGACCGGTGGCGCCGCGCTGCTGTGCGCCGTGGTGGCGGTCGTCGCCGGCCTGGCGATGACCCGTGGCGACCGGGTGGGCGTGGTGCTGCCCCTCGTGGTGGTCGTCGGGCTGGCGGTCGGGGTGCTCGCGTTGACCCGCTTCGCGGCGTACGTGCTGCTGATGCTCGCCGTGCGCTCCTGCGTCGACCTGTTCAAGCTCAGCGGCCCGACCGCCGGCCGCGCCGACGCCGGCGCCGCCACCCGGACGCTGGACCCGTCGACGATCCTGGCCGTGCTGTTCCTGCTCGCCGCCGGCCTGTGGCTGGCCGCGCAACTGCGCGAGAGGGGCCGGCTGCGCGGCTCCCCGCTCAGCGTGGCGCTGCTGCTGGTCGGCGCGACCTCGCTGGTCAGCGCGCTGGGCGCCGCGCAGCCCGTGCCCAGCGCGCTGGAGGCGCTGCGCATCGGCACCGTGGTGGTGATGTTCGTCGTCCTGGAGCAGTTGATGCCGGACCTGCCGGCGATCCGGCGGTTCCTGCTCGCGGCGTACGCATCCCTGGCGCTGGCGGTCGGCTACACCGCCGTGCTGGTCCTGCTCGGCGACCCGCCGGCCGAGGTCAAGGGCGACTTCACCCGGATCAGCGGGCCGTTCAGCCAGTCGACCACGTTCGGCCGGTACCTGATGTTCATGGTGATCTTCGGGTTCGGCGTGCACCGGTATCTGGCCCGCCGGCTGCGGGTCGCGCTCGGCGTGCTGCTCGCGGCGTCGCTGGTGTTCCTGCTGCTCACCAACACCCGCAGCGCCATCCTCGGCGCGGCACTGGGCCTTGTCGTGGTCGCGCTGCTGCACCGCAGCCGGCGCCTGCTGGTGGCGCTGTGCCTGGTCGCGGTGGCGGGTGCGGCCCTGCTGCCGACGGTCGCGCAGCGCTTCGGGCAGCTCGCCGACAGCGCCGCCGTCGGCGGTGACCCGACCGGCAACACCCTCGCCTGGCGGGTCGACTACTGGTCGGAGATCGTCTCCCTGGCCAACCGCAACCCGGTCACCGGCATCGGGCCCAACATGACCAAGTTCGAGGCCGACGAGGCGAAGAAGCCGCACAACGACTTCCTGCGCGCGTACGTCGAGACCGGTCTGCTCGGTCTGCTCGCCTACCTGGCGATGATGGTCCTCTGCCTGCACGCCGGGTGGACGGCGCTGCGCCGGGCCCCGCCGGGCACGCTGGGCCGGGGTATCGCGGTCGGTTTCCTCGGCTGCGCGGTCGCCTTCGTGGCGGTCAGCGCGGCCTCCAACGTGATCTCGAACGTGGTCACGTTGTGGTACTTCGCGGCGTTCGCCGCCGCGGCCAACGCGATCGCCCGAGGCGTGCCCGCGGGCGCGGACCGGGTCGTGACGCCCGTCGCGCCGACGTCGCTCGGGCGGGGCATCGGATGAGCTACCGGACAGTGGGGAGCACAAGGGTGGAGATCGTCGACTATCTGCGGGTCGCGCGGCGTCGGCTCTGGGTGCTGGTCGGAGTCCCGGTGGTCGCCGCGGCGGTGGCCGCGCTGGTCGTCCTGCTCGGCCCCCAGCGCTACACGGCCACCTCGTACGTCGCGGCGCCGGCCCTTGTCGGCGGCAGCGCGGCCCAGCAGTACACCGGCACGCAGGCGGCCAACCAGTTCGCGGCGGCCTTCGCCGCCGCCGTGACCTCCCCGCAGGTGGTCGACCAGGTGTCGGCCGACACCGGCGTCGCGGCGGGGGATCTACGCGACGGGCTGACGGTCGAACAGGTCGGGGCGAGCAGCCAGCTCACCCTGGCCTACACGGCGACCAGCCGGTCCACGGTGATCCCGGTGCTCACGGCGACCGGGAAGCGCGCACTGTCCTTCCTGTTCACCAGCCAGGTCAACATCGCCACCGGCGAGGTGCGGGCGGCCACCGACGAGCTGACCGCCGCCACCCGGGCGATCAACGACTGGGAGAGGACGAACAAGGTCAGTCAGCCGGACAAGCTCTACCAGGCGACCCTGCAGGAGATCGCCAGCATGCGGCAGCAGCAGTTGCAGATGCAGGCCGTCGGCAACGGCCGGGGCGCCGACGCCGCGGCCGGGGCGATCGCCGCAGGGCAGAAGCGGCTGGACGGGCTCGGCCCGAAGCTGCCCGACTACCAGGCGCTGCTCGCCCAGCGGGACGGTGCCAGCACCGCGTTGTCCTCCGCCCGGCAGGGCCTCCAGCAGGCCCGGGCCCAGGCCCAGGCCGCCGACCCCGCCCAGGTGACCAGCCTCGGCGAGGTCCAGCCGGTCTCCCGGGGCCGGGCGCTGGCCGGTCTCGTGCTGCCGGTGACCGGCGCCGGCCTGCTGCTGGCCGTGCTTCTGGTGGCAGTCCTGGAGCAGGTCACCCGCAGCCGGGCGGCTGCGGCCGGCCGGGCCGCGCCGGCGCAACGGGCCGCAGCGACGGGACCGGCCGCAGAGAACGGGCGGGCGGACGCGGTCGGGCCGGCCGGCCCGAACGGGCGGGCCGGCGCGGTGAACGGACGGGCGGACGCGAACGGGCGGCCCGCCGTGCTCGCGCCGCGCGACGCCGACGCCGACGCCGTGCCAGAGCTGCGGCGCGGGTAGGCGGGCGGCGTGGCGGCCGAACCGGACCGGCACGGGGAGCCGGCCGCCCCATCGGGCGGCCGGTGGCCGGCGTCGCCCGACCCGCAGCCCGGTCCCGCCGCGCTGGGCGAGGCGGAGCCGCAGGGCGATCGGCACGTCCGGGGGATGGCCCGGGGCGGCGGCCTCAACCTGCTCGGCGCACTGCTCAGCCAGGCCGCGGTCTTCCTGATCATGCTGCTGCTGGCCCGGGTGCTGGGCATCCGCGAGGTCGGCCGGTACGCCCAGTGCTACGCCGTGCTGTCCCTGGCCGGGCTGCTCTCGCTCTCCGGCTTCCGGGCCGGGCTGACCCGGTTCGTGGCGGTGCACCTGGCGGACTCCGACGCGCCCGCGCTGCGTGGCACCGTCCGGCTGGGGCTGGCCATCTCCGCCGCCTCGTCGGTCGTCCTCGCCGCCGCGCTGGCGCTCGCCGCCCCGTGGCTCGCCGCCCGGCTGCACGATCCCGGGCTGGCCACCGGCCTGCGGCTGGTGGCGCTGACCCTGCCCGCCTCGACGATCTGCGAGGCCGCCCTCGCGGCGACCCGGGGCTGGCGGACCCAGCGCCCGTTCACCTTCATCGGCCAGCTCTACGAGCCGGGCACCCGGCTGCTGCTGACCGCGCTCGCCCTGGCCACCGGCGCGGGCCTGACCGGGGCGTACTGGGCGCTGGTCGGCGCCGGTTGGTCCGCCGCGCTGCTCGCCCTGGTCGCGCTGGGCCGGCTGGTCCGCCGGGTGCCCCTGGCCCGCCCGGTGTACCGTCCCCGCCAGCTCTTCGGCTTCTCCACCGTGAGCTGGGTGTCCTCGTTGTCCTCGACCGGGCTGATCTGGGTCGACACCCTGCTGCTCGGCTTCTTCGCCAACCCGCAGATCGGCGTCTACAACGTGGCCACCCGCCTGGTCACCGTCGCGATCTTCGTGCTCGCGCCGATCAACGCCGCGTTCGGCCCGTACATCGCGCACCTGCACCACCGGGGGGAGCTGGCCGACGTCCGCCGGGTGTACGCGGTGGCCACCGGCTGGGTGGTCCGGCTGTCCATGCCCGCCTTCGTCGCGTTGCTGGTCCTCCCCGGTGACCTGCTGCGGGTCTTCGGTGGAGAGGTCGCCGCCGGTGCGGCGGTGACCGTGGTCCTGGCCCTGGGCCAGCTCGTCAACGCGGCGACCGGCCCGTGCGGCACGGTGCTGAACATGTCCGGCCGGGTGGCGGTCAACATGGCCGACAACCTGGCCGCACTGGTGCTCAACATGCTGCTCAACCTCTGGCTCATCCCGGCGTACGGCATCGTCGGCGCGGCGCTGGCGTGGAGCGTGTCGCTGATCGTGGTCAACGTCGCCCGGGTGCTCCAGGTCCGCGCGCTGGTGGGCGCCCTGCCGTTCACCGTGGGCATGGTCAAGGGGATCGCCGCCGGCGCGGCGGCGCTGCTCGCCGGGCTGCTGGTGCGCTGGCTGCTGCCGGGCTGGCCGTGGCGGCTCGGCGTCGGCCTGCTGGCGATCGTGGCGGTCTACCTGGGGGTCGTGCTAGCGCTCGGGCTCGGCCGGGAGGACCTCATGGTGCTGCGGGCCCTGGTGCGTCGGCGCGGTCGCGGCGCCCCCACGCCACCCCCGCCCGGCCCACCTGCCGACGGCGGCCCATCAGTCGACGGTGGCGTACCTGCCGACGGTGGCAGGCCGACCGCCGACGGCACCGCGGTGGCCCGGTGAGCGCCGGGCCCCGCCGGGTCGCGGTGGATCGGCTGCGCCGGGCGGTACGCGGCACGCGGGCCTGGGTCCGCGCGGCCCGGCCCGGCCCGGTCGGTGCGCTGCCTGACTTCCTCGTCATCGGCGGGCAGCGCTGCGGCACCACGTCGCTGCACCACTACCTCGTCGCGCATCCCGACGTGCGGGCCGCCACCGGCAAGGAGCTGCAGTTCTTCAGCCTGCACTCCGGGCGTGGGCAGCGCTGGTACCGGGCCCACTTCCCGCCGGCCGCCCCCGGCCGGCAAAGCTTCGAGGCCAGTCCCTACTACCTCTTCCACCCCGCGGTGCCGGCGCGGGTGGCCGCGCTGCTGCCCGAGGCCCGGTTCGTGGCGCTGCTGCGTGACCCCGTCGAGCGGGCCTACTCGCACTACCTGCACACCCGCTCGCTCGGCCGGGAGCCGCTGACCTTCGCCGACGCGCTCGCCGCCGAGCCGGAACGGCTGGCGGCGGCGCTGCGCCGGGGCCCGGACACCCCGGCGGCCCACCGGACCCTGCGCGACCACTCGTACGCCGCCCGGGGCCGCTACGCCGAGCAGCTCGACCGCTGGTTCGCCCACGTGCCCCGGCAACGGCTGCACGTGGTACGCAGCGAGGACCTGTACGCCGACCCGGCGGCGACGTACGCCGGCATCCTGCGGTTCCTCGGGCTGGCACCGTTCACGCCGGATGCCTTCGCCCGGCACACCAGGCGGGCCGAGCGGGGCCCCTCCCAGCTCACCGACGAGCTGAGGGCCGACCTGACGGCCCGGTTCGCCCCGCACAACGCCCGCCTCGCCGACCTGCTCGGCTGGCCGGGCACCTGGTGACGCCGCCCCGCCCCGCCGGGGTGGGGCCGACCGGCGGGGGCTGCTCAGCGGGTGGGGGCGACCGGCGGGGCCGCTCAGCGGGCGGGGCCGAGGATCGCGGCGGGGTCGCCGGTGGACCGGATCAGCACCGGCTCCGCCCCGATGGTGACCGGCCCGGCGGCCCGTCGCGGCTCGGTGCCGACCGGGCCGCTGTCCAGGCCCGGCGCGGCCGGCAACGACACGCTCCCGCCGGAGGTCGACCAGACCACCAGCGTGGTCAGCTCGCCGCGCCGGAACGCCACCCCGGTCAGCCCCTTCGCGGTCACCGGCTCCGCTGTCGCGTCCTCGGCCGCGAGCGCCAGCCCGGCCAGCTTCACCCCGGCCGGCCGTACGGTGCCGTCCGGGTCGAGCAGGCCGTAGCGCACCTCGCTGCCCTGCCGGTTGTTCGGGTTGTACGCCAACGGCAGCCAGAGCACCTGCTCGACGCCGCCGGCCACGAGCTGGACGACCGCCTTGACCATCTCGTCGGCCCGGCTGGCCGCGTCGCCGTCGCCGTCGCGCCAGAACTGGCCGACCTCCCACGCCTGGACCGGCACCCCGGCCGGGGTCTGCTCCCGCAGGTAGTCCAGCAACGCCGGCACCCCGGCGAAGTGTTCGTAGAAGTGCAACTGCCGTACGCCGACGATCCGCTCGTCGAGCAGTTCCTCGGTGACCGCGAGGAAGGCCAGGTTCCTGGCGTTCTGCTCGGTGGCCAGGGCGGTCCGTAGCTGCTCCGGCCCGTCCACGGCCGGGATCTGCCGGCCCCGGGTGCCGACCCGGCGCGGGAAGTACGCCCGGTACGCGGCGACCGCCTCGTCCGGCCGGCCGGCCCGCACCAGCCGGTCGGCGACGCCCATCCCGTACGCCACGCTGCTGATCCCGGAGTCGACCACCCTGGCCTGCGGGTCGGCCGACCCGACCGCCTCGGCGGCCGAGGTGACCAGCCGCCGGTAGTCCGCCGGGCTGCCGGCCCAGTACTGCGGCGCGTTGACCTCGTTCTCGATCGCGTACTCCCGCACCCCGTAGGGCGCGTAGCGGCGTACCACGTCCCGGACGAAGCCCTGGTAGGCGGCCAGGTCCCGGGGCATCGCCGACTCGGTCTTGTTCGCCTGGCCCCGGGTGTGCCGCGCGCTGCCGCCGGTGGCCCAGCAGACCCCGGTGCGGATCTTCAGGTGCAGGGTGATGCCGAGGTCCCGGCTCTCGCGGGCGATCCGGTCCACCGCCGAGAAGTCGGGGCTGCCCTGGGTCTTCTCGATGTCGCACCAGCTCAGCTCGTGGTACGTCGCCGAGCCGGAGAGCTGCTTCAGGTACGGCACGAACGACTCGTGGCGCGACCAGTCCCAGTGCGCGCCGAAGGGGTTCCGCACCCCCGGCGCCGCCGACGGCCCCGGCCCGGCAGTCGGCCCGGTCGCCGACGCCGCCGGGGTCGGCCGGGGCGTGGGGGAGGAGGGGCCGTCCGAGCAGGCCGCCCCGGCGGCCAGGGCGAGCGCGAGCGCGCCGACCAGCAGCGGGGCCCGCCGCGCCGGGCGGCGCGTCACCGGTACCCCAGCTCGCGCAGCGTCGCGCCGGAGAAGACGCGGACCAGCACCCGCAGGAACGGGTCCAGCTCCCGGCGGTACGTGCCGACCCGCGAGCCGTAGATGGCGGCGTCGGTGCGTGCGGCGGCCCGCCGGCGGTCCGCCTCGGCGGTGTACTTGCCCGCCACGTCGTGCTGCTTGCCGCCGTAGTCGAGCACTCCGGCCTCCCAGGGTTCGCCGAGGAACTCGAACAGTGCCCGCATGGCCTTCTCCGGGTCGCCGACGGTGTCCTCGTAGCGCAGTTCGTGGTACCGGTCGGCGGGCAGTCGGCTGCCCGCCGCGCGGGCGACGCGGATGTAGCGGGGCCACTTGACCACGCACTTGACCGCCGACCAGTAGCCGAACCGCTTGCGGTGGGAGACGACCACGTCCCGGCCGTCCCGGATGACGTGCACGAACTGCGCGTCCGGGAACACCTCGGCGAGGAAACCGATCGACAGCGCGTACAGGGGCGTCTTGTCCGCCCAGCGGGTCTTGCCACGGGACCGGGCGTAGTCGGCGTGGATGCCGCCGAAGAAGTCGGCGATGCGGCCCAGCCAGTAGTCCCGGGGGAACCCGAAGCGGGCCAGCCGTTCCCAGTCCCGGCCGACGATGCGCTGCATGTCGGCCAGGAAGCGGGTTTCCGGGCCGCAGGACACCCGCGAGTGCGAGTCGAGCACCAGGCGCAGCATCGTCGTCCCGGACCGCTGGCAGCCGACCAGGAAGATCGGCCCCCGGGGCCCGGCCTCCTCCTCCGCCTTTGCCGCCGCCGGGTCAGCCACGGCCCACCGCCGGGTCCAGGCCGGCCCGCGCGTCCAGCCGCCCGGTCAGCTCGGTGCACAGCGCCCGCACCCGGCCGTCGAGCTCCAGCGGGGGCCGGCGGGGGACGCGCGCTCCGATGTGGTCGTGCAGCGCCGGGTCGTACGGCAGGTCGAGGAACGCGCACAGCCGCCGCGTGTACGCGGCCGGGTCGGCCACCAGCGCGTCGTACGAGCAGAGCAGCGTGTCGTCGCGGCCGGCCAGGCCGAGGGTGAAGAACAGCGAGTTGCGGACGTACCAGAACAGGGCGGCGGCGGTGTGCGGGGTCATCCGGTCGTAGTCGAAGCCGGCGATCAGTTCGCGGGCCGGCCCGTCCAGGCGCTGCCCCTGCCACCGGTCGCCGATCGTGCCGTCGGCGACCGCCCGCAGCGCCCGCAGGTTGGCGTCGCCGAACTTCGCCACCTCGGAGCGGGCCCGCTCGTCGACGTCCCGGTACGCCCACAGCGCCCGGCCGGGCCGCAGCCCGGCCAGGCCGAGCAGCTCGTCCACCCGGTGCGTGTCACACAGCGGCTTGACCAGGACGTACCGGTGCCGGCTACGGTGCACGGCGTCGGCGAGCACCGCGTCGGAGCGCAGCCGGAAACGGTGGAACACCCGCCGGTCGTTCTCGTTGCGGACGTCGAACGACGGCGCCGCGTCCAGCCCCCGGGCCAGCATGTTGGTGCCGGAGCGTTGCAGGCCGACCAGGTACACGGGCACCGCCCCGCCGGGCGGCTGCGGGTGGGCCCGCCGCCAGCGCCACTTCGCCAGCGCGGTGCCGGCCCGCTGGACCGGGTCGAGCCGGTCCTCCTCGATGAGCCGCCGCACCCCCTCGGTGCGCGCCCAGCGCAGGTGCCGCACCACCCGCCGGGCGGTGTACGCCCACGCCGAGGGTTCGTCCTGGTGGGCCACCGGGTCCTCCTCGGGCTGACGGTCGGGCGGGGAACACGCTACCGGCTGATCATCGTGGCTGGCCAAGTGGCCGTGCGGCCAGCGCTGATGGGCCGTGTGGTCAGTTGGGGATCATGACTGGACTCGTCCGCCCGGTTTGCATACCGTGGGGCCCCTGGTCACCGCTGCTGCCCGGTGCCCACCCTTCCCCACCCCTGAGCGGCCACTCAGCAGGCCACCCCTGGAGCAGGCCGATGCGTGTCCTCCACGTCAACAAGTTCCTCTACCGCCGTGGCGGCGCCGAGGGCTATCTCCTCGATGTCGCCACACTGCAGCGGGGCGCGGGCGACGAGGTCGCGTACTTCGGCATGACGCACCCCGACAACGACGCACCGCTGCCGTACGCGCGGCACTTCCCGCCGCTGGTGGAGCTCGACCCGGCGCCGTCGGGGATCGGTTCGCGCGCGACGGCGGCGGCCCGGATGATCTGGTCCCCGGCCAGCCGGCGCGGCCTCGCCCGGGTGATCGACGAATTCCGGCCCGACGTGGTCCACCTGCACAACATCTACCACCAGCTCTCGCCGTCGGTGCTGGCCGCGGCGCGGGCCGCGCGGGTGCCCTGCGTGATGACGCTGCACGACTACAAACTGGCCTGTCCCAGCTACCAGATGCTGGACCGGGGTGCGGTGTGTGACGCGTGCGTCACCGGCGGCCCGCTGCGGGCCGCCCGGCGCCGGTGCAAGGACGGCTCGCTGCCGGCCAGCGGCCTGCTGGCCGTGGAGTCCTGGCTGCACCGCTCCACCCGGGCGTACGGGCCGGTGCAGGCGTTCGTCAGTCCCAGCCGGTTCCTGGCGCGGGTGATGCGCCGGGCCGGTGTCTTCCCGGACCGGATGCACGTGGTGCCGCACTTCGTCGACGTCGCCGCGACGCCCGTGAAGTCGACCCCGGGCGGGTCGGTGGTCTTCGCCGGCCGGCTGTCTGCCGAGAAGGGCGTCGACGTGCTGGTCGAGGCGCTCGCCCTGCTGCCGCCCGAGGTGTCGCTCGACGTGGCCGGCGACGGCCCGGCCCGCGCCGGGCTGACCGAGCTGGCGCTGCGGCGGGCGCCCGGCCGGGTCCGGTTCCACGGGCGGCTGGACAAGGCCCGGCTGCACGCGCTGGTCCGGTCCGCGGCGGTGGCGGCCGTGCCGTCGCGGTGGAACGAGAACCAGCCGATGGCCGTGCTGGAGGCGTTCGCCTGCGGCGTGCCCGTGGTCGCCACCGACCTGGGCGGGCTGCCCGAGCTGGTCACCCCCGGCGTGGACGGCGAGGTGGTCGCCGCCGACGACCCCGCCGCGCTGGCCGCCGCGCTGCGCCGCGTCCTCGCCGACCCGACCCGGGCGCACGGGATGGGCCTGGCCGGGCGGGCCCGGGTGGAGCGGGACTTCTCGCCGCAGGCGCACCTGGCCCGGCTGCGCGAGGTCTACGCGACGGCCGCGCGGGCGCTGCGGGAGCCGGCGTGACCCGCCCGGTGCGGGTGCTCTACCTGGCCGGCAGCGGGCGCAGCGGCAGCACCCTGGTCACCACCGTCCTCGGCCAGTACGCCGGGTTCTTCGCGGCCGGTGAGCTGCGTTACCTGTGGCAGCGCGGCGAGGTGGAGAACCGGCCCTGCGGCTGCGGCCTGCCGTTCCGGGACTGTCCGGTGTGGCGCGCGGTGCGCCGGGACGTGCCGGTCGACCGGGCCGGCGGGATCGCCGCCGGGCTGCGCGGTCGGCTGCGGCTGCGCGGGGTGCCCGCGCTGGTGCGCCGTCACCGGCGCGGCCGGCGTGCGGTGCCCGCGCACCCCGACGACGCGGCGCTGGCCGGCCTGTACGCCGCCGTGGCCCGGCACGCCGGGGCGCGGGTGGTGGTCGACTCGTCGAAGCTGCCGCCGTACGGGGCCCTGGTCGGCGCGCTGCCCGGTGTCGAGCTGCGGGTGCTGCACCTGGTCCGCGACCCGAGGGCCACGGCCTTCTCCTGGCGGCGGCGCCGGGGCCTCGACGGCGAGGCCGACGAGCGGCTGATGAGCCGGCCTCCGGTGTGGAAGGCGGCCCTGCTGTGGCTGGTCTGGAACACGCTGACGGCCCGGCTGTGGGCCGGCGACCCGGGCCGCTACCTGCGGGTGCGGTACGAGGACCTGACGGCCGACCCGGAGGCGACGCTGGGCCGGATCGCCGCGTTCGCCGACGCCGGCACGACCACCGGCTCCGACGCCGAAGCCGGCCTGTTCACCCGTCCCGACGCCGGCCCGTTCACCGGTCCCGCGACGGTGCGGCTGGCGCCCACCCACTCGGTGGCCGGCAATCCGTCGCGGCACCGCACCGGCCCGGTGCCGATCGCCGCCGACGTCGAGTGGCGGCGCGGGCTGTCCCGGTGGTCGTACGCCGTGGTGACCACGCTGACCGCGCCGGGGCTGCGCCGCTTCGGCTACCCGTGGCGTCGGGGCGGCCCGGTGGCACCCCGGCAGGAGGAGGACTGAGGATGTTGGCCGTGGTGGTGGGCACCGGGCGGTGCGGCTCGACCCTCGTGCAGGAGCTGCTGTCCCGGCATCCCGGCGTGGGGTTCGTCTCCGGCGTCGACGACAAGCTGTCCCGGCTCAACCTCACCGGCCGGTTCAACGGGCCGCTGTACCGGCGGTCGGCGCCCCGCCCGGCCGGCATGACGTCGCTGCGGCACAGCCGCCGGCTGCTGGAACGCGGCCGGCTGCGGGTCGCCCCGTCGGAGGCGTACCAACTGCTGGACCGGCACGTGCTGGCCGGCTTCTCCCGCCCGTGCCGGGACCTGACCGCCGAGGACCTCACCCCGCACGTGGCGCGGCGGCTGCGCGCCTTCTTCGACGCCCGGATCGGGCGGCAGCGCTGCCCGCTGCTGGTGCACCACGTCACCGGCTGGCCGCGCACCGGGTTCCTCCGGGCGGCCTACCCCGGGCTGCGGGTGGTCAACGTGGTCCGCGACGGCCGGGCCGTCACCAACTCCTGGCTCCAGATGGGCTGGTGGGACGGCTGGCGCGGCCCCGACAACTGGTACCTCGGGCCGCTGCCGGCCGACCTGCGCCGGGAGTGGGAGGAGTCCGCCCGGTCCTTCCCGGTGCTCGCCGCGCTCGGCTGGAAGATGCTGATGGCGGGGTTCACCGACGCCCGGGCCGCGCACCCGCCCGGGCAGTGGCTGGACGTCCGCTACGAGGACCTGCTCGCCGACCCCCGCGCGGAGGCGGCCCGGATGCTCGACTTCCTCGGGCTGGACTGGACGCCGGCGTTCGAGCGGGGCTTCGGGCGGTACGAGTTCCCCGCCGGGCGCCGGGCGGCGTACCACGACGAACTGGGCCCCGCGCAGCTCGCGGCCGTCGAGCGGGCCCTGGCCGAGCCGCTGCGGCAGTGGGGCTACCGGGACTGACCGCTTCCCCCGGGCGAGGGGCCCACTCGTCGGACCACGTCCGGCGAAGTTCCTACATGTGCAGGTGGTGGCACCGGTCGCCGGCTCGTAGCGTACGCAGCCTCGGACCTCAAGGAGACTCATGGCTACAGTGGGAACGCGCTGGCGCACAGGCGTGGCCGTACTGTCCGCGGCGGTGCTCGCCGCCCTCGGCGCGGCGCCGCAGGCGCTGGCGGCTGACGGCCCGCCGTCGATCGTCGTCCAGGACGGCGTCACGCAGCCGGTGTTCGGCTACGCCGACGCCATCCGGGAACGGCTCTTCATCGACTCCACCTTCGACAGCGACAACGACGGCCTGCGCGACATCATCGCGTTCGACCTGATGCGGCCGGCGGCGACCGCGAACGGGCTCAAGGCGCCCGTGGTGATGGACGCCAGCCCCTACTACTCGACGGTCTGCCGGGGCAACGAGTCGGAGTGCAAGGCGGACCTCGACGGCGACGGGCTGCTGGACAAGTGGCCGCTGTTCTACGACAACTACTTCGTGCCGCGCGGCTACGCGGTCATCCTGCTGGACATGGTCGGCACCAACAACTCCACCGGCTGCCCGACCACCAACGCCAACCAGGACAACCTGAGCGCCAAGCAGGCCATCAACTGGCTCAACGGCCGGGCCACCGCCCGCAACGCCGCCGGTGAGATCGTCAAGGCGGGCTGGCACAACGGCAAGACGGGGATGATCGGCAAGTCGTACGACGGCTCGCTGGCCATGTCCACGGCGGTGACCGGCGTGAAGGGCCTGACCACGGTCGTGCCCATCAGCGGCCCGACCGAGTACTACGACTACGTGCGCAGCAACGGCGTCGTCACCCGGGGCAACAGCTACGTGGCGTCGCTGGCCAACACGGTCACCAATCCGGAGCGCCGGGAGTACTGCAAGCCGGTGCGCGACGCGATGGCCGCCGTCGACGGCGACGAGCACGGCGACTACACCGCCTTCTGGAACGAGCGCAGCTACGTCAAGAAGGTCCCCAACGTCACCGCCAGCGTGCTGCTCTACCACGGCCTCAACGACGACAACGTCCGGCCGGATCACTTCAGCAAGTTCTGGTACGCCCTCGCGGAGAACAACGTGCCGCGCAAGCTGTGGCTGTCCCAGGAGGGCCACGTCGACCCGTTCGACTCGCGCCGCGCGGTGTGGGTGTCGACGCTGCACCGGTGGTTCGACTTCTGGCTCCAGGGCGTCGCCAACGGCATCATGGACGAGCCGCGGGTGGACCTGGAGCGGTCCGCCGACGTGTGGGAGACCCACGCCGACTGGCCGATCCCCGGCAAGGCCGACACCGAGGTGTTCCTCCAGCCCGGTACCACCGGCGCGGGCGGCCTCGGGCTGGTGCCGACGGCGAAGCCGGCGACCGGGGCGTTCCAGGACAGCCGCACGCAGAGCCAGAACACCATGATCCTCAACCCGGACGTGGTGCAGCCCAACCGGCTGGCCTTCCTCTCCGCGCCGCTGACCGCGCCGTTGCACATCTCCGGCACCCCGACCGTGCAGCTGCGGGCCTCCGCCGACCAGACCGACACCAACCTCGGGGCGATCCTGGTCGACTACGGCACCGACGAGCGGGTTGCCCACCGGGCCTCCGGCGAGGGGATCATCACCCTGACCACGGAGGACTGCTGGGGCGAGAGCAGCCCGACGGACGACGGCTGCTACAAGCAGACGACGAAGCGGGTGGCCACGGCCGACTACGAGCTGGTCACCAAGGGCGTCATGGACGCCCAGAACCGGCAGTCGATCCGCGTCGCCGTGCCGCTGGTGCAGGGGGAGTCGTACAACTTCAGCTTCCCGCTGCTGCCGGAGGACTACGTCTTCAAGCCCGGCCACCGGATCGGCGTGATCATCGTGGCCAGCTACCCGCAGTACTCCAGCCAGGCGGACACCACCGCCGCGAACCTGCAGCTCGCGCTGAAGAGCAGCAAGGTCGTCCTGCCCGTGGTCGGCGGCACCGCCGCCGCACACGCCGCCGGCCTCTGACCGGCTGACCGGCGGGCCGCCCGGGCGGCCCGCCACCGGGGCGGCCCGGCGCTCGGCCCTCCGCGGAGGACCGTCGAGCGCCGGGCCGCCCCGCTTCGTCGGCGGGTGCGGGGCGGGTGGTTACCCTTGCCGGGGAAGTCGCCGAGGGGAGGGCACACGTCGCCGACCGCCACCGTGCTCGTGGTCTTCGGACGCGGCGTGCTGCGCGCCGGGGACACCTGGGCACTCACCCCGGCCAGCATCGCCCGCGTGCGGGCAGTGGTTGACTACGTCGCCGCGAACGAGGCGTCCTTCGCCCGCGCCGCCGGGCAGGGCCGGGCACCCCGGATCGTGTTCAGCGGCGGCTGGGCGGAGGCCGCCGAGGGGGCGCATCCTCCGCCGCAGGGGTGGCGGGAGGGCGACCTGATGCTGCGCCAGGCGCTCGCCGCCGGCCTCGACCGGCACGCGGAGTTGCGCGCCGAGACACGCTCGCGCAGCACGCTGGAGAATCTCCTGCACACCGTCGAGGACGGCCTGCTCGACGGCCACGCCTTCGGCCCGGGGCAGCCGCTGGGCATCGTCTCGCACACCTGGCACCTGCCCCGGATCAGGTATCTCGCCCGCCGGACCCTCGGACTGCGCGGCCCGGCGCTGCTCGACGTCCACGCCTCCGGCGGGGAGGCACTGCCGAGGTGGTGGCGCGAGCCGGCCGCTCGGATCGCGTCCCGGCTGTGGTTCCTCGGGGCCCGCGACGCGGCGGGTCTGCTTCGCCGGGAACGCCGGCTGGTGACGTCGATGCGCCGCGTCGACCGGCTGGCGCGCCACCGCCGGGACGTGCCGGGCGGAGACTGCGCCGTGGTCCCGCCCCACCACGGTCCGGGTGTCTCCGGTGGGGGCGTGACCGTGCCCGGCGCTGATCCGGCGGGACCGCTCCGGCGGAGCATGTGACGGACGGCCGCTGACGGGGTACAGGCTCCCGAGCCACCGGATCGATCTCGATGAGGACGACGGTCGCGGCGACATCGAGGAGGTCACGTGGACAGGATGGACGGTCCTTCGAGCGGACGCGCCGGGTGCGCCACCGCCGCGGGCACGGCCGGGCGTGGCGTTGGCGGGCGGCGGTGATCGTCCTCGCCCCGGTGTACGAGCCGGGCCCCCGCCTGCCCGAGTTCGTCGCCGAGCTGCGCGACGCCGCTCCCGGCGTCCACGTCGTCGTGGTGGACGACGGCAGCGGACCGGCGTCCGCCCGGGTCCTCGACGCGGCACGTGACCTCGGCTGCACCGTCCTGCGGCACGGGGCGAACCGGGGCAAGGGCGTGGCCCTGAGGACGGGGTTCCGGCACGTCGCGCGCGAGTGCCCGGGCCACGATGTGGTGTGCGCCGACGCCGACGGCCAGCACGGCGTCGCCGATGTCCTGCGCGTGGCCCGGCGCGTCGAGGAGACCGGCGTGATGGTGCTGGGCGTACGGCGGTTCGACGGCGAGGTGCCGGTGCGCAGCAGGGCCGGCAACAGCCTCACCCGGGTGCTGTTCCGCGCCGCGACCGGGTGCCCCGTGCGGGACACCCAGACGGGGCTGCGGGCGTACCCGCACGGTCTGCTCGACTGGTTGCTCACGGTCCCCGGCGAGCGATTCGAGTACGAGATGAACGTCCTGCTGTACGCCGCCCGGGCCGGCCAGCCCATCGAGCAGACCACGATCGCCACCACGTACGTGGACGACAACGCCTCGTCGCACTTCGGGTCGGTCACCGACTCCGTGCGGATCTACCTGCCCCTGCTGCGGTTCGCCGCCTCGGCCCTGCTGACTCCGGCCGGGATCTCCCGCCAACCCCGCCGCTGACGGCGACGGGTCGGTCGTGGACACGCCGCTGGCCGGGCCCCCTTGTCGGGGGCCCGGCCGGTTGGCTGTTCGGTTGGTGTCAGCTGTTCCAGTGTTCGGTGACGAGGTCGGCGGCCTGCTGCTCCCACTGCGCGTACGCGTCGGGGTAGGCGGACACCTGCACGGTCTGGGCGGCCTCGGTCAGGGGCATGTCCTGCCACCCGTCGACCTGCTTCAGACCCTTCAGGAACGCCAGGGTCGAGTATTCGGGGTCGGTGATCTGTTCGGGGGTGCCCCAGCCGGAGGTGGGGCGCTGTTGGAACAGGCCCTGCGAGTCGTGGTCGTTGCGGTCACCCAGGTGACCCAGGTTTTCCAGCTTCGACTCCTGTAGGGACGTGCCGATCGAGATCACGGCGGCCCGCTCGTTCATGCCGGCCTTCTTCGTGGCGGCGATGATGGCCTTCGCGTTGGCGGTCTGCTCGTCGTCGAGCGTGATGCGGGACTGTTCGCCCTGCACGCCGTGGGGGATCAGTTTGGCCTTGTCGACTGCCGGCTTGTCGGCCTGTACGGCGACGGCGGTGGTCGGGGTGGATGCGGTGGGGGTGGTGGTGTGGGCGGTGGCGGGGCCGGCGAACACGCCGCCGGCGAAGGCGAGACCGGCGATGCCGAGAACGCTCTTACGGATGATCGTGTTCATGGGGGTGTCTCCAATCGGGGGTCGACACACGCGCCCGCCCGGGGAGGGGCGGGGGGTGTGAGCACCACGTCGAGGCGCCCAACAGATCAAGAGAGGGAAGTCGTCCGGCGGCTCACCGCACTCGGGGGTGCTGGTGGCGGCGGGTCCATGTGTAACGACCGGGGGCCGGCCCGCATTCCACGGGGGTTCGGGCGGCTCGGCAGCGGGGTGCGCTGCTCGATCGTCTGCCATGTGTAACGACCCCGGGCCGGCCCATGTTCCGCCGGACGGATGCCCCCGGTCACACCCACGGGCGCGCCGATCCGGACATTCGGCGCGAACGGGCCTCGCGGGCGGGTATCGCCGATGCTCCACGCGGGTCGGCATCCGGATACGATTCACGATCGCTCGGGATGTCACCGATGTCCGGATGCGCCGAGCGCGCCGTCCCGCCGGGTCGGTGAACCGGAAGGAGACGCCGTCGATGGCGGACACCATGCCCGCGTCCGCCCACCGGATCTGGGACACGGCCCCGGCGGCACGCTGGGAGGATGCGTTCCTCTCCGGCAACGGCGAGTGCGGGATCATGGTCTCCGGCGCCCCGTACGCCGAGCGGATCGTGTTCAACCACCACCGTTTCGTGCTGCCCAACGGCACCCGCCACGCCCGGCCGCCGCAGCTCGCCGACCGGCTGCCCGAGGTGCGGGAACTCGTCCTCGCCGGTCGGCGCGCGGAGGCCGCGGCGGTGCTCGCCGACGGGCGGGAGCTGCGCTGGACCCAGCCGTTCCACCCGGGGTACGCCATGACCATCGACGCGACCGCGCAATTGGCTGACGGGCCGGCGCCGACGGGCTACCGGCGCGGGACCGAGTTCACCACCGGGGAGGTCGTCGTCGAGTGGGACGGCGGGCGCCGGAGGGCGTTCGTCTCGCGGGCCGACGCGATCGCGGTTACCCACGTCGAGATGCCCGGGTGCGTCATCGGGCTCACCGGCGACCTGCCCGAGCGCCCGGACGACGTGCGCTACGAGACCGCCGCGTACCGCCGGGGCGAGCACGTCTTCCTCCGGATCCGCGGGCTGTACCCGCCCGACGGCGACGGCGCGTACGGGTTCGAGGGGTTGACCCTCGTCCGCGGCGACGCGCGGGTCGTGGGGGACCGGGTGGCGGTGCGCGGACCGGCCCTCCTGACCACCGTGCTCGACCGCCGCGACGCGGCGCCCTGGCGGACGGCCGAGCTGGAGGAGGCCCTGGTGGCCCGCTCCGGGGCGGACTACACCGAGCTGCTGGCCCGGCACGTCGCGGTGCACGCGCCGATCTACCGGCGGGTGAGCCTGGACCTCGGGGTGCCGGCCGAGGAGCGGGAGCTGCCGGTCGGTGAGCTGCTCGCCCGGCAGCGCGCCGACCCGGACCTGCTCCTGCCGGCGCTGCTGGAGCGGCTGTTCCACTCCGGCCGGTACCTGCTGGTCAGCGCCAGCGGGGTGCTGCCGCCCCGGCTCACCGGCCTGTGGCTGGGCGCGTGGGGCGCGGCGTGGGCGGGAGACTTCACCACCGACGCCAACCTCAACCTGCAACTGGCCGGGGCCAACATCTGCGCGCTGCCCGAGGTGACGGCGGCCCACGCCGCGCTGGTCCGGGGCCAGGTCGACGACTGGCGGCGCAACGCGGCGGCGATCTACGGCGTCCGGGGGCTGCTGGCGCCGGGCCGCACCGACGGCGAGCACGGCAACCTGTTCCACTTCCGGGCCGACTGGCCGTGGGCGGCCTGGCTCGCCGGGGCGGACTGGCTGCTGCACCCCCTGTGGGAACACCACCAGGTGACCGGGGAGCCGCTGGGCGAGCTGGCCGGCTGGTTGGAGGAGGCGGCCGTCTTCTTCGAGGACTTCCTCACCGTCACCGACTCCTCCGGCGCGGTGGTCGTCGTGCCGTCGTTCTCGCCCGAGACCGGCCCGCCCGACGCCGACGGCCGGCCGGTGTACCTGGCGGTCAACGCCACGATGGACATCGCCGCCGCCCGGCACGCCCTGGCCACCGCCGCCGAGGCGACGGGCGTGGACCGGTGGGCCGGGCTGCGCGGGCGGCTGCCGGCGTACCGGGTCGACGAGCGCGGGGTGCTGGCCGAGTGGGCCTGGCCCGGCCAGCGGGGCGACGAGGACCACCGGCACGTCAGCCATCTCTACCCGGTGTGGCCCCTGGACGAGATCAACCCCGACGACACCCCCGAGCTGGCCGTCGCCGCGCACCGCGCGCTGGTGCTGCGCGGCGACGAGAACCTCTCCGCCCACGGCAGCCTGCACCGGGCGCTGGTCGCGGCCCGGCTGCGGGATCCCGCGCTGGTCGCCGGAAACCTGCTCAAGATCATCGGTACGGACATGTTCTTCCGCTCACTGATGAGCTCGCACAACCCGGACCTGGAGATCTACAACGCTGACGCGGCGCACACCCTGCCCGCCGTGCTCGTCGAGGCGCTGGTGCACTCCCGGCCCGGTGTGCTGTGGCTGCTGCCCGCCGCGCCGGCCGCCCTGGCCCGGGGCACCGTCCGGGGGGTCACCTGCCGGGGCGGGGTGACCGTCGAGGAGCTGACCTGGACCCCCGGCGGCCTGCGGGCACGGCTCGTCGCGGCGGCCGGGCAACGGCTGACCGTACGCAGCCCGCACGGCGACGCGGTCCTCGACCTGGCCGCCGCGGTGGCGGTCGACCTGGCGCTGCCCTGACCGCATCCGCCGACGGCGCGCACCGGGCCGTCTCCCGCGCCGGCTGCGGCCCAGCGTGGCTTCGATGGCGCGGGGTGGTGGGCGGGCAGGAAATAGATGTACGTCTAATTTCTTGGTAGGGTGTCCGCTCATCCGAGACCCCGTGGGGGGACACATGCGCCCGTCGTCACCGCGCCTGGCCACTTCGCTGGCCGCCGGAGTCCTGCTGGCCCCGCTGGCCGGCGTCGCCGCCTCGGCATCCCCGGTGGTGCCCCGGCACGCCGTCGTCGTCTGCCAGACCGCGAGCTTCTACGACAACTACGACTCGGCCGGCGGTCCGTCCGGGCTCAAGCGCACCCTGACGTACGGCAACAAGATCGGGCACACGCCGGGCGCCCACCCGGTCTACAACGGCTGGGCCGCCGCCTTCGACTTCGGCCCCAACGACTGGGGGTACCTGCGGATCGAGTGCGTCGGGGGGTACGACTCGTGGTGAGCGGCGGATCGAGGCACCGGATCGCGGCGCTGGTGGCGGCCGTGACGGTCGTGACGGTCGCCGTTGCGACCCCGGCCCGGGCCGCGAACGGCACCATCGGGGAACGCGAGACCGTGTGCGCCGGCGATCTGTTCGTGCGCACCCAGCCGAACGGGGCGTGGATGGGCACCCTCTACCAGGGCCAGACGTTTCTGGTGGAGGGCCCGCGCAGTGGCGGCTACATATACGGATTCGCCTACGGGCACGTCAACCGGCGCGGCTGGGTCCAGGACGGCTGGTTCTGCTGAGCCGCCCACCGCCCCGGGGTACCGCGTGTCGTCGGCGACCGTCGTGACCGATGCGCCGAAGGCGCTGCGGTGTGTCGGATGCGTGAGTCAGTCGTGGACGTTGTCTGCGAGCAGAGTCCTGAAATCCGGTCACTGTCATTGCCGCTTGCAGGTGCTGCCGGGTGTCCTCGTCGAATGCGATGAGTCGTATCCGTTGGACCGCTGTGAGTGCGCTCCTGATCGTTGCCACGGCGATCCGGGCGGCCGTGTGATTCAGGCCCGGTCGGGTACGGGCGAGGGAATCTTGGTGGCGCGGTAGGAGTCGCCGCTCCGGGTGGGGCGCCAGAGGCGCCAGTGTTTCGCGGACAGCCGGAACGGGAGATGGCCTTGTAGATGACGAGCGCCGGGGGACAGCCGTTGGTCGGCGGGCAGGTTGAGCCACAGGGAGAGCGCGGATGCTGCGGTGCCGAGGGTTGCGCGTATGCCTGAGTCGCCCAGAAGCCGGCCGTACCCGTCCACGGCGAAGCGACCGAAGGCGTCGGGGGTGATGTCGGGGTACGGGGTGCGGGCGTCCGGGTCGATGAGGCGCACGGGCGTGCTGTAGGTCAGCGCGGCCAGGGAACGTCCGTGGGTCGTGACCGCGTCGGGGCCGACGGCGATGAGCGCATCGAGTGCGTGGTTCACGGATTCGGATGGAACGTTCCATACCGTGTGGGTTTGCGCACGGTGGCGGGGCCCGCCGAAGCGCTCGGTGGCGAGCGCTACCAGCTGCTCGGTCGACGCGGGCGGTCCGCCTGCACAGATCTCGAACGCCCATGATGCTGACGACAGCGGTTCGGTGCAGGCATTGACGAAGCTTTGCAGGCGCTGGAATGCCTCGTCAGGATGCTTGGCGCGAAGCGAGTGCGCACCGCCCGCAGAACCGGGCAGCCCGTCGTAGGTCACCACCTGCGGGAACGTGATGCCATGTGCCCGCGCCATACGCCCATCCTAGATCTCCGTTGTCACACGCCCCTCGTGGGACCGGGGGCGTCGCCGACGCGCTTTGGAGCCGATGTCGTGGACGGGTCGCTGTCCCGCGCTGATGACGCAGCCGACTCAGCTCCATAGGCGGCGGGTAGGCAAGGGCTACCGCCCCGGGACTGCGGCCCGCCCGTGGAGCAACCCCGCTCTCCTCGGTGGCCGGTCGCCCGACAGCCGTGGGCCCCGCCGGCCGGCGGGCGGTGACCACCGCCCGCCGGCCTCACCTCACCAGGACGCCGGTGGCGGCGGCGGTACGACCGGCGGGCGGTCGTCGCAGGTGATCATGTTCGGCAGCAGCCACGGGGCGAGCCAGCCGCCGTCGTTGCCGCCGAGGTCGGTGAGGACGAACTCGGAGCCGGCCGGGGTGAAGTGGAACGACCCGCAGTTGTTGACCCCGACCGCGCCGACGTTGCGGGCGTCCACGTTGCGGAACGAGGCGGAGCCGGCCGAGCGGGCGCTGACCACCGACGTGCCCGCCCCGTCGACCCGGATGTCGCGGAACTGGACGTTCCTGATCGAGTAGAGGTCCTTCACCGGCCAATCGCTGACCAGCATGACGGCGTTGTATGTGCTGTCGAGGTAGTGGTCGCCGACCACCTCGACGGTCGCGTCGATGTCCCGGTCGAGCGCGTAGAACCAGATGGCCCCGAGCCCGATCTTCCAGTTCAGCTCGTACGTGCCGGCGCGGGCGGTGGTGTTGCCGGTGATCAGCAGCCGCCCGGTGAACGCCTCCGCGCCGAAGCGGGACCCGACCTGGATGGCGCTGCCCTCCCGTACCGGGTCGGCGACCAGGTTGTTCGACACGGTGGTGTCGGTGCCGCCGTACAGGGCGATGCCGTTGGCGAGCACCGGCGACTGCACGGTGTTGTGGTCGAACCTGTTGCGGGCGTTGCCGACCTTCTCCGACCACATCGCGAGCCCGTCGTCGCCGGAGTTGCGGACGAAGGTGTGCGCGACCAGCGAGTCGGTGACGCCGGTGTGGAAGTTCAGCCCGTCGGCGATCTGGTCGACGATGACCGTGTTCGTGACCCGCACGTCGCTCATCGGCCCGTCGAACCAGATGCCCACCTTCGTGTGCCGCAGGTGCAGCCCGTCGATGGTGGAGTCGCTCATCGCGCCGCCGATCGCGTTGACCTGGTCGGTGTCGATCCGCTCGCGGACGTCGCCCTCGATGGCGAAGCCGGAGAGGTGCACGTTGCGGCTGCCGCCGTCGGTGGCGTCGCGGCCGTAGAAGCCCACGCCGGTGTGCACCGAGCCGTCCGGGGCGGGCGTCGGCAGCGCGACCTCCCGTCCCTTGACGATCGTGTACCAGCTGCCGGCGCCCTCGATCGTCACGTCGTCGACGATGATGTGCCGGTTCACCTGGTAGGTGCCCGGCGGCAGGTAGACCGGGAGGTCCGCCCGCCGGGCGAAGGCGACGGCCCGGTCCAGGGCGGCGGCCGAGTCGCGCCGGCCGGTCGGGTCGGCGCCGAAGGCCAGCACGTTCGCGGCGGCGAGCCGGACCCGGGGCGGGCCGACCAGCTCGGAGTCGAGCAGGTCGATCACGGTCCAGGCGGCGTTGCTGCCGGCGGGGACGGTGAGCCGGATCCGGTCGCCCGCCCGGTAGGTGCGGCCGAGCAGCAGGCGCTGCTCGTCGTAGAAGTGGCTGGGGCGGAACGGGGTGGGGATGCTCGGGTACGGGGTGGTGGCCGACGGCACGCACCCGCACTCGGTGATCCACCAGTTCGGGTGCAGCAGCCCGGTGGCCGGGTCGTTGGAGAACGGGTACTGGTTGTAGAGCCACGCGTACTGCGAGGTGAGGGTCATCGTCCGGACCCGCCGCTGGTTGACCGCGACGTCCAGCGGCGCGGTGATGCCGCCGCCGCCCCGCGCGTCCGGGATGCTGTAGCGCACGGTGATCGCGTTGGCCGCGTTCGGGAGGGTGAATTCGACGTACCGGCCGGGGGTCAGCCGGACCGCCCGGCGGCCGGAGGCCTCCGCCGGCAGGGTGTAGGCGGTGCGGTCGGGGCCGATGACCTCGCCGTCCGTGGCGGCGTTCTCCGCCTCCTGTTCGACGAAGCCGACGGTGGCTCCGCGCCCGGAGACCAGTCCCGGGTCGAGCCCGGCCCGGGTCACGACGGGCCCGCCGGCGGTGGCCGGGCCGGCGGTGGCCGGGCCGGGTGCCCCGGCCAGGAGGCCGAGGGCGGTCGCGAGCGCGACGGCGGAGGCGGTGACCGCCGGGGGACGGCGTCGAGGCGGTCGGCGCGGCGACCACCGCGACGCCGGGATGATGCTCCGGGACATGGGTGACTCTTCTCCGTGGGGGTGGTGGGCACCGGCGCGCGGCGGCCGGTGGTGTGCTGCGTCGGGCGCGGGGGACGCCACGCCGCCGCTAGCCGGCGTACACCTCCAGCTGGGACAGCTGGGCCGCCGGCCAGCCGGTGTTGCCGGTGAAGCGGATCCGCACGTGCCGGGTCGGCGTGGCCGGCACGGTGAGCGTCACCTGGTTGCCGGTGGCCGGGTCGAAGACCCGCCCGGCCGGCGCGACGAGGGTCGTCCACCTGGCGCCGTCCGGGCTCGCCTCGACCGACAGCGTCTGGGTACGCCGCTGCCAGACGGCGGCGGGCGGAAGCCGCAGCACGATCCGGGCCACCTGGTGGGCCGCGCCGAGGTCGACCTGCCACCACTGGGGGAAGACGCCGTTGGTGGACTCCCAGTAGCTGCTCCGGTCGGCGTCGACGGCGTTGCCCGCGACGAATCCGCCGTTCTGGCTGCTCGCCGACGTCGGCCGGCCCGCGGCGAGGTCGCCGCCGGGCGGGGGCCCACCGCCGAGCACGGGCGGCGTCGGCCGTACGGCGGTGAGGGCGAGCTGGCCCTTGAACATCCGGCCGCCGTCGGCGGTGAGCCGCAGGTAGTAGTCGGCGGAGCAGGCGGTGCCGTCCTCGTCCAGCGCGCGGATGCCCGCCCCCGCCGGGGTGGTCGCCTGCGTCTCGCTGGTCTTGGCGATCTGGTTGCCCTCGTTGAACTCGTCGAACATGGACACGTAGAGGCCCTGGGCGCCGAGCCGGGTCAGGTTGTAGAGGTGCCGCCAGTAGAAGTCGCCGTGGCGCCGGTGCCCGGACGACAGGTCGCCCGGCAGCACGCAGGGCTGGTAGTCGATGCCGTGCGCGGCGCAGTCGGCCTGGTCGGGGACGTTGACGTTGGTGTGGAACCAGTCGAGCCCGTCCAGGGTGCCGGTGCGGCCGACCATCCACGGCGAGATCATGTGGAACGCGTGGTAGACCTCGGAGAAGCCCGGCCGGGAGTCGTTGATGCCCTGCCGCCAGTAGGTCGGCACGCCGCCGATGACGTAGCAGCCCTGGGCCCTGAACCAGTTGACGACGTCGAGGCAGGGGGCGGGCGCGAAGGGGCGGCCGTCGTCGTTGAAGCCGAAGCCCCAGATGCAGACCACGGGCCGGCCGTTCTGCCGGGCGTACGCCGGGGAGGCGGTGTGCGCGGACATCCGGTTGGTCCAGTCGTCCTTGATCTGGGTCTGCATCGACGCCCAGCCGGTGACGTCGTACATGATGTAGAACTTGCGGCCGAAGCGCTCGGCCGCGCCGCGGACCTTGACCGTCATGGCGTCGCGTGTGGGCCCCTCGTCGCCGACCGGGTTGAACCGTTGCAGGGCGGCGGTGTCGCAGCCGTACTCCTGCATCCAACGGAAGTGGGTGTCGACCGTCTGCTGGTCGTAGGAGGAGAAGAGTTGCGCCGGCTGGCCGTTGCCCAGGGCCGGGTATGCGGTGGAGTAGCCGCGGGCGTACTCCCGCATGTCCGGCCAGGAGACGATGGTGGTGTTGGCCGGGGCGGGCGGCTGGAACCGGTCGCGGCTCCAGTGCCACCAGCCGCCGATCGGCGCTCCGTCGCCGGGGCAGCTGAACCAGCCCTGGTAGCCGACTGAGATCTTGCCGACGACATCGCCGGGCGGGCTGGCCGCGAGAGCCGCGCCGCGAAGGGTTGACACCAGGTCGGTGGGGGAGACGGCGGCGAGGGCGGAACCCGCTGCGAGGGATCCGATCAGCCTCCGACGGGACACCGCCATGACCCTGCTCCTTTCGATTGTCCCAAGGATGCATCGACGGCCATCGTGTCAGCAGTGGACTACCGTATGCAAGAGTCGGACGTGTTGAAGAAATGTTTCGACCGATGGATGAAAGATGCTGCCGCGCGGGTCGACTTGCGGTAGGCGGGGCCCCCGCTGTCACCCGGCAAGGCGTACGGCGCGGCGGCGAGTCGGCCGGGACTGCGCGCGGCCCCGGCCGACAATGCGGTGGTGACGACATGGCACGCGGAGCAGAGCCGGCCCGGCGGGGGGGGGGCCGGGCCCCCCGGCCGCCCCCCCCCCCCGGCCGGGCC
>NZ_JBIATC010000019.1:0-88495 GCF_042891255.1 Micromonospora sp. NPDC001898 | reverse complement strand
CTCCCCGAAGAGATGAACCGCACCATCCACAGCGTCGAACACTGGATCAGCGGCGAATCCAACCGGGTGATCGCCTGCTCCGGATACATGCGCGACGAGGTCAACGCCCTGTTCGGCGTGCCGACCAGCCGGATCGACGTGGTGGCCAACGGGGTGGAGCCACACCGCTGGAAGGTGCCGGCTTCGGCGGTCGCCTCGGCCCGGGCCCGGTTCGCCGGGGACGGCCCGCTGGTCACCTTCGCCGGCCGGCTGGTGTACGAGAAGGGCGTGCAACACCTGCTCGCCGGGCTGCCCCGGCTGCGCGAGCGGCACCCCGGGCTGCGCGCGGTCATCGTCGGCGACGGGCCGTACAAGTCGGCCCTGGAGGCCGAGGTGCACCGGCTCGGCCTCGGCGGCATGGTGAGCATGCCGGGCTTCCTCGGCGGCACCGACCTGCCCGCCGTGATGGCGGCCTCGGACTGCTTCGCGGTGCCGAGCATCTACGAGCCGTTCGGCATGGTGGCCCTGGAGGGGGCCGCGGCCGGGGCGCCCCTGGCCGTCGCCGCGACCGGCGGGCTCGCCGAGATCGTCGAGCCCGGCGTGACCGGGATGACCTTCGCCCCGCAGGATCCGGCCGGGCTGACCGAGGCGGTGCACGCCCTGCTGTCCGACCGGGAGCACGCCCGGGCGCTGGCCCGCCGGGCCCGCGCCATGGTGCACGAGCAGTACGGATGGGCGGCCATCGCGCACCGCACCGCCGCGGCGTACGCGGCGGCGATCGCCAAGGCCCCGGCGTTCACCGCGGAGCGCGCCGAGCGCCGGATGACCGAGGGCCGCTCCCCGGCGCACATCGCCGAGGGCAACCTCCTCGCCGCCGCCGGCCTCCGCTGAACGACCTACGTGCCCGCGACACGACCTACGTGCCCGCGACGCGATGGCGCGATGCGACGTGACGGCGACAGGGCGGTGTCCCCTACGCGGCGATACCGCCGTGTCGCCGCAACGGCACGGCTCGGCCTGACCGGACAAGCGAGCACCGGGCACGGCTCCTGCGGCCCCTATGGAGCTGCCCCGTCTGCGCTACCGGCAGCGAGCCGGCACGCACCAGGGCAACCGGCCCCCAGACACGCCTCCCGGTAACGCCCCGTCCCCATGCCCGCCCACGGCCAGGTTGGGAAACCGCCCGGCTCGCTTCCCCGGGGACCCCCGGTCGGGCTGGGGCGCACCGGCCGGACGCACTGGGCGCGCACCGCCCCGGCGCACTGGCCGCGCGCACCGCCGAGTTTCGGCGTGCCCGTGGCGGGGCGTCCGGCACCGCCACGGCCCGGGACGACCGTTCTGTCGACCGGCTGCGGCGGTAGCGCAAACGGGGCAGCTCCATAGGACCCGCGGTCACCGACTGGGGTGCGCCGACCGGGCGCGCGGACGCGCCTGCCGCCGACCGAAGGTGACCCGCCGACCGGAGATGGATGACCCACCGACCGAACGGGCCGCCCACCCCCGGCTGGGGTAGCGGCCCGTCGTCCTGTGCCCGTCGTCCTGGTGCCCGTCGTCCTGGCGCCTGTGGCCGGCTCAGCGCTCCGCTAGCGGGGCGTACGCCCGCTCGGGGGAGCCGGTGTAGAGCTGCCGGGGGCGGCCGATCTTGGTCTCCGGATCGTTGATCATCTCGCGCCACTGGGCGATCCAGCCGGGGAGCCGGCCGAGGGCGAAGAGCACGGTGAACATCTTCGTCGGGAAGCCCATGGCCTTGTAGATCAGGCCGGTGTAGAAGTCCACGTTCGGGTAGAGCCGGCGGGAGACGAAGAAGTCGTCGGCGAGGGCGATCTCCTCCAGCTGCATCGCGATGTCCAGCAGCGGGTCCGGCTTGGCCATCCGGCCGAGCACGTCCTGGGCGGCCTTCTTCACGATGGCGGCGCGCGGGTCGTAGTTCTTGTAGACCCGGTGACCGAAGCCCATCAGCTTCACGCCGTCCTGCTTGTCCTTGACCTTGCGGACGAAGGACGCGACGTCGCCGCCGTCGACCTGGATCTTCTGCAGCATCTCCAGCACGGCCTGGTTGGCGCCGCCGTGCAGGGGCCCGAAGAGCGCGTTCACGCCCGCCGAGACCGAGGCGAAGAGGTTGGCGTTGCTGGAGCCGACCAGCCGCACGGTCGACGTGGAGCAGTTCTGCTCGTGGTCGGCGTGCAGGACGAAGAGCATGTCCAGCACCTTGGCCATCACCGGGTCGACCTCGTACGGCTCCGCCGGCACGCCGAACGTCCCCCGCAGGAAGTTCTCCACGTAGCCCAGCGAGTTGTCCGGGTACAGCAGCGGCTGCCCGATGGACTTCTTGTAGGCGTACGCGGCGATGGTGGGGACCTTCGCCATCAGCCGGACCGTGGACATCTCGACGTGGGCGGGGTCGAACGGGTCGAGGCTGTCCTGGTAAAAGGTCGAGATGGCGCTGACCGCCGACGAGAGCACGGCCATCGGGTGCGCGTCGCGCGGGAAGCCGTCGAAGAACCGGCGCATCTCCTCGTGCAGCAGCGAGTGCCGCGAGATCCGCTCGCTGAACTCGGTCAGCTCCTGCTGGCCGGGCAGCTCGCCGTAGATCAACAGGTAGGAGACCTCCAGGAAGGAGGACTTCTCGGCCAGCTGCTCGATCGGGTAGCCCCGGTACCGCAGGATGCCCGCGTCGCCGTCGATGTAGGTGATCTCGGAGGAACAGGCCGCGGTGTTGACGAAGCCGGGATCGTACGTGGTCATCCCGGTTTCCTTGAGAAGCTTGCTCACGCCGATGCCGGCGGGCCCCTCGACCGCCGAGTGCACCGGCATCGACAGCTGCCCACCGGGGTGATCGAGCTTGACATCCGTCATGTGGTTCCTCGCTTCGCCGGCAGATCTACCTTGAAATTGCCTTCGCATTCACCGTAAACACGGTTGCGGGAACGCCGCTCGCCGTGGTTCGGCGGTGAGGTATGCGTCACCCGATTCCCGACCCGCAGGCGGGGAAACCCGGTGGGGGCGAGCCGGGCGACGAAACGGGGCAAAGCACCGCGAAGGGCCCCATGGGACGGGTCACCCGCCGGCAGGGGCCCTTGCACCGGGCGGGCGAAACTCTCAGGAAACACTCAGCCGGCGCAGCTCGTCGCCGGGGCCGACCCGGTAGACGTCCAGCCGGTTGACGCCGGCCCGGAACAGCCGGTCGTCGGGGAGGAGTGCGGCGAACCGCCGCCCGCCGGCATCGGGCGGCACGACCGGGACTACCGCCCCGATCCGGCCGTTGACCGCGACGGCGAGCAGCGTGCCGTCGCGCACCGACGCACCGACGGTGCCCCAGACCAGGGCCGGCAGTTCGCCCGCGTCCGGGTCGACGGCGCGGAACGCGGCGAGGTCGGCGACCCGGGCGGTACCGCCGACCGGCCGCTCCCCCACGGCTGCGCCGACCAGCGGGTGGGGCGGCGGCTGGGGCGGCGGCTCCGGCACCCCGCCGGGGAGGCTGACCGGCTCGCCCGGCCGGTCGTAGAAGCGTTTGTCGGGGCGTTCGCGCGGGGCCTGCCGGGCGGAGCTCCCGTCGACCTGCCAGGGGATCCGCACCTGCGCGTGGTCGGCGACCGTGGGCAGCAGGTCGACGTGTTCCCAGTTGCGGTCGTCGACCCGCCCGGCCCGCTGGCCGGGCTCCTTGACGAACATCGGCACCCAGGCCACCTGCCCGGCCGCCGCGCGGACGGCGGCCATCCCACGCCCCTGGAAGCCGTTGTCGAAGCTGACCCCGTGGTCGGCGGTGACCACCACAAGGGCCTTGTCGTACAGGCCGCCGGCGCGCAGGGCGCGCAGCGTCTCGCCGATCAGCCGGTCGGTGTACCCCAGCTGGGCGAGGTGCCGCTGCCGGGCCAGCTCGACCCAGCCCGCGCCGTCGTTGGGCAGGTCCTGTGGGGCGGCGTAGCGGGCCCCCGAGGGCAGGAACGCCCAGGGCGCGTGCGGCATCAGCAGGTGCAGGAAGTGCAGGGTGGGCCGGTCGCTGGGGCGCAGCCCGGCCAGGAACGTGGTGAACCGGGCCGGCTGGTTGTCGTCGAGGCTGTCCCAGCGGAACTTCGGGTCGGCCGGGACCGGCTCGGCGGCGTCCAGCCCCGCCTCGGCGGCGGTCAGCTCGCGGTACGACTCCTCGGGGGCGATCCGGCTGTCCACCGGGGCGGTCACCTGGCGCAGCAGCCGGCCGCTCTCCCGGACCAGGGCGCCGAGGCCCTGCGTGGGGCTGGCCGGCTGGTCGCAGCGGCTGGGCGGGCAGAGCCGGGTGATGCTCTCCTGCGCCCGGACGTCGTACAGGCCACCGAGGGCGGTGAACAGGTTGTCCGGGTACTGCGAGTAGTGCGGGGCGACCGGCCGCGCCGGGTACCGGCCGGTGAGCATGGCCGGCAGCGCGTACGGCGTCCAGCCGCTGACCCCGGTGGCGTTGCGGTACCAGGTGGAGCCCGCCGCCAGCTCGGCGAAGTGCGGGTAGCGGGCGGCGTCGATCCGGGCGTCGGGGCCGAGCAGGGAGACCAGCGGCAGCTCGTCGAGGACCAGCACGACCACCGGCGGGTGCTCCCCCGCCCCGGCCGCCCCGGCCGCGCCGACGGGGCCCCCCGGCAGCACCACCGGCGACGCGGGCGAGGCGAGCAGGAACAACGCCACGAAGGCCGGCGGCCCGGCCGCGGCCACCCGCAGCGCCCACCCCGGGCCGCGCCACCGCCGGTGCGCGGCGGCACCGGCCGCGCCCATCACCGCTGCGGCCAGCAGCAGCGGTACGCCCCGCAGCGGCGTGCCCTGCCGGCCCACCTGGACGGCGAGGGCGGCGAGCAGCAGGCCGACGGTCCCGGTGTGCACGGCGGCCCGGACGCGCCGCCCG
This sequence comes from Micromonospora sp. NPDC001898, assembly GCF_042891255.1. Taxonomy (NCBI): domain Bacteria; kingdom Bacillati; phylum Actinomycetota; class Actinomycetes; order Micromonosporales; family Micromonosporaceae; genus Micromonospora; species Micromonospora sp. NPDC001898. Next base: position 83,649 of record NZ_JBIATC010000019.1, on the reverse strand, counting down.
GCCAGCCGGCTCACCGCGCCGAGCAGGGCCACCGGCAGCGTGGGGACCAGCGCGATCAGCGCCACCAGGGTCAGGATCTCGCCCCGGGTGGCCCGGTGGAACAGGAAGAAGTCGGGGCTGCGGCCCAGCACGTCCAGCATCGGCTGGGTGACCACCAGCCCGACCAGCGCCACCACCTCCAGCAGCAGGCCCCGCTCCGCCCGCCACCCGGTCCGCGGGGTGGGGCGGCCCGGAGCCGGATCGACGGCCCGGAGGGTCGGCGGCGCCGGTGCCGAGTCAGCCACCCACCACCGCCTGGTAGAGCGTCCGGGTGCCTGAGGGCAGTTCGGCGTGCCGCTCGATCCGGCACCGGGCGGCCAGCAACCGGGCGAACTCGTCGGGCCGGTAGGCCGGGAAGAGGCCGGGCGGCCGGTTGGCCAGCAGCCGCCGGGCCATCGGGTCGTCCGGGTGAACGAACTCGACCACCAGCCGGCCGCCGGGGGCGCAGGCGTCGGCGAGCTGGTCGACGAGCTGGTCCAGCGGCACGTTGCGCCCGATCGCGAGGTGGTGCACGACGGCGAGGGCCAGCACCAGGTCGGCACGGGCCCGGGTGGCGAAGGCCGCCCGCTCCACGCCCCGCCAGCCGCCCCCGGGTGACGGGTCCGCCAGGTCCATCACCAGCGGCAGCACCCGCCGTTGGCCCTCGGCGCGCAGCGCCGCGTACAGGTCGTCCACCACGGCCGGGTCCTGCTCGACGGCGACGACGTAGCCGGCGTGCCGGGCGGCGATCCGGGCGTACCGGCCGTCGTTGGCGCCCAGGTCCAGCACCAGGCCGGGCGGCGGGCCGGCGGTCAGCGCCGCGGCGACGAAGCGTTCCTTGGCCGCCCGGTCCCCCGCCGAGTACGTGCAGGTGCGCTGGTAGTCGACCCAGTGGCTGCGGGCGTGGTGCGGGGCCAGCCGGCGGATCAGCTTCTCGATCCGGCGCACGGCGGCCAGGGCCAGTTCCCGGGAGTACCCGGCGGTGCGCAGTTGCGCCCGCACGTCGCTGGTGGTCGCGGCGGCGTGCCGCTGCTGCATCGCGGAGTGCAGGTGCACGTGGGTGGGGACGCCGGGCAGCAGCCGGCGGGTGCCGGTGAACAGCCGGCGCATCTGCTCCGGCGGGATGCCGTCTACCTGGGCGCGCAGCCAGGGCTGGAAGTCCACGCCGAGGTGGGCGGTGAGCAGCAGCGGGTAGAGCAGGGTCTGGCAGAACTGCCGGTAGCCGGCCCAGGGCTCGCCGTCCCGGGCCGGCTCGAACGAGCCGACGTCGATGAAGACCGGTCGGACGCCGTGCCACTGGAGGTTGTAGGCCGATCCGTCCTTTGTGGTGAAGCCGGCGGCCAGCGCCGCGCGCAGGACCTCCAGGTGCAGCAACGCGGCGTCGCGCAGCATGCCGAACGACCACTCGTACGGGTGGGAGACGAACGGGATGCGCTCGTGGCGCAGGACCGCGGCCCACGGCACTCCGTCGGGGGCGCGGAACCGGTCCGGCGCGACGGGTTCGGTGCCGCAGACCTTGCCGGCGGCGAGCAGCGGCGGGAAGAACTCGCTGGCGGCCAGGGCCCGCCAGTCCTCGGCCGCCCGCGCGTCGAGCCCGCGCAGCACCTCACCGTCGGCGTAGAAGACGCGGTTCGCCGGGTCGCGGAAGGAGCCCGGCTCGACCCGGACACCGGTGTCGGGGGTGGTCATGCCGGCGGGCCCGGCTCAGGAACGGTCGGTGGGCCGGCGGCGGAACCGGTCCGTCAGCCGACGCCAGTAGAGCTTCGTGGCCACCGCCGCTCCGGCCACCCCTCCGACCACCGCCTGCACGATCAGGCTGCCGGAACCCGCGTCCAGGTAGGCCAGGTGCATCACGGGTCGCTCCTTCCCCTCGCCGTCCCGGAGTCAGCTTCCGGCTCCGCCACTTAGGGGTTTTTCTGCCGAAAAGCCGGACTTGTCTCATTGCCACCGTACGCGACGACGGGCCGCGTCGAGGCCACACCGCCCAGTCCGACCGCGTCCGTTCCGTTCAGGACGCGACGCCCGGCCCCGCCGTACGGTCGGCGTATGACACCTCACTTCGACCTCGTCGGCCTGACGGTCACCGACATGGCCCGGACCCTCGACTTCTACCGCCGCCTGGGCCTCGACGTCCCGGCCGGCGCGGAGGCCGAGCCGCACGTGGAGTTCACGTTGGCCGGCGGCCTGCGGCTGGCCTGGGACACGGTGGAGACGATCCGCGGGTTCGACCCCGACTGGGCGCCGCCGACCGGAGGCTCCCGGGTCAGCCTCGCGTTCCGCTGCGCCGACCCGGCCGAGGTCGACCGGTGCTGGGCCGAGCTCACCGGGGCCGGCTTCCACGGCCACCTGGCGCCGTGGGACGCGGTCTGGGGCCAGCGGTACGCGATCCTGCACGACCCCGACGGCACCGCCGTCGACCTGTTCGCCCCGCTGCCGGTCGACTGACCCGGGGGCCGGGACGGCCGGACCGTCGATTCAAGCCGCGCAGCCGGGCCCGTGACGACCTATGCGTGCGCTGTGGAGTCCGTGACCGCCGGCAGGGAAACCGTGAACACGGTTCGCCCCGGCCGGCTGGACAGCTCGACCCGGCCGTGGTGGGCGTCCACCACGGCCGCCACGATGGCCAGCCCGAGGCCCGTGCTGCCGTGGGCGCGCGACCGGGAGCTGTCCCCCCGGGCGAAGCGCTCGAAGACCTCGTTCTGCAGGTCGGCCGGGACACCGGGGCCGTCGTCGGTGACGCTGAGCACGACTCCCGGCGGGGTGGGGGCGAGCCGGGTGGTGACGGTGGTACCCGGCGGGGTGTGCACCCGGGCGTTGGCCAGCAGGTTCGCCACCACCTGGTGCAGCCGGGCGGCGTCGCCGGGCACCACCTGCTCCGCCTCGGGCAGGTCGAGCTGCCAGCGGTGCTCCGGGCCGGCGGCGTGCGCGTCGCTGACCGCGTCGACGACCAGCGCCGTCAGGTCCACCGGCTCGACCGCCAGGGGGCGACCGGAGTCGAGCCGGGCCAGCAGCAGCAGGTCGTCGACGAGGCTGGTCATCCGGGTGCTCTCCGACTCGACCCGGCGCAGCGCGTGCGCCACGTCCGGCGGGACGAGGTCGCGGCCCCGGCGGGCCACCTCGGCGTACCCGCGGATGGCCGCGAGGGGGGTGCGCAGCTCGTGGCTGGCGTCGGCGACGAACTGGCGTACCCGGGTCTCGCTGGCCTGGCGGGCGGCGAGCGCGGCGGCGACGTGCCCGAGCATCCGGTTGAGCGCGCCGCCGACCTGGCCGATCTCGGTGCGGGGGTCGGTGTCCGCGTCGGGGACCCGCACGGACAGTGCCACCTCGCCCCGGTCCAGCGGCAGCTCGGTGACCCGGGCCGCGGTGGCGGCGACCCGGCGCAGCGGGCGCAGGGTGGCCTGGACGATCAGCGCACCGAGGCCGCCGGCGACGAGCAGCCCGGCGGCGGCGACCCCGGCCTGGGCCAGCACCATCCACCAGACGGTGTCCTGGACGACGGCCAGCGGCAGCGCGAAGACCAGCACCCCACCGGAGCCGTCGTTGTCGAGGTCGACGAGCTGCCGGGCCACCGCCCGGTAGTCGCCCTGGTCGCCGAGGTCCACCGTGCGCGGCCGGCCGTCGACGGCCAGCCCGGCCAGCGGGGTCGCCGTGTCGGTGGCGAGCGGCTCGACCGAACCGGCCGAGTTGCGGATCTTCGCCTCCACGACCCGGCCGTCGACCACCCGGACGACGATCGAGCCGGGCGGGAAGCCGGGGGGCAGTGTCACCTCGTGGGGCAGCGGGGGCAGGGTGGGGTACCGGTCCCGCCGGTCCCCGCCGCCCCGGCGCTGGTCGAAGGTGAGCTGGTCGTCGACCTGGGCGACGAGGAAGTGTCGCAGCGCCACTGTGGTCAGCCCGCCGATCCCGACGCTGACCAGGGCGAGCAGCGCCACCACGGCGGCCACCAGCCGGGTGCGCAGCGACCAGCCGGCCAGCCAGCGGCGCAGCCGGTCAGTCCGCGGGCTTGAGGACATACCCCGCGCCGCGCAGCGTGTGGATCATCGGCACCCGTCCGACGTCGATCTTCTTCCGCAGGTACGAGATGTACAGCTCGACGACGTTGGCCTGCCCGCCGAAGTCGTAGTTCCAGACGTGGTCGAGGATCTGCGTCTTGCTGAGCACCCGACGCGGGTTGCGCATCAGGTACCGCAGCAGCTCGAACTCGGTCGCGGTGAGGGTGACCATCTGGCCACCGCGGCGCACCTCGTGGCTGTCCTCGTCCAGGCTGAGGTCGCCGACGGTCAGCACCGCGTCCTCCTGGGTGGCGACGGCGAACCCGGAGCGGCGCAGCAGCGCCCGCAGCCGGGCGATCACCTCCTCCAGGCTGAACGGCTTGGTGACGTAGTCGTCGCCGCCGACGGTGAGCCCGGCGATGCGCTCCTCCACCGCGTCCCGGGCGGTGAGGAAGAGCACCGGCACGGTCGGGGTGTGCTCGCGCAACCGGCGCAGCACCTGGAAGCCGTCCAGGTCGGGCAGCATCACGTCGAGCACCACCGCGTCCGGCTGGAACTGCCGGGCGGTGCTCAGCGCCGTCATCCCGTTGCCCGCGGTACGGACCTGCCAGCCCTCGTAGCGCAGCGCTATCGAGAGCAGGTCGGTGAGCGTGGGCTCGTCGTCGACCACCAGCACCCGGACGGGTTCCCCGTCGGGTCGGCGCAGCTCGATGCGGCCCTGCGCGGCCTGCCCCTCCATGACCATGCCTCCCATCGTGGGACGGTCGGCTGTGCCCCACATCGGCAGACCCTGTGTATCAGCTGTGCGAGCCGGCCGATGCCGGGACCACGCACATCACGTCGGGCTCGACGGCTCACCGCGTCGGAGCCCGGCGGATCACTGTGACATGCCCATCGGGTCGGTGCGGACGAAGCGCATGGTCCAGGTGCCGGTGTCGTCCGGGCGGTCGCGTCGGTAGAGGTGGTCGGCGGTCGGCGCCGGGGAGCCGCCCGGGTGGCGCAGCACCCAGCGCTGCGGGGGCGTCCCGTCGGACCCGGCCGGCACCTGTCGCACCAGGTCGTGCGCGGGCCCGCCGACGAACCGCACGGTCACCTCGGTCATCACCCCTCCGTTTCGCCACCGTCACCCCGGGTCGACCTTCCCGTGTGGAAGCTACCGCACCGCACCGGGGGACGCGGGCGGCGCGGTGTCTACACCCCGGCGGTTTGCCCAGCTCCGAGGTCGGGTACCGGGCGGAAGTGACGGGATTGCCGCCCACCGATGGTGGCGAGCTAGACGAGGAGCGGTCGATGAGAATGCTGGACGGGCGCTACCAGCTCGAACAGCGCATCGGCATCGGCGGCATGTCAGAGGTGTGGCAGGCCCACGACACGGTGCTCGACCGGCCGGTCGCGGTGAAGCTGATCTCCCCCGGCCGGGACGAGGCCAACTCGGTGGAACGCATCCGCACCGAGGCCCGCTCCGCGGCCCGGCTGGTGCACCCGAACGTGGCCAGCGTGCACGACTTCGGCGCCTCGTCGACGCCGCCCGGCCGGTCGGCGCCGTACATAGTGATGGAGTTGGCGGAGGGGGACACCCTCGCCGCGCACCTGCGCGCCGGGCCGCTGGACTGGCGCATCGCCGTGCGGGTCTGCGCCGAGATCGCGGCGGCGCTGGCCGCCGCGCACGCGCACGGCATCGTGCACCGGGACGTGAAGCCGGCCAACGTGATGCTCACCCCGAGCGGGGTCAAGGTGCTGGACTTCGGCATCGCCACCTCGGCCGACATGCCCGACGATCTGCCGGACGGCATGGTGGTGGGCACTCCCGCGTACCTTGCTCCGGAGCAGTTCGACCGGCGGCCCGCCACCCCGGCCGCCGACATGTACGCCCTCGGGGTGCTGCTCTACTACTGTCTCACCGGCCGTCTGCCGTACCGGGCCGAGAGCACCAGCGAGTTGCTGGGGGCACGCCGACGGCTGCCACCGGAGCCGCTGCCGCCGGTGGACGGCCTGCCGCCGGAGGTGGCCGGGCTCTGCGAGCAGTTGATGGCCGACGAACCCACGTGCCGGCCGACCAGCCTGATGGCCGCGCTGCTGCTGGCCGAGGCGGTCGACGCCCGGGTGTACGTGCCGATGCTCGACATGTCCCCGCCCCGGCAGCGCGAAGGGCTGGTGTCCCCGTGGACGGAGCAGGCCGCCACCGACGCGACCCAGGTGGCGGGCGTCGGCGACCGGCCGGCCGGACCTGGGCGCGACCGGGCGTCCTGAGGCCACGCAGCCCGTCGGAGCCGGTGGCGGTTTCGCCGGGCGCGGGCCGGGTAGTCGGGCGGGTGACTGAGGGGGAACGGAATGCCGGATCCGGGTTCCTGGCTGCACGAGGCCACCGCGACGGCGGCGGGGGGCCACGTCCGAACCGACGACGGAGGCCTGTCCAGCGCCCTGGCCTCCCCGCTGGCGCCGCACTGCACAGGCCTGACGCCGGAGCAACTACTGGCCGCCGCCTTCGCGTCCTGCCTGCACCACGCGGCGGTCGAGGCCGCCGGGGAGATCACCGACGAGGCGCACACCGTACAGGTGCGCGCCGAGGCCCGACTGGGCCGTGACGACGACGGACGCTACCGGGCCGACGTGCACGCCTCCATCTCGTCGGCCGGGCTGAGCCCGCAGCAGCTCGCCCAACTCGTCGAGCACGCCGATCGGCTCTGGCCGTTCTCCAGCGGCGACAGCACCCGCCACCGTCTCACGGTCACCCCGGCGGACAACGGCGGGCGCTGAACAGGCATTCGATCATCACCCGAACGAACGAGCTGATCGGGCCACCGCGACGGGTCGCGCCAGCCCGGCAGAAAATTGCTCTTGTACCTCTTGCATGGGTAATGACGGACATCGACGGTACGCCGGGATGGCCGGATTACTGCCCAATCAGAGGGATATGACCGGTCAGATTTCCGCATATTGTGGCGCAGGCCACCAACCGCCTCCTGGGGAAAGCGCGCCGGGCTCTCTAGCCTCGGCGGGTGCGTCCCGACCAGAACGCTGAGCAGAAGCAGACCGCCACCCGACCGGCTGACCGTTCTACCGATGCCACATCGGCCGGCCGGCATCGCCGGCCCGAACCGCCGCGCCGCGCCGGTCGGGCGCTGCTCGGGTCGACCCCGGTGCGCGCGGCCCTGGCCACCGGCCTGACCTGCTGCCTCGGCGTGGCCGCCTTCGCCGGCACCCGGCACGCCGACACCGACCCGGTGCCGGTCCGCGACGCCCTCGCCGACCGGGCCGCGGTCGCCGCCGAGGCCGAGCGGCGCGCCTCCCGCTCCCTCGACCGCGCCCCCGCCGCCCCGCCGACGCTCTCCCCCACCCCGACGGCGAAGTCCGGCCCCGGCGCCAGCCGCAAGCCGAAGCCGGTCAGGCCGTCCCGGCCCCGCCCGGTCGCCGGCCTCGACCAGCTCCAGATGGACAACGCCAAGACCATCGTGGACGTGGGGCGGGGCCTGAAACTGCCCCGCCGAGGGCTGGTGGTGGCGTTGTCCACCGCCATGCAGGAGAGCGACCTGCGGAACCTCGCCAGCAACGTGCTGCCCGAGTCCTACGAGTACCCGCACCAGGGCAGCGGCTCCGACCACGACTCGGTCGGGCTGTTCCAACAGCGACCCAGCAGCGGCTGGGGCAGCGTCCGCGACCTGATGCGCCCCGCGTACGCGGCGCGGGTGTTCTACGAGGCGCTGCTGAAGGTCCCCGGCTGGCAGGAGATGAGCGTCACCGCCGCCGCCCAGTCCGTGCAGGTCTCGGCGTTCCCCGACGCGTACGCCCGGCACGAGGAGCGGGCCGCCGCGGTGGTGGCGGCGCTGGTCTGAGCCGGCTCGGGCCACCCGCGTGCCGCGCTCGCCCGCGGGCCCGGCACCGGTCACCGCTCAGCTCGTGGGCACCCCGCCGGGCGGCACGGACGCGGCGGCCGTCGGCGTGTCCGCGGCCACCGGCTCACCGACCGGCCCGGTGAGGATCTCGTCGAGCCGGGCCGCCCGGAGGCTGCGCGCCGCCAGGGCGGCCTCGACATCCCGGCGGGCCCGCACCGCCTCGGCGTACGCCTGCTCGCGGAGCTGCCGGGCCTCCTCGCGGGCCGCGTCCAGCTCGAACCGGGCCCGGGCCAGGGCCTCGGCCGCCTCCCGCTCGGCCTCCGGCGGCGGCGACGACCGGCTTGGGTCCACCCCGGCCGCATCGGCCCGGTGCCGCTCGACCAGGTCGCACAGGCGGGCCGCATCCCGCCGGAGCCGGTCCCACTCACGGCCCGTCACGGCGGCGCCCTCCGCCCGCGCGGCGAGCCGGCTGAGCCGGACCGCCAGCTCGTCGAGGCAGGAGTCGACCTGCCGACGGTCGTAGCCGAACTCCACGACGGAGAACCTCATCCTGTCGCCCCCAGGCAGCCGGTGCTTCTTCCCACCTGCCGATCCTCGGCGGTGCCGGCGGGACGCCGAGGGGGTTCGGGAGAATTGTTCGGCATCCGGGCGACGACGTCCGTCGCCGGTGCTCGGGTCAGGCCCGCTTGGGCAGCACCACGACGCGGCCGAAGAACTCGTCGATCCGGCGCACCACGTCGTTGAAGTCGTCCAGGTCGATCGGCTTCGTCACGTACGCGTTGGCCTGGAGGGTGTAGCTGCCGACGATGTCGGTGTCGGCGTTGGAGGTGGTGAGCACCACGATCGGGATGGTGCGCAGGTCGTCGTCCTGCTTGACCTCGCCGAGCACCTGCCGCCCGTCCATCCGGGGCATGTTCAGGTCGAGCAGGATCACGTCGGGCCGGCGGGCCTCGGTGTGCCGCCCCTCGCGGCGCAGGAACTCCATGGCCTCCTGGCCGTCGCCGACCACGTCGATGACCTTGTCGACGTCGGAGTCGGCGAGGGCCTCCTCGATCATCAGAACGTCGCCGGGATCGTCGTCCACCACGAGGATACGAACGGGGCCGGGGATGTTTCCAGCCATGAGTGACCTGCCTCGGATTTGACGCGGACGGCGACCTCACGATCGCCTGCTGGCGGGGAAATCTAGCCCATCACGAGGCGGACTGCGACCTCGGGTGCGCCGTGTCGGACGGGTATCGCAGGACCTCGGCCAGCCCGGTCACCTTCAGCACCCGCTCCACCCGCCCGGTGGCCCCGGTGACCCGCAGCCAGCCGCCCCGGGCCGCGGCCCGGTTGTCGCCCCGGACGAAGGCGGCGAGGCCGGTGGAGTCGCAGAAGGTCAGCTCGGTGAGGTCGACCAGGAGATGCCGCTCCCCCTGGTCGGCCAGCCGGTCGAGGACGGCGTTCAGCTCGGACACGGTGCTCAGGTCCAGCTCGCCGGCGAGTCGCAGGCGCGCCCCGGCACCGTCCCGCTGGGCGTACGTGACGGTGAACGTCAACCGTGGTTCCCCTCGCTTCACCGCAGGCTGATGCTTGCAGTGGAGCAAGTATAAGCAGTGAGCCGCGGCCCCCCGCACCTACGCACGCTCAACGCGACCGCGCGCCCGCGTCGAGCGACGCCCCCGCCGCGCCCAGGAAACGCGCCGCCCGTGGGGAGTCCCGCAGCTCCCCGGCGTAGTGCCCGAGGGTGAACCCGACCGCCGAGGCCGGCACCCCCCGACTGACCAGGATGGTGACCAGCCACTCCACGAACTCGGCGAACAGCGAGGCGTCGTCGACGTAGACCGCGGCGGCGAGGAAGTCGACGATGTGGCCGAGGTCGCTGACGGTGGAGTCGAGCTGGGCCGGCGTGTACTCCCGCACCCCGGGAACCCTGTCACACAGGTCGGCCAGGGCGCCGTCGATCAGGTCGCCGCGCCGCTTCACCAGGCTGGCGTACTCGTCGTCGGCGAGCTGTGGGGACAGGTCTGCCGGCTGGACCCGACGCAGGGCCCGCTCGTCGGCCACCAGGTCGGCCGCGCCGGGCGCGTCGGGGGCCCAGGCGACCCCGAGCCTGCGGGCCCAGCGCCCGTCGTGGCCGAAGCCCCGGCCGCCGACCACCACCGGCACGTCGGAGCGGCGGCACGCCTCGATCACGCGGTGCGCGTACGGCAGCCGCGTCGGCAGCGCGCAGGCCAGCGCGACCGCGTGCGCGTCGTGCCGGTGCAGGTACGACACCAGGTCCACGGCCGGCACGCTGGCCCCGAGGAAGGTGACCTGCCAGCCGCGCAACCGCAGCACCTCGGCGACCAGCCGGGGCGGCAGGGCGTGCCACTCCCCGTCCATGCAGGCCACGACGACCCGCCCCCGGGTGGGTCGGGGGTTGACCCGGGCGACGACGGCGGCCACGACCCGCTCGCTGATGTGGGTGGCTGCGTGTTCCTGGGCGACACTCCACTCGTTGCGCGCCCACCGCTCACCGATCTCGACCTGGGCGGGAGCGACCAGTTCCAGCAGCACCCGCTCGGCGGGCACCCCGGCGTCGACCAGCCCGAGCGCGGCGTCGACCGCGGCGTACTCGTCGGCCTCCTCCAGTGATCCGAGGAAGCCATGGTACGAGTCGGCCGGGGAGGCCTCGGCGGTGGCTGCGATCACGCGGCGATCTCCTTCGAGAGAGCGGTCAGGACGGGGAGGACACGGCGTGCAGGTGCCGGGCCGGTCGGCTGTGCGGCCCGATGGCCCGCAGCGCGAGCACGGCGATGTCGTCGTGGTCGCGTTGGGCCAGCCAGTCGCAGATGACCTGTTCGACCCGCTCGGCCAACGCCGGGGCGGGCATCCGCTGGCAGCCGTTGAGGGCACGGAGCAGGCGGTCGGTGCCGAACTGCTCGTCGCCACGCCGGCCGCCCCGCGCCTCGGTCACCCCGTCGCTGTAGAGCAGGCAGGTCTCCCCCGGCGCCAACTCGACGGTCACCTCACCGATACGCGGGTCGGGAACCACGCCGATCAGCATCCCGCTGAGGCCGATCAACTCCACCTCACCGGACGTGCGCAGCACCAGCGGGGGCAGGTGGCCGCCGCCGGACATGGTCAGGGTCAGCCCGCCGTCGCGTCGGGGGTGGACCACGCCGAGCACCATGGTGGCGAACCGGCCCTGGCCGTGCGCCAGGGTGGTCTCCAGCAGCGCGTCGTTGAGCAGCCCCAGCAACCGGCCGGGGTTCGACTCCACCCGGTGCAGCGCCTGGAGGCACTGGCGGAGCTGGCCGGTCAACACGGCCGCCTCGACCCCCTTGCCCGAGACGTCACCGAGGAAGAACACCGAGCCGCCGTCGGGCAGGCGGTGCGAGCCGTAGAAGTCCCCGCCGATGCGCAGCCCGGCCTGCGCCGGTCGGTACGCGGTGCCCCACTGCACGCCGGTGGTCTCGGCCGGCTCGACCGGCACCAGGCTGGCCTGGAGGGTGTCGGCGACCTCTGCCTGGTCACGGTAGAGCACGGCGGTGGTCAGGGCGGCGCCCGCCCGGGCCGCGAAGGCACGGACGAGGTCGAGGTCGGCCTCCTCGTGGCGGCGGGCGGTGCGACGGGCGACCAGCAGCACGCCCGCCGGCAGGTCCCGCCCCGGCAGCGGCACCACCCGGACGCTGGCCTCGGCGGCGGCGAGGCCGGGCAACCAGCCCGCCTCGACGGCCTGCTCCACGAGCCAGTCCAGCGCGTGCGGCTCGGTGCCGGCGAGCGCCTCGCCGACGGCGGCCGGCAGGTCGACGGCGTCGAGCACCCCGCTGTCCACGGTCGAGGTGTCGTCGTCGTCGGCGCGGGTGGCCCGCCACCAGCGGGCCCGGCCGGAGCGGGGGGCCGACACCAGCACGGCCACCTCGGCCAGGATGGGCACGGCGAGCCGGACCACCGCAGCGGCGGCCCGGTCGGGGTGCAGCGGGTTGCCGAGCTTCTCCCCCACCACGGCCAGGAAAGCCGAACGGGCCCGCTCGGCGAGCAACGCGTCGGCCCGGGCGACGCTCTCGGTGACATCCTCGACGTACCAGCAGCACCGGGCGGCGGACAGCGACACCTGGCGGACCCGCAGCCTGCGGTCGTGGTGGGTGAACTCGCCGACGCCGGACGCGGTGTCCAGGCCCGCGATCCCGGACGCGGCGAGCAGCGCGCCGACGACCACCTCGGGCAGCAGGCGCCCGGCGGCCGGACTCAGGTGCCGCACCACACCGCGGGCGTCGCAGACGATCAGGCCCTCGCGGAAGTGCTCGACGACCTCGGACCAGGCCGGGGTCGGTGGGCCGCGGTCGGGGGTCAGCCTCGGCAGTCCGGCCACGGGTCGCACCGGCACGTCGGCGGACCAGGCCGGAGCCGGTGCGGTACTCGGCGTGGAGATCCGTCCGTCGCCCGGGTCCGCGCCCCTGACGTCGGCAGCAGTCACCAGCTGAGCACTCCTTCTCTACCACCGCCCGGCACCGAAACGGTGTATGTGGTCCAATCCCTCCCAGCCCACCCTACGCCGGTGTGCCGGCACCGCCACCTGACGCCGGATCGGCCAGCCGGCCTCCCCGGGCTGCCGGCTCGTCCGCTTCCCCGGGGGAGAGGCCGCCGGCGGCCCGCGGAGCCCACCTGAGTCCGGGGTTTGCCGATCGCGGGCGGCTGGGAACATGGGCCCATGCCCTCACCGCTGTTGACCATCGAGGTCACCCGGTCCGAGGCCGGACGCGCCCGGCTTCGGCTGACCGGCGAGCTGGACTTCGACACCGCGCCGGAGCTGACCGCCACCGCCGAGGAGCTGCGTCGGGACGGCTGCCACGAGCTGGAGATCGACCTGGACGGCGTCGGGCTCTGCGACTCCTCGGGGCTCAGCGCGCTGGTGGTGATCCACCGCAGGGGATCCGGCCCGACCCGGCTGACCGGGGTACGCGGCCAGGTCCAGCGGTTGCTCGACCGCACCGGCCTGAGCGAGGTGCTCGCCGCCGACGCCGACGACGCGCGCGACGTCGGCTGACCCCGGGGCCCGGGGCAGGGCGTGGCCCCCGACCCTGGGACCACGAGTCGGGGGCCGGGAGGGTGGCTCAGGTGGCGGTCACCGGTTGCAGGCGCGGCCCGTCGGCCCGCCGTTCGGCGTCGCCCGGCGGGGGCTCCGCGTCCTCCGGTGGTCCGGAGTCGGGCGTCTGGAACAGGTAACGGACGAACTCCCCACCCGCCTCGTTGTCGTCCGCCCCGGGCCACTGACCGGTGCAGTCGACGCCGACCACCTCGCGGCCCATGCCGTCGGACTCCTCCAGCAGGGCCCACAGGCTCACCCGGTAGCACCTGGTCGCCTGCGGCGTGAGCCGCCAGCGGGCGTACCAACCGGGACGGGCGGGGACGATCTCGACGATCCTCTTCATGACGACCTTCCCTTCCGCGTGTGTCGGAAGTACTCCGGCCCACCCCGATCGTGGAGCCCGGTCGGGTGAGCCTGGCTCACCCGCCCCGGATGACGCCGCTCCGGCCGCCGTCGGCCGGACCCGTGCCGTGGGGGCTCGGCCGTTTCGGCCCCGACGACGCCGGGAAGGCGACCGTCGAGACAACGGACCGGAGAGGGCGAGGTGTGCCATGCGTAAACAGATGGAGGGTGACAACCAGCGCCGCCGGGCGCTGGCCCGCCAGTCCCGCGAACGGGGCCGGCAGGCCAGCGAGACCGGCGCGAGCCTCAGCGCGTCCAAGCAGCTCACGCACCTGGACCGGGGTAAGCGGGCCGGGCCGCCGCCGGCCGGCCGGCACAAGCCCGACACCACCCGGGGCGGGCCGGCCCCACCTCCGGCCGCTCCCAGGGCGACCGCCCGGCCGCAGCCACGCCCGCAACGTGGCCCCGGAGGGGCGCCGGGGGCGGTCGGCGTGGGCTACCGGGAACTGGTCGACGACGTCGGACGGCGGGCGGGCGTCGACTTCCGCACCGCGAAGGTGGCGGCCGAGGCCACCGTGTTGACCCTGGCCTGGGCGCTGGACCAGGCCGCACGGGAGCGGCTGCTGACGGCCGTGCCGGTGTCGCTGCACGACGTGGTCCCGGTGGACGGCATCGAGCGCCACCACGACCTGCCCGGCTTCCTCGCCGAGGTGGCCCGGCTCAGCGGCCGTACCCCGGAGCAGGCCCGCTACCAGGCGGAGGCGACGCTCGCCGCGCTGGCCGACCGGGACGGCGACCTGGTCGCCTCGCTGCACGTACCGGACGGGCTGCGCGACCTGCTCGGCTCGGCGGCCGGCGGTTGAGGCCCGGGGTCGGCGGGCAGTCGTGCCCGCCGGCCCGGGGTCGGCGGGCCCGCCGCGGCGACTACGGTGCCGGGATGCACACCGCCACCGACGGCCCGCACCTGGTGGTCGACCCGGCCCGCCGCACCGGGCGCACCCTGCTCGCGGGCGGGGTGGCCCAGTCGTACGTCGACGTGGCCGACCCCCGACACCTGCACTTCGAGTACGTCCGTCGGATGGCCGCCGTGGTCGACCTGGCGGCGCCGCCCGGCGCCCCGGTCGACGCGCTGCACCTCGGCGGGGGCGCCCTGACCCTGCCCCGTTACGTGGGGGCGACCCGGCCGGGCTCCGTCCAGCTCGTGGTGGAGCGGGACCCGGCCGTGGTCGAGCTGGTCCGCCGCGAGCTGCCCGCGCCGGGCGCCGGGGTACGTGTCGTCGTCGCCGACGCCCGCGAGGCGGTGACCGCGGCCCCGCCCGGCGGGTACGACCTGGTGCTCGCCGACGTCTACCGGGCGGCCCGGATGCCGGGGCACGTGGCCAGCGTGGAGTTCGCCGCCGAGGTGGCCCGGGTGCTCCGCCCGGACGGCATCCTGCTGGTCAACGTCACCGACCTGCCCCCGTTGGTGTTCACCCGGTCCCGGGTGGCCACGCTGCGGGCCGTGTACGCCGACGTGTGCCTGGTCGCCGACCGGCGGATGCTGCGCGGGCGGCGTTACGGCAACGTGGTGCTCGCCGCCGCCAACCGGGCGGGCCGGCTGCCGGCCGACCGGCTGGCCGCGCGGGCGGCCCGCGACCCGGTCCCCGGTCAGGTGCTGCACGGGCCGACGCTCGACGAGTTCGTCGGCGGGGCCCGCGCCGGCACCGACGACTCCCTCGGCGTCACCTGAGCCAGCCGGGGCCGCCCACCGCGAGTGGGTTTCCGGCCCGTCGGCGGGGGTAGCCGCGCCGGATGAGGAACGCCGACGACAGGGTCACCGCCCGGCGGGCCGCGGTCGTCATCGCCCTGGTGCTGGCCACCCTGCTCGGGCTGTTCCTGATCTGGGCCACCCGGCGGCTGCTGGTCTGGGCCGTGGTCGCGGCGTTCTTCTCCGTCGCGTTGAAGCCCCTGGTCGACGGCGTGCAACGCCGCTTCGTGCCACGCCGCGCGCTGGCCACCCTGGTGATCTTCCTGGCCGCGTTCGGGGTGCTCACCGCGCTGATCGCGGTGATCTTCCTGCCGCTGGTGGACGAGCTGGGCCGGTTCGCCGACCGGGCGCCGGACCTGCTGCGGGAGACCCGGGCGGGGCGGGGCCCGGTCGGCGAGGCGCTGGAGCGGCTGCGGCTGCGGCGGTACCTGGCCGGCCATTCCAACCAGATCGAGCAGTACGGCAGCCAGCTGCGCGAGCCCGCCGTCGGGCTGGTCCGGCGCGTGCTGGAAACCCTCGCGGGGCTGATCACCGTGATCGTGCTGGCGTACCTCATGGTGCTGGAGGCCCCGAGGATCACCGCAGGCGTGACCGCCCTGCTCAGCGACCGGGCGGCGGGCCGGGCCCGGCGGATCGGCCGGGGCGTGTCCCGGGTGGTCACCGGCTATCTGACGGGGAACCTGCTGATCAGCGTGATCTGCGGCGTCCTGACCTTCCTCGTGCTCGCCCTGACCGGGGTGCCGTTCGCCGGGGTGATCGCGCTGCTGGTGGCGATCGCCGACCTGTTGCCCCTGGTCGGCGCGACTCTGGGGGCCATCCTCGCGGGCGGCGCCGGGTTCCTGCACTCCCCCACCGCCGGGATCGTGGTGCTGGTGTTCTTCGTGATCTACCAGCAGGTGGAGAACCACCTGCTGCAACCGGTGATCATGGCGCGGGCGGTCCAGCTGAACCCGTTGACCGTGCTGGCCAGCGTGCTGTTCGCGGCGGAGCTGGCCGGTCTGATCGGGGCGCTGCTGGCCATCCCGGCCGCCGGGATCGGGCAGCTGCTGCTGCGCGAGTTCGGGCCGGGGAGCCGCCGCCCGCGCCCGGCCGACGAGCGCTGATCACGCCGGCGAGGGGATGACCGCCGCCGGCGAGGTGATCGCGCCAGCGAGGGGGTGATCGCGACGGCGAGGGGGTGATCGCCAAAAAGCGCCGGGCGCTCAGCCGTGCCGGACCGGGACCTCCGGCGACGAGCTCTCCAGCGGCACGGCGTTGGCGGGCACCAGGCCGAGCCGCGCGGCCGGACGGGGCAGGGTGGCGTCGAGCAGCCAGTCCGCGCCGATCCGGGCCCGGTTTCCCGGCATGGCCAGCAGGTGGTAGCCGCGGGTGACGGCCTTGGCCGGCAGCCCGGACAGCGGCACCTTCAGCGGGTTCGCCGCGGCGTCCTTGCCGCCGAGGTCGACCACCCAGCCCAGGTCGTGGTGCTTGTACGGCCGACGCCGGCCCTGCCCGTAGGAGGCGGCGATGTTGTGCGCCGCCAGCTTGCCCTGGCGCTGGGCGTGCTGGGCGGTCATGGTGCAGACCTGCCCGGGGCGGGTCAGGTCGGGCACCGCGGCGGCGTCGCCGCACGCGTACACCTCGGGGAAGCCGGGGACGGTGAGGTGCTCGTCGACCACCAGGCGCCCCTTCTCGGTGCGCAGGCCGAGCTCGGCGACGAACGGGTCAGGGCGCACCCCGACGCACCAGACCAGGCTGCACGTGGGCACGCACTCGCCGTCGGTCAGCCGCACCCCGTCGAACGTGGCCTCCGCCACCGACGTGCCCATCCGCACGTCGACGCCGCGCCGGCGCAGCACCCGGTCGGCGGTCACCGACATCCGCTGATCCAGTTCGGGCAGCACCCGGGGGGCCACGTCGAGCAGCATCCAGCGGGGCCGGACTCCCAGGTGCGGGTGCTGGGCGGCCAGCCGGTCGGTGAAGAGTTGGCCGTGCGCGGCCACCTCGGTCCCGGTGTAGCCGGCGCCGACCACCACGAAGGTGGTGCGGGCCCGCTGCTCGGCCGGGTCGTCGGTCAGCTCGGCCAGTTCGATCTGGCGTACCACGTGGTCGTGCAGGTAGAGCGCCTCGGGCAGGCCGCGAAAGCCGTGGGCGTACTCGGTGACGCCGGGGATGGGCAGCAGCTTGTTGACGCTGCCGACGGCGAGCACCAGGCGGTCGTAGGCGAGCCGGCCCTGGTCGCCCTCCGGCATCGTGTAGCCGACCCAGCGGTTCTGCAGGTCGATCCGGTCGGCCTCGCCGACGACCACCCGCACGCCGTCGAGGGTGCCGCTGAGCGGCACCGCGATCCGGCCGGGCTCGACCACCCCGGCGGCCACCTCGGGCAGCAGCGGCAGGTAGAGAAAGTAGTCGGTCGAGTTCAGCAGGACGATCTCGGCCCGGTTCCGGGCGATCCCGCTCAACGTCTTCGCCGCGTGGTAACCGGCGAACCCGGCCCCCACGATCACCACCCGAGGCTTCGTCATGGGGGGTGCCGTTCCCGCCGCCGGCCAGGGCAAACGTCAGGAATCAGTCCGGCTGGGGCCGGACGTGGGCGGTCCCGGCGCGATCGCCTCGACCTGCCGGCGGCGGCCGAAGGCGCGGGGTGCGCACCCGGCCGCTGACCAGCCGGGTGTCGAGGTGGACCAGGTCGCCGATGCCGCCCGGCGGCGCGTCTCCGGGGGTCGGGCGTGGGCCCCGGTTTCAGTTGCCGCTGGGGTTGCTCGCACCGGTCGTCTCCACCTTGTCCAGCTTCCGGATGACTATCTGCTCCACTGTTCTCACCTCCCTCCGAGGGGGTCGGACCCGGTCCCACCTCCCTCTGCGGGGGTCGGGACCGGACCGGGCGCGCAGCTCGTGCGGCAGACCCGGCAGCAGTCGGCGGCCTCGACGCTCATCGGCACGCCGACCTGCCGGCGACGACCGCCGCGTCGACGGGTGTCCCGCCGCAGCCGGCCGGGCAGCGCGGGTGCGGCGGGTGGGCGATGAGGAAGTGCTGGTCGGGGGCGACCAGATTGATCCCCTGGAGCTGACCGGGCCGGACGGCCGGCACGCCGGTCAGCAGGGCCGTCGCCAGGTGGGCGGCGAGGTGCCCGGACAGGCCGGCCGAGGACGCGCTGACCGCGCTGCTGCTCTCCCGCTGCACGGTGTACTCGGCGGCCGGGTCGTCGCGGCGGCGCCTGTCGTGCTCGGCGAGCCAGAAACACTCGTAGCACGGGCCCACCCGGGGCAGGTACGCCGCCGCCGTCACCACCGGGCCGTGGTACCCGGCGTCCACCCAGGGGGTCGCGGCGCCCAGGCAGACCCGGTTGGCCCAGGCCCGGATGGCGCCCGGCCGGTCGGCGCAGAGCAGCAGCACGTCGCATCCGGCGACCAGCCGACGCAGGTCGGCCGGCCCGCGCACCTCGGACCGCTCTGCGGTGACCTCGATGTCGGAGTTGAGCCGGCGCAGCCGGGCCACCGCGGCGTCCACCTTGGGCCGGCCGATGTCGTCCTCGACGTACATGGTCTGGCGGTTGAGGTTGGACAGCTCGACCACGTCGGGGTCGACGCAGTGCAGCCGCCCGACCCCGCCGGCGGCCAGGGCGAGCGCGGCGGCCCCGCCGGTGCCGCCCAGCCCGACCACGACCGCCCGGGAACGCTTCAAGGCGAGCTGCGGCTCCCAGGACGTGGCGCGCGGGACCAGGTCGATCCAGCGGTGGAACCGGCGGCCGCGGTCGTGGCGCTCCCGGTCCCGGTCGGTGAGTTCCGGCGGGTCGGGGGCAGCCGCGTCGGTGAGATACCCGGCGGCGGCGAACAGGTCGAGCGCGGCGCGTACCGCGCCGGCCTTCTCGCCCGGGTGCGCGGCGAGCACCTGCCGGACGATCTCCTCGACGCCGCGGGTGCCGTCGGCGGCGCACAGCGTCGTCCAGATCGCGCCGGTGGGATCGAGCACCTCGGCCGCGATGCCGTAGACCGATCCGCCCACGCGGATCCGGCCGCCCGGCAGCCGGTGCAGGCCGTGCTCGGGTTTGACCTGGGGATGCCACCCGGACGTCGCCAGTGATGCCATCGATCCTCGCCCCCGAACGGCAGATCGCTGTCCCGGGGATCAGCCTCGCGCAGTCGGGCCGGGGAACGCAACACCCGGCGGCCGATCGGTGGCCGGTCGGGTACCCGACCCGCCCGTAGGGGCACCGCGGCGGTGGCCCGGCACCGGGCCGGCGTCCAGGCGCGTCAGAGGGGTCGGGGTTGGTCGGGGGGCATGGGCACCTGGAGGTAGGTGGTGCCGCGCAGGTCCAGCCAGGCCCGGTCGGGCGCCCGGACCAGGCGCAGCATCACCGCCGCGCAGGCTGGGCAGCGGGCGACCAGGCCGGGGGCGTGCGGGTAGACGTGCAGGCCGGCGAGCGGGCCGGTCATGCCGCACGACTGGCAGCGCCCGGTGGCGGCGCTCAGGTCGACGGCGAACAGCTCGCGCAGCGGGCCGTCGAGCATGTTGCCGTCCAGGTAGGTCATCTCGGTCATCGGGTCTCCTCGGGCGGGTCGGGGCCGGATCGGCTGGTGCCGGCCGCGTCCGGCCGGGCTCGGTCAACCGGTCGGGCCGAAACGTTCGGTGCGGATCCGCCGGGGCTGGTGGCCCAGGCCCACCAGCAGGTCCGCCACCGTCTCGACGAAGCCGGTCGGTCCGCAGACGTAACAGAGCGGCTCCAGGTCGGGCGGCCAGCCGTGGACGTTCACGTCCGCCAGCCCGATCCGGTGCGGCTCGCCGCGCCACCCGTCGGGCACGGCCCGGGTGTACACGTACGCCACGTCGAGTCCCTGGTCGTCGCGGGCGCGGCGGCGCAGCTCCTCGGCGTAGAACACGTCGGTCGGGGTGCGCACCGAGTAGACCAGCCGGAACGGCGCCCGGCTGCCGGCGGCCCGGCGGGCCCGGACCATCGCCATCAGCGGCACCACGCCCGAGCCACCGGCGACCAGCAGCACCGGTGCGGTCTCCGTGCGCCGCCAGACGAACCAGCCGCCGACGGGGCCGCGCACCTCCACCGGGTCGCCCGGGGCCCAGACGTCGATCAGGTACGGCGACACCTCGCCGTCGGGCACCCGCTGCACGGTCAGCGCGATCCGGTCGCCGTCGGCCGGCCCGGCGAGGGAGTACGACCGGGCTGCCTGGTACCCGTCGGACGCGGTGAGCCGGACGTCGACGTGCTGGCCGGGCAGGTGCCCGGGCCAGCCGGGCGCGTCGATGACGAGCGTCCGCGCGGTCGGCGTCTCGCCCCGCCGCTCGACCAGCCGGGCCACCCGCCAGGTCAGCGGGGCGTTCGACGGGGCGTTCAATCGCCGGTGTAGCGCTGCTCGCGCCACGGGTCGCCGTAGGCGTGGTACCCGGCGGTCTCCCAGAAGCCGGGCTCGTCCATAACCTTGAGCCGGATGCCGCGCACCCACTTCGCGGACTTCCAGAAGTAGAGGTGGGGCACCAGCAGCCGGGCCGGGCCGCCGTGCTCGGCGGGCAGGTCGCGGCCGTCGAAGCGGTACGCCACCCAGGCCCGGCCGCCGCGCAGGTCGGCCAGCGGCAGGTTGGTGGTGTACCCGCCGTACGAGTGGACCAGGGCGTACGCCGCGTCGGTGTCGACGCCGTCGAGCAGGACGTCCAGCGAGACGCCCTGCCAGGTCGTCGCGATCTTGGACCAGCGGGTGACGCAGTGGATGTCGACGGTCGGGGTGTCCTGGGGCAGGGCGGTGAACTCGGCCCAGGACCAGCGGCGCTCCGCGCCGGTCTCGGTGGTGACGACGAACTCCCAGGTGTCCGGCCGCACCTTCGGGGTGGGGCCGGCGGAGAGCACCGGGAAGTCCTCGGTCAGGTACTGCCCCGGTGGCAGGGCCGGCTCCGCCGAGCGGGGCCGGCCCTGGAAGCCCGGTGACACGATTCCCACCAGCCAGTCGTACCACCTGGCGGATCTCGGTGGCACCGTTACGCCCGGACCCGCCGGGGCGGACGACCACGGCGGACGCGGGTCGGGCCGGAGTCCCGCCCACGCGCCGTCGCGGCGTGGCCGATGTCGACGGCGGGCGGTGACGCCCGGCCGTCGACGCGGTCAGTGCCGGTCGGCGACGGTCTCCTTGTCGCCCTCCGCGGCGTTGCGGGTGGCCCGGAGGCTGGTGAACGTCACGACGACCAACACGCCGATGATCACCCCGAGCGAGGCCAGCGTGGGGATCTGCGGCACGCCCGGCCAGATCCCGTGCGCCCAGTGCAGGCCGAGCTTGACGCCGATGAAGGCGAGAATGAAGGCCAGGCCGTAGCTGAGGTGCACCAGCCGGCTCAGCGCGGCGTGCAGCACGAAGTACAGCGCCCGCAGGCCGAGCAGGGCGAAGGCGTTGGTGGCGAAGACGAGGTACGGGTCCTCGGTGATGCCGTACACGGCGGGCACCGAGTCGACGGCGAAGACGATGTCGGTGGCGAACACCGCGACCACCACGAGGGCGAGCGGGGTGAGCGCCCGGCGACCGTTCTGCCGGACGACCATCCTCGTGCCCTGGTACTCCTCGACGACCGGCATGAACCGGCGCAGCAGCCGCACCGACCGCATCTTGTTGATGTCCACCGTCTGCTCGTGGCCGGAGACGGCGTCACGAAGCAGCTTGACGGCGGTGACGATGAGGATGGCCGCGAAGATCAGGAAGGCGAAGTCGAGGGTCTGCAGGGCTGCCGCGCCGAGGGCGATGAAGATCGCCCGCAGCACCAGCGCACCGGCGATGCCGTAGAGCAGCACCCGCTGGGCGAGGGCGGCGGGCACCGCGAACGCCGCCAGCAGCAGCATGAAGACGAACAGGTTGTCGACCGAGAGGGACTTCTCGACCAGGTAGCCGGTCAGGTACTCCACGCCCTGCTGGGAGCCGAAGCGGGACCAGACCCAGGCGCCGAAGGCCAGCGGCAGGGCGATGTAGAAGGCGGACCAGCCGAGCGCCTCCTTGAGCGACACCTCGTGCGGCTTGCGGGTGACGAGGAAGTCCAGCACCAGCAGCGCGAGCACGCCGGCGATGGTGACCGCCCAGAGCGTGGGCGTGCCCACCGATGACAACTCACCGGCGGACAGATAAGACAATTCGGTCATGGAATCCCCTCGAACACCGTCTCATGTTCGAGGTCTCCTTCACCCACGTTCCCGTGGGCAACCACCCGAGGCGTGCTCCGGGCACGCCGTACTGACCGGAATGATTCGTGGGAAGTACTCCCCTCGTGCGACAAGGTTAGGTCAGCCCGGTCGCCTCGCCAAGCCGCGACCCCCGCCGTCACCAGCGGTGATCGGGGCGGAACGCGCGGGACGGATTCCCGGCACCTCACGGGACAAACGCGAAACACCTATGGTGGCCCGATGGACGAGCGCGTGAGCCACCCCGACGCGGGCCGGGCGGCGGCCGGCGGCGGGGCCGGCCCGCTGGCCGGGGTGCGGGTGGTCGAACTGGCGGGCATCGGCCCCGGCCCGTTCGCCGCGATGATGCTGGCCGACCTGGGCGCCGACGTGATCCGGGTGGACCGGGCCACCGACGTCGACCCGTCGGCGTTCGGCACCCCCCACCCGGACCTGCTCAACCGGGGCCGCCGCTCGGTCGCGGTGGACCTGAAGTCGGCCGGCGGCCGGGACGCGGTGCTGGCCCTGGTCGGCCGCGCGGACGCGCTGGTCGAGGGCTTCCGCCCCGGGGTGACCGAGCGGCTCGGCCTGGGCCCCGCCGACTGCCGCGCGGTCAACCCACGCCTGGTGTACGGGCGGATGACCGGCTGGGGGCAGGACGGCCCGCTCGCCCCGTACGCCGGGCACGACATCGACTACCTGGCCCTGACCGGGGCGCTGCACGGCATCGGTCGGTCCGGCGAGCGTCCGGTGCCGCCGCTGAACCTGCTCGGCGACTTCGGCGGCGGCGGGATGATGCTGGCCCTGGGCATCGTCTCGGCCCTGTACGCCGTCCGGGCCGGAGCGCCCGGACAGGTGGTCGACGCGGCCGTCGTGGACGGGGTGGCGGTGCTGTCGACCCAGGTCCACGCGCTGCGCCGGCTCGGCTTGTGGCAGGACCCGCGCGGGGTCAACCTGCTCGACGGCGGCGCACCGTTCTACGACACGTACGAGTGTGCGGACGGCCGCCACCTCGCCGTCGGCGCCCTGGAGTCCCGCTTCTACGCGGAGCTGGTCCGGCGTACCGGCTTCCCGCTGCCCGGCGACGAGGCGCCGGACCGCGACGACCCGGCGAACTGGCCGGCGCTGCGCGCGGCGTGGGCGCGGCTGTTCCGCACCCGCACCCGCGACGAGTGGACGGCGCTGCTCGGCTCCTCGGACGCGTGCGTCGCGCCGGTCCTGGACTGGAGGGAGGCGCCGGAGCACCCGCACCTGGCGGCCCGAGGGGTGTTCGTGGAGCACGCCGGGGCGACCCAGCCAGCACCCGCGCCCCGGTTCACCGGCACGCCGACGGCGCTGCGCCGGCCGCCGCCGCACCCGGGCGAGCACACCGACGAGGTGCTGGCGGAGGCCGGTCTCGCCGCCGACCGGATCGCCGCCCTGCGCGCCGCCAACGCGGTCGCCTGAGGGTCGCCGCCGCCGGGGTGGGTCGGCCGGTCAGGGTCGGCCGGTCAGGGTCGGCGCGGGACGGCCGCCCCCGGGGCGAGCGCCGGCTCGACCATGTCCCGGTAGTCGCGCGGCATCTGGATGACGATGTCGTCGAACTCCCCGCCGCTGACCGCCTCGCGCAGGGTGACGAACACCGCCCGGACGGCGTCCCGGGCGGCCCGCTCGTCCAGGCCGGCCCGCTGGCCGACCCGGGCCACGAACTCGGCCGCGCCGAACCGGTCGGCTGCCTCGGTGTCCGGGCTCGGCCGCAGGACCAACTGCAACGGCTTCGGCAACTGGGCCGCGAGGTCGAGCACCTCGCCGCCGGTCAGCCGCTCCGCCAGGGTCTCCAGCGTGGCGCGGGTCAACTCCACGGCCCGCTCCCCGGGGACCTGTGCCCGCAGGGACACCTGTTCGACGAAGGTGTCGTAGTTCATGGCGGTGCTCCTTCCGCTGCATCGGGCCGGTCGCGTACCCGTCCCACCGGGCCGGAAACGGCGACCCGGACGGCTCGACCCGGACGGGCCGCGTCCGCGATTTCCTCGCGCCGGACGGGCGTGGGCGGCCGGCGGGTGGGTAACCGCGGCCGGTCGTGAAGTCGTGAACCGGATCGAACCGGCGAGGAGAGCCCACACCATGGCGAGTTACGACGAGGTCCTGCGGTACCTGTCCAGCCTCGACTACCCGGCCGAGAAGGCCGACGTGGTACGCGAGGCGCAGCGGGAGGGGGCGCCGCCGGACGTGCTGCGCGCGTTGCGCGCCCTGCCCCCGGTCGACTACGCCAACGGCAACGAGGTGGCCCGCTCCGCCAAGATCGACGCCGCCCCGGAGATCGGCAGGTCGCAGCGTGCGGCACAGGCCCGGAACCCGCACACCCGGGTCTCGCAGCACCTGCGCGGCATCTGAGCGCCGCGCCGTCGGGAACGGGTGGGTGCGCGGCAGGGACGGACACACCCCGGCGGTGGTCCAGCTCGCCGTGCTCGGGCTGGCCGGTGGGCTGGGCGGCGGCCTGTTCGCGCTCGTCGGCCCGCCGTCGCTCAGCCCCCTCGTGGGCTGGGACGCGGCGGCCCTGAGCTGGCTGGTGCTGGTCTGGCGCACGCTGTGGCCGTCGGACGCCGAGCGGACCGCCCGGCTCGCCGTACGCGAGGACCCGAACCGGCCCACCCGCGACCTGCTGCTGCTGGTCGCCTGCCTGGCCAGCCTGGTCGCCGTCGCGGTCGTGCTGGTCACCGCGCGCAGCGCCCGGCCGGGGCCGGCCCGGGACGCCTACAGCATGCTGGGGGTGGCCAGCGTGCTGCTGTCCTGGCTGGTGGTGCACACCGTCTTCACCGCCCGGTACGCCCGGATCTACTACGGTGGGCCCGACGGCGGGGTGATGTTCCACCAGGCACAGCGCCCGCGCTACTCGGACTTCGCCTATCTGGCGTTCACGGTGGGGATGACCTTCCAGGTCTCCGACACGAACCTGACCAGCAACGAGATGCGTACGACCGTGCTGCGGCACGCGCTGGTGTCGTACCTGTTCGGGGCGGTGATCATCGCCGCGACGGTGAACCTGCTGGCCGGGCTCGTCAGGTGAGCGGGCCGGCCGGAGACAGGCGGGCGCCCCGGGCCACGAACCGCGACCTGGGGCGCCACGCAGAACCTGTCTCCCGGCGGTGACCGCGACCCGAACCGGGTCGCACCGCCGGACGGCCACGTCCGCCCGAACCGGGCGAACTCGACTGCCGAGATCATCATAGCTTCCGCCATCGTACTTACGGTCAAATTTCGAGGAACTGTGGGCCGGCACACGTTCAGTCGGCCAGCTCGGCGTACCGCTTCTCCAGGTCCACCCGGGCGAGCGCGCCGACCAGCCAGGCCAGCCGCTCCGACTCACCGCCGCCGGCCAGCTGGGCGAGATCGGTCGCGGACCGCCCCAGGCCGAGCCGGCGGGCCGCCGCGAGCGCCCGTCGGTCCGCCACCGGGGCCACCTCCCGCCACAGCGCCTGCGCCTCGCGCAGGAACAGGTCGACCACCCCGGCGTCGACCCCGGGCAGCTCGGCCAGCTGCGCCCGTTCGCCGGCCGGGTCGTGGTGCGCCGCGGCGCGCAGCCGGCGCAGGTCGCCCCGATACCGATCCACCACGGCACGGGCGAGGTCGCCCAGGGTGTCGGCGAGGGCGTCCACGTCGCCGCGCTGCCCGGCCTCCCGCAGCACCCGCACCCGGTCGGCGTGCAGCGAACGGGCCATCCGGGCCGCGCTGTCCCAGCCGGCGTCACGCAGCGCGGCGGCGGTGTCCAGGGCCCGCCGGAAGTCGCCCCGTCGGGCCAGCAGGACCGACAGGACGAGGAGCTGGAACAGGCTGGACGGATTGTTGGTGACCCGGAACCCGTACTGCTCGGCGAATCCTCGCCCGCTGCCGGCGAGCCGGCGGGCCAGTCGTTTCTTGTCTTCGATGCTGGAGATCGCAATGGTCGGCATGCCCGCGACTACCCGCGTCGCCACCCGCCACGCCTCCACCCGCCGGTGCCTGTGCCCGCCCGGCCCCGCCCGGGGTTCAGGCCCGGATGTCGCCGTGCCGGGTGCGGGCCTTGAGCCGGGTGGTCGGCAGCGCGGGCGCCGGCAGCGGCGGCGCCGCGTCGTCGGCCACCGTCCCGAACCGACGGCCGGCCGCCCAGTCCTCGCGGGCCGCGGCGACCTCCTCGTGCGACCGGCCGACGAAGTTCCACCACATCACCAGCGGCTCCTCGAACGGCGCCCCGCCGAGCAGCAGCAGCCGGCTGTCCGACGCTGCGCTCAGGGTGAGACTCTCCCGACCGGCACCGAGGTAGAGCAACGCACCCGGTTCCAGCGGCACGTCACCCACCTGGGCGGAACCGGACATCGCCAGCAGGCCGTACTCGAAGTCGCGGCGCAGCGGCAGCCGGGCCGGCGCCGCGCCCCGGGCCGTGAGCTGCGCGCCGACCAGCGGGGTGTGCAGCACCGCCGGGGACCGCTCCCCGCCCAGCTCGCCGGCCAGCAGCGTGACGTCGAGGTCTCCGTCGCGCCACACCGGCAGGTCCTCGTGGTGGGCGAAGTCGGGCACCGCCGCCCGCGCCGGGTCCGGCAGGGCCACCCAGAGCTGCACCCCGTGCATCACCGGCGGATGCGCCGCCGGCGACCGCTCCGAGTGGGCGATGCCGTGGCCGGAGGTCATCACGTTGAGCTGCCCCGGCCGGATCGGCTGGACGTTGCCGAGGCTGTCCCGGTGCACGATCTCCCCGTCCAGCAGCCAGGTGACCGTCTGCAACCCGGTGTGCGGGTGCGGCGGCACCTCCATCCCGGGCCGCTCGGCGACGTCGTCCGGCCCGAAGTGGTCGACGAAGCACCAGGCCCCGACCATCCGCCGCTGGCGCTGCGGCAGCAGCCGACGCACCGTCGTGTAGCGGCCGAGCGGCACGTCGTGCCCGGGCAGCAGCACGCTGCCCGGATCGGCGGGCGCCACGCCGGGCGGTCGCGTCTGCGCCGGCAGGGATTCGGTACGGTCCACCGCCCGACTGTACGCCCGGGCTTCCCCGACGGTCACCGCGTCGGCCCCGAGCCACCTCCCGGATCGCCGTGGCACCCGAGCGGGTCGCTGCTCTGCACCGTGGGGGCCGCCGGCGTCCCCCGTCCGGCCGGGCGTCCCCGGGAAACCGCCGGCCCCGAACGCGCGGACGCCGCTGGCCGGCCCCCGGGGTGTCGGGGACCGGCCAGCGGTGGTGCCGTAGTAGGCGGTGGTGCCGGGGGTCAGCTGTTCCAGTGCTCGGCGACGAGGTCGGCGGCCTGCTGCTCCCACTGCGCGTACGCGTCGGGGTACGCCGACACCTGCACGGTCTGGGCGGCCTCGGTCAGGGGCATGTCCTGCCACCCGTCGACCTGCTTCAGACCCTTCAGGAACGCCAGGGTCGAGTATTCGGGGTCGGTGATCTGCTCGGGGGTGCCCCAGCCGGAGGTGGGGCGCTGCTGGAACAGGCCCTGCGAGTCGTGGTCGTTACGGTCGCCCAGGTGACCCAGGTTCTCCAACTTCGACTCCTGCAAAGAGGTGCCGATCGAGATCACGGCGGCCCGCTCGTCCATACCGGCCTTCTTCGTCGCCGCCACGATCGCCTTCACGTTGGCGGTCTGCTCGTCGCCGAGCGCGATACGGGACTGCTCACCCTGCACGCCGTGCGGGATCAGCTTGGCCTTGTCCACTGCCGGCTTGTCGGCCTGCACGGCCACCGCGGCCGGCATGGCCGACTCGACGGTCCCAGTAGTGGTGGCGTGATTCAGCGGACCGGCGGCCAGACCACCAGCGAACGCCAGACCAGCGATACCGAGAACGCTCTTACGCATGATCGTGTTCATGGGGGGTGACTCCAATCGGGGGTCGACACACGCGCCCGCCCAGGGAAAGGACGGGGGGTGTGAGCACCACGTCGAGGCGCCCAACAGATCAAGAACAAGGGGGGAAGTCGTCCGGCGGCTCACCGCACCCGCAGAGGGGTGCTGATGGCGGCGGGACCATGTGTAACGACCGGCGGCCGACCCGCATTCCACCGGGGTTCGGCCGGCTCAGCCGCGGGGTGCGCTACTCGATCGTCCGCCATGTGTAACGACCCCGGGCCGGCCCATGTTCCACCGGACGGGTGTCACCGGTCACCCCGAACCGGACATTCGACCCAGACACGCCACCACCGGGCGCGCAGGGCCTTTCCGCACGACGTCCACCGGGGGTCAGCGCTCGGGCTCTCCCCGCCAGGACCCGCTGCGGTAGACGGTCCCCCGGTACTCCCGCGCCCCACCGAACTCCGGCCCGACCGACGGCGACGCCTCCGCGTCCGACGCGTGGACAGCGTCGACCGGGGCGACCGGGTCGGCCTTGTCGACGGGCAGCTGTCGGGCGGCGCGGGCACGCCGCACCCGGGTGACGACGAACCAGCCGAGCGCCACCACGCACACCGCGATGACCACGTTCTGGAACGCGCCGACGTAGCCCTCGACGACGTGCCACTTCTCCCCCAGCAGATAGCCCGCCATCACGAAGATCGTGTTCCAGATCAGGCTGCCGAGGGTCGTGAACAGCAGGAAGGTCGGCACCGGCATCCGTTCCACACCGGCCGGGATCGAGATGAGGCTGCGGAACACCGGGATCATCCGGCCGAAGAACACCGCCTTGACGCCGTGCCGGAGGAACCACGCCTCCGTCCGGTCGACGTCCTCGAGCTTGACCAGCGGCAGTCGCGCGACGACGGCGCGCATCCGGTCCCGGCCCAACATGGCGCCGATCACGTACAGCGCGAGGGCACCGACCACGGAACCGAGGGTGGTCCAGCCGATCGCCCCGACCAGACTCATTCTTCCCTGGCTGGCGACGAACCCGGCCAGCGGCAGGATCACCTCGCTGGGGATCGGCGGAAAGAGATTCTCAAGCGCGACCGCCAGTCCCGCGCCGGGGCCGCCCAGCCGTTCGACCAGGCCCGTGACGAACCCCACGGGCCCGTCGGAACCGGGCTCGGGACCGGCGGCGATCGTACGGGGGAAGGGCAGGAGCGGTTGCGTGCTGATCATCCGACAAAGCTAATGACCGTCTCCGCCGACCGCCATGCCGTCACCCGCTCCGCCGACCGCCCGCAGCGCGTCGTACCCCTCTCCCCCAGGGTCGGGTCGGGGTCGGGCGCAGGCTTCGGCCGGACCTTCGCCGACCAGGCCGCCGTGGAGGGGGCCGCCGTGGAGGGACAGGGCTGGCTTTCACGACGGGTACGGTCGGCGGCACGATGATCACGTACAGGCGCGCGTGGGCCGGGCGGCGGCCCGGGCCTCGCGGGGGCCGGTCAGGGCTTGCGCGCCACGGCCGCGTACAGGCTGACGTCGGCCGCCGAGGGCCGGGGCTGCGGCTCCGCGGCGGCACGCCACTCGGCTGCGGAGACGATGCCCGGCTCGACCAGTTCCAGGCCGTCGAAGAACCGGGTGAAATCGGCCAGGCTGCGCAGGTAGAGCGTGCCGTACCCGCCCCCGTTCCTCGTCGCCACCCTGGCGTCCTCGCCGACCTGCCCCGGGAGGTGGTCGTAGGTGGCGTGCGTGGCGGCCAGGTGACTGCCCGGGGGCAGGGCGTCCAGCAGCCGCCGGACCAGCGCGTACGGCTCGTCCGGGTCGGCCAGGAAGTGCAGGATCGCCACCAGCATCAGCGCCACCGGCTGCCCGAGGTCGATGGTGCGCCGCAGGTCGGGGTGGGAAAGGATCTTCTCCGGGTCGCGCAGGTCGGCGTCGATGTAGGCGGTGGCGCCCTCGGGTGCGCTGGTCAGCAGGGCACGGGCGTGGGCGAGCACGATGGGGTCGTTGTCGACGTACACCACCCGGGTCTGCGGGGCGACGGCCTGGGCGACCTCGTGGGTGTTGTCGGCGGTGGGGATGCCGGTGCCGATGTCGAGGAACTGCCGGATGCCGGCCTCGCGGGCCAGGTAGCGCACCGCCCGCTGGAGGAAGCGGCGGTTCTCCAGGGCGGTGACGCGGATGGTCGGGAAGGCCGCGGCCATCGCGTCACCCGAGTCGCGGTCGGCCTGGAAGTTGTCCTTGCCGCCCAGCCAGTAGTTGTAGCGGCGGGCGGGATGCGCCACCGAGGTGTCGATCCGGTCCCTGCGGTGGGCGGGCTCGGTCGGGGCACCGGGGGCGTCGGTGGTCAAGGCTCCTCCATGCTCTGCGCTGGCATCGGCGCGCCGACGTCCGTCCACTGTCGTCGGTCCCGACCATGGTAGAGGCTCCCGGGCCGGTTCCGCGCCCGGGAACCGTCACCCCGGAAGGATCTCGTCACGCAGCCGGGCCAGCAGCTCCGGCGTTCGCTCCGGGGGCTCGGCCTCCACGCAGAGGCGCTCCATGGCCGCCGCGTAGTAGTCGAGGTCCTCGCGCTTGTCGAGGTAGATGGCGCTGGTGAGCTGTTCGATGTAGACGATGTCCGGCAGGTCCTGGTCGCCGAAGCGCAGGATGGTGAAGGCACCGCCCGCCGCGGCGTGCCCGCCCGCGTCGAACGGGATGATCTGCAACCGCACGTGCGGCGACCGGGTCGCCTCGATCAGGGCGGCGAACTGGCCGCGCATCACCTCGGGGCCGCCGATCGGGCGGCGCAGCGCGGCCTCGTCGACCACCGCCCACAGCTGGGGCGGCTGCGGGCGACGCAGCAGCTCCTGGCGCTGCATGCGCAGGCCCACCCGCCGGTCGATCTCGTCCGCGCCGGCGCTGCGGTGCCCGAGCAGGACGACCGCCCGGGCGTATTCCGGGGTCTGGAGCAGGCCGGGCACGAACTGGACCTCGTAGCTGCGGATCAGCGCGGCAGCCGCCTCCAGGCCCAGGTAGGACTGGAACCAGGACGGCAACACGTCGCCGTAACGGTGCCACCAGCCCGGGCTGTTGGCGTCCCGGGCAAGCTTGAGCAGGGCCTCGCGCTCCTCGGCATCGGTGACCCCGTAGAGGCTGAGCAGGTCGGCGACGTCGCGCTCCTTGAAGCCGACCCGGCCCAGCTCCATCCGGCTGATCTTCGATTCGGAGGCCCGGATCTCCCAGCCGGCGCCCTCCCTGGTCACCCCGACGGCCTCACGCAGGCGGCGCAGTTGGGCGCCGAGCAGCATGCGCAGCACGGTCGGGCCGGTGGCTGGGCCACCTTCCGTGGGAACCATCGTCACGTGCCGACCTCCGCTTGCCAGCCTCCGTCAACCGGGCCCCGACCCCGGCCGACGTGTAAGCATGCCATGGACCGACAGTGAGGTGTACCCGCCCGAAGGGTGTTTTGGTCCCATCGACGGGACGGAGCCGACTGGTTACGCTGAGTCAGGCGATCAGGTCGTCGAAGTCCCCGTCCCGGGCGCCGAGCACGAAAGCGGCGATCTCGTCCACCGTGTAGATCAGCGCCGGACCCTCGGGGTGGCGCGAGTTGCGCAGGGCGATCCCGCCGCCGCCGGGGAGTTCGGCCAACTCGACGCAGTTACCGCTGGGGTTGCTCCGTCGGCTCTTCTGCCACTTCAGCGGGGGGAGCTGCGCGGCGGGAACGCCGTTGTGGGGCTGCTGCATGGGGGCGTCTTTCTCTTCAAGAGCCTGCCTATGCCGCGGGGAGGAGCGGTGCTGGCGAGGGGGTGGGTCGAAAACGATGCTGCTGCACGTGCATCTGCTATTGCATCTGCACCGGACAACGAGCATGATAACGCACGTGCGGTGTACCCATTCGTTCACTTTGGGTTACTCGAATCGGGGCCGCACCAGGGAAAATGCGGGTGTGTAGGAACGCGCCGGCCGGCATCGGGCAGGGCCAGCGGGCGGACGCGGCGAGGGGAGGGTTCGTGCCGGATCCGTTGACCATCGCGTCCGGTATCTCGGCCGCCGGGGCCCTCGTGTCCGCGTGGCAGCTACGCCGCCGCGCCCTGCTGGCCGAGGCGGAGATCGAGCACCTCCAGGCCGAACTCGCCGCCGAACGGCACGCCGCGAGCCACGACCCGCTCACCGGGCTGCCCAACCGACGGGCCTTCTTCCGGCTGGCCACCACTCTGCTCACCGATGCCGTCGGCCAGCCGCTGATCGCGGTGGTGCTCGACCTGGACGACTTCAAGCAGGTCAACGACCGCTACGGGCACGCCGCCGGGGACCGGGTGCTGATCAGCGTGGCCGAACGGCTGGCCGCGTTCGCCGGCGACAACCTGGTGGCCCGCCTCGGCGGCGACGAGTTCGCCGGCCTACTGACCAGCCCGACGGTCGACCGACGATGGATCGAGCACGCGTCCCGCCGGCTCTGCGAGGCGCTCGCCGCGCCCATCCCGCTCGACGGTCTCAGCCTCCGGGTCACCGCCTCGGTCGGCCTGGCCCCGGTGACCGGCCCCGCCCAGCTCACCGAGGCGCTCGACCGCGCCGACGCCGCCATGTACCGGGCCAAGAGCATCGGCGCGTCCGGCCCCACCCGGCAGCTCGTGGACAGCGCGCACCTCGCCGAGTGTTGACCGGCCGCGCAGCGGCGCGGGGTCAGCGCCAGCCGTAGCCGGCACGCAGGGCCTGGCCGACCCGGTCGAAGCGGGGCCGGTCCAGCACCGCGCCCTCGCGCCGGATGCTGTCCTCCCGCATGGTGAGCACCCGATCGAGGCGTACCCAGCTCGGCCGGTTGTCGCGGTCCCAGGTGCCGGGGCCGAGGGAGAGCCAGTGTCGCTGGCCGTCCCGCTCGCCCTGGCTGGACAGCATCAGGCCGAACAGGGTGTGGCTGCTCCGGCCGACGACCAGGACCGGCCGGTCCTTGCCCTGCCGGGGGTCGTCCTCGAAGGGGACCCAGGTCCAGACGACCTCACCCGGGTCGGCCTGCCCGTCGGGTTCCGGGGCGTAGCTGAGCTCCCGCCGCTGCAACGCCACGACCTGCCGGCGCCGCGCGACCTGGGCCGGAATCGGACCGGGGGTACGCGTCGGGGCCGCACCGCGGGTCACCCGCCCCAGCCGGGACGCCACACTTCTCAACAGGCCTGCCACGGCGGGCAGCCTAACCCCTCCCCCGACCCGCCGCCGACCCACGCCGGCACCGAGCAACGGGGCAGGCGCGGTGGAGGCGTAAAGCGGTGGAGGCGGGGCGGCCCGACCCGCGACGATTCCGACGTGACCATCCCCCGCGCCAGATCCGCGCCACGTACACCGCCGACACGCTGACCGTCTACCAGGCGTACCCGCCGGAGATCGCCGGGCCGGCGGTGGCGGCGGGCCGGTTCGTGCCCCCGTTCAAGCGGGACCGGATGACCTGGATCAAGCCGTCGTTCCGCTGGATGATGTACCGCTGCGGTTGGGCCCGGAAGCCGGGCCAGGAGCGGGTGCTCGCCGTCGAGATCGACCGCGCCGGGTTCGAGTGGGCCCTGGCGCACGCCTGCCTGAGCGGCTACGAGCCCGGCCTGCACGCCGACCGGGACGGCTGGGCCCAACGGCTGCGCACCAGCCCGGTGCGGGTGCAGTGGGATCCGGAGCGCACCGTGCGGGCGCAGCCGCTGCGGCACCGTTCCCTACAGATGGGCCTGGCCGGCGAGGCCGCCCGGCGGTACGTCGACGAGTGGATCGTCGGGATCACCGACGTCACCGCGACGGCGCGGGCGATCCGGGCCCGGCTGGACGCGGGCGACGACGCCTCGGCCGAGGCGCTGCTGCCCGCCGAGCGCCCCTACCCGCTGCCGACCGGGGTGGGCGACGCGGTCGCCGCGCACCCCGGCTGACGTCCGGGCCGCCGCGCACGCCGCTGGCCTGCGGGCCCGCCGCGCACCCCGGCTGACGTCCGGGCCGCCGCCACCGTCGGGCACCATGGGTGCGACCGGCCCATCTGAGGCAGCGAACGGAAGGGGCGACCGTGACGGGTATCCCCGACGACCTGCCGGTCGTCGAGCGGCGCGCGGTGCGGCTGGTGGTGCTCGACGCCGACCGGAGGCTGCTGCTGTTCCACACCCGCGACCCGGACCATCCCCGGCTCGGTACCTGGTGGGAGCTGCCCGGCGGCGGCGTCGACCCCGGCGAGACGTACCTCGACACGGCCGTGCGGGAGCTGCGCGAGGAGACCGGCATCCGGGTGGCCCCGGAGCGGATCGGTCCGCCGCGCTGGCGGCGGCGGGCCAGCTTCATCCACCGCCGGCTGCGCCACGTGCAGGACGAGGTGGTCGTGGCGGTACGGCTGGAGGGCCCCGGCCCGGACGTCGACGAGACCGATCGGCTGGACTACGAGCGGGAGGACTACTTCGGTTTCCGCTGGTGGCCGGTCGCCGACGTCGTCGGCAGCCGGGAGCGGTTCTATCCGGGCCGGCTGCCCGGGCTGCTCGCCGCCTTCCTGGCCGGAGAGGAGATCGACGAACCGTTCGAGCTGTTCTCGTGAGGACCGGCCCGGGCGGGGCACAGTGAAGGCATGACGACGAACCTCCACGGCCCGCTGGCCCGCTACGCCGCCCGGCTGCACGGCTCGGTCGGCGACCGGCACCACGTCGCGTCCCCGCTGGGCGCCTGGCTGTTGCTCGCGCTGTGCGGGTCGGCCGTCCCCGACGCCGACGGCCTCGCCGACGCGCTGGGCACCGACCCGGCGACGGCGGCGCGGACCGCCGCCGCGCTGCTCGACGCCCCGCACCCGCTGGCACCGGCCGCCACCGCCGTCTGGCACCGACCGGACGCGGACACCGACGCGCTGGCCGCCTGGCGGGCCACCCTCCCCCGCGCCACGGAGACCGGCCCGCTGCCGGACCAGGCCGGCCTGGACGCCTGGGCGCGCAGGCACAGCGCTGGTCTGCTCGACGCGTTCCCGCTGACTCTCTCGCCTGCCGTCGTGCTCGCGCTGGCCTCGGCCGTGGCCACCCGGATCTCCTGGGCCGACCCGTTCGGCCTCGCCCCGGCCACGGCGCTGGGGCCGGACAGCCCCTGGGCCGGGCGGCTGACCCGGGTGCTGCGCACCCCGGCGTACGGGCACAGGTCGTGGATCGCCGCGACGCCGGAGGCCGGCGACGTCGCCGTGCACACGGCGGCGGCCGAACCGGGGGAAGGGAACGGGGACGGGGCCGGGCTGCTGGTCGTGTCGGTGGCCGCCGCTCCCGAGGTCGCCGCCGCCGACGTGCTCGCCGCCGCGTACCGGATCGCGGCCGACGCCGACGCCGACGAGCCCGCCGGCCGGCGGTCGCTGTTCGACCTTCCGCTGGGCGCGACGCCGCTGTGGACGCTGCGTGAGGAGACCGTCCGCACCCACGCCCGCGACCGCCGGGAGGAGCGGCACGCCGCGGCGCTGCCCTGCTGGTCGGCCCGCGCCGAGCACGACCTGACCGGGCCGGGGCTCGGGTTCTCCGCCCTCGCCCGGGTCCTCGCACCTCTGGTCGGGGGCACCGAGGTCGAGGCACGGCAGGCCGTCGTCGCCCGGTACAGCCGGTACGGGTTCGAGGCCGCAGCCGTGACCGGGGCGTTCGGGGTGGTGAGCCTGCCCCCGGAGGGGGTGGCCCGCACCGCCGAGCTGCGCTTCGGACACCCGTACGCGGTGGTGGCCGTCGCCACCGACCGGCGGGGCGGCGGGGTGGGCCCGTGGCACGGGGTGCCGGTCTTCTCCGGCTGGGTCGCCGAGCCCGACGACGTTCCCGAGACCGAGTTCGCCGACCCGCCCCTGGCGTAGGGGCCCGCACCCCCGGCCGGACGCGGGGCCGGGGGCGTCGGCGGGCGGTCGGGGCCCATGGATCCGACCCGTCGCTCACGACGCCGCCTGCGCCGTCACGCCGCGACCGGCACCTTCTCCTCCTGCCGCTCGGCGGCCCGGGCGGCCAGCCGCCGCTCACGCTCCTGGGCGCCGATCAGGTCGTCCGGCAGCGAGTCCGGCACCTCCATGTCGAAGCGCCGCAGCAGCCGGATCGCGAAGCCGCCCAGGGTGACCAGCACCAGCGCCGCGCCGAAACAGACGTACGCGAAGCCCATGCCGCGGCCCGGACCGGTGCCGATCACCGCGCCCACCGAGCCGGCGAGGGCCCCGCCGGGGGCGAGCATCGGCTCGAACAGGCCGGTGGCGGCCGGGGCGATCAGCGCGAAGCCGATCGGCAGCGTGGACCAGGAGATGGTCTGGTTCAGGCTGAACACCCGGCCGTGGTACCGCTGGGGCACCTTCACCTGGACGATGGTGGCGTAGATCGACTGGGCGGTGGTCATCGACATGCCCAGCCAGAACACCCCGACGCAGATCACCGTCACCGAGGCGTCGAGGCCGATCACGACGCACCCCACGGCGGTGCCGAGGTTGCCGATCAGCACGCCGATCATCCGTCGGCTGCGCGGGCCGCCCCACAGCGACATCAGCACGCCGCCCGCCACCGCGCCGAGCGCCTCGGCCAGGGCCACCTGCGCCACCTGCGTGGCGGTGGCGAAGGAGAGCACCATCGGGGTGGTCAGCACCAGGGCCGGGGCCAGGAAGATGTTGCCGATCGCGAAGTAGCCCAGCATGAGCCGGAAGCCCCGGTGCTGCCACGAGTAGCGCAGCCCGTTGGCGATCGCCGCCAGCAGCCGCTCCCGGGGCCGGAAGCCGAGCAGGTCCGGGAAGCGGACCACCGCCAGGGTCAGCACCGCCACCACGTAGCTGGCCACGTCGATGAGCAGGATGCCCTTGAGGCCGATGGCGGCCAGCAGGCCGGCCGCGAAGACCGGCATCAGCAGCATGGCGGAGCCGTTGGTGAGCTGGGTGACGCCCATCGCGTGGCCGAGGTACCGCTTCGGCACGAGCTGCGGCACCGCCGAGGAGAACGCGATGCGCTGGAACGACCCGGCGACCTGGCTCAGCGCCACCAGGATGTAGATCATCCACAGCCGCAGGTTGTCCGTCCAGAGCAGGGCGGCCAGCACGAGCTGGATCGTCCCGGCGCTGGAGCTGGCGATCATCATGATCTTCCGGCGGCTGACCCGGTCGACGACCGCGCCCGCGATCGGCAGCATCAGCACGCCGCAGACCAGCGCGAGGGCCCAGAGCATGCCCAGGTCGGCCACCGAGCCGGTCCGGGTGAACAGCCAGATCGGCACGGCGAACGCGGTCAGCGCCGAACCGGTGGTGGAGACGAACTGGCCGGCGGTGACCGCGACGAACCGGCCCATGCTCGGCTTCACCACGGCCTTCTCCGAGCCCGGGGCCCCGCCGATGCGCTGGTGGTCGGCGACCACCCAGCCGGCGTCCTCGCCCCGGGCCGGGGCCTCCAGCGCCGTGGTGTCGTCGGCGAGGACCGC
Organism: Micromonospora sp. NPDC001898; assembly: GCF_042891255.1. Classification (NCBI taxonomy): domain Bacteria; kingdom Bacillati; phylum Actinomycetota; class Actinomycetes; order Micromonosporales; family Micromonosporaceae; genus Micromonospora; species Micromonospora sp. NPDC001898. The sequence goes on along the minus strand of NZ_JBIATC010000019.1, from coordinate 46,367 downwards.
CGGGTGTGCCGCCGTGACGATCTCGGCCAGCTCGTCGGCCCGGTACTTGAGGAAGAAGTGCCCCGCCTGGTCCAGGACGACCAGCCCGAGGGTGTCGGAGAGGAACCCCCACTCGGCGTACCGCTCGGTGTAGTAGTCGGTCACCGGGTCCTCGGAGCCGACCACCGAGACGATCGGGGCGCGCAGCTTCGTCGCGCCGGAGTCGAGCAGGCCGGTGAAGTACTCCTCCGAGGCGCGGGAGTCGGCCCGCATGTTGCTGATGATCCGGTCGGCCTGCTCCGGGTCCAGCTCGTCGGTGTCCACCCCCATCGACTTGAGCCAGCTCGCGTAGTGCTTGTTGCTGCGCAGCTGTTCGAGCCGGTTGCGGGCGGCGGCGAAGAGGCCCTTCGGACGGGCGAAGGGGAACATCGCGCCGATGTAGAGCGCCTCAAGTTCCCGGCCGGCCGCCTCGACCCTGCGGGCCACCTCGGCGACGATCGCGCTGCCGACGCCGCAGTGGCCGTACAGCACGATCGGACCCTCGATCCGCTCGACGATCTCGTCGGCGACCCGCCGGGTCAGCTCCTCGAACGGCAGGCCGTCCTCGCTGAGCCCGACGTCGTGGCCGGGGATGGCCAGCGAGTACAGGGAGTTTCCGGCGGGCAGGGCGTCGGCCAGGGGCTGGTAGACGATGGCGCTGCCGCCGCCGTACGGGACGCAGACGTACGTGCGGACCCGCCGGCCGGCCGGGATCGGCTTGGTCAGCTCGTAGAGCAGCCGGCGCGGGCCGTCGTCGGCGGCGTCGCCGGCCATGAACGCGGCCAGCTCCCGGATGGTCCGCTTCTGGAACAGGTCCATCACGCCGACCGCCCGGCCGCCGTGCTCGGCCTTGCGGATCTTCGCCACCACCTGGGTGGCGAGCATCGAGTGGCCGCCCAGGTCGAAGAAGTCGTCGTCGATGCCGAGCGTGTCGACGCCGAGCACCTCCGACCAGATCCCGGCCAGCAGCCGCTCGGTGTCGTCGCGCGGCTCGACCAGCGCCACGGACGCCTCGCGGGTCACCACGGGGGCGGGCAGCGCCCGGCGGTCGAGCTTGCCGTTGGGGCTCAGCGGCAGCGCGTCGAGGGTGACGAACGCGGTCGGCACCATGTACTCGGGCAGGGTCTCCTTCAGCGCCGCCTTCAGCGCGGCGTGCTCGGCGTCGCCGACCACGTACCCGGTGAGCCGCTTGTCGCCCGGGGTGTCCTCGCGGACGATCACCGCCGCCTCGGTCACCTGGGGCTGCTCGCGCAGGGCGCTCTCGATCTCGCCCAGCTCGATGCGCAGGCCGCGCAGCTTCACCTGGTGGTCGATCCGGCCGAGGAACTCGACGACCCCCGACCCGTCCGGCGAGGCCACCCAGCGGGCCAGGTCGCCGGTGCGGTACAGCCGGGCGCCCGGCTCGCCGGAGAACGGGTCGGGCACGAACCGCTCGGCGGTCAGCGCCGGCCGGCGGTGGTAGCCCCGGGCCAGCCCGACGCCGCCGATGTGCAGCTCGCCCGCGACGCCGACCGGGCACTCGTTGCCGGCCGGGTCCAGCACGTGCAGCCGCAGGTTGGCGATCGGGCCGCCGATCGGGACGCCGGTCAGCCCGGCCAGCTTGGCCGGGTCGCAGTGCCAGGCGCTGACGTCGATGGCCGCCTCGGTGGGGCCGTACAGGTTGTGCAGCTCGCACCAGGGCAGCCGGGCGGTGAACTCCACCGCGGAGACCAGCGGCAGCTCCTCGCCGGAGCAGATCACCCGGCGCAGGCCGGTGGCCGCCTCGACCCCGTCCTCGCCGAGGAACACGGTCAGCATCGACGGGACGAAGTGGGCGGTGGTGATCCGCTCGGACACCAGCAGGTCGCGCAGGTACGCGGCGTCCTTGTGCCCGCCGGGCCGGGCCAGCACCAGCCGGGCGCCCTCGCGCAGCGGCCAGAAGAACTCCCACACCGACACGTCGAAGCTGGCCGGGGTCTTCTGGAGCACCGCGTCGTCGGCGCCGAGCCGGTACGTCTTCTGCTTCCAGTCCAGCCGGTTGACGATGCCCCGGTGGGTGTTCGGCACCCCCTTGGGCCGGCCGGTGGAGCCGGAGGTGTAGATGACGTACGCCAGGTTGCCCGGCCCGGCGGTCGGCGCGGGGTCGGCGGTGGGCTGCTCGGCCCACACCGACTCGTCGTCCAGGGCCAGCACGGTCGCGCCGGTGTCGGGCAGCACGTCGCGCAGGTGCTCCTGCACCAGCACGACACCGGCGGCGGCGTCGGTGACCATGAAGGACAGCCGGTCGGCCGGGTACTCCGGGTCCAGCGGCAGGTAGGCGCCGCCGGCCTTGAGCACGCCGAGCAGCCCGGCGACCAGCTCCACCGAGCGTTCCGCGCACACCCCGACGAGGGTCTCCGGGCCGACGCCGGCGGCGCGCAGCCGGTGCGCCACCCGGTTCGCGGCGGCGTTCAGCTCGGCGTACGTCACCGAGCGGTCCTCGAAGGTCAGCGCCACCGCGTCCGGGGTGGCCGCGGCCCGCTGCTCGAACGGGCCGTGCAGGGTCTGCGCCTGCGGGAAGTCGGCCGTGGTGTCGTTCCAGCCGGCCAGCAGCTCCCGCTCGGCGGGGTCGGTCAGCTCCAGCGCGGAGACCGGGGTGCCCGGGGCGGCGACGACCGCCCGCAGCAGGGTGGTCCAGCGCCGCGCGATCCGCTCGACGGTCTCCCGGGTGAACAGGTCGGTGTTGAAGACCAGCTTCCCCCAGAGGCCCTCGGTGGTCTCCACGGCGTGCAGCTCGAAGTCGAACCGGGTGGCCCGCAGCTCCATCGGGGTCCACTGGAAGCGCACCTCGGCGGCCTCGGAGACCCCGGTGAACCGGCCCATCTCGTAGTTCTGGAGCACGAACATGGCCTGGAACACCGGGGACCGGCTCACGTCGCGGGGCAGCCCCAGCTCGTGGACGACCTTCGCGAACGGCACCTCGGCGTGCTCGAAGCCGTCCAGCACGCTGCGCCGGGTGCGCTCCAGCAGCTCGGTGAACGTCGGGTCGCCGGCCAGCTCGGCCCGCAGCGGCAGCATGTTGATGAACATGCCGACGACGTTCTCCAGCTCGGGGGCGGACCGGCCGGCCACGGACGCGCCGACGGCGAAGTCGTCCTGGCCGGCGTGCCGGGCCAACAGCACCTGGTACGCGGCGAGCAGCGTCATGAACAGCGTGCCGCCGCCGGCCCGGGTGAGCGCGTTGAGCCGCTCGGTGTCCGCCGGGTCGAGCTGGAACTCGACGAAGTCGCCCCGGTAGGTCTGGGTCGCCGGGCGGGGCGCGTCCAGCGGCAGCTCCAGCGGGGTGATCCCGGCCAGTCGGGACTTCCACCAGTCCAGGTGGCCCTGGGCCGCCGGGCCGTCCAGCTCGCGGGCCTCCCAGACGGCGAAGTCGCCGTACTGCACGGGCAGGGCCGGCGGCTCGCCACCGTGGTAGAGGGTGATCAGGTCGCGCAGCAGCACGTCCACCGACCAGCCGTCGCCGACGATGTGGTGCTGGCCGAGGAACAGCACGTGGTCGTCGACGTTCGTCCGGTCCGCAGTGCCGTCTTGCGGCGCGGAGGCCGGATTGTCGTCGTCGACGTTCAGCCGGATCAACAGGGCACGCAGCAGCGGCCCGGTGGCCAGGTCGAACGGCTCCATCGAGGCGGCGTCGACCAGCGCCTGCGCCGCCGCCTCGTCGGCCGCCTCCGTCACGGTCAGCGGCACCTCGACGGTGTCCTCGACGACCACGGTGGGGCGGCCGTCGGCGTCGGCCGGGAACCGGGTGCGCAGCGACTCGTGCCGCGCGGTCAGCCCGGCCAGCGCGCCGCGCAGGGCCGCCAGGTCGAGCGGGCCACGCACCCGCAGCGGCACCGCGATGTGGTACGCGGCCTCGCCCGGGGCGAGCTGGTCCATGAACCAGACCCGCTCCTGGGCGTACGACAGCGGCACCTCGGCGTTCTCGGGCCGGGGGGTGATCCGGGCGGCCGGGGTCACCTGGCGGCGGCGTAGCCGCTTGGCGATCAGCGCCTGCCGGGCCGCCTCCCGGGCCGGATCCTTCAGGTCGGTCATGTGGTACGTCCCTCTTCCGTCGCCAGCAACGCGGCGACCTCGGTGTCGGAGAGCTCGTCGAGTTCCGCGGCGATCAGGCTCTCGAGCTGGGCGGCCAGGTCGGCCACCACCGGGCTGCCGAACAGCGCCCGCATCGGCAGGTCGACGTCCACCTCGGCCCGGATCCGGGCCATCGCCCGCATGCCGCGCAGCGAGTTGCCGCCGAGGGCGAAGAAGTCGTCGGTCGCACCGACCTTCTCCACACCGAGGATGTCGGCGTACACCTCGGCCACCAGGGCCTCGGCGTCGGTGCGCGGAGCGACGTACGCGTCGTCGACCGTCCCGGTGGCCGGGGCGGGCAGCGCGGCCCGGTCCAGCTTGCCGTTCGGGGTCAGCGGCAGCGCGTCGAGCCGGACGAACGCGGCCGGCACCAGATGCGCCGGCAGCTCCCGGGCCAGGTCGGCGGCCAGCGCGGCCTCGTCGGCGTCGCCGACCAGGTAGCCGACCAGGGTCGGCTCGCCGGAGTCGGTGCGCACGGCCACCGCCGCCTCCCGGACGCCGGGCCGGGCCAGCAGGGCCGACTCGATCTCGCCCAGCTCGATGCGCATGCCGCGCACCTTCACCTGCTCGTCGCGGCGGCCCAGGTACTCCAGCGTCCCGTCGGCCCGCCACCGGGCCAGGTCGCCGGTGCGGTACATCCGCTGCCCGGCCTGCCCGTACGGGCAGGGCAGGAAGCGCTCGGCGGTGAGGCCGGGGCGGCGCAGGTAGCCGCGGGCGAGCTGGTCGCCGGCGACGTACAGCTCGCCGGCCACGCCCGGCGGCACCGGGTTCAGCGCCGCGTCCAGCAGCAGCGCCCGGGTGTTCCAGGTGGGGGTGCCGATCGGCACCGCCCCGGCGGGCAGCTCCGCCCCCGGCGCGATCCGGGCGGCGACGCAGCCGACGGTGGCCTCGGTCGGGCCGTACTCGTTGATCACCGCCACCTCGGGGTGGGCGGCCCGCCAGCCGGCGAGCTGCTCACCGGTGAGCGCCTCGCCGCCGATGACCAGGTCGGCTGTCGGCGACAGCGCCTCGTCGAGCAGCGGCAGGTGACTCGGGGTCACCTTGAGGAAGGCCGGCCGGCCGCCGGCGCGGGCGGCCGGGTCGTCGATCGCGGCGAGCCGGACCGTGCCGCCTGCGGTGAGCGGCCCGAGCAGCCCGGTGACGGTGAGGTCGAACGACACCGGCGAGTGCAGCAGGGCGGTGCCGGCCAGGCCCGGGTAGGTGTGCCGGGCCCAGGCCAGGTACGCGGTCACCGACCGGTGTTCCACCACGACGCCCTTGGGGCGGCCGGTGGAGCCGGACGTGTACAGCACGTAGGCCGGGTGGTCCGGGCGCAGCGGCGCGGCCCGGTCGGCGTCGGTCAGGTCCGCCGCGTCGAGGTCGGCGGCGGTGAGCGGGTCGAGCACCAACGCGTCGCCGGGCACTGCGGCGGCGGTGTCGGCGGTGGCCAGCACCAGCGCCGGCTCGGCGTCGGTCAGCAGGTAGCCGATCCGGGCCGCCGGGTAGCCGGTGTCCACCGGCACGTACGCCGCGCCGGACTTGAGCACCGCGAGGATGGCCACCAGCAGGTCCATCGAGCGGGGCAGCGCGAGCGCGACCCGGGTCTCCGGGCCGGCCCCTCGGGCGACCAGCAGCCGGGCCAGCCGGTTCGCGGCGGCGTTCAGCTCGGCGTACGTCAGCTCGGCGCCGTCGCAGACCAGCGCGAGGGCCTGCGGGGTGGCCGCGGCCTGGCGCTGCACCTCGTCGACCACGGTGCTCACCGGCCGGTGGTGGGCGGTGGCGTTCCAGGTGGAGAGGACGAGCCGCCGCTCGGCGTCGTCGAGCAGCGGCAGCTCGGAGACCCGCCGGCCGGGGTCGGCGACGGCGGCGGCGAGCAGCCGGACATACCGGGTGACGACCGACTCGGCGGTGGCCCGGTCGAACAGGTCGGTGCGGTAGACCAGCCGGCTCTCCCCGGCGGTGACGTCGAAGGCCAGGTCGTCCTTGGTGGTGCCCAGCGGCACCGGGTCCAGGCCGGAGTCGGGGATGAAGTTCAGCGCGGTCTGGAAGATCGGCTGCACCGACGGATCCCGCTGCGGGGCGACGGCCTCGACGATCTTCTGGAACGGCGTCTGCCCGTGCTCCATCGCGTCGATCAGGCCGCCACGGACGCGGCCGAGCAGCTCGGCGACGGTGGGGTCCCCGGTCAGGTCGCAGCGCAGCGCCACCGGGTTGACGAACATGCCGACCAGCGGGACCACCTCGTCGGTGTCCCGGCCGGCGGTGGACACGCCGACCACCACCGTGTCGTCGCCGGAGATCCGGGACAGCAACGCGGCGAACCCGGTCAGCAGCACCATGTACGGGGTGGCGGCCGAGGCCGCGGCGAGCCGGCCGACGGAGTCGAGCAGCCCGTCGGGCAGGTCGAAGCGCACCTCGTCGCCGGCGAAGCCGAGCTGGGCCGGGCGGGGCCGGTCCAGCGGCAGGCCGGTCACCGCCGGGGCCCCGGCCAGGTGGCCGGTCCAGAAGGCGAGCTGCCGGTCCAGTTCCGGGCCGGTGAGCTGGTCGCGCTGCCAGGCGGCGAAGTCGGCGTACTGGATGGGCAGCTCGGGCACGTCGGCGGGCGCGCCGGTGAGCGCGGCGGTGGTGAACGCGGCCAGCTCGCCGGTGAACACCACCGCCGAGTGGGCGTCGTAGACGGCGTGGTGCATCACGCCCAGCAACGTCCACGCCGTGTCGCCCTTGATCAGCCGGGCCCGCCACAGCGGCGCGGCGTCCAGCGGGATCGGGGTGCGGGCCAGTTCCTCCTTGATCGCCGCGTACCGGGCGAGCCGCTCGGCCTCCGGTAGACCCGACAGGTCCTCGGCGTCGATCCGGACCGGCTCGTGCGCGCGGACCACCTGCACCAGGACCCCGTCCGCCATCCGCAGGTGGGTGCGCAGCGCCTCGTGCCGGGCGACGACCTGGTTGAACACGTCGCCGGCCGCGTCGGCGTCCAGCTCGGCCGGGAAGGACCACAGGTTGGACACGTTGTAGACCGGCGAGCCGGTGTCGAGCTGGTTGGCCATCCACACCCGCTCCTGCGCGAAGGAGGCGGGGAAGGTCCACTCCCTGGTCATGAGGTTCCCTCACGGACGGAACGGGGGCGCATGTCGGTCCACACGGTGTCGATGTGCGCCAGGCACTCCTCGCGGGTGCCGGCGAAGCCGGTGTCGTTCCAGCCCGCGGGGAGCTCACGGTCGGCCGACCAGATCGAGTACTGCTCCTCGTCGTTGCGCACGACCAGGAAGCGTGATTCGGCCATCAGTTGTCTCCAGTGCTCTCGGGGGTGTGCGGCTCGGCCATCGCGACGGCGATCTTGCGAGGGCCGGTGAACGGCTCCCGGGCGTGCGCGGCGGTCATGTTGTCCACCACCAGCACGTCGTCGCGCTGGTAGTCGAAGCGGACGCTGGCGGCCCGGTACGCGGCCCGTAGGTGGTCCAGCACGTCGCCGGGGATCTCGCCGCCGTCGCCGTAGTAGGTGTTCGACGGCAGCCCGTCGGGGCCGAACATCGCCAGCAGCCCCTCCTGGTACTCCTCCGGCAGGGTGCTCACGTGGAAGAACGTGGCGTGGTTGAACCAGCGCGGCGTGTCCGAGCCGGGTCGGTGGTGCACCACGTCGCGCACGGCGCGGGTGCGCAGCCCGTCCCCACCGACCCATTCCAGGGCGATCCGGTTGGCCGCCGCGTACGCCTCGACCTCGGCCCGGTCGTCGGTGTTGAACACGTCCTGCCAGCGGGTGCCGAAGTCGGCGTGGAAGTTGCGCACCAGCATCCACCGGCGGCGGACGAACTCCTCCCGTACGGCCGGGTCGATCAGCTCGTACACCCGGCGCACGTCGGCGAGCGGGGTCGCGCCCCGGGTCTGTGGCGGGGTGACGCACCAGAAGAACAGGGTCAGCGGCCAGCGCGCCTGGTACGAGTTCTCGTTGTGCAGGAAGATCTCCTCGTCCGGCGGGTAGTCGGTCGAGGTGTAGACCCGGCCCTTGATGGAGTGCCGGGGCGAGGACCGCTCGGTGTAGACCAGCGGCTCCCCGGCCAGCGCCCGCACCACCGCGTCGAAGCCGTCGACGCCGCCGACGTCGAAGCCACGGAACAGCAGCCCGCCGTGCTCGACGAGGGCGGCCCGCAGCTCGGCCCGGCGGGCGTCGATGAGGTCGGTCAGCGCCCGGCCGTCGCTTTCGACGACCACCGGCAGCGTGGCGATCGTGTCGCTCATAGCTCTGTACTCCCTTGTTCCTCGGTGCTCACGCGCGGGGCAGCCGCGGGATGCTCGTGGTCGCCGCCGGGGTGGCCGGCTCGGCTACGGCGGACGCCTCGGCGCGCAACTCCTCGATCCGGACGGCCAGCCCGGCGACGGTGGGCGTCTCGAAGAGGCTGCGCATCGGCAGCCGCACCCCGGTCGCCTTGCGCATCGACGCGATGAGCTGCACCGCGACGAGGGAGTTGCCGCCGAGGGCGAAGAAGTCGTCGTCCACACCCACCACCGGCACCCCGAGCCCGTCGCGCCACACCTGGGCGATGGTGGCCTCCAGTTCGGTGCGCGGCGCCGCCGACCCGCCGGCCTCCACCGTGGCGGTGGACGCGGTCGGGTCGGTCTCCGACTCCAGGCTTTCGGTGGTGACCCGGGCGGCGCGACGCCGGATGTCGGCCACCGACCGGGTGGTGATCACCACCTGGGCGCCGAGGCCGGCGGTGAGGCTGCGCCGGAACGCCTCCGCGCCGTCGACCGGCCGGATGTCCTCGCCGGGGACGTCGGCGGCCGAAGCGGTGCGGGCCGGGGCGGCGTCGGCGGTGAGCCCTCCGGTGACCGCCGACTGGTCCACCCGGCGCAGCACGAAGTCGCTGATCGCGACCAGCTCCCGGCCGGACGCGTCGGTCAGGGTCAGGTCAGCGGTGATCACCTCGTCGGTTCCGCCGTCGCGGTGGCGCAGGTGGCTGTGGAACCGCTGCGGCAGCGGTCCGCGCACCACGATCCGCCCGTACGACAGCGGCAGGTAGGTGCCCGAGCCCTGACCCCGGCCGAACGCGGTGGCCACGTCCAGCAGGGCCGGGTGCAGCCCCCACGCGGCCAGGTCGGCGACGGCCTCGGCGGGCGCCTCGACGAGGGCCAGCTCCTCGCCGTCGGCGAGGTGGTGCTCGGCCAGCGAGTGCCAGCGCGGCCCGAAGGTCAGCATGCTGGTGCGGCCCCGGCCGAACGACGAGTCGTCGTCGACCCGGCGGGACCGGGCGACCACGTCGGCGAGGTCCCGCGCCTGCGGGGCGGGGTCGGTGGTCCAGCCGGCCGCGCCGCGCACGTGGGTGCGCAGCACCCCGGCGGCGAGGCTCTGCACCACGAACTCCGTCGACTCGTCCTCGGCGGCGGTCAGGGTCACCCGGTACTGGGCGACCGAGCCGTCCGGCACCGAGAACGGCTCCAGGAACACCACGTCGCGCAGCTCCACCGCAGCGTCCGGGCCGGGGGCGGGGACGGCGGCGGCCACGGCGGCGCGGACGGACTCCAGGTGGGCGGTGCCCGGCACCACCGGCACCCCGCCGATGCGGTGCTCGTCGAGCAGCCAGTGGGTGGCGGCGCAGACCAGACCGTGCAGCACCGTGCCCTCCGGGCCGGTCACCTTCGTGGTGAGCACCGGGTGGTCGACGGCGGCGGTGACGGTGTCCCGGGTCAGGGCCCGGAACCCGGCCGGGGCGGTGCTCTCCGCCGCCATGCCGACCTCGGCCCAGCCGCCCCAGTTCTGCGACACCACCGGGGCGGACCAGCCGGTGCCCGCGCGGGCGTGCGCGTCGAGGAAGTTGTTCGCCGCGCAGTAGTCGACCTGGCCGAAGCCGCCGATCACGGCGGTGATCGAGGAGCACAGCACCACGAAGTCCAGCGGCAGGTCGCCGAAGACCTGGGCGAGGGCGAGCGTGCCGGCGAGCTTCGGGGCGAGCACCCGCTCGGCCTCGGCCCGCTCCTTGATCTCGGCCATGCCGCCGCCGGGCAGGCCGGCGGCGTGCACGACGCCGTCGATCCCGCCGAACTCGGCCTCGGCGGCGGCCCGGACCCGGCGCAGGTCGGCCGGGTCGGTGACGTCGGCGGCGAGCACCAGCACCGACGCGCCGGCCTCCTCCATCCGGCGGATCGCGGCGATCGCCCGGCCCACCCGGTCGGACTGGCCGGAACCGTGCACGGCGAGGTGGTCGTCCCACTGCTCGCGCGGCGGCAGGCCGGAACGGGCCAGCAGCACCAGCTTCGCCCGGGCCCGCCGGGCGAAGTCCTCGGCGAGGGTGATGCCGATGCCGCCGAGGCCGCCGGTGATCACGTACCGGCCGCCGTCGCGCAGCGCCCCGGGCTCGCCCTCGGCGTCGACGGTGACCTGCTCGTAGCCGGTGACCCAGCGGCGGGCGCCGCGCAGCGCCACCTCGGTGTGTTCCGGGTCGGCCGGGCGGCGCAGCTCGGCGACCAGGGCGTCCGCCCCGGTGGTGCCGGGGTCGGCGTCGAGCAGCCGGACGGTCAGCCCGGGCAGCTCGACGGGGAGCACCCGGACCAGGCCGGTGAGGGTGGCGTGCTCGGGCCGGGTCAGGTCCGCGCCGGTCACGTCGCCGATGCCGGCGGTCACCAGGTCCAGGGCCAGCGAGCCGTCCTCGGCGGTGCGGCCGGCCCCGGCGAGGGCCTGCACCAGGTGCAGGGCGCTGAAGAAGCCCCGGTCCTGGGCGGCCCAACCGGCGGCGATGTCGGTGCCGGTGGGCTCGCCGTCGAGGGCGAAGGCGTGCACCAGCCGCTCGGGCAGGGCGTCGCCGAGGGCGGCGACCAGCGCGTCGTGGTCCTCGCGCACGCCGGGGCGCAGCGCCCAGCCACCGTCGGTGGCGGCGAAGGCGTCGCCGGCGCGTACCTCGACGATCTCGGCGCCGGCGGCGCGCAGGCCGGCGACGAGCGCGTCGCCGCGCGGGCCGTCGGCCAGCACCAGGCAGCGGCCGGGCACGGCGGTGGCCGGCGCGGGCGCGGCCTGACGCCACACCGGCACGGCGAACCACTCGGGCAACGCCCGCGGGCCGGTCTCGGCCGGCGCGGCGGCGGCCTGGTCCTGCGGGTCCGGGTCGACCCAGTAGCGACGCCGCTCGAACGGGTACGTCGGCAGCGACACCCGCCGGGCGTCCGGGTCGGAGCCGGCGCGCACGCCCACGCCGGCGCACCACAGCGCCCCGGCGGCGGTCAGCAGGGCGGCCAGGTCGCCGGCCGGCTCCCCCGGGCCGGGCAGGCTGCCCAGCGGGACCAGCGCCCGCTGCTCCGGCGAGCCCTTGGCGACCTGCATCCGGGCCAGGTTGGCGAGCTGCCGGCCGGGGCCGCACTCGACCAGCGCCCAGGTGCCCTCGGCGAGCAGGGTGGCCACGCAGTCGCCGAAGCGCACCGGCTGGCGCAGGTGCGCCGCCCAGTACGCCGGGTCGGTGGCCTGCGCGTCGGTGATCCAGGTGCCGGAGACGTTGGACAGGAACGGGACCTTCGGCGCGCGCAGCGGCACGGCGGCCATCAGCGCGGTGAACTCGGCGAGGATCGGGTCCATCATCGGCGAGTGGAAGGCGTGCGAGGTGCGCAGCGCCTTGCTCTTGACCTTGCGGGTGGTCTTCAGGGTCTCGGCGAACGCGGCGACCGCGTCGGTCTCCCCGGCCACCACGCAGGTCCCGGGGCCGTTGACCGTGGCGATCGAGACACCCTCGGGCAGCAGCCCGGCGACCACCGACTCGTCCAGCGGGACGGCCAGCATCGACCCGGCCGGCAGCGACTGCATGAGCCGGCCACGGGCGACGACGATCCGCAGCGCGTCGGGCAGGTCGAGCACCCCGGCGACGGTCGCGGCGACGTACTCGCCGATGGAGTGCCCGGCCATCGCCGCCGGCCGGACCCCGACGCGCTGCCAGTGCGTGGCCAGGGCGTACTCGACGACGAACAGGGCCGGCTGGGTGTAGCGGGTCTGGAGCAGCTTCTCGGCTGCCTCCGGATCCCGGTCGAGGATCAGGTCGCGGATGTCCAGGCCCAGCTCGCCCCGGAGCAGCTCGGCGCACTCGTCGACGACGGCGGCGTAGCCGGGCTCCTCGGCGTAGAGCTGCGCGCCCATCCCGGCGTACTGGCTGCCCTGGCCGGAGAGGAGGAAGGCGACCCGGGGCGCGGGCCCGTCGGCGACGCCGGCCTGCCGGCGGCGCTTGGTGCGCAGGGCGGCGACGGCGTCGGGCAGGTCGGTGGCGACCACGGCGACCCGGTGCGCGTACTGCTGGCGGCCCACCCGCAGGGTGTGCGAGACGTCGGCCAGGTGCGCGGCCCCGTCGGGGTTGCCGGCGAGGTGCTCAGCGAGCCGGTCCACGGCGGTCTCCAGCGCGGTGGCGGTCTTCGCCGACACGTGCAGCAGCTGCGCGGGCCGCACCCGCCGGTCGGTGCGGTACGCCTCCGGCGCCTCCTCGAGCACCACGTGGGCGTTGGTACCGCCGATGCCGAAGGAGCTGACCCCGGCCCGGCGGGGCCCGGAGTCGGCATCCCACTTGGTGAGGGTGTTCGTCACGTAGAACGGGGTGTCGGCGAACTCGATCGCCGGGTTCGGGGTCTCGTAGTTGATGGTCGGCGGGATCAGCCCGTGCTCCATCGCCAGCACCGTCTTGATCACGCTGACGATGCCGGAGGGCTGGCTGAGGTGGCCGATGTTGGACTTCACCGAGCCGATGCCGCACCAGCCCCGCTCGTTGGTGTCCTTTGTGTACACCGCCGACAGGGCGGCCACCTCGATCGGATCGCCCATCGCGGTGCCGGTGCCGTGCGCCTCGACGTAGCTGATGGTGCGCGGGTCGATCCCGGCCATCCCGACGGCCTGGGCGACGGCCTCCATCTGCCCGTCGACGCTGGGGGCGGTGAAGCCGACCTTGCCGGCGCCGTCGTTGTTGATGGCGTTGCCGAGCACCACGGCGCGGATGTGGTCGCCGTCGGCGATCGCGTCGGAGAGCCGCTTGAGCAGGGTCACCCCGACGCCGCTGCCCCACATGGTGCCGTTCGCCTCCGCGTCGAACGGCCGGCACCGCCCGTCGGGGGAGGTGAAGCCGTCCATGCCGAGGTACCCGGCGTGCGGCAGCTCGATGTTGACGCCGCCCGCGAGGGCCATGTCGCACTCGCCGTTGCGCAGCGCCTCGCAGGCCAGGTGGAACGCGACCAGGGAGGTGGAGCAGGCGGTGTGCACGGTCAGGCTGGGCCCGCGCAGGTCCAGCCGGTACGACACTCCGGTCGCCACGTAGTTGGGCGAGTTGCTGGTGGCGATGGAGACGGCGTTGTGCGGGTTGCCGCCGATCCGCTTGTTGTGCAGCACGTTGCGGTGGAGGTACGCGGTGCCGCCGGTGCCGGCGTACACGCCGACCGCGCCGTCGTAGCGGCCCGGGTCGTAGCCGGCGTCCTGCAGGGCGGTGTAGCAGGTCTCCAGGAACAGCCGGTGCTGCGGGTCGGTGACCTCGGCCTCCCGGGCGGTCATCCCGAACAGGGCGGCGTCGAACTGGTCGTAGCCGTCGACCAGCGGGGCCTTGTTGACCCAGCCCGGGTCGTCGAGCTCCTCGGGGGTGACGCCCCGGGCGAGCTGCTCCTCCCGGGTCAGCTCGGTGACCGACTCGACGCCGTCGACCAGGTTGCGCCAGAACTCGTACACGTCGGCGGCGCCGGGCAGCCGGGCGGCCAGCCCGACGATCGCGATCGGCTCGATGCCGTCGTCGGCGGGATTGTCAGTTTCGATCGCGTTGTCCATCAGGTCGTCCTTCGTCACGCGGTGCCGCCGGGGCGGCGGGGAGGGATACGTCGGGTCCGGCTGCGGCGGGCGGCGGCCCGCAGCGCGGCGCGGGCCAGTTCCGGTCGGTCGGCCGCGCCGTCGAGGTGGGCGGCGAGGGCTCGGACGGTGGGATGGCGGAACAGGTCGAGCATGGCGATCGACCGGCCGGTGGCGGCGGTCAGCCGGGCGTGCACGGCGGCCAGGGCGAGCGAGTGCCCGCCGATGTCGAAGAAGTTGTCGGTGACCCCGACCCGGTCGCGTTCCAGGACCTCCCGCCAGATGCCGGCGACCAGTTCCTCGGTGTCGGTGAGGGCGTCCGGGCCGGTCGGCAGCGCCACCGTCCGCGCGGGCTCGGCGGTCGCGGCGACGGTCATCGCGCCGAGCTGAGCGGTACGCACGGTCGGCCGGGGCAGCTCGGCGGCGACCTCGCCGGCCGGCGCGGCGGGGGCGGCGGCCAGCGCACCGACCAGGGTGGCCAGGTCGGCCAGCAGCGCGTCGATCCGCTCGGCGTCGAACAGGTCCGGGTTGTGCACCACCTCGACGCCGAGCCGGCCGGCCCGCTCCGCCACGTAGACGGTGAGGTCGAACGGGGAGCCGGGCTTGGGCACCGGCGCGGGCTCGCCGGTCAGCCCGGTCAGCGCCAGCCGGGGCTGGGTGAAGTTGAGCACGTTGAACAGCACCTGCAACAGCGGCGCCCGGGAGGTGTCCCGGCCGACGCCGAGCGCCTCGACGATCTTCTCCAGCGGCGCGCCGGGGTGGGCGGTGGCGTCGTGCAGCTCGGCCGCGCAGCGGTCGACCAGTTCGGCGAAGCTCGCCCCGCCGCCGGTGCGCACCCGCACCGGCACGGTGTCGATGAAGAACCCGACGACGTCGTCGAACGCGGCCAGCCGCCGGTCGGCGACGATCGCGCCGACGACGTGGTCGTCGCCGCCGGTGAGCCGGCTCAGCAGCTCGCCGAAGCCGGCCAGCAGCACCGCCGCGACGCCCGTGCCGCGACGCTCGGCCAGCGCCCGCACCGCCCGGTCCGCCTCGACGGAGAGGGTGACCGCGGCCTCCACGCCGGCGTACGTCTGCACGGCGGGGCGGGGCCGGTCGCGGGGCAGGTCCAGCACGGTCGGCGCGCCGCGCAGGTGCCCGGCCCACCAGGCCACGTCGTCGGCGCCACGTCGGCGGTCCCGCTCGGCCCGCCACACGGCGTAGTCGGCGTACCGGGCGGCCACGGCGGGCAGGGTGGGGGGCGCGCCGGCCACGGCCCGCGCGTACGCGGCGGCCAGGTCGTCGTAGAACACCGCCTCGGACCAGCCGTCGAACACCGCGTGGTGCCAGGTGATCGCGAGCACGTGGGCGGCCGGTCCGAGCCGGTACACGGCGACCTGCCAGGGCGGCCCGGTGGCCAGGTCGAACGCGTGCGCCGCGCCGGCGGCGAGCATTCCGGCCAGCTCCGCCTCCGGGTCCGCCCCGCCGGTCAGGTCGACGACCGGCACCGCCACGTCGGTGGGTTCCTCGCACACCGCGTAGGGCACCCCGGCGGTCTGCGGGATGCGCCAGCGCAGCACGTCGTGTCGCTCGGCCACGGCGCGCAGGGCCGCGCCGAGGGCGGGGACGTCCAGCTCGCCGCGCAACCGGTGGGCCACCGCGATGTTGTAGGGCGCGCTGGACGGGGCGAGCTGGTCGACGAACCACAGCCGGCGCTGCGGCGGGGACAGGGTGGGCGGGTTGCCGGTGGTCAGCCCGTCGCCGGGGTCCGGGGCGGCGGCGGTGATCCGTTCGACGAGGCCGGTCAGGGTGCGCCCGGCGAACACGTCCCGGGTGTCGACGTGCCGGCCCAGCTCGGCCCGGAGCGCGGCGACGAGCCGCATCGCGACGATGGAGTTCCCGCCGGAGGCGAGGAAGTCGGTGTCCGGGCCGGGGGCCGCGCCGAGCAGCCGGGTCCAGGCCCGGGCCACGGCCCGGGTGACCGGGTCGGCGTCGGCCGGCCCACCGTCGGCCACCGGAGCGGGGCGGGCGGCGGCGGCCAGGGCGCGCAGCGCCGGGCGGTCCAGCTTGCCGGTGATCGCGCTGACCGGCAGCGCGGGCAGGCGCACCGTCCGGGCCGGGCGCATCGCGGCGGTCAGCCGGGGCTCGGCGTACGCGCGCAGCGCCGCGTCGTCGGGGGCGTCGGCGGGGGTGAGGAACGCGACCAGCTCGGCGCCGGCCGGGCCGTCGACGGCCTCGACGGCGACCCGCTCGACGCCGGGCAGCCCGGCGAGGACGCCCTCGACCTCGCCCGGCTCGATGCGCTGCCCACGGATCTTGACCTGCCGGTCGGTGCGCCCGTGGTAGACGATCCGCCCGTCGGGGGCCTGGGTGACCAGGTCGCCGGTGCGGTACAGCCGCTCCCCGGGCTGCCCGGAGAACGGGTCGGGCACGAACCGCTCGGCGGTCAGGCCGGGCCGGTCGAGGTATCCGTCGGCCAGGCCGGGGCCGCCGATCAGCAGCTCACCGGTCTCCCCCGGCGGCACCGGGCGCAGCTCGGCGTCGACCACGTACGCCCGGTGGTTGGGCAGCGGAGCGCCGATCGGCACCGGGTCGGTCTCGGTGGCGGTCAGCTCGCCGCTGACCGCCACCACCGTGGTCTCGGTGGGGCCGTAGCTGTTGACGAAGCGCCGGCCGGGAGCCCAGCGGGCGGCCAGCTCGGCGGGTACGGCCTCGCCGCCGCAGAGCACGGTGCGCCAGCCGGGCAGCTCCGCCGGGTCCAGCATGGACAGCACGGTCGGGGTGATGAAGCCCCAGTTCACCTCGTGCTCGGCGACGAACCGGGTCAGCCGGGCCGGGTCGGACCGGTCGTCGGCGCCGAGGAACTGCACCGCGCCGCCGAGCAGCAGCGGGACGAACAGGTCGATGACGGCCGCGTCGAAGCCGAGCGAGGCGATGCCGAGGCTACGCACCGAGGCGTCCGCGCCGGACCGGGCCGCGTAGCCGGTGACGAACTCGACGACGTTGCGGTGGGTGGTGAGCACCCCCTTGGGCCGGCCGGTGGAGCCGGAGGTGAACAGCACGTACGCCGGGTCGCCGGGGCGGGCCGGGCAGGGGTCGAGCGGGGCGGGGCCGGGCAGCGCGACGGTCCGCACGCCCGGCACGTCACCGAACTCGGCCTCGGCGGTGTCGCCGACGACGACCCGCACCCCGGCGTCGGCGGCGATCTCGCGCAGCCGCCGGCGCGGGCCGCCCGGCTCCAGCGGCACGTAGCAGCCGCCGGCGAGCAGCACGCCGAGGACGGTGACCACGAGGTCGGGCCGCCGCTCGCCGCACACCCCGACCCGGCTCTGCCGGCCGACGCCGCGCTCACGCAGCGCGGCGGCCACGCCGGCGGCCCGGTCGACCAGTTCCCGGTAGGTGAGCCGCTCGTCCCACTGGCGCACCGCCACCGCATCCGGGGTCCGCGCGGCCTGGGCAGCGATCAGCTCGGCCAGCGTGGCGTCGGGCCAGGGCAGCGGCTCCCCGTGCGCGGCGCTGATGGACAGGATGTCGGTCACCCGTGTTCTCCCCGGTAGGTGGCTGGATCGGTGATCTGCAGGCGCAGCTCGCTGACGTAGCCGTGCCCGGCCGCGTCGGTGACCCAGGCGTCGGCGGGGGCGGGCAGCAGCTCGCTGACCGTGAGCGAGACGTCCGGGGCGGTCCGGGCGGCGGCGTCGACCATCGCGCACAGCGACTGGGCGTACAGCGGGCCGGTCAGGTCGACGTAGCAGGGCTTGACCTCGGTGCCGACCTTCACGAAGACCCGCTCGGGCAGGCCGAGGCGGTCCCGCCAGCGGCGCACCGCCAGGTACCGCGCGGACTCGCCGGTGACCCCGGCCAGCCCGCTCTCGGCGACGGTGGTCCGCCAGGTGCGCCGGGCCACCACCAGCCGGTCGATGGTGATCCGCGGGGTGGCCGGTGCCGGGGCGAGCAGCTTGAAGCTGTCCAGCAGCAGGGCGCCGAGCAGGTTCGCGAAGACCTCCACCAACGGCCACCGGGCCCCGTCGGGCAGCTCGGCGGTCAGCCGGCCCCCGGTCGCCGCCTCCACCCGCACGGCCGCGGCGGGCACGATCCGCTCGATGTCGGCGCCGCGGGCGGTGTCGATGCCGAGCTGCCGGTCGCCCGGGCCGTCCAGGTGCCAGGTGGTGCGGGTGGTCTGCCGGGGGAAGCTCGCCGGGTAGAGCAGCCGCAGCCGCGCCGGCCCCAGGTCGGCGTCGACGTCGGCGCGCAGCGCCGCCGGGTCGGGGTGGAACGGGGCGAAGACCGCGCTGTCGAACGGCGTGGTCGCCGGGTGCAGCTCGCCGAGGACGAGCAGGAACTCCCCCCGGTTGAGCGCGTCGACGCTGGGCGCGCTGACCTGCACATCCGGGCTGTGGATGCGGGCGGTGGGCCAGCCGGGGGCGGCAGCCGGGAAGAGGGCGTCGGCCCGGGCGGCCAGGTCGGCGCTGCTCAGCCGCAGCTCGGGCTGGTCCTCGGCCACGTCGGCGAGCCCGAACAGCTCGGCCCACCGGGCGGTGAAGCCGGCGCTGGCCGTCGCGACCGGGCCGTCCGGGGCGAGGATCAGCCCCTGGGCGAGCGACCAGATGTCGGCCAGCCGAACCGGCCCGTCGGCGGCCAGTTCGGCGTGCAGCTCGGCGAGGATCCGCTCGCATCCGGCGCCGATCTCGGCGGTGAGCCAGCGGGCGGCCCGCAGCACGATCGCCAGCGGCGCGGCCAGCTCGTCGAGGACGGCCGAGCCCATGGTGAACTCCAGATCCCGCGACGTCTCCTCGTAGACCACGGTGCGGCCGGTGTACATCTGCCCGCCGTTGCGGGTGGCCGGCCGGCCGGTGACCGTGGTGAACTCGGCGTTGAGCGCGGCCAGGGCGGCGGCGAGCCGGCCCGGGTCGCCCGCGGCGGCGGCGACCTCGTCCCGGGCGGCCCGGAGCCGGTCGAAACCGGCCGTCACCTCGGCCCGCACCGCCGGGTCGCCGACCGCCGCGATCCGCTCGGCCAGCACCCGTTCCGCCCGAGGGCTGTTGGGCAGTCCCGCGTCCCAGGTGAGCAGGCCCCGCTCGACCAGCCGGTCGAGCAGCAGGAACCCGTCGGCCGGGCGGCGCAGGCCGGCGTCGCCGTCCGCGCACAGCCGTTCCACCAGGGCCCCGGCCGGGGTCCGGCCGTCGCAGGTGGCCAGCAGCTGGGCCTCCACTGCGGACAGCTCGGTCGGCGGGTGCAGCGGCCGGCGCAGCCGACGCCCGTCGAGGGCCAGGTGGGGCGGCAGCGCCGGGGGCCACCAGCGGCGCACCGCCAGGTCGTCGGCGAGCCGGTCGGCGTACGCCATCAGCGCCCACGCCTCGAAGTGGACCTCACGCCGGGCGGCCAGGCCGGGGCCGGGGGCCAGCCGGGTGTGCGGGCTGTCCGGGTCGAACGTGCCCCAGCAGACCGGCCCGAAGAAGCCGATGGTCTCGGCCTTGCCGCAGTAGCGCTGCCAGTAGCGCAGCACCGCGATCTCCCGCTTGCGGCGGGGCTTGTTGCGGGCGGCGGGGTCGGTGCGCAGCAGCCCGTCGAGGGCGACCAGCATCTCCGGGTTCTGCCAGGTGACCGCCTCGCGCACCAGCGGGTCGGCGCAGATCTCGGCGAGCACGGCGGAGGACCGGGCCAGCGCGGCGGCCAGCTCCTTGTCGTACACCTCGGCGAGGGCCGCGCCGGCCAGCATCGCGTCGGCGGCCTCGGCGGCGTCGGGTGCGGCGAACCGGTCGAGGCCGGCGGCGGGGAAGCCGGCGGTGCGCAGCAGCACGTCCCGCCACACCGACCAGCCGGTGTCGCCCAGCGGCAGCAGATGGTGGCGGTTCACTGCCCGGCCCGCCGCTCGTCGTCGACGATGTGCAGGCGCAGCTCGCTGAAGTAGCGCCGGCCGACGCCGTCGGGCACCCAGGCGTCCCCGGGTGTCGGCAGCATCTCGCTGACGGTCAGCGACACCGCGTCCCCGCCGTCCTTGCGGGCCGCCCGGACCATGGCGCTGAACATCGCGGCGTACGCGGGGCTGGCCAGGTCGACGAAGCAGGGCTTGGTCTCGGTGCCGAGCTTGACGTACACCAGCTCGGGTAGGCCCTTCTCGCGCCGCCAGCGGCGGACGGCGAGGAACCGGTCCCGTTCGCTGGTGACGTCGGCCAGGCCACACTCCCCCACCGTGGTACGCCAGGTCTGCCGGGCCACCACCAGCCGGTCCAGGGTGATCCGGGGGGTGTACGGAGCGGCGGCGACCAGCTTGAACCCGTCGACCGCGTGGCCGCTGAGCAGCCCGGCGAACACCTCGGTCAGCGGCCAGCGGGATCCGTCGCGGGCGGTGGCCACGAGCCGGCCGGCGGAGTCGGACACGGTCAGGTCCACGGTGGGCAGCACCCGGTCCGGGTCGACGCCCGGCGCGGGCAGGAACGCGAGCTGCCGGTCCGTCGGGCCGACCAGCGCCTCGGCGGTGCGGCTGGTGCGGCGGGGCCAGTCGGCCGGGAACAACAGCCGCATCCGGTGCGTGCCGAGGTCCGCGGCCAGCGCCGCACGCAGCCGCTCGACGTCCGGGTGGGACGGGGTGAACACCTGGCAGTCGAAGGAGGGCCAGGCGGCGTGCAGCTCGCCGAGCACGACGGTGTAGTCGCCACGGGCGAGGGCATCGGCGTCGGTGGCGCAGATCTGCAGGTCGGGGCTGTGCAGCCGGGCGCTGGTCCACTCGCTCGCGCGGGCCGGGAACACCTCGGCGGCCCGGTCGGCCAGGTCGGCGACGGACAGCCGCACCTCGGTGCCGCCCGGCGGCAGGTCGGCCAGGCCGAACAGCCCGGCCCAGCGGGCGGCGAACTCGGTGGCCACCGCGTCGACGGGCCGCTCGCCGGTGCCCCAGAACAGGCCCTGCACGAGGAACCACAGGTCGGCCAGCGACACCGGGCCGTCGCCGGCCTCGGCGCGCAGCTCGTCGTACAGCTCGCGGAACGTGGCCCCGTACGCCTGCTCCAGCTCGCCGGCCAGCCAGCGGGCGGCCCGCAGCAGCACGGCGAGCGGGGCGGCCAGGTCGGCCAGCAGCGGAGCACCGAAGGCCACGTCGAGGTCGCGGGCGGTGTCCTCGTAGCAGAGGGTGCGCCCGGCGTACATCTGGCCGGCGCGGCGGCTGGCCGGCTCGCCGGTCAGCTCGGTGAACGTCTCGTCGAGCCGGTCGAGGGCGGCGCGCAGCCGGTCGGGGTCGCCGGCCGCGGCGGCCACCTCGTCGCGGGCGGCGCGCAGCCGGTCCAGCCCGGCCCGGGCGGCCCGGCGGGCGGGCTCGTCGCCGATCGCGTCGATCCGGGCCGCGAGCACGTCCTCGGCGTCGGGGGCGACCGGCAGGGCGGCGTCCCAGGTGATCAGCTCCCGCTCGACCAGCCGGTCCAGCAGCGCGTAGCCGTCCTCGGCGCGGCGCAGCCCGACGGCCGGGTCGGTGACCAGGTCGCGGGCGGGGCGGCGGCCGTCGGCGGCGGCGAGCAGGGCCGCCTCGACGGGGGTGAGGGTGACCGGCGGGCGGCCGGGTCGCAGCACGGACCGGTCCCGCAGACTCAGATGGGGCTGGAGCATCGGCGGCCACCACTGCCGCACCGCGAGGTCGGCGCCGATCCGGTCGCCGTACGCGGACAGCGCCCACGACTCGAACCACACCCAGCGCCGCCGGGTCAGCGCCGCGCCGGGGCGCACCCGGGCGGTGTCGGCCAGCTCCGGGTCGAGGGTGACCCAGCAGCTCGGCCCGAAGAAGCCGACGGTCTCGTTCTTGCCGCAGTAGCGCTGCCAGTACTTGAGCAGGGCCCGCTCGCGGTCCCGGCGGCGCACGTTGCGGGGCGCGTCCGCGCCGCCGGAGGCCAGCCCGTCGAGGGCGAGCAGGGCGTTGCGGTTCTGCCAGGTGACGGCCTCGCGCAGCAGCGGGTCGGCGGCCAGCTCGCTGAGCCGGCCGGCGGTGGCGGTGAGGGCCTCGGCGAACTCCTTGTCGAACCGCTCCTCCCCGCCGCCGGTGGCGATCAGCTCGTCTGCCGCGGCGGCGGCCTGCGGTGCGCCGAGCGCGGTGAGCCCGTCGGCGGGGAAGCCGGTGGTGCGCAGGATCGCGTCGCGCCACACCGACCAACCGGTGTCGCCCAGCGGCACCCGGTGCCCCGCCGTGTCGGCGGCGTCCGTCGGGTCCGCCGCGCCGGCGGCCGGCGACGCGCCCTTCGGACCAGCCGGGCCGTCCGGGGCCGGTGCGGTCCCGTTCGCGCCGGTGACCCGGACGGCGGTCGTGAGGTCGGCGCGGATCGTCGCGGCCAACTCGGGGAGGCGGTCGTGCAGGAAGAAGTGCCCGCCGTCGATCTCGCGCAGGGTGAACCCGGCCGCGGCGTGCCGCTCCCAGGCGACGCTCTGCGCGTGGCTCACCGCCCGGTCGGACCGCCCGCTGAACGCCACGACCGGCACCGGCAGCGGCTCGCCCGGGACGTACCGGTAGCTGTCCACCCGGCCGAAGTCCGCGCGCAGCAGCGGCAGCAGCAGCTCCACCAGCTCGGGGTGCTCCAGCACGCCGGCCGGGAGCCCGCCGCCGTCGCCGAGCCGGCGCAGCAGCTCGTCGTCGTCCACCCGGGACAGCCCGTCGAAGAGGCTGGCGTCGTCGACGTGCGGGGCCCGCGCGCCGCCCACGTACAGCCGCACCGGCAGCGGCCCGCCGGTGCGGCGCAGCTCGCGGACCACCTCGAAGCCGACCCGCCCGCCCATCGAGTGGCCGTAGATCGCGTACGGGCGGTCGGCGCGGGCGGCGATCGCGGCGGCGACCTCGGCGACGGTGAAGTTCGGGTCCTCGCTGATCCGGTTCTCCCGGCCGGGCAGTTGCACCGGCAGCACCTCGACGTCGGCGCCGAACTCCCGCTGCCAGTCGCGGAACGCGCTCGCGCCGGCACCGGCGTAGGGCAGGCAGAACAACCGCACCGGCGCCTGGGGTCGGCTTCCGGCGGAAACGAACCAGTTCACCGCATGCCTCTCTGAGGGGGGTCGATCCAGTACCGCTGGCGCTGGAACGGGTAGGTGGGCAGCCCGGTGCGCCGGACGCCGTCCTCGGGGTGCAGGGCCGCGAGGTCGACGTCCCGCCCGGCCACCCAGTCAGCGGCGAGGTCGCGCAGTTCGCCGGGCGGGCCGGCGACCCGACCGCCGGTGGCGAGCATGCCGCCCGCCGGGGGCAGGGCGCCCGCGGTGGACGGGGCGTCGGCGGCGAGCAGGGTGTCCAGGCCGGCCAGGGCGTCGGTGAGGTCGCCCGCCACGACCGCCGCCCGGCAGGCGAAGGCCCGGCGGCCGAGCGCGAGGGTGCCGGCCACATCGGCCAGCGCCGGGGCCGTGCCGGCCAGGTGCCGCCGCAGCCGGGTCAACGCCGCCCGCAGCGCCGTCGGGGTACGCGCCGACACCGGCAGCAGGTGCTCCGCCGCGTCCGGGGCGTCGGCCGGCTCCACCGGCGGCGGCTGCTCGACGACCACGTGGGCGTTGGTGCCGCCGAGCCCGAACGAGCTGACCCCGGCCACCCGGCGGGCCACCTGCGGCCAGTCCCGGGCCTTCGTCGGCACGTGGAACGGGCCGCCGGCGAGGTCGATCTCCGGGTGCGGCCGGGTGAAGTGCAGGTTCGGCGGGATGACGCCGTGCTGGACGGCGAGCACCGTCTTGATCAGCCCGGCGATGCCGGCGGCGGCGTCGAGGTGACCGATGTTGGTCTTCACCGAGCCCAGCGCGCAGGACTCGGCGGGGGCGGCTCCCCCGTACACCTCGTGCAGGGCGGCGACCTCCAGGGCGTCGCCCAGCGGGGTACCGCTGCCGTGGGCCTCGATGAACCGGACCTCGCCGGGGGCGACCTCGGCGGCGGCGAGCGCACCGGCCACGGCGGCGGCCTGCCCGGTGGGGCCGGGCACCGCGAAGCCGGCCCGGTCGGCGCCGTCGTTGGTGACCGCCCAGCCGGGCAGCACCGCGTAGACGCGGTCCCCGTCGGCCTGGGCGTCGGCGAGCCGGCGCAGCGCGACCACCCCGACGCCGGAGCCGAAGCCGGAGCCGTTGGCGGCCTCGTCGAAGGCCCGGCACCGGCCGTCCGGGGAGGCCATCCCACCGGCGGTGTGCCGGTAGCGCGGCCAGGTCACGTTGACCCCGCCGGCCAGGGCGATGTCGCACTGGTAGTCGGCGAGGCTCTGGGCGGCGACGCAGACCGCGACCAGCGAGCTGGAGCAGGCGCTCTGCACGGCCATCGCCGGCCCGGTCAGCCCGAGCCGGTACGCGACCTGGCCGGGCAGGTGGTCGGTGGACTGCCGGCCGACCAGCCGGGCCTCCCAGTCGTCGGGGTCGACGTCGCCGACGACGGCCGGGTTGTCCATGAGGTGGAACAGGAAGTACCGGTTGGCGGAGGTGGCCGAGTACACGCCGACCAGCCCGGGGAACCGCGACGGGTCGTGCCCGGCGTCCTCCAGGGCCTCCCACGCGGTCTCCAGGAACAGCCGGTGCTGCGGGTCGGTGCGGGCGGCCTCCTGCGCGCCGAAGGCGAAGAAGGCGGCGTCGAAGTCGGCCACCGCGTCGAGCCGGCCGGTGGCCCGGACGTGCCGGGGGTCGGCGAGCAGCCGTGGACCGATGCCCAGGGCGGCCAGTTCCTCGTCGGTGTGGTCGTGGATCGCGTCGACCCCGGCGCAGAGGTTCCACCAGAAGGTGGCCAGGTCCTCCGCGCCGGGGAAGCGACCGGCCATCCCCACCACCGCGATCTCGTCGCCGGTGTACTCGCGGGCGGCGACCGGCGCGACCGGGGGCGGCCCGACCGGGGCGCGGTCGGGCACGGGCGGGGCGTCGACGAGGCGGGCCTGCGCCTCGACCGTGGGGTTCTCGAACAGCCGCAGCAGGGGCGGGCGCACCCCGAACCGCTCGGCGAGGCGCTGCTGGACCACACCGAGCAGCAGCGACTGGCCACCGACGTCGAAGAAGCTGGCGGTGCGGGCGACCGCCGGGCGGCCCAGCACCGCGCACCAGATGTCGTGCACGGCCCGCTCGGTGGCGGTGGCCGGCTCCTCCCCCGCCGGGACGTCCCGGGCCGGGTCGGGCAGCGCCCGCTCGTCGATCTTCCCGGTGACGGTGAGCGGGAACTCGTCGACCACCACGACGGCGCGGGGCAGCGCGTACTCCGGCAGCCGCCGGGCGAGGGCGGCGCGCAGGGCCGCCGGGTCGGGGGGCCCGCCGGCCGGTCGGGCGTACGCGAGCAGCTCGCCGTCGCGGGCGATGGCGCGGACCGCGCCGACGCCGCTCTGGGCGGCGAGGACGGCCTCGATCTCGGTCAGCTCGACCCGGAACCCGCGCACCTTGACCTGCCGGTCGAGCCGGCCGAGGCAGACCAGCTCTCCGCCGGGCAGCCGCGCGCCGAGGTCCCCGGTCCGGTACGACCAGACCCCGCCGGGCTCCCGGGTGAACCGGTCGTCGGCCCGGTCGAGGTAGCCGGGGGCGACGTGCCGGCCGCGCACCACGATCTCGCCGCTCTCCGGGATCTCGCCGCCGGCCGGGATCTCGCCGCCGGCCGGGATCTCGCCGCCGGCCGGGATCTCGCCGCCGGCCGGGATCTCGCCGCCGGCCGGGATCTCGTTGCCGGCCGGGGCGAGGTGCACCTCGTAGCCGGGGAGCGCGGTGCCGATCGGCAGCGGGCCGGTGGCGGCGGGGTCGGCGTCGGCCAGCGGCAGCGCGTACCGGGCGGCGAACGTCATCTCGGTCGCGCCGTATCCGTTGACCAGCACGCAGCCGGGGGCGAACCGGTCCCGCCCCCGGGCGGCGTCGGCGAAGGTGGCCTGCTCGCCGCCGAGCAGCACCGCCCGGACGGCGTCCAGCCGCCGGTCGCCGAGGGCGTCGAGCAGGAACCGGTACACCGTGGGGGTGGAGTGGTAGACGGTGACCCGGTGCCGGATGAGCTGGTCGACGGCGTGGGAGAGGCCGTGCCGGCGCAGGTCGACCGGGACGACGGCCGCGCCGGTGAGCAGCGCCGGGTACAGGTCGGGGATGGCCGCGTCGAAGCTGAACGAGGCGAGCAGGCTGAGCCGGTCGTCCGGGCCGACGGCCAGGGTGTCGATCTGGTTGTCGACGACGCGGGCGAGGTTGCGGTGGGTCTGCCCGACCGCCTTCGGCAGCCCGGTCGAGCCGGAGGTGAACAGCACGTACGCCAGCGCGTCCGGGTCGACCGGGGTCGGGCGCAGCGGCGCGGGGGCCACCGCGTCGGTGGTCAGCACGGCGGTGCCGGGGCGGTCGGCGGCGAGCCGGGCGGCCAGCTCCCGGTGTTCCGGGGCGGCCAGCGCGGTGCGTACATCGGCGGCGGCGAGCATGTGCCGCAGCCGGTCGACGGGGAAGCCCGGGTCCAGCGGCACGTACGCGCAGCCGGCGGCGAGCGTGCCGAGGAGCGCCGCGACGGTGGGCGCGCCGTGCGGGGTGAGCAGGGCGACGCGGTCGCCGGGGCGGACCCCGGCGGCGGCGAGGAGCGCGGTGTGCCCTCCGGCGGCGGCGGCGAGGTCGGCGTAACTGACCGCAGGGCCCTCGCCGAGCATCGCCGGACGGGCCGGAACCTCGGCCGCGAGGCGGGCGAATCGATCGATGATGGCGTGTTTTTCCATGTCAGCGGGCGCGGGTCGCAACACCGTCGACGGGCGCGCGGCATCCGGTCACTGTGATCACGATCCCCCCCCAGGACTACACAATGGATGCAGCATATGGGCCTACAACCGGCCGGCAAGATCATCGATTGGAGTCGGACCGAAGAGCCGACGACGCCCGCCCGGGACGGCCGGAGAGATTCACCCGATCAGTCCTCTAGCGCGTAGAGGATCTTGGATTTACGGGTGCAGCCGCAGCAATTTTGCGGCCAAAATCCCCGCTGACCGGGGGTTTTCCATGCGGCACGTACTGAGTGGCAGCTCAGAAGGGCCCGCCGGCAGGGGCCAGCGCCGCCGGATGACAATCGCACATCAGCCGGAGCTGTCCATAGTGCGGCAATTCGGACGAGGCCTTGCCACACGGATAGATGAATCCCTATCCTCACGGTGGAAAGCGCTTTCCAGGCACCCGCGGATCGCCCCGGCGGGGGCGACCATCGCGGCACCTGCGGCGACTCTGCCCGGCCGTCGCTGCGCAACTGGTGCTGCCGCCGATGCCGCCGGGACGATCCCGGATCACTCCACCGCGACGGCGGGCATCTCGCCGGGTTCCGCTTCGACCGACACGTACGTAGCAGCGACATCCAGCATTCGAGGACGAAGGTGAGGCGACAATGAGACGACCAGTCGCACTGCGGCTCCAGGCGGCGCTGGCCACAGCGGCCGTCGGGGTCGCGATCGGGGTGGCTCTGCCGACACCCCAGGCGTCGGCGGCGGCCGGCAGCGCCACCGGGTACGCGACCCAGAACGGCGGAACCACCGGCGGTGCGGGCGGGCAGACGGTACGGGCCACCACGGGGACCGCGATCCACACTGCCCTGTGCACCCGGACCAGCAGCAGCACCCCGATCATCATCGAGGTCACGGGGACCATCAACCACGGCAACACCAGCAAGGTGTCGGGCGACAGCTGCAACACCGCCGCCGACGTGATCGAACTCAAGCAGATCAGCAACGTCACGATCATCGGGGTCGGCGCCGGAGCCGTCTTCGACCAGCTGGGCATCCACATCCGCGACTCCAGCAACATCATCATCCGGAACGTGACCGTCCGGAACGTCAAGAAGTCGGGTTCGCCCACGTCCAACGGTGGCGACGCCATCGGCATGGAGAGCACCGTCCGCAACGTCTGGGTCGATCACGTCAACCTGGAGGCGTCCGGCGGGGAGTCGGAGGGGTTCGACGGCCTGTTCGACATGAAGGACAACGTCCAGTACGTGACCCTGTCCTACAGCACCCTGCGCAACTCCGGCCGGGGCGGCCTCATCGGCTCCAGTGAGAGCGACCGCTCGAACGGCTTCGTCACGTTCCACCACAACCTGTACGAGAACATCGACTCCCGCACGCCCCTGCTGCGCGGCGGCATCGCCCACATCTACAACAACTCCTACGTGGGCTTGCACGAGTCCGGCATCAACTCCCGGGCCGGGGCCAGGGCCAAGGTGGAGAACAACTACTTCAAGAACTCCAAGGACGTCCTGGGCACCTTCTACACCAGCGAGGCCGGCTACTGGCAGGTCAGCGGCAACGTCTTCGACAACGTCACCTGGTCCAGCCCCGGCAGCGACAACAACCCCGCCGGCCCCGACCCGCAGTCCAACACCACCGTCAGCATCCCGTACTCCTACAGCCTCGACGGGGCCGGCTGCGTGCCGGACGTCGTCCGCCAGACGGCAGGCGCCAACACAGGCCTGAAGGAGTCGAACGGCAGCTGCTCGCCGCAGACGCCGTCGCCGACACCGACCACCCCCACCCCGGGACCGACCACTCCCACCCCGGGACCGACCAGCCCCACGCCGGGACCGACGAGCCCCGGCGGGACCAACCTCAGCATCGGTGCCGGCTCCGACGGGTCGAGCAAGGCCAGCGGCACGAGCTACGGCAACGTGCGGGACGGCGACATGAGCACCTACTGGTCGCCGGCCGGCTCGACCGGCTCCATCTCGATCAAGTGGGGCTCCGCCACCACGGTGTCCAGGATCATCATCCGTGAGGCGTCGGGCGCCGTGGGCAACATCGGGTCCTGGCGGGTCACCAACGGCGGGACCGGCGCCGTCCTGGCCTCCGGCAGCGGGGCGGGTGCCATCACCTTCCCCTCGACCTCACTGACCAAGGTCACCTTCGAGATCACCAACTCGACCGGCACGCCGAAGGTCGCCGAGTTCGAGACGTACGCCGGGTAGCAGTGCGGTCCCGCTGCCCGGTGGGTCCGGCATCCCCCGGACCCGCCGGGCGGCGACCGACCCGGCATCGACGCCGTGACCTCCGCCCGCCGCCAATCACTCGGGGGCGGGGGCCGTCGGACGCCCCGGAGTCGGGATGGCCGCGTGGTACGCCGCCCACATCGCGCGGGTCATCTCGTACTCGACCTCACCCAGGTCGGCTGCCGGCAGCGGGTCGTCCCAGGTCGGAAAGTACGTGCGCACGAACCGCATGCCGACGGCCTCCAGCACGCCCCGGGAGCCGATGTTCACGGTCATGGTCTGCGCGATCACCCGGCTCTGCCCGACGGTGTCGAAGGCGTGCCGCAGCAGGGTGCGGGACACCTCGCTGGCCAAGCCCTTGCGCCAGTACCGACGGGCGAGGCGGTAACCGAGTTCCGCGACGGTCGGGTCGTCGGGTTGGTCGGGGCCGTGCGCCGGCGGAAGCATCATGAGCCCGACGAACTCGCCCTCGTCCTCATGGGCCGGCGGCGTCGAGCCACGCGCGCCACCGTCGGTGCCGAACGCCATCCAGTAGCCCAGGCCGTCCACCTTGTCGGCCAGGGCCATCCTCCGCGAGTGGGATTCGACCACCTCGTCCCGGGACCGCGCCCGGCCGGTGAGGTAGCGAAGCACCTCCGGGTCGGAGTCGAGCTGGACCTCCGCCTCGATGTGCCGGTCGGCGAGCGGAGTCAGCAGCAGGCGGTCGGTGCGCAGGACTGGTTGGGCCATCCGGCGAGAATCACATGACGGTGCTGGCGATGCGAGCCAATTACTGCCGATCTGCGCTGGTCCGTCAGGTGACGGGGCCGAGCTTCCTCGCGAAGTCCACGAACCCGGCCCAGGCGACCGGCGCGAAGGCCAGCGTCCCGCCGTCGCGGTCCTTCGTGTCACGGACGAGGACGGCACCGGGCAGATTGTCGGCGACCTCGACGCAGTCGCCACCGTTGTTGCCGCTCTTGGTGCTCTTGCGCCACTGCGCGCCGGTCAGGTCCATGAGGCTGCCGCTTCCCTGATGAGGTCTAGGGAGTGCCTTCGGGACAAAGCCTCCCCGCGCACGCACTCCCAACGTCGTTCGAGCGTAGCAATGTCGGCGGTCCGTTCGATGATCTGCGCTTCCGCCTGGCTATCGACATGTACGACCCGACCGCCGTCAGGGAGTTCGGCGACCGTGAAGGGGCCGCCGAGCCCCGGATACATCCCGGTGGACACCGGCACTATGAACACCTGGATGGCGGGCCGGGCGGCACACTCTGCCAGGTGGGCGAGCTGGTCCGCCATCATGGCGCGGTCACCGTCGAGGGTCCGCCGCAGCACGGATTCATCGATCACCGCGACGAGTAGAGGCGGACGGTCCCGGCGTAGGACGCCCTGCCTGCTGAGTCGAGCTGCGACCAGATTGTCCACCTCGGCCGACGACAACGCTTCACCCGCGAGCGTCGCCCGAGCGTACGCCTCGATCTGCAGCAGACCCGGCACCCAGGCGAGCTGGAAGCTCCGCAGGGACACAGCCTCCCGTTCGATCTCGGCCCATGGTCGGAACCAGGCTGGTGCTCGGCGCTTTAGAGCGTCAGGCCACAGCGTGCCTACATCCTTCCCGAGCAGCTTCGCGACCTTCGCGCGATGGCGGGACTGCGGAATATGCCCTGGGTTTGCCCATCGGGCCGCAGTTTTGGGATCCACACCGACCTGAGCTGCGAGGGTTTCGGCGGTCAACCCGCCGGTGGTCATGGCCTCGATCACGGCATGGTTCATCCGGTTTCCCCTCTGGATTGTCCCGCCCGCTCCGACCCCATAATGCTACGCGGTGTGATTGTCTCGCAACCGTCAGAAAGCTGGGTGTCAGGGCGGCGCGGGTCGGCTGACAAGTTCCCGGCTCGCGTTCGTCGAGGGGGCCGCCCGGTCCTTCCCGCACCACGCCGAGCGGGCGGCCCCCTCTCCAATCTCGACGGACGAGGGAGAGCCATGTCGCACCGAGGAGGACGTCACCGGGCCTATCGCGGCCGACACTGCGCGTGCCAGGTGTGCGGGGAGACGAGGGCCGGCAAGGAGAGGCGCGAGCCGAAGACCGAGCCCGAGCCGAAGACCGAACCAAAGCCCGCGCGGTACGACCCGCCGCTTGTCGGCCCGATGATCCCGCCGCTGCGCGTACCGCGTAACGACGCGGAGATGCGGGTCAGGTGGAGCCTCGCCGGCCAGCCGCGCGGCCGGACGGAGACGTGGCACGAGAGCGGGGGCCGGCGGTGAGGTCGACTCCCGGTCCGCTGGCGCTGGAACTGCACTGCGCGGCGGGCCCCGCCTGGCTGTGCGAGGCCGACGGCGAGCCGTTCCCGTGCTCCGAATGGCGAGGTCTACCGATGGACGACCACCTTCGCGGCGCGCTACTGGCGGGCTTCACGCTGTTTCTCCGCCCGGCGATCCGCGACCTACGGGGCCGACCCGAGGGCCCGACCCCGCCGGAAATCGTGAAGCGGTTCCTGTGGTTCCTGCCGATGACCGACGAGGAGGCGCGGGCGACCGCGCTGCGGTGCCGCTGATGCCCGGCAGCCCGCACCTCCCGATCCGTCCTCTCTGGCTGTGCAGGCGCTGCGGGGCTCCATGGCCATGCGGCCCGGCGCGGCTGTCGCTGCTGGCTGAGTACCAGGGCAACCGGACGGCCCTGCTGTTCTACCTGGCGATGCTCAAAGAAGAGGCAAACGTCCACCTGACGGCGTTGAATCCGTCGAATCCGCCGGTCGACCTGACCAACCGCTTCCTGTCTTGGGTCCGCGCGCCACGGTAGCCCTCCCCGACCGCCCGCCCCGGTCCGGTTCCCTCCCCCGGGACCGGCCCGGGGCGGGCCTAATCCCGCGCGAACAGCTCGTACCTCGCTGGCGCGCAACCCTTCTTCCGACGACAGTGCCCAGGATGCCAGCGTGGCCGAGCGGGTCACCGCACTCAGCTGCGCTCTAGTAATAGTTGTCGATCGGCTGGCGCGCCTCATCGAATAGCGCCGGCCCCTCGTACCGCACCGGGGGCAGCGGCGGGGTAGCCGGTCTGACCTCCTCGAGCTGTTCGGTGGACAGGGCGTACACCACCCGGCCGAGGCCGGAGCGGTCGATCGCGGTCGCGCACATCGGGCAGGGCTGGCAACTGGTGAACATGGTGGTGCCGGCCGCCACGTCGGGGGCGAGTTCCCGGGCGGCCCAGCGGGCCAGCTTCAGTTCCGGATGGGCGGTGATGTCGGAGTCGGAGACCACGGTGTTGTGGTCCTCGGTCAGGACTGTGCCGTCCGCACCGACAAGCAACGAGCCGAATGGCCGTTCGCCGGACGCCCCGGCCTGGCTGGCGATTTCCAAGGCACGGCGGAGAAATATCTCGTCGTCGGGGATCATCGGTCCTCCTGGGATTCGTGGTGTGCGGCCACGGCCGCTGGTGCCCGCCAGGCGCGTTCGGGCTGGCGGGCCTCAGTCAGGTCGCCGTTGAACGGATCGAGCAGCGCCGTCTCCGCGCCGAGCAGACGGATCTGGTCGATGTCGGCGATGATCTGGTCGATGGGCCGAAAGCGGCGATCCGGTCCAGGACAGCCGTAACGCCTACAGAACATACGCCTCGCTGCGACCGATAAGCGGAGGTTGCCGCCGGATGTTCGTAGGTGTGTTGGCTCGATCGCTTTCAGTAGGGTGCGGGAATGGTCCGGGGCCGGGGCGGCGGGTTGTGGTGGCGGTTCCTGGCTGCGGGGGTGCCGGGGGGTGTGGCCGGGGCGACGGTCTGGGCCTTGGTCGCCGACGACAAGACGGGGTGGACGGTCGTCGCGGGCGCTACGGCGGCCGTTGCGGGTGGGTTCGGCCCGTCCCTAGGGCAGTGGGCGGCGGCCCGGCGAGAACGGCACGAGCGGCAGGGCCGGGCGGTGGCCGGTGTGTTGGTGGCGGACCTGCCGGCCTCGGTGGCGTGGTTGTTGCATCCCCAAGCGGCAGTGATTCGGTTCTTCGGCCGGGGCTGGGTTTTGCGGGGGTTGCAGACGTGGTGTGCGGACCCGGCCGCATCGCCGGTGCGCCTGGTGGTGGGGAGCGGCGGGGTGGGTAAGACCCGGCTGGCCCAACACTTCGCGACCGGCCTGGCGGGCTGGACGTGGTGGCCGGTCGCGCCACAGGGGGAGGCACGGGTGGCGCAACTGGTCGCGGATGGTGAGGCTCCCGCCCGGTTGTTGCTGGTGGTCGACTACGCCGAGACCCGCGACCCGGCGTCGCTGGCGGCTCTGCTGTGTACGGCGCAACGGGCCGAGGGTGTGCGGGTGCTGCTGCTGGCCCGCACGGCCGGGCTGTGGTGGGCCACCCTGTCGGCCGCGTACCCGGAACAGGCGCACCTGGTGGATGCCTTGACGATGCCGGCGAACGTGATCGAGCTGCCGGCACGCGTCGAGGAGCGTTCCCCCTCCGAGATCGTCGCGGATGCGGTGGCACAGTTCGCCGACCACCTTCGGTACGCGCCGCCGGCGGAGTTCACGCCACAGGCCCACGATGCGGATACGCCGGTGTTGCGGTTGCACGCCGAGGCGTTGGTCGCGGTCCTCGGTGGCCCACGCGGTGGCGGTCGCTACGACGTGCTGGCCGAGGTGATCAGCCACGAAGCGCGCTACTGGCGCGGCTGCGCCCGACGCGCCCGGCTGGTCGCTGCCGATGACGTGACCTCCCGGGACGCGGCGTTGCGTCAGGTGGTGGGCCTCGCGGCGCTACTCGGTGCCGACGACGACGGGCAGGCGGCGGGCCTCGTACGTCGGGCACCGCTGCTGGGCGAGGACACGCCGGAACCGGTGGTGGGCGCCTTCGTGCGTTGGCTGCGGAACTTGTATCCGTCGGCGGGATCGGGTGGGGCATTGGGAACGTTGCAGCCGGACCTGCTCGCGGAGGGCCTGGCGGTGGCGGTGTTACGCGACTGCGCGCCGGCCGAGCAGGTGGCGGTGTTCTCTGGGCTGCCCAGGGCGCAAGCCGTGCGGGCGTTGACGGTGCTGGGCCGGGCGTGTGTGTATCAACCGGACGCGGTCAAGGTGATCGAAATAGCGTTGAGTGCTGACGTGCCGGTGATGACCGAGGCGGTGCTACAGGTTGGGACGCAGTTCCCGGGCAGGTTCGCCGCCCGGGTAGCGACTCTGCTCATGACAGCCGCGATCGATCCCGAATGGGCGCGCGCGTGGGCGGAGCGGGTGCCTTATCCGTCCCTGGAACTGGGCCAGGTCGCGATGGCCTTGACCACCAAGGTCCTCATCGACCTCCCACCAACGACGCCCCCGCAGGAACGAGCGGCCTGGCTCGGCGGCCATGCGGTCCGACTGGCGGAGGCTGGCCGCCGTACCGAAGCCCTGACCGCCAGCAACGAAGCCGTCAACCTCTACCGCGAACTCGCCGCCACCAACCGCCACGCCCACCTCCCCGACCTCGCCATGTCCGTCAACAACCACGCACTCCGACTCGCGGAGACCGGACATCCCACCGAAGCCCTGACCGCCAGCAACGAAGCCATCGCCCTCTACCGCGAACTCGCCGCCACCAACCGCGACGCCCACCTCCCCGGCCTCGCCATGTCCGTCAACAACCACGCACTCCGACTCGCGGAGACCGGACATCCCACCGAAGCCCTGACCGCCAGCAACGAAGCCGTCAACCTCTACCGCGAACTCGCCGCCACCAACCGCGACGCCTACCTCCCCAACCTCGCCATGTCCGTCAACAACCACGCGGTCCGACTGGCGGAGACCGGCCGCCGTACCGAAGCCCTGACCGCCAGCAACGAAGCCGTCAACCTCTACCGCGAACTCGCCGCCACCAACCGCGACGCCTACCTCCCCAACCTCGCCATCTCCATCAACAACCACGCACTCCGACTCGCGCAGACCGGCCACCCCACCGAAGCCCTGACCGCCATCGAGGAAGCCATCGACCTGCGCCGGGAACTGGCCGCCACCAACCGCGACGCACACCTGCCCAACCTCGCCATATCGCTCCGGAACGTGGGTGTAGTAGGACTTGCCGTAGGCGTTGCGAGCGACCGCGTCGTCGCGATGACGACCGAGGGCGTGCAATACCTTGAGGAACTAGCTGCTACCGAACCGGAAGCGTTCGCGGCGCTTCGGGACACGGCCGTATCAATCCTGGCCGAACTGCAGCGGGAATTCAGCAAGCAGTCCGTCGCCGGAGCATCCGACGACGCGTCTCCTGGAACAAGCGCCTGAACTTTGGTACCGAGCCCGCCCGGCCGTGCTGCGCCAGCTCGCCGGCACCACGGCCGGCACGCCGTGACCACCACCCACGCCGACCCAACAGAGGCGGGCGGCCGGTCCACCCGGACGCAGCCGAGGCCGCCGCACTGATCTGGAACGCTCGCCGCCTGACCGGCGGCCAACTGCGGCAGTCCACGACCGGGCACACGCCATGCGGCATGAACGCGCCGACGAACTCAAGCCTCAACTGCGTTGCAGCTGCCTCGGACATATCTGCGGCCAGGTCACCGAGTGCCAGCACCGTCGTGCTGGAAAGCTGGACTGCGTACGGCATGTGGGGCATGCCGCGACTTCGCCCGCTGCGGAGCATCACGGGCCGCTAGAGCCAACTCGCGTCAGGGAACGCCGCCGACCAGCGGTACGATCCGGAAATGCTTGCCGGCGTCACGCGGCCGTTGATCTTCGTCGACATCGACGGCGTGCTCATCCCGTTCCGGGCCCGTTCGGATGGCACGGGTAGCCATGCGGGCAACAGCGCGGGAAACGGTTCCGACCGTTCGGGCAGCCGACTGTGCACATCTGCCGCTGATCGGGCATGGCGGGACGTGACGGAGGAGTGCCAGCACTTGGCATAGAGCAATGCCGATGAACAGATACCGGATCAGGCTATGAACGCAGGATTGCCAATGCTTGTCGCTCTGCGACAGGGTCTCTCCACGCTCGACGAGCTCCTCTCCATGCCCTTCGTAGCTGACGCTCAGGGTGGAGTGAAACCGCACCATGTCAATCTACGGACAAGCCAGGAGTTCGGGGATGATGAGACTCGTGATGAGGTCTTCGGCCCGGTACTCGCGGAGTTCGAGGCGGACCGTGCCCGACTGGCGCAAGCGATCACTATGCGCTACGGAAAACCCCGGCGGAAGAACCTCAGGCCGTACTTCGAAGACGGCGCCCCGCCCGACGAGCCGGGCAGCTCATCATTCGTTTACCTGACAGGCTGGTTCCTTGAGATCGACCTGTGGCAGGTGGGCGACCGCGGAATCGTCGTCGAGGTCGGCCATTGGGACAAGGAACTTCCCCTGCAGTTGATGCTCGTCGTGGGCGATCTGAGCCCACGGCGACGACCGCGACCGCTTCCTCACCGACGCCCATACCGCCCTGCGCTGAGCAAGCAGG
The DNA here is from genome assembly GCF_042891255.1 of Micromonospora sp. NPDC001898. NCBI lineage: Bacteria > Bacillati > Actinomycetota > Actinomycetes > Micromonosporales > Micromonosporaceae > Micromonospora > Micromonospora sp. NPDC001898. The sequence goes on along the minus strand of NZ_JBIATC010000019.1, from coordinate 10,274 downwards.
CAGTCGAAGGAAAGGCTACGAGTCCAACCGAGGCGGCCGAGTGACGGGTGGAGGCGAATCGGCCGCAAGCCGGACCCGCTTTCGCCACCGGTAGTGACGCCACACGGCGACGGTGACCGCCACGGCAACGAGCAGCGCGATGGCCCCCTTCCAGGCACGCTCGAACCACCATCGGTCGTTGCCGAACGCCGCCTCACCGGCCATCATCAGCCATAGCCCCACCCACGCCCACTGCCAGCCGCGTGGACGGCGGAATTCGTCGGGCGGGTCGAAGAATGCGACGGACACAGCGGCTGCGGTGCCGACGACGACGATCAGCGGTACTCCGATGCGCCAGATGGCCTCCGACAGCGACACGGACCGATCATGGCACCGCGTCGACTTGAATCACCAGCGCCGTTCTCGCCCAACTCTTTGCGGCGGCCAAGCACTCACCACGGGCTACGATCGGACCCCTCTTCACATCGGCCGTTACGACCGATCGCCCACCGGCCGCTGCCACGCCGTCGACGTTGTTGGCTGCCGGCGTTGTGCTGCCCGCTCATAGGGCTGACGGATCGACGGGGTGAATTGAGGGTAGCCAGGACGGCGTAGCCGGCGGTCAGGCAGCGCGGCGGGCGCGGCGGCGGGCGCGGAGGAAGGCTGTATCGCCGCGTACGTCGTCCCACCAGGACCACGGAACGCCGGTCATGTACCGGCCGATCGACGCGAAGACCGGCGCGGCGTCGGCGTCGCGGCCGGTGCGCGCCAGCCCGTACGCCAAGAAGTTCACGTCGTTGAGCCAATCGGCGTGCCGGGTGGCCGGCTGGTGGAACCACCGGGACAACGCGTTGTCGAGATCGGACTGCATGACCGGATCCTGCCGCCACCGCTGGCTGATCTCATCGGCGGTGCTGTCCGGGGACTCGCGTTCCTGTTCCCACAGCGCCCACTCGGCGGCGGCCCGTACCGGCAGCACGTGCAGCGGAGAGCCCGCAGGCGCTGCGGCGGCGACCGACCGGGCGAAGCCGAACATCGCCTCGTGCGAGCCTCTCCACTTCCTGCAGTGGGAGGTCAGCCTGAGGGCGTGCCCCTCCCGATGCCAGGGGTCCCGCCGGGTCAGCTCACGCCACGTCTCCTCGATGTCCTCCCGTGGCGCGCTCTGGTCGATCATGAGTGTTAGCCGGATCGCCCACGGCGTGGGGTCCTCGGGTGCGAGCCGCATTGCCAGGTCGTTCACCTGTCGGGCCAGGTGCAGCAGGCGGTTGAACTCAGCCCACTGCTCGGGACGGACGTTGGCGGCCCAGTCCCCGCCGCGCACCTCCCAGGCTCGTGCCATCAGGGAATGAGCACGTACGAGCTGAGCATCCGGATTGGTGGGCGAGCGCGCCGCCCAGCGGTCGGTCCAGGCGGCCTCGGTGTCGACCCGGCCGGTCGTACGGTCGACTCGGGACCCCAGCCCACCCGCGGTCGATTCGGCCAGCACGCGGACGCACCGCGCCCGACGGTCGTAGTCACTCCGGGTGGCAGCCACAGCCTCCCGGGCCGGCCCGATGTCGGAGCCGTACCGCGCCTGCGTGCACGCCTCGCGCAGCGCGGCGTCGTCCTGCGCCAGGTTGGTATCGATCTGGCGGGTGAGCACCCGCCACACGGTCGAGATCATAATCAAGGATGGTAGGCATCGGCCCCGACGGACCGGCCGGCGGTTCAGTCGCCGGCCGGCTCGTCGGCGAGGACGTCGAGCAGCAGGGCGGCGGTCCAGCCGAACGCGGGTGAGCCGAGGCCGGCCCCGGTGTCGGGGTGGAAGTACTCGTGGCAGCCGGCCGTCGCGACCAGGTCCACCATGGACGAGCGCAGCCCGGCGGCGAGGTCGAGCCGGTGGTGGGTGCGCAGCCCCCGCCACAGCAGCCAGTTGAGGTTCATCCAGCTCGGCCCCCGCCAGTAGCGCAGCGACTCGAAGTCCGGGGCGGTCCGGTCGTGGCTGGGCAGCGGCCGGTCCATCCGCGCGGCCAGCCCGAACCGGGGCGAGCACGCCTCGGCGAGCACCGTGGCGACCTGCCGGGGCGGCAGGTCGGGCAGCGCCAGCGGGGCGAGGCCGAGCGCGGTCCGGGCCGGCACGAGCCGGCCGGCGCGCAGGTCCCTGGGGTGGAAGGCGCCGGTCGCCGGGTCGTAGAGCCGGTCGACGAGGGTCGCGGTGATCCGGGCCGCCCGCTCGCGGTGCGGGCCGGGGTCGCCGCCGACCGCGCGGGCGATCGCCGCCAGGGCGTGCTCGGCGAGCCCCAGCGCGGTGTTGAACAGCGGGCACTCCACCAGGAACGGGTGCCGCCCGGCCAGCCCGTCGTCGCCGTACCGGCCCGCCCGGTAGGCGTCGACCAGCGCGACGTACCGCGCGTAGTCGAGGTCGGTGGGGCGGTGCGCGGCGTCGGCGTGGGCGGTGTCGTGCCGCCGGTACGCCCGCATGACCGCCTCGTCGGCGGGCACCGCGGCCAGCGGCGGATCCCAGGCGGGGCTGTTGTCCAGCCCTGACTCCCAGGGGTGCACGAGGCAGGCCAGCCCGGCCCCGCCGACGTCGCGCCGGCCGGTCAGGTAGCGCTGTTGGGCGACCAGCCGGGGGTAGAGCCGGGCCAGTTCCGCCCGGCTGCGCTCGGACAGCGTCCGCCGGTACGCCAGCCAGGCGGCGAGGGCGTGCACGGGCGGCTGGACGATGCCGGAGGTGGCCACGGCGGGCGCGCCCGGGGCGCGGGCGGAGTCCCAGAACCCGGGCCCGGGGAAGTACGACCCGACGCGCAGCGCGGGGTTGAACACGATGTGCGGCACCCGCCCGTCGGCCCACTGGGCGGCGAACAGGGTGCGCAGCTCCCGCCAGGCGCGGTCGGGACGTGCCGTGGCCAGGCCGATCGCGATGAACGCCGAGTCCCAGCTCCACTGGTGCGGGTAGAGGGTGCGCGACGGGACGGTGTGGTCGTGCTCCCAGTTTCCGTCGAGGGTGGCGACCGCCAGCCGGCGTAGCGCCCCGAGGTCCCGGGCCGTGGCCGGCCCGACCGGGGGCGCGTCGTCGGCGGCGGTGCCGGCGCTCACGCCGACGCCCGCTTCGGCTCGGCGGTGCCGGCGCTCACGCCGACGCCCGCTTCGGCTCGGCGGTGCCGGCGCTCACGCCGACGCCCGCTTCGGCTCGGCGGTGTCGGCGCTCATGCCGTCGCCCGCTTCGGCTCGGCGTGCCGGAGCACGGTGGCGGCCTGTTGCAGCGCCCGCACCGGCTCGCCGCGCAGCCGGCACTCCAGGGCCAGCCAGCCCCGGTAGTCGACCTCGAGCAGGGTACGCACCAGCGCCCGCCAGTCCAGGTGCCCGGCGCCGGGCTGGCACCGGTTGGAGTCGCTGACCTGGACGTGCCCGAGGTAGGGCGCGGCGGCCCGCAGGGCGGCGTGCACGTCGTCCTCCTCGATGTTCATGTGGAAGGTGTCGGCGACCACCCGCACCGAGGGCAGCCCGACGGCCGCGCAGAGGGCCACCGCCTCGTCGAGCCGGTTGACCATGTGGTCCTCGTACCGGTTCAGCGGTTCGAGGAAGAGGGTGACCCCCTCGGCGCGGGCGTGCTCGCCGAGGACGCCGAGGGCGTCGAGGAGGACCCGCCGGTCGGCGGTCGGCGGGCGGGGCGGCTCGAACGGCGGCAGCCGGCGGGAGAACATCCCCCAGGCGGCGGGGGTCAGCACGCCGACGCCGCCCAGCTCGGCGATGACCGACAGTTGGGAGCGCAGGTTGGTCACGGCGTCGCGGGACCGGTCGGGGTCGAAGTCGCCGATGAAGTGGTCCATCTCGACGCAGACGGTCGGCATCGCCACCCCGGCGGCGCGGGCCCGGCGCAGCTCGGGCAGCCGGCGGGCGAAGGACAGGTCGCCCCGGCCGCGCAGTTCGAGCCCGTCGAAGCCGAGCGCGACGGCGAGGGCGTGCTTCTGGATCAGGTCTCCGCCGGGGAGCAACTGCTCCTGGCAGGCGAGCGGAATGGTCATCTCTAGAACCTCAGCACCACTTGGAGGACGTCGGAGTCACCGCGGTCGAGCAACGCCAGCGCGTCGGCCACCGCGCCCGCGTCGACGACGTGGCTCACCAGCGGCAGCGGATCGACGCTGCCCTCGGCCACCAGGTCCATGAAGGTGTGGGCGACCCGGGCCCCGGTCCACCGGCCGGCCAGGCCGGGCGCCGGGTCGGCACCGGACACCTGGGCCGCCACGAGCTGGATCCGGTTGTGGTGGAACTCCTCGCCGAGTCCCAGCCCGTCGGCGTGCCCCTGGTAGAAGCCGGCCGCCACGACGCGGCCGGCGTGGGCGGTGGCCCGGATCGCCTCGTGCAGCGCCGGGTACGCCCCGGACAGCTCCAGGCAGACGTCGGCGCCCCGGCCGCCGCTCACCCGGCGCAGCGCGACGGCGGCGGACTCCGCGTCCGCGTCGACGACCAACCGGGCACCGTAGCGGGCCGCGTGGCCCAGCCGGACGGCCAGCCGGTCCACCGCCACCACCCGGGCCCCGGAGAGGGTGGCCAGCCGGGTGGCGAGCAGCCCGATGACGCCCTGGCCGAAGACGCCGACCCAGTCGCCGAGGTGCAGGTCTGCGGCGATGACGGCGGTGAGCGCGATGGCGCCGGGCCGGGCGAACACGGCGGCGAGCGGGTCGAGCCCGGCGGGCAGCGGGTGGACCGCGTCGGCGCGGACGACCGCCTCGGCGCGGTGGCCCCAGATGCCCCACACGGTCTGGCCGGAGTGCCGGTCGGCGACGTCCGGGGCGGCCTCGACGATCTCGCCGACCTCCTCGTAGCCGAAGCCGGCCAGCGGGTACGGCACCGGCGCCCGGCGGGGGACGAACATCCGGGTGGCGTCGTCCCAGTCCTTGCTCAGCCGGGGGTTGCTGCCCCGGTAGAGGGTGAGCTCGGTGCCGGCCGAGATGCCGGAGTAGCAGGTGCGGACGCGGACCTGGCCGGGGCCGAGCGGGTCCGGGGCGCAGGGCTCGAGGCTGATCCGTCGAGGCCCGGCGAGTGAGACAACCCAGTTGACCATGAGTCACATCCCGGTAGCACTGGGCTCCATCGTAGAACAAAATATCGGCATATGTCTTGTAATTGATCAATCGAAGGTATTGAATACGTCATGTACCCCTTCGAGAGGAGTGCCACCGATGCCATCACCCTCGATGCGGATGTTCGCCTCGGCCCTGATCCTGGCAGTAGTCGGCGTCTCCCTGACGGCCTGCGGTGACGAGGCGGGCGACGAGAAGACGCTCACCGTGTGGAGCCTGGAGGACGTGGCCGACCGGGTCACCGCCACCAGGGCGCTCATCGCCGACTTCACCGCGCGGACCGGGACCAAGGTCGACCTGGTCACCGTCAACGAGGACCAGTTCCCGTCCCTGATCGCCACCAGCGCCGCCGCCGGCGAGCTGCCCGACGTGGTCGGGTCCGTCCCGCTGGCCGGCGTGCGCACCCTGGCCGGCAACGACCTGCTGCACCCGTCCGCCAACGGCGAGATCGTCGACGCGCTGGGCCGGCAGACCTTCTCCGCCCGGGCCCTGGAGCTCACCGCCGACGGCGGCCGGCAGCTCGCCGTGCCCAGCGACGGATGGGGGCAGCTCCTCGTCTACCGCAAGGACCTGTTCGCCGCCGCCGGCCTGCCCGTCCCCGACACGTACGAGAAGATCGCCGCCGCCGCGGCGAAGCTGCACACCGGCGGGGTCGCCGGCATCACCGCGGCCACCTCGGCGGGCGACGTGTTCACCCAGCAGACCTTCGAGCACCTGGCCCTGGCCAACAACTGCCAGCTCACCGACGACTCCGGGTCGGTCACGCTGGACTCCCCCGAGTGCGTCGAGGCGTTCCGGTTCTACGGCGACCTGATGCGCACCGCCTCCGTCCCCGGCGCGCAGGACGTGGACACCACCCGGGCCACCTACTTCGCCGGCAAGGCGGCGATGCTGGTCTGGTCGCCGTTCATCCTCGACGAGCTGGCCGGGCTGCGCGACGACGCCCGGCCGACCTGCCCGCAGTGTCAGGCCGACCCGACGTACCTCGCCCGCAACAGTGGCTTCGTCACCGCGATCAAGGGCCCGAACGGCACTGAGCCGGCCCAGTACGGCGAGATCAGCTCCTGGGCGGTGCTCGACGACGCGGCCGGCCCGGCGAGGTCCCTCGTGCAGTTCATGCTCGGCGACGGGTACCCGCGCTGGTTCGGCATGTCCCCCGAGGGCCGGTTCCCGGTGCGCAAGGGCACCGCCGACGACCCGGAGAGGTTCCTCACCGCCTGGAACGCCAGCCAGGCCGGCGTGGACCGCAAGCAGCCGCTGGCCCAGGTGTACGGCGACGACGTCCTGGCCGCCCTGCGCCGCAGCCCGGACAGCTTCCAACGCTGGGGCCTCACCCAGGGCCAGGGCAAGCTGGTCGGCGCGATCCTCGGCGAACTGCCGGTCCCCAGGGCCCTCGCCGGCGTGGTGTCCGGGAAGTCCGACGCCCCGGCGGCGGCCCGGCGGGCGAAGAAGGACGTCGAGGCGATCAAGGCGGGTGTCAATTGACCACCACCGCGCCCGGCCCGGGCCACTCCCCCGCCCGGGAACGGCCCGCCCGGCCCGGCCGCCGACCGCCGACCCTGCGCCGCCGGGAGTCCCGCGCCGGCCTCGCCCTGGTCGCACCCACCCTGCTCGTCGTCCTGGCGGTGGTCGGCGTCCCGATCGGCTGGACGGTCCTGCTGGCCTTCCAGCGGGTACGCCTGGCCACCCTGCGCAAGACCGGCCTGTTCGGCGAGTTCACCCTGGACAACCTCGACCGGGTGGTGCACACCCCCGGCTTCGCCGGCACGCTGGGGACCACCGTGCTCTACAGCATCGGCGGCACCACCGGCTCGATCCTGATCGGCCTGGTCGCCGCGCTGGTGGTGCGCCGGCCGTTCCGGGGGCGGACCCTCGTCCGAGCGTCGATGCTGCTGCCGTACGTGGCGCCGGTGGTCGCCGTCGCCTTCGTCTGGCAGGTGATGCTCGACCCGCAGCTCGGCATCGTCAACGACTGGGGGCAGCGGTTCCTGGGCTGGGACGCCCCGATCCCCTTCCTGTCCCAGGACTCCACGGCCCTGTGGACGGTGATCGCGTTCGAGGCGTGGCGGTACTTCCCGTTCGCGTTCCTGTTCCTGCTGGCCCGGCTCCAGGCCGTGCCGGGCGAGCTGGAGGAGGCCGCCCGGGTGGACGGGGCGACCCCCACCCAGCGCTTCCGGCACATCCTGCTGCCCCAGCTCATGCCGGTGATCGCCCTGCTGGGGGTACTGCGGTTCATCATGACGTTCAACAAGTTCGACGACGTCTACCTGCTCACCGGCGGGGCCGCCGGGACCGAGGTGGTCAGCGTCCGGGTCTACCAGTTCCTCACCGCGCGCACCGACGTCGGCGCGGCGGCGGCGCAGGCGGTCGTGCTGGCCGTGGTGCTGCTCGCCTTCGTCGCGCTGTACCTGCGCTTCTTCGCCGGCCGGGAGGAGTCGTGATGGACCGGGACCGGTTCGAGACGGTGACCCTGCGCTGGCTGCGCCGGGCGGTCATCACCGCTTTCCTCGTGATCACCCTGGTGCCGTTCTGGTACATGCTGGTGCTCTCGGTACGCCCCATCGAGCAGTTGCTGCTGCACCCCGGATCGCTGCTGGTGCCGCTGGGCGAGTTCACCGTCGCCACGTACGCCGAGGTGCTCAGGGCCGCCGACGACGGCGGCCAGGGTTTCGCGACCTTCATCCGCAACAGCGGCCTGGTCGCCCTGGCCGCCACCGCGCTCACCCTGGTCGTGGCGATCCCCGGCGCGTACGCGGTCTCCCGGCTGCGGTTCTTCGGCCGCCGGCAGGTCAGCGCGCTGTTCCTGGCGGTCTACCTGTTCCCGTCGATCGTCATCGCGATCCCGCTCTTCGTGGTCTTCACCCGGGCCGGGTTGCGCGGTTCGCTGTTCGGGCTGGTGCTGGTCTACATCTCGCAGACCCTGCCGGTCTCGGTCTACATGCTGAAGAACTACTTCGAGACGATCCCGATCAGCCTGGAGGAGTCCGCCGCGATCGACGGGGCGGGCCGGCTCGGGATCATCCGCCGGGTCAGCCTCCCCCTGGCCGCCCCGTCGATCATGGCGGTCGCGCTCTACGACTTCATGATCGCCTGGAACGAGTACCTGTTCGCCCTGCTCTTCCTCGTCGACAAGCCGGACCGGTGGACGGTGTCGCTCGGGCTGTCGCTGCTCGCCGACGGCGTCGAGGTGCCCAAGACGGTGCTGATGGCCGGCTCGGTGATCCTCACCCTGCCCATCGTGCTCCTGTTCTTCTCCGGCGAGCGGCTGCTCACCGAGGGCCTGACCAGCGGCGCGGAGAAAGGCTGACGGCAATGTGGCGCATCCGGGTTCGGCGGGGCCCCGCGGCGGGGGCATCCGTGAGAGCCTTGGCGGTAACCCTGCACCCCGACGTGGCCCGCCGCTTCCCGGCACGCCGTTCGACGCAGGCTCGCCCGATCCCCTACTCGGCGCTCGTCGTCGTCGGCGCCGCGACTGCTTCCCCCGAACTTCATCTGTCGCCCGCAACCGGAGGCATCCGTCATGCACACCCATCGCGCCCGGCGCTGCCTCGCCGGGCTGGCCGTGACCGGCATGATCGTCACGGCGTCCGTCGGGGCCCCCGCCGCCGCAGCGGCGCCGACCGCCGACGTCAAGCTGCACGCCAACAACGTGATCGTTGCCCCCGACGGCCCGCAGAAGTCGGTCGAGCTGCGCCCACTGTCCGACCGCCCCTTCGGCAACTACACCGTGCGGCTGGACCGCAGCGCGGTCGCCGCGTTCGCCGAGGTCACGGTGGCCAGCGACTGGGGGGACTGCACGACGCAGGGCGAGGTCATCACCTGCGAGATGGCCGACGAGGGCGAGCCGACGAGCCTGTTCGACGTTACCGTGAAGGCGCGTGCGGGCGCGGAGATCGGCCAGCAAGGCACGCTGGCGTTCACGCTCACCGCGCCCGATGTGGGCACCGGGACGTACCGCTCCACCGTCGTCGTCGGCGAGGGGGTCGACCTCGCCGCCGAGCGTGAGCTCTCGCTCGGCGGCAAGCTCGGTGAGCGGGTCCACGTCCCGCTCACGGTGGCGAACCGGGGCACGAAGACCGTCCACGGCATCGTGCTGTATCTCTCCGGCTCCTTCGGGTTCACCCCGTCGAAGCGGTACCAGAACTGCAAGTACAGCAGCCTGATCCTCGACGACAGCAACTTCGCCTGCACCTTCGACGATTCGCTGGCTCCCGGCGAGGCGGTCCGAGTGGACTCGACGTTCGGCGGGACGATCCCGGCCGACGCCTGGGCGCCGAACGTGCACTACAGCTGGGTCGCGTGGTTCACCCCGGCCGACTGGGAAAGGTCTGCCTCAGCCAACTCGCTTGTCCACAAGGGCACCGACCAGGCTCTGAAGCTGGTGCCGGTCGGCGGCGCCCAGGCCCGTGCGCTCGGCCAGACCGACACCGACCCGATCAACAACGAGACCGGGATCACGCTGACTGTCGCCGGTGACAACAACCGTGCCGACGTCGCCGCGGAGGGCGCCACCGTCACCGGGGCGGTCGCCGCCACCGTCCCGATGACCGTCGGCTACCTCAACAACGGCCCCGCGCGCGTCGGGCCCAGCGGCCAGAAGGCGCTCACCGTCAACACCATCGTGACCCTCCCCAAGGGGGTCACCGCCGTCGCCGTGTCGAACTTCTGCGTTGACCCCTCCGAGAAGGAGTGGAAGCCCGGCAAGCCCGGAGCCCGGATCTACTCGTGCTCCGCCCGCGGCACGATTCCCCGGGGCGAACGGGTGAAGTTCGAGTTCAAGCTGCGGATCGACCGGGCCGGCAGCCAGACCGGCACGGTGAAGCTACAGGGCTTCACCAGCGGCGGCAGCCCGGCCAAGGACCTGGACCCCGCCAACGACACCGCGAAGATCACGGTCAAGTCGACCGACGGCACCGGCGACGGTGGCGGTGCTGGCGGTGGCGGTGGATCACTGCCGATCACCGGGGCCTCCACCGGCCTGATCGCCGGCCTCGGCGGCCTGCTGATCGCCGTCGGCGCGGGCGGCTACCTCCTGGCCCGTCGTCGGCGCACTCGTTTCGTCGCCTGATCCGCCTCGGCCGGGTCGATCCCGGTGGCCGCGGGGTTTCCGATCTTCGATCGCCCGGTGGGCCGGCTTGGGCTCAACCGGTGGTTGCAACACCTTCGTTGATGGTGGTGGAGGTGGTTGCTGATGGCGGCGCGGTTGTCGGCGGGGGAACGTGAAGAGAT
>NZ_JBIATC010000018.1:0-88664 GCF_042891255.1 Micromonospora sp. NPDC001898 | reverse complement strand
ACGCCCGGTTACATTCCGAACCCGGAAGCTAAGCCCTCCAGCGCCGATGGTACTGCACTCGGGAGGGTGTGGGAGAGTAGGACACCGCCGGACATCTTTCGGTCAGGGCCACCCCTTCGGGGGTGGCCCTGACGCGTTTCCGTGACCATTTCCGAATCCGGATCAGGCCGCTCCGGCGTGATCGCTCGCTCCGGGTGTGAACGGCCTGAACGCGGTCTTCGGGGTGCTGCGGCTCAGGAACGGGTCTGGACATCCTCGCGGATCTGCCGCATCAGGTCACCGGCGGCGTTCAATGGGCGCCCCGGCATCATCGCCAGCGCGACGCTGCCGTGGTCCGCCCAGCCGCAGACAGCGAAGTCACCGCCGTCGCCGCTGGTGGTGCCGCACTTCATCACCCCGCCGAACCGGCCGGCCGGCACCTTGCGCAGCCCGGTGACCTTCCCGGTCTCGTCGGCCATCAGGCCGAAGAGGGTGTCCAGGTCGCGTTCGGGCTGCCACAGCAGGGTGGTACCCCCGAAGAGCAGCACCGAGCGCTTGTCGTCCGCCGGATCGCGGTACACGACGCCGAGGCTGCGATCCAGGTCGATGTCGGCGGACAGCCCGTCGCGCAGGTAGTCGGCGGTGCTGCGGGCCCGCTCGCTGTCGTCGCGTTGCAGGCCGGCGACGGTGGCCGGAGCAGCCAGCCGGGCGTCCTTCTGCTGTGCCACCCGCCAGCCGGCGACGCCCAGCGCCCCGACGCCGGCGAGGCCGGCCGCCAGGAGCACGGCGAGGGCGATCCGTCCGCGCCGGGATTGGGGACCGCGCCGCCGGGGCCCGTCCTGCGGGTTCCGGTTGCTGAGCCGGATCGGTTCCTCGGTGAGGTCGATCGGCTCGGGCTCGTCGGCGAGCGGGCGCTCGGTGAGATGTGCGTCGGACATAGCCGACACCGTACGCGAAGGGCAGGTGGCGCACGTCGGGTCCGCGGAAGCGCTCCGTAGACTTTCAGGGTGACCGACAGACTGGATGCCCGACGCCCCGACGCCCCGACCCTGCCCGCCCAGTACCAGCCGGGCGAGGTTGAGCAGCGACGGTACGAGCAGTGGGTAGCCGCCGGGCACTTCCGGGCGTCGGCCCAGAGCGACAAGCCGCCCTTCGCCATCGTCATTCCGCCGCCCAACGTGACCGGCTCGCTGCACATGGGCCACGCGTTCGAGCACACGCTGATGGACGCTCTGACCCGGCGCAAGCGGATGCAGGGCTTCGAGGCGCTCTGGCTGCCGGGCATGGACCACGCCGGCATCGCCACCCAGAACCTGGTCGAGCGGCAGCTCGCCGGCGAGGGCCTGTCCCGGCATGACCTGGGCCGGAAGAAGTTCGTCGAGCGGGTGTGGCAGTGGAAGGCCGAGTCCGGCGGCGCGATCCTGGGCCAGATGCGCCGCCTCGGCGACGCGGTCGACTGGGACCGCGAGCGCTTCACCATGGACGCCGGGCTGTCCCGGGCCGTGCAGACCATGTTCAAGAAGCTCTTCGACGACGGGCTGATCTACCGGGCCAACCGGATCATCAACTGGTGCCCGCGCTGCCTGACCGCGTTGTCGGACATCGAGGTGGAGCACACCGACGACGACGGCGAGCTGATCTCGATCCGGTACGGCGACGAGGTCGTGGTGGCCACCACCCGGGCCGAGACGATGCTCGGCGACACCGCGGTGGCGGTGCACCCCGACGACGAGCGGTACCGGCACCTGATCGGCACCGAGGTCGCCCTGCCGCTGACCGACCGGCGTATCCCGATCGTCGCCGACGAGCACGTCGACCCGAGCTTCGGCACCGGCATGGTGAAGGTGACCCCGGCGCACGACCCGAACGACTTCGAGATCGGCCAGCGGCACGACCTGCCCGCCCTGACGATCATGGATGAGCGCGGCATCATCACGGCACCGGGCCCGTTCGAGGGCCTGGACCGGTACGAGGCCCGGCCGGCGATCGTCGCCGCGCTGCGCGAGCAGGGCCTGATCGTGGCCGAGAAGCGGCCGTACGTGCACGCGGTGGGCCACTGCTCACGGTGCAAGACCACGGTCGAGCCGCGGCTGTCGTTGCAGTGGTTCGTCAGCACCGCCCCGCTGGCCAAGGCGGCCGGGGACGCGGTGCGCGACGGCCGGGTGAAGGTCGAACCGGCCGAGCTGGCGAAGCGCTACTTCGCCTGGGTCGACAACATGCACGACTGGTGCATCTCCCGCCAGCTCTGGTGGGGCCACCGCATCCCGGTCTGGTACGGCCCGGAGGGCGAGATCGTCTGCGTCGGCCCGGACGAGGAGCCGCCGACCGGCGACGGCTGGCACCAGGACGAGGACGTGCTGGACACCTGGTTCTCCAGCGGGCTGTGGCCGTTCTCCACCCTCGGCTGGCCGGAGCAGACCCCGGACCTGGCGAAGTTCTACCCGACCAGCGTCCTGGTCACCGGTTACGACATCCTGTTCTTCTGGGTCGCCCGGATGATGATGTTCGGCCTCTACGCCATGGACGGCCGGCCGCCGTTCGACGTGGTGGCCCTGCACGGCATGGTGCGCGACGAGCACGGCAAGAAGATGTCGAAGTCGTTCGGCAACGTGGTCGACCCGCTGGACTGGATCGACCGGTTCGGCGCGGACGCCACCCGGTTCACCCTCGCCCGGGGCGCCAACCCGGGCCAGGACGTCCCGGTCAGCGAGGACTGGTGCCAGGGTTCCCGCAACTTCTGCAACAAGCTGTGGAACGCCACCCGGTTCGCGCTGATGAACGGCGCCCACACGGGAGGTCCGCTGCCGCCGGCCGAGCAACTCTCCACCGTCGACCGGTGGATCCTGTCCCGGCTGGCGCACGTCACCGCCGAGGTCGACGAGCAGTTCGAGGCGTACGAGTTCGCGAAGGTCTGTGACCTGCTCTACCACTTCGCCTGGGACGACGTCTGCGACTGGTACGTGGAGCTGAGCAAGCCGGTGCTCGCCGAGGGCGGGGCGGCGGCCGACGCCACCCGGCGGGTGCTCGGGCACGTGCTGGACCAGCTCCTGCGGCTGCTGCACCCGGTGATCCCGTTCGTCACGGAGGAGCTGTGGATCGCGTTGACCGGCGGGGAGACGGTGGTGACGGCCGAGTGGCCGGCAGCCGACCGTACCGGGATCGACGACGCCGCGGAGGGCGAGGTCGGCACCGTCCAGCGGGTGGTGACCGAGATCCGGCGGTTCCGCTCGGACCAGGGTTTGCGGCCCACCCAGCGGGTGGTCGCCCGGCTCGACGGCCTGGCCGGCGCGGGCATCGCCGCCCACGAGCGGCTGATCCGCTCGCTGGTCCGGCTCGACCCGGCCGGCGACGACTTCCAGGCCAGCGCGACCCTGGCCATGCCCGGTGAGGTGAGCGTCGCGCTGGACACCCGGGGCTCGATCGACGTGGCCGCCGAGCGGGCCCGGCTGACCAAGGACCGCGCCGCCGCCGGGAAGGAGGTCGCGCAGGCCCGCGCGAAGCTGGACAACCCGGCGTTCGTGGGGAAGGCCCCGGAGCCGGTGGTCGCCAAGATCCGCGACCGGCTCGCCACCGCCGAGGCCGACCTGATCCGCATCGATGCCGCTCTGGAGGCGCTGCCCTCGTGACCGACCGTAGCGATCGCACCCACCGCACCGCTCGCGGCGTCGACGGCGAGTTCGCCGCCGTCGACGCCGAGCTGGCCGCGCGCGGGTTCACCCGCATGCACTTCGAGCTGGACCGGATCGAGACGCTGCTCGACCTGCTCGGCAGCCCGCAGCGGGCGTACCCGTCGATCCACCTGACCGGGACCAACGGCAAGACCTCGACCGCCCGGATGATCGACTCGCTGCTGCGGGCGTTCGGGCTGCACACCGGCCGGTACACCAGCCCGCACCTGGAGACCGTCCGGGAGCGGATCAGCCTGGACGGGGAGCCGGTCAGCGAGGAGCGCTTCGTGGCCACGTACCGCGAGGTGGTGCCGCTGGCCGAGCTGGTCGACCAGCGCTCCGCCGAGCCGTTGACCTACTTCGACCTGACCACCGCGCTGGCGTTCGCCACCTTCGCGGACGCCCCGGTCGACGTCGCGGTGGTCGAGGTGGGGCTCGGCGGGGCGGAGGACTCCACCAACGTGATCCAGGCCGGCGTCGCGGTGCTCACCCCGATCGGGCTGGACCACACCGAGTGGCTGGGCGACACCCTCCAGGACATCGCCCTGCACAAGGCCGGGATCATCCACAAGGGGGCCACGGTCGTCTGCGCGGCACAGGACGAGGAAGCCGCCCGGCCGATCCTGGAGCGTTGCGCCGAGGTCGGCGCGACAATCGCCCGCGAGGGGTCGGAGTTCGGCGTGCAGCGCCGTTCGGTGGCGGTCGGCGGCCAGGTACTCAGCATCCAGGGCCTCGGCGGGGTGTACGAGGACATGTTCGTCCCGTTGCACGGCGCGCACCAGGCGCAGAACGCGGCGGTGGCGCTCGCCGCCGTGGAGGCGTTCCTCGGGGCGGGGGCGAATCGGCAGCTCGACGTGGAGGCAGTCCGGGAGGGTTTCGCCGCCGTCAGCTCGCCCGGCCGGCTGGAGAAGGTGCGTAACGCGCCGACGGTCCTGCTCGACGGGGCGCACAACCCGCACGGGATGGCGGCCACGGTTACCGCTCTTCAGGAGGAGTTCGCGTTCAGCAAGCTGGTCGGCGTGCTCGGTGTGCTCGGCGACAAGGACGCGGTGAGTCTGCTGGAGCTGCTGGAACCGGTGCTCGACTCGCTGGTGGTCACCCGCAACAGCTCGCCGCGGGCGATGCCGGCCGAGGAGCTGGCCGAGCTGGCCCGGGACGTCTTCGGGGAGGACCGGGTGGCGGTGGCCGAGGACATGCCCGACGCGATCGAGGCGGCGGTGGCCGAGGCCGAGGCCGACGTCCCCGGCGAGCTGTCCGGGGTCGGCGTGCTGATCACCGGGTCGGTGGTGACCGTGGCCGACGCCCGTAGGCTGTTCAAGCGATGACCGCCCCGGACCCCGACCTCCCGGCGGAGGGCGTCGGCGACGGGTCGGGTCAGCGGCGCTCCGGGCTGCGCAACCCCGAGGGGGCGGTGCGGGGCCTGGGCGCCGGGACGCTCGGCCTGGAGGCCCTGGTGCTGCTGCTCGCGATCCAGCCGATCCGGGTGGTCGGCGGGGAGCTCAGCGGCGCGGCCGTCGCGGCGATCGTGGCGTTGGCCGTGGCGGCGGTGGTGCTCGCCGGCATGATGCGTCGGCGGTGGGCCTGGTACGCCGGAACGGTGCTCCAGGGGGCGCTGATGCTCGCCGGGCTGCTGCACTGGTCGCTGCTGGCGGTGGGGATCATCTTCGCCCTGGTCTGGGGGTACGCCCTGCACGTGCGCCGGGTGATCCTCAGCCGCTGAGCCGCGGCCTGCGGGACGGCTCTCCGCAGCGCGCTCTCCGCGGCCCGGCTCTCCGCGGCCCGGCTTCCTGCGGCGCGGAGCCCGGTGTCGGAGGGCCGTCCCCACACGTTCAGGCGTCGGCGCGGGTGCGCCACTGGGTGAGGGCGATGCCGTGGCCGTCCGGGTCGCGGAAGGCCGCCGCCCAGACCTCCAGTTTGGTGCCCCGGTTCACCACCCTCGGGGCGTACGTGAAGCGGACGCCGGAGTCGCGCAGCCGCTCGTACGCGCCCTGGATGTCATCGACCTCCAGGTTCACGTGGACCAGACGGCGGCTCATCGGGGCCGCGCCGGTGACCTCGCGCAGCACCAGCCGGGTCGTCCCGGAGGCGAGCACGGCGTTGCCGGCGCCCCGGTCGACCTCCTCGAAGCCGAGGGTGTCCCGGTAGAACTCCAACGACCGGTCCAGGCCGGTGACCAGCAGGGTGATGCCGACCCCGCTGATCGGGGCCGCTGCGTCGGCGGCCTCGGTCTCCGGGTCGTAACCGAAGATCGCCTCGTCCAGCTCGTGCTGGTCGGGGGCCGGCCCGAGGCGCGGGGCCGGGTCGTCCAGCGGCACGTCGATGGGGTCGGCCGGGGCACCCGCGTCGATGGTCTCGACGGGGACGGTCGGGTCGAAGCGTTCCTCGGCCGGCGGGCGGGGGGCCGGGGTGGCCCGCCGGGGCAGCGGGCCAGAGGCCGGGTCCACCAGCGTCCCCTCCAGCACGACCGGGCCGCCCGGCCGCTGGTGCATCACGACCGGCTCCCGGCCCTCCGGCAGCGGGCCGAGGTCGTCGTCGCGCAGCGGGTCGGGCCCGGGTGGGTCGCGCAGGTCATCGTGGAAACCGGACGAGCCGCGCACGTCGTCGTGGAAACCGGGCAGGTCGCGCAGGTCGTCGCGGAAGTCGTCGTCCGGGATGCGATCGGCCCACGGCGGCGCCTCCTGCTGGATCAGCACCTCGTCGACCGGGTCGGCGCCCGCGTACTCGGGCGGGAGGTCGGCCATCGCCGCCGCGGCGGTCTCCGCGTGGGTGGGCACCTCGTCCCAGAGGACGCGGACGTGCCGTTGGTCGTCCAGGGCCACCCGGATCGGCAGGGCCTGCCCGATCGAGGGCCACTTCGCTACCGGGACCCGCGGCTCGATGATCTTCTTCGACCGGGGCGGCAGGCCGGGCGCGTCGATGACGAGCTGCAACTCGCAGCGGCCGAACGCGTACGCGCTGGGCGGCTCGGAGGCGCTGTGCACGTGCCCGACGCCGACCACCCAGGTCCGGCCGCCGCCGCGCACGGTGGCCAGCGCGATCGCCAGCACCAGCAGGGCCACCCCGAGCGCCACGATCGCCCAGCTGGTCATGCCCAGCCCGAACAGGACCACGAAGGTCGCCACGGTGCCCAGCACCGCCGCGATGAGCTTGCGTACCGGCGCGATGGGTCGATTCCCGCCATTCGCCACTGTGGACCTCCCATGGGTCAAGGGCCAGGCTAGGCCGGATCGGCGACCCAGGGAATAGCGCAGCCGCCGCGCCGGTGCCGGCACCGGGTCGCTAGGCTGACCGTACCCAGCCGAGCCGTCTTCCGCGCACAGGAGGAACCCAGCGTGTCCAGCATCAGCCCGGACGAGCGTTCTCTCGTTCTGATCAAGCCCGACGCGGTCGGCCGTGGCCTGGTCGGTGAGATCCTCTCCCGCTTCGAGCGCAAGGGCCTGCGGATCGACGCCATGGCTTTCCGGACGATGGACGGCGACTTCGCCGACCAGCACTACGCCGAGCACGTCGACAAGGCGTTCTACCCGCCGCTGAAGGGGTTCATGACCAGCGGCCCGCTGGTGGCCCTGGTGCTCTCCGGCGACCAGGCCATCGAGGTGGTGCGCGGCATGATCGGCAGCACCGACGGCCGCCGGGCCGTCGCCGGCACCATCCGGGGCGACTTCTCCCTGTCCAACCGGGAGAACCTGGTGCACGCCTCCGACTCGACCGACAGCGCCAAGCGCGAGATCGCGCTCTGGTTCCCCGAGCTGGGCTGACGGCTTCCCGACGCCGGGCGCGGCGGGGGCGGGCCCGGGCCGCCGGCTCACCCCGCCAGCCGGGTGAGCTTCTCCGGGTTGGCGACCACGTACAGGCCGGTGATCCGGCCGTCGGCGACGGCCACGGTCAGCGCGTACCGCCGGCCGCCGGGCCAGTGCACGACGTACCCGGCCCGGCCGTTGAACTCGACGGGGACCGTGCGCGGCGTCGGCCGCCGGGGCCCGAGGACTCCGGCGAAGAAGCGGGCCACCCGGTCCGCCCCGCGTACCGGGTTGCGGGCCGCCCTGGCCCGGCCGCCCCCGTCGGTCCACGATGTGACGTCGGTCGCCATCAGGTCCGTCAGCCGGGCCAGGTCGCCGTCGCGGGCCGCGGCGAGGAACGCGTCCAGCAGCCGCCGCTGCTCGCCCGGTTCGGCCGTGAAGCGTCGGCGGTCGTCGGCGATCCGGGCCGCCGCCCGGTGGTGCAACTGCCGGCAGTCCGCTGCGGACCGGTCCAGGATCTCGCCGACCTGCGCGTACGGCAGGTCGAAGGCGGTGCGCAGCACGTAGACCGCGCGCTCCGGCGGAGCAAGCCGCTCCAGCAGGTGCAGCAGCGCGAGGGACAGCGAGTCGCGCAGCTCCGCGTGCTCCGGCGGCCCGAACGGCGAGGGCGCGGTGGGCACCGGCTCCGGCAGCCAGGGCCCGACGTACGTCTCCCGGGTGGCCTGCCGGGCCCGGAGCCGATCGATGGCGAGCCGGGTGACCACCCGGGACAGGTAGCGGCGCGGCTCGGCCACCGCCGCCCGGTCGACGCCCAGCCACCGCAGGTACGCGTCCTGGAGCACGTCCTCGGCGTCGTGCAGGCTGCCGAGCATCCGGTACGCCAGGCCGAGCAGCATCGGCCGGTGCACGTCGAGCGCACCGGCCGCCTGCGTCGTCCCGGCCGTCGTCACCCGTCCGTCGGCGGCTGCCGCCGGGTGGCGGCCACGATCCGGTTCCACACGTTGATTGTGGCAATCGCGACCGTCAGGTCCGCCAGCTCCTTCTCCGACCAGACCTTCGCGGCGGCGTCCCAGACCTCGTCGGGCACCCCGTGCTCCCCGAGGCGGGTGAGCGCGTCGGTGAGCGCGAGCGCGGTCCGTTCCCGTTCGTCGAAGAAGGGCGTCTCCCGCCAGGCCGCCACGGCGAACAGCCGCCGGCTGGACTCGCCCGCCGCGAGGGCGTCCCGGCTGTGCATGTCCACGCAGAACCCGCAGCCGTTCAGCATCGACGCGCGCAGCTTCACCAGTTCCAGCACCGTGTGGTCGAGGTTCGCGCGGGTGTACCGCTCCAGCCCGGCCACCGCCCGGTACGCCTCCGGCGCCACCGCCTCCAGATCGATCCGACTCATCGTGTTCTCCCGTCCTCGTCGGTACAACAGGACGACGGGCGGCGGGGGCGTCGATGTGACGGCGGCGGGTGTGACGCCGGTCATGCCGCCGCCAGCCGGCCTCCGAGGCCTCGCTGGAGGCCCGGGCCGCCGGCCGAGACGGGCCCTTTCCGGGAGGAGCCCCTGCCCGGCAGCCCTCCGCCACGCGGCGGACGGCCCGGCCACCCGTTCGGCCCGGCGTGACCGCGTCGGCTAACGTGACATCGCCCTGTCCAGCACGACCGCCGGAGGACCAGTGCCGCTGCTCTACACCATCGGCAAGCTCACCGTGGCGCCCGCGCTCCGGTTGGCCTTCCGACCGACCGTGGAGGGTTTGGAGCACATCCCGGCGACCGGTGGCGCCATCTTCGCCGGCAACCACCTCTCCGTCGCCGACGAACTGTTCCTCGGCACGGTCGTGCCCCGGCACCTGGCGTTCTGGGCGAAGTCGGAGTACTTCAAGGGGACCGGCCCGAAGGGCGCGTTGTCGAAGTTCGTGCTCACCGGGCTGGGGGCCATCCCGGTCGAGCGGGCCGGCGGCCGGGCCGCGCTGTCCGCGTTCGACGCGGCGATCCCGGCGCTGCGAGCCGGTGACTTCGTCGCCGTGTACCCGGAGGGGACCCGCTCACCCGACGGGCGGCTCTACCGGGGCCGCACCGGGGCCGCCCGGCTGGCGGTCGCGGCCGGCGTCCCGATCATCCCGGTCGGCATGACGGGCACCGACAAGGCACAGCCGATCGGCACCAGGGTGCCCCGGCCGGGGCGGGCGGACATCGTCGTGCGGTTCGGCAAGCCGCTCGACTTCACCGGCCGCCCGGACGACCGGACCTCGCTGCGGGAGATGACCGACGAGGTGATGAGCGAAATCCAGAAGCTCACCGGCCAGGAGTACGTGCCGCGTTACGCCCCGCCCCGTGCGCGTCCGGCGGCCGAGGGCGAGCCGCCGGCCCCGGCCTGACCGGCCCCGGTCTCCTCACTCCCGGTCCCTGGCTGCCGGCCTCGCCCGACCCCACCCCTGGTCGCGCCGGGCCTCAGCCCGTCGCGCCCGGGGCCTGGTCGGGCGTGACGATCTGCTTGCGCATGGTGTCCAGCAGTCGGGCGCTGTCGTCGACGGAGAGCTGGGTGAACACGCCGGTGGTGAGGCTGCCGTGGTCGACCGAGGTGCACACCACCACGTCGGTGCCGTCGAGGGCACCGACGGCGCAGCGCTCGAACCGGCCCCGGACGCCGGTCTCCACCACCTGCTTGTCCCCGAGCCGGTACGGCTCCGTCAACCGGGTCATCTCGTCGTCCGCGTCGCCCTCCGGGGTCAGCCGGAACCCGGTGCCGCCGAACACCGCCACCGGCTTGCCCGCCGACGAGGCGTACACGCCGGCGAAGGTGTCCTCGGTCAGGAGGTGCGCCTTGCGCACCTCCTTCTCCAGTTCTTTCGCGGTGGCCTGGCTTCGGGCGTCCTCGCGCAGCGACAGGTCGGAGATCTGCTGCGGCAGCGCGGCGCTCGCCGGGTACTGCTCCCACATCGGCTTGACCCAGTAGGCCGGGCAGCCGCAGCAGCAGGCGATGCTGAGCAGCAGCACCCATGGCCAGCGCCGACGGCGCCGGCGGGGGGCCTTCGGCGCGGGCGGCGGCGTCGGTGCCGCCGGCGGCGGGGCGGGCCGGTGCTGCTGCGGCGGCCGGGACGGCGCGACCGGCAGAGCCGGCGGCGGCACGTAACGCGGCGGGGCGGGCGGTGACACCTGACGCGGTAGGGCCTGCGGTGGCATCTGACGGGTCGGCGCTGGCGGCCGGGCCACGGGCGGCGGCGAACTGACGGGCCGGGCCGCGGGCGACACCGGCCGGGCACCCTGCGGTGGGGTGGCCGGATGGGCCACCGGCGGCGGGGTCGGGGGCCCGACGACGGGTGCCGAGCCGGCGGCCGGCCCCGGGTGCCGGCGGGCGGCCGGCGGCGTCGGGTACGACAGCGTCGGCGGCAGCGGGGGCAGCTCGGCGGAGTGCAGGTCCCAACTGCCGGTGTCCACGCCGGCCCACGGGTCCACCGGCACCTGGCTCTCCGGGGGCGGCAGCGGGCCGTGCCCGACCGGGGCGGGTGGCGGTGGGGTGGGTTCCGCCGACTCGCCCCAGTTCCTCCTGCGTCGCGGCGGCGGTGGGACCGGCGCGGAGCCGGTCCACCGGGGCGTCGGCGGCGCGGAGGCGGCGGGGTCGAGGGTGGTCCGGTCCGGCCGGGCGTCGACCTTCGTCGGGTCGGGGGCCGGAACAGCCGGCGTCGGCCCAGCACCGCCGCGAGCCGGGTCCGGGCCGGCCGGCGTGTCCCCGATCCGGGTGGGGTCGGGGCCGGTTCGCTCCGGCGTGGCCTCGATCCGGGTCGGGTCCGGGCCGGTTCGCCCCGGCGTGGCCTCGACCGCGGTGGGGTCCGGGCCGTTCTGTCCGACGGTCGCCTCGGCCGCGGTCGGATCCGGCCCGGCCGGCTGGGGGACGGTGTCGGCTGCCAGAGGCGGGGTGACCGGTTCGGGCCGCGTCCCGGGGTCGCCCCGGGTGGGCCCCCGCGAGGCCGGCTTCTCGGCCACCGGTCCGGGATCGCCGGCCTGGAGGGTCGCGTCGGGAGCGCCGTCACCCGGGGTGCCGGCGGAGCCGGTGGCGTCCTCCGTCGGGGTGGCGTCCTCCGTCGGGGCGGGCGGGCCCTCCGGGTCCACGGCCGGCACGCCCGCGGTGGCGGGCGGCGCGGTGGCGCCGCGCGGGCCCGGCGGTGGTTCGGGGGAGGGGGCCGACTCGCCGGCGGTGGCCAGATCCTGGCCCCGGTCGGCGGCCGGGGTGCCCCCGTCGGCCGGTCGGTCTGCTCCCGGCTGCGGGTGCGGCATCGCGGCAATCTCCTCTCGCGCCGGTCCGAGGTTAGTACCGGCGTGCCACCGACCGCGATTCGACCATGTCCCGGTGGCGCGTGCCGGGCACCAGCAGCCGGACCGGCCGATGCCGGGCTCGTGGGCGGGGTACGCCCCGGCCGCGACGCTGATCAGCGTAGGCGCGACCGGTCCTTTCCGGGGCGGGGCCGGACGCGCGGCGGATGCGACGCGGCGGCCGGTGGGCGGACGCCGTACCCTTGGAACACATGAGCGTCCCGTCCACCACCCCGCGCCCCGCCGCGGCCAACTCCGTCTGGCCTCGGCTGGAGCCGCTGCTGCCCCAGGTGACCAAGCCCATCCAGTACGTCGGTGGCGAGCTGGGCGCGGTGGTCAAGGACTGGGACACGGCGACCGTCCGCTGGGCGTTGATGTACCCGGACGCCTACGAGGTCGGGCTGCCCAACCAGGGCGTGCAGATCCTGTACGAGGTCCTCAACGAGCTGCCTGACGTGCTCGCCGAGCGGACGTACGCGGTCTGGCCCGACCTGGAGAGCCTCATGCGCACGCACGGCGTGCCGCAGTTCACCGTCGACGCCCACCGCGCGGTCCGCGACTTCGACGTGTTCGGCATCTCGTTCTCCACCGAGCTGGGCTACACCAACCTGCTCACCGCGATCGACCTGGCCGGCATCCCGATGCTCGCGGCGGACCGCACCGACGCCGACCCGGTGATCGTGGCCGGCGGGCACGCCGCGTTCAACCCGGAGCCGATCGCCGACTTCATCGACGCCGCCGTGCTCGGCGACGGCGAGGAGGCGGTCCTGGAGATCACCGCGATCGTCCGGGAGTGGAAGTCCGAGGGCTCCCCGGGCGGCCGGGACGAGCTGTTGCTGCGGCTGGCCCGCACCGAGAGCGTCTACGTGCCGCGCTTCTACGACGTGGACTACCTGCCCGACGGGCGGATCCAGCGGGTCGTGCCGAACCGGGCGGACGTGCCGTTCCGGGTGCACAAGCGCACGACGATGGACCTGGACGCCTGGCCGTACCCGAAGAAGCCCCTGGTGCCGCTCGCCGAGACCGTGCACGAGCGGTACGCGGTGGAGATCTTCCGGGGTTGCACGCGGGGCTGCCGGTTCTGCCAGGCCGGCATGATCACCCGGCCGGTCCGGGAGCGGTCGATCACCACGGTGGGGCAGATGGTGCAGCAGGGGCTGGAGTTCTCCGGCTTCCACGAGGTGGGCCTGCTGTCGCTGTCGTCGGCCGACCACTCCGAGATCGGCGACATGTGCTCCGGCCTGGCCGAGCAGTACGCGGGCACCAACGTGTCGCTGTCGCTGCCGTCGACCCGGGTGGACGCGTTCAACATCGACCTGGCCCAGGAGCTGTCCCGCAACGGCCGGCGCACCGGTTTGACCTTCGCCCCCGAGGGCGGGTCGGAGCGGATCCGCAAGGTGATCAACAAGATGGTGTCGGAGGAGGACCTGATCCGCACCGTCGTCACCGCGTACAGCAACGGCTGGCGGCAGGTCAAGCTGTACTTCATGTGCGGCCTGCCCACCGAGACCGACGACGACGTGCTCCAGATCGCCCGGATGGCCCACGAGGTCATCAAGGCGGGCCGGGCCGCCACCGGCTCGAAGGACATCCGCTGCACGGTTTCCATCGGCGGGTTCGTGCCGAAGCCGCACACCCCGTTCCAGTGGGCGAAGATGGAGCGGCCGGAGGTCATCGACGGCCGGCTGAGGATGCTCAAGCAGGAGATCAACTCGGACCGGTCGCTCGGTCGGGCGATCGGCTTCCGCTACCACGATGGCGAGCCGTCGCTGATCGAGGGCCTGCTCAGTCGCGGCGACCGCCGCGTCGGTGCGGTGATCCGCCGGGTCTGGGAGAACGGCGGCCGGTTCGACGGCTGGAGCGAGCACTTCTCGTACCAGCGCTGGGTGGACGCCGCCGCCGCGACGCTGCCGGCCTTCGGTGTGGATCTGGACTGGTACACCACCCGGGAGCGCGACGAGCTGGAGGTCCTGCCCTGGGACCACCTGGACTCGGGCCTGGACAAGGACTGGCTCTGGAAGGACTGGCAGGACTCGACGTCCGAGTACGAGCAGGACGACTGCCGGTGGACCCCCTGCTTCGACTGCGGGGTCTGCCCGTCCATGGACACCGAGATCCAGATCGGCCCGACGGGCCAGAAGCTGCTCCCGCTCACCCCGCTCAACGGCGCCGGCCTGAAGGTGCCCACCCACACCCACCCCTGACCCACGGCCGGCCACCACCGCCCGCTGCGTTGATCAGGTAGGTGTCGTCACGGTCACGGCATGTCGGAGACGGCACCTGCACGACCAACCGGTTCTGAGTCCGAGGAGCACGACGATCAGCAGGAAACCACAGCCGGAGGGCGGGCAGGCCCCGATCGTCCAGCGTGTCCGGATCCGTTACGCCAAGCGTGGACCGCTGCGGTTCACCTCGCACCGTGACTTCGCCCGTGCCTTCGAGCGGGCGTTGCGTCGGGCGGGTGTGCCGATCGCCTTCTCGCAGGGCTTCACCCCGCACCCCAAGATCTCCTACGCCAGCGCCGCCCCGACCGGGGTGGCCAGCGAGGCGGAGTACCTCGAGATCGGGCTCCGCGAGCCGGTCGACCCGGAACAGTTGCGGGCCGCCCTGGACGCCGCCCTCTCGCCCGGCCTCGACATCCTGGAAGCTGTCGTCGCCTCCGGCGGTGGTCTTGCCGACCGGATCGAGGCGTCACACTGGCGGATCGAGTTGCCGGGGGTCGAGCCGGCCGTGCTGGATCGCGCGGTGGCCGCCTTCACCGCCGCTGAGGAGGTCCAGGTCGAGCGGATGACCAAGCAGGGCCGCCGCACCTTCGATGCTCGCGCGGCAGTTATCAGCATCGATGTGATTGCGTCTCCGCAGACGCCTTCCGGGGCCCCGGCCGTACCGTGTGCGATACTCGAACTGGTCGTCCGGCAGGTCACCCCGTCCGTACGACCCGATGACGTCCTTTCCGGCCTCCGCGCGGTGGCCGACCTGGAGCCGCCGGTCGCCCCGAGGGTGATCCGGCTGGCGCAGGGCACGTTGACCGCGCAGGGCGCGATCGTGGATCCGTTGGACGCGGACCGCATCGGGGCAGCCATCGTATGAGCGTTGACCGTCGGTCAACGCTCGGGCAGGCAGACTTCGGCGGTCGCGCACCTCGCGCGCCCGGCGGAAACACTTTTGCGGCAACCCTGCGTGGCAGCGCTCAACCGCGCCCGGGGCAGCCAGAACTGGAGAACCTCCATGCTCGAGAACGAGCCCGAGGGCGGCGAACGGACCGGTGCACAGCCGGCCGGCGAGACCGCTGACCGCACCACCGACACCGGCGGCGGCACCGTCGCCGGCACAGCCGAGGGCGTCGCCCCGGTCGGCGGGTCCACCGCCGCCCAGCAGGCGCCCGGTGGGGAACCGGCCGCCGAGGCGCCGCCCGCCCCGCCCCGCAAGCGGGCCACCCGGCGGCGGGCTGCCCCGCTGAACCAGCCGGAGCAGACCGACGCGCCGACGGAGGCGTCCACCTCCGCCGGCTCGACCAGCAGCGAGTCCCCCCAGGCCGAGGTCTTCGCCCCGATCGCCGGTGAGCTGGATGAGGCCCCGAAGACGCCGCGCCGCCGCCGCAAGGCGACCACCGCGAAGGCGGCGGAGGAGCCGGTCGTCGCGGCCGGCGTAGAGGAGGCGTCCGCCGAGGTCGTACCCCCGGTGAAGGTGACCCGGACCCGCCGCCGCAAGGCCACCGCGCCCGCGGCGGAGGCCCCGGCCGAGGCCGGCGCCGAACCGGCCGCCACCCAGGCGGAGGCGTCGTCCGCCGCCACCCAAGCCACGTCCGCGCCCGCCGCCGATCAGCCGGTCGACGGCGCGGCGGCCGAGGACGAGGAGACCGACCAGG
This sequence comes from Micromonospora sp. NPDC001898, assembly GCF_042891255.1. Lineage (NCBI taxonomy): Bacteria > Bacillati > Actinomycetota > Actinomycetes > Micromonosporales > Micromonosporaceae > Micromonospora > Micromonospora sp. NPDC001898. The sequence continues at coordinate 73,113 of NZ_JBIATC010000018.1, read as the reverse complement.
CCGCGGAGGCCACCCGGGCAGCCGAGGCGCAGGCCGCCGCCGGCACCCGGCCCAGCGGCGCGGAGAACCGCGCCGGGGAGGTCCCGCCCGGCGCGGCCGTGCCCGCCGTGCCTCCGGCCGTGCCCGTCGAGGCGACCGAGCCCGCCGAGCCGAAGACCCGGCGGCGTCGGGCTGCGCTCTCCGCGCCCACCGTGCTCTTCATGGCACCCCAGCCGGAGGAGGCGCCGGTCGCCCGGGTCGTGGTGCCCGTCGTGATCGAGGAGGAGCCGGCCGAGGAGCAGCCCGAGCCGACCCGGCGACGTCGCCGCGGTCGCCGCGAGGCCGAGCTCGTCGAGGCGGTGGAGCCCATCGAGGAGCCCGTCATCGAGGAGGCCGAGGAGGCCGCCGAGGACGACGAGGATGAGGACGAGGACGAGGACGAGACCGCGGCGGCTCGCCGGCGGCGTCGGCGTGGCCGCCGGGGCCGGGGGCGCGGCAAGGGCGGCGCGGACGACGACGCCGACGAGGACACCGAGGAGACCGCCCAGGCCGAGGAGGAGACCGCCGAGGCCGAGGGCGACGAGGACGAGGGCGAGGAGAGCGGGGACGGGCTGACCCGCCGCCGCCGCCGTCGTCGTCGGCGGGGCGCCGGGGACAGTGACGGCGGTGCCGACGACGGCGTGCCCACCGTCGTGAAGATCCGCGAGCCGCGCAAGGCCGTCGACGAGGTGCAGGGCGTTTCCGGGTCGACCCGACTGGAGGCGAAGCGGCAGCGCCGCCGCGACGGCCGGGAGCAGCGGCGGACCCGTCCGCCGATCCTCAGCGAGTCGGAGTTCCTGGCCCGCCGGGAGGCGGTCGACCGGGTGATGGCGGTACGCCAGCGCGGCGACCGTACCCAGATCGCCGTCCTGGAGGACGGTGTGCTGGTCGAGCACTACGTCACCCGCAACTCCTCCGGCACCATGGCCGGCAACGTCTACCTCGGCAAGGTGCAGAACGTCCTGCCGAGCATGGAGGCGGCCTTCGTCGACGTGGGTCGGGGTCGCAATGCCGTGCTGTACGCCGGCGAGGTGAACTGGGACACCACGGGTCTGGAGGGCCGGGCCCGCTCGATCGAGCACGCCCTCAAGTCCGGCGACTCGGTGCTGGTGCAGGTAACCAAGGACCCGATCGGGCACAAGGGCGCCCGGCTGACCAGCCATATCGCCCTGTCCGGCCGGCACCTGGTGTACGTGCCGAACGGCAACGCCTCCGGCATCAGCCGCAAGCTGTCCGACACCGAGCGCAAGCGGCTGCGTGACGCGCTCAAGAAGCTGGTCCCCGACGGGGCGGGCGTGATCGTCCGGACCGCCGCCGAGGGGGCGAGCGAGGACGACCTGGCCCGGGACGTCGAGCGGCTCCAGGCCCAGTGGGAGGACATCCAGGCCAAGGTGGCCTCCGGTGGCGCCCCGGTGCTGCTCTACGGGGAGCCGGACCTGGTCATCCGGGTCGTGCGGGACCTGTTCAACGAGGACTTCCGCGAACTGGTGATCGAGGGCGACGAGTCGTACGGGATGGTCGAGTCGTACCTCTCGCACGTCTCGCCGGACCTGGTCGACCGGGTGCGCCGGTACGTCGGCACCAGCGACGTGTTCGCCGAGTACCGGATCGACGAGCAGATCCTCAAGGGTCTCGACCGGAAGGTCTTCCTGCCCTCCGGCGGTCATCTGGTGATCGACCGGACCGAGGCGATGACCGTGGTCGACGTCAACACCGGCAAGTACACCGGTGCGGGCGGCAACCTGGAGGAGACGGTCACCCGCAACAACCTGGAGGCGGCGGAGGAGATCGTCCGCCAGCTCCGGCTGCGTGACATCGGCGGCATCGTGGTGATCGACTTCATCGACATGGTGTTGGAGTCGAACCGTGAGCTGGTGCTGCGCCGGCTCACCGAGTGCCTGGGCCGGGACCGCACCAAGCACCAGGTCACCGAGATCACCTCGCTGGGCCTGGTGCAGATGACCCGCAAGCGGATCGGCGCGGGGCTGCTGGAGGCGTTCAGCGAGACCTGCGACTGCTGCAAGGGCCGCGGCGTGGTCATCCACACCGAGCCGGTGCCGGAGAAGCCGCGCGCCGCGGGTGCGGGGGAGAAGGTCAAGGCGGTCGCCTCGGCCGTCACCACCCCCGCCCCGGCCGAGCAGGCCGGTGGGGCATCGCCGCGGCGGCGGGCCCGCAAGAACGCCGCGCCGGAGCGCACGGTGGTCGAGGTGGCCGAGGCACCCGAGGCGCCGGGCGGGAGCGCGGTCGTCGAGTACCACGACACCATGGGCTACGACCTGTCCCGGTACGAGGCGGACGCGGCTGCCGCGCCGGCCGGGACGGACAGCCAGCAGGGCGAGTCCCCCCGGCTTGCCGGGGCCGACGACCCGGACGCCCTGGGCGACGAGGCCGACGGCGACACCGAGGGCGGCACCGGCCGGCGCCGGTCCCGCCGGGGCGGTACCCGGCGGCGCACCCGCCCGTGACCGGCTGACCTTCCGCGCGTCCCGCAGGGCCCCTTCCCCGGCAACAGCACCGGTGGGCGGGGCCCTGTCGGTCATCCCGGCCCCGGTTAGGATCGGCCACCCCGGTCAGGAGAAGAAGAATGCGTCGTCTGCTCGCCCTCGCCGCCGCCATGGCGGTCCTGTCCGCCGGGGCGGCCTGCTCCGCCGAGCGCTCCGGACCGAGCGGTTCGCCGCCCGCGGCGGCCGGGGCCAGCTCGGGGGCGGGGGGAACCGGCCCTGGCGCGGCCGGCGGGTCGCTCGGGCCGCCGGCCGGTGGGAACGGCCCGGAGGTCTGCGCCGCAGCCCAGAAGGCCAGCGGTGCGGCGGTCCGCACGTACGTGGCGGAGCTGGGCCGGATGATCGGCGCGGTCGGGGCCAACGACAGCGCGACGGCGGAGGCTGCCCGCAAGCGGGCCGAGGCCGCGTTGGCCGGCTGGCGCACCGCGCTGCGACAGCAGTCCGCCCGGGCCACCGACCCACAGCTCAAGACGCTGCTGGCCGACCTGGCCAGCGAGGTGGGCACCCTGGGCACCGACGTGGACGCGATCGACGAGGAGGAGCTGGACGAGCTCCAGCAGCGCCTCGACCAGCTCTGCGCCCGCTGACGGGGCGGGGGCCCGGTTTGGGCGTCAGCCCACCGATGGCGTAGGCTATCTTGCGGCGCACTTTGGTGTGCCGAGTTCCCGCGTGCCCACGCCGCCGTGCCTCTGCTACCCGGTGAGCCGCCGAGGGAACGCCCGCCAGCAGCCTCAACGACAGGGAGTCCGCCTCCGATGTACGCGATCGTCAAGACCGGCGGCAAGCAGTACAAGGTCGCCGAGGGCGACGTGATCGAGGTCGAGAAGCTCGCCGGTGCCCCCGGTGACGCGGTGAAGCTCACCGCGGTGCTCCTCGTCGACGGTGACGACCTGGTGACCGACGCGACGAAGCTTGCCGAGGTCGCAGTGTCCGGCGAGATCGCCGCACACACCAAGGGCCCGAAGATCAAGATCCACAAGTTCAAGAACAAGACCGGCTACCACAAGCGCCAGGGTCACCGCCAGCCGCTGACCCAGGTCAAGGTGACCGGCATCTCCAGCGGGAAGTAGGTCGTCCTCAAATGGCTCACAAAAAGGGTGCGTCCAGCTCGCGTAACGGCCGTGATTCTGCGGCCCAGCGGCTCGGCGTGAAGCGCTTCGGTGGTCAGGTCGTCAGCTCGGGTGAGATCCTCATCCGTCAGCGTGGCACCAAGTTCCACCCCGGTGACCTGGTCGGCCGTGGCGGCGACGACACGCTCTTCGCGCTGGCCGCCGGCTCGGTCCTGTTCGGCACCAAGCGCGGTCGCAAGACCGTCAGCATCGTACCGGCGCAGCAGTAGTTCGAAGGCGTTGCGGGCCGCGGACCGGTAGGTCCCGGCCCGCTTCGCCTTTTCTCGTACGCGCGGGGAGTGTCCCGCTGGAAGGATTGACGACGTGACGATGTTCGTGGACCGGGTCGTCCTGCACCTGCAGGCCGGTGACGGCGGGCACGGCTGTGTCTCGATCCACCGGGAGAAGTTCAAGCCCTTCGGCGGCCCGGACGGCGGCAACGGCGGGCACGGCGGCAGCGTGACCATGGTCGTCGACCCGCAGGTGCACACCCTGCTCGACTTCCACTACCATCCGCACGTCAAGGCCGAGAACGGCAAGGGCGGCGCGGGCTCGAACCGGGACGGCGCGAACGGGCGCCAACTGGTGCTCAAGGTGCCCAACGGCACCGTCGTGCAGACCCCGGACGGCGAGGTGCTGGCCGACCTGGTCGGTGCCGGCGCCACGTTCGAGGTGGCCCGGGGCGGCCGGGGTGGCCGGGGCAACGCCTCCCTGGCCAACTCCCGGCGCAAGGCCCCCGGCTTCGCCGAGTTGGGTGAGCCCGGCGACCAGCTCGACGTGGTCCTGGAGCTCAAGAGCGTCGCCGACGTCGGCCTGGTCGGCTTCCCGTCGGCCGGCAAGTCGTCGCTGATCTCGGTCATCTCGGCGGCCAAGCCGAAGATCGCCGACTACCCGTTCACCACGCTGGTGCCCAACCTGGGCGTGGTCCAGGCCGACAACCACATCTTCACGGTCGCCGACGTGCCCGGCCTGATCCCGGGTGCGGCCACCGGCAAGGGCCTCGGGCTGCAGTTCCTCCGGCACATCGAGCGCTGCGCGGTGCTGGTGCACGTGATCGACACCACCACCCTGGAGCCCGGCCGGGATCCGCTGGCCGACATCGACGCCCTCGAGGCCGAGCTCGCCGAGTACGGCGGGCTCGTGGACCGGCCACGCATCGTCGCCCTGAACAAGGTCGACGTGCCGGACGGTCGGGACCTCGCCGAGATCGTCCGCCCCGACCTGGAGGCCCGCGGCCTGCGGGTCTTCGAGGTGTCCGCGGCCACCCGCGAGGGCCTCAAGGAGCTGATGTTCGCCATGGCGGAGCTGGTCGAGCAGGGCCGCACCGCCGCCACGCCGACCGAGGAGACCCGGATCATCATCCGCCCGAAGGCGGTCGACGACACCGGCTTCACCGTCGAGGCGGAGTCGGACGGGTCGTTCACCGTCCGGGGCGTGCGTCCGGAGCGCTGGGTGCGGCAGACGAACTTCGACAACGACGAGGCGGTGGGGTACCTGGCCGACCGCCTGGCCCGTCTCGGCGTCGAGGACAAGCTGGCCAAGGCCGGCGCGAACCCCGGCGACCTGGTGCGGATCGGCGAGCGTGAGTTCGACTGGCAGCCCACCCTCTACGCGGGCGTCGACTTCGTCCCGGGCAACCGGGGCACCGACGTGCGGCTGGAGGAGAAGTCGTCCCGGGCCTCGGCCGCCGAGCGGCTCGCCGCGCGCAAGTCCCGCCGGGTGCGTTCGGACGACGAACTGGGGGCCGACGGGACGGCCGCCGAGTCGGACGTCGACCTCGACGCCGACCTAGACGAATAGCTCCGGCGGCCCGGCGGGCGGCCCTACGACGAACCGCTCGCCGGGCTCCGCCGCCGGGTCATCCGCCGGAAACCTGGGGGAAACCCGGGCGGCCTACGTTCTCGGGATGCTGATCGAATCGCGGCCCACCACCGACCCGGAGATCGCCACCCTGGTCGCGGCGCAGCAGCGGGAGCTGCGGGAGGCCGACGGCGGCCTGGAGGGCCAGGCGACCGTCACCCACGACGACATCCGCTACCTCGCGTTCGTGGCCACCGGCCGGGCCGTCGCCTGCGGCGGCATCCAGGAGCTCGACCCGCGCACCGGCGAGCTGAAGCGGATGTACGTCCGGCCCGCGTACCGGGGGCGGGGGATCGCCCGGCAACTGTTGGCCGCGCTGGAGGAACTGGCCTTCCAACAGGGGTACGCCGAGATCCGGCTGGAGACCGGCAGTTACCTGCCGGCGGCCATCGGCCTCTACACCTCCTGCGGATACGCCCCGATCCCGGTGTTCGGCGAGTACGTCGCCAACCCGTACAGCCGCTGCTTCGCCAAGCACCTCCCGGTCGCGGCCTGACCCCCCCGTCCCCGGTGCGGGGCCGACGCTTCGGCGGTCCCGGCTCCCACGACCGGGCCTGGGCCGCCGCGCCGCCGTCGGGCGTGACGACAAGGGGAGCGGGGCGACGGGTCAGGGGCGGTCGAACGGGTCGTCGAGCCGGTTACCCGTGCCGGCCCGCTCGGACAGCAGCAGACCCAGGGCGAGCATGCCGAAGCCGAGCGCCAGGTGCAGCCAGTTGTCCGCGCCGTTGAGCGGGATGAAGTTGACCGCGCTGTGCTCGGCGGAGAACTCGATGGCGAACCCGTAGAGCCAGAGCCCGAGGTAGACCGCGCCACCGCCGGCCAGGAAGATCCGCGCGCCGCCGACGCTGCGGGCGAGGACCAGCCCCGCCAGGCCGAAGAGCAGGTGCAGGGCGTTGTGCAGGACCGACACCTGGAACAGGCCGAACAGCTTCGCGCCGGAGGTGTGCCCGGCGAAGGTCAGCTCGTGGTAGCCGGTGGTGACGCCGGGGACGAAGCCGAGCACGCCGAGCAGGAGGAACAGCGCGGCCACCGCGGCGGCGGCCTGCCGCACCCGGGGCTTGGGGGTTCCGTGCGCCATCGCTGTCACCTCCGTGGATCAGCAGCTCCCGACGATCCTCCATTCTGTGTATGCGCTCACACATTCCGCAGAGAAATCAGGAATCAGGTATAGCGGGTGGGACCGAGGGTAGGTCAAAAGACGCCGGCGGTATGAAGGCCAGCGAATCCCAACGAAGTGATACCGCGACGACTTTTCGAGCGGAAGGGGCATCATGACCTACGATCTGTCACCCACGACCTCCACGTACGGGGCGGAGCCGAGCAACGGCGTCCGGGAGCAGGCCCGCCAGGTGGGCTCCGAGGCCGCGCACGCCGGCGACGCCGTCGCCCAGACCGCCAAGGAGCAGGGCCGGGAGGTGGTCGGCGAGACGAAGCGCCAGGCCCGCAACCTCTACGGCGAGGCACGCGACCAGCTCGCCGGCCAGACCGGTGAGCAGCAGCGCCGGGCCGCCGGCGGGCTGCGCTCGCTGGCCGACGAGATGCGCTCGATGGCGCAGCAGGGCGGCCAGGCCGGCCCGGTGACCGAGCTGGCCCACCAGGCCGCCGACCGGGTCAACGGCGTGGCCGGCTGGCTGGAGGAGCGGCAGCCCGGCGACATCGTCAACGAGGTCAAGGGCTACGCCCGCCGCAACCCGGGCACCTTCCTGGTCGGCGCCGCCGTGCTCGGCGTGCTCGCCGGCCGGCTGACCCGGAACCTGTCCGCCGCGTCCGGCGGCACCGGCGGCGCCCGCGGGGCGTACGGCCCGACCGACGGCTACGACCCGGAGCGGACCGCCGTCATCCCGACCCCGCCGGCCCCCCAGATCGCGCCGGGCGGCTACCTCGACCCGACCCCGGGCACCTACGCCGGGTCCGACGCCGGCTATTCCGGCCAGGGCGCGGCCTACCCCGACCCGGGTACGACCACCGGGTACGCCGATCCGGCCGGTGGCACCGGCCAGCCGCTGCCTCCGGTGACCCAGACCGACCCGCTGCCGGGCGTGCCGTCCAGCGGCATCCGTCCGTGACCGCGCGAGCCATCCGAAGGGAGGCGACGGGATGACCGTGCCGACGCAGGACCCCGGAGTGGACCCCGGGTACGGCCCCTTGGGCACGCCGCACACCGCGGACGAGGTCAGGGGCAGCTCCATCGGCGAGCTGATGCGCCAGGTGACCAGCGACCTCTCCACGCTCATGCGCCAGGAGGTCGAGCTGGCCAAGGCTGAGATCCGCCAGGAGGGCAAGAAGGCCGGCAAGGCCGCCGGCCTGTTCGGCGGCGCCGGCTTCGGCGGCTACATGGTGGCGCTGTTCCTGTCGATCGCCCTCTGGGCCGGGCTGTCCAACGTGATGGACGCCGGCTGGGCGGCGCTGATCGTCGCCGTGATCTGGGGCGCGATCGCCGCCGTCCTCTACTCCATGGCCAAGAAGAACGCCCAGCGTGTACGCGGCTTCAGGCAGACCAGCGACAGCGTGCAGCGGATCCCCGACGCGCTCAAGCCCCATCCGGAGGGAGTCACCCGATGAGCACCGATCCCGACCAGATCCGCCGGGAGATCGAGGCCACCCGCAACAGCCTCAGCACCGATGTGGACGCGCTGGCGTACAAGGTCAGCCCGGCCCGCATCGTCGACGACCGTACGCAGCGGGCGCGCAACGCGCTGCAGAATGTGAGGGACAAGGTCATGGGCACCGCTTCCGACTACGGCCACAGCTCCAGCCACGCCGCGCACTCGGTGGCCGACCGGGCCTCGTCGGCGGCCTCCACCGTCTCCGACAAGGCGCACTCGGCGGCCTCCACCGTCGGCGACGCCGCGCAGCGGGCGCCGCAGGCGCTGCGGGAGAAGTCGGAGGGCAACCCGCTGGCCGCCGGACTGATCGCCTTCGGCGTCGGCATGCTGGTCTCCTCGCTGATCCCGGCCACCCGCCGCGAGCAGCAGGTGGCGACCCAGGTCAAGGACCGGGCCGGCGAGCACGCCGGCGCGGTGAAGGAGAAGCTCGGCGAAGTCGCCAACGAGCTGAAGGAGGAACTGCGCGAGCCGGCCCGGCAGGCCACCGAGTCCGTGCGGTCCACCGCCCAGGACGCCGTGCACGCGGTCAAGGACGACACCAGGTCGGCCGCGCACGACGTGCGGGACCAGGCCCAGCAGTCCCGCGAACAGGTCCGGTACTGATCAGGGCACCGTACTGCGCAGCTCGCGGTCACTCCCGGCACAGGCCGGGCAGTGGCCGCGAGCTGCGTCGGTCGGCGGCCCGCCACGCCTCGGGTGTCGCCCGGATCTTCCGCCTCGCCCGCAGGGCGCCGGGGGAGTTGGCGGCGCGGGCGATGCGGGCATCGGCGTAGGGCACGCCGCCCAGCGCCCGGTGGGCGACGGCGAGCCACGAGCAGACGCCGCGCTCGAGCAGCCACAGCGGGGCGGCCAGCGCCGCCGTGCGGGGGAAGACCCGTGCCCCGCCGGCCCGGCGGCGGCCCACCTCCGCGAGCGCCACCACGGCCGTCGCCGCGCCGAGCACCAGGCCGGGGCGGCGGGCCGCCAACGCGGCCAGCACGGCGGGCAGCACCGCCAGCGAGGTCGCCAACCGCGCCGGCTGGGCCAGGTCGTCGTACGCCTGGCGGACCCGCTGCCCGCGGAAGTGCGCGCCGTCCGGTGGGAGCCGGCGGACGTACAGTCCGGGCGGGGTCGCCTCGGTACCCCCGTACGCCCGCACGGTGCGGACCAGCTCCAGGTTCTCGAAGAGCACGTCCGGGTCGTACCCGCCCATGGCGACGAAGGTGCTCCGGCGCACGGCCAGGGTGCCCGGCCAGTCCGCGCCGAGGGCGCGGTTGAGCAGGGTCCGGCCGGTGTCCCACCAGGCATGCCAGGGCACCGGGTCGAAGTGGTTCTGCGGGCGGACCAGGTCGACGCCGCCGAGCAGCCGGTGCGCGGCGCGCAGCCCCGCCTCGTCGTAGCGGACGTCGTCGTCGGCGATCACCACGTGCTCGTGTCGGGCCGCCGCCACCCCGGTCAGCACCCCGACGACCTTGCCGTTGCCGCCGCGTACCGCCGGATCGGGGGCGAGGTGGCGCACCACGCCCCGCCACGCGGCGGCGTGCCGGGCGAAGACCTCGGGGGCGGAGCCGTCGACCACGGTCACGTCGACGAGGCGGCCCAGTTCGTGTAGGTAGCCGGTCAGCTCGGCCAGCCCGGCGTCGCCGGACCAGCGCAGCGGCAGGACGTACTCGACGGGGAGCCGGCGGCGGACCTGGGCGGCGTCCGAGAGCGCCCCCGGCCGGCCCGCCACGTCCGCCCCGTCGGGGACGGCGGTGGCCGGCCGGTCGCCCGCATTGACGTCGAAGGGCACCGGCACCTCCCGTGGTGTCGTCGATCGGCCGGGCCGCAGCGGATGCCCGCATTTCGGCTGGTCAAACGCTCACCCGGGGTCGGCGGGCGAATCCGCGACCGGCTGGCCCCTCCCCGGGCGGCGGAAACCTGGTTCGCTGGTTCGCACGGGCCGACCGGCGGCCCGCCGGTCGGCGAGGACGGGGAGGACCGCATGCGGGAGAACGGGTCGTGGCGCTGGCGGGAGCGTCGGGCGGTCAAGGGGCTGGGCGCAGGCCCGGCGGGTGGCGGGATCGGTGGACCCGATCGTCCGCTGCTCGCCCCGCCCCGCAGGCAGGCGCCGCCGCGCCACTTCACGGTGCACCTCGGGTTCGCGGCCGACGGTGCCGACCTGGCACGTGAGCTGGCCGTCACGTACGCCGAAGGGCTGAGCCTGTTCCGCCCCGAGCTGGCCCTCGGGGCCGCCGCGTTGTCCCCGGCCGACGCCTGGCACCGGGCCGAGCGGCTGTTCTGCGGTGCGGTCGGCCCGGACGACGAGCGGTGTGTCGACGTGGCCGGCCATCCCGGCTTTCACCACGGGCCGGGTCCGGGCGGCCTTGGCTGGGGAGACGGCGACTGAGCGGGCGGGCCCCGGGTCGGCGGCGGTGCGGCATCCCCGGTCGGGTGTGCCATCCCGCCGCCGACGAGGGTCGACGTCTCGTCGACCGGCTCAGTCCAGGTCGAACTCGCCGTCCTGGGCGCCGGCGACGAAGGCGTCCCACTCGGCCTGGGTGAAGACGAGCACCGGGCCCTCCGGCTCGGCGGAGTTGCGCATGCCGATCAGGTCGTCGACGAAGGCCACCTCGACCGCGCTGTCCGAGGTGTCGCCCTCGGCCCGTTGCCAGATCGCCCGGGACAGGTCGAAGTCGCCCTTGGGGTGCTGACCCATTGTTGGTTCCTCCATCGCAGAACGTGATGGGAAACGAGTGTGGTTTCCCATCGGGCAGGATAAGCGGATGCCGAGCCTGAGCCATGTAGAGGCGACCGCGCGTGGCGCGCTGATTACCGTCGAGTCCTACCAGGTGGACCTCGACCTGACCGGTGGCGGCGGTCACTTCCGCTCGCACACCACCATCCGCTTCCGGGCGACCCCCGGGGCGGAGACGTTCGTCGAGGTCAACCCCGCGAGGCTGCTGGCCGTGCGCCTGAACGACGAGGATCTCGACCCCGGGGTCCTCACCGGCAACCGGCTTCCGCTGGCCGGGCTGGCCGGGGCCAACACGCTCGTCGTCGAGGCCGAGATGGCGTACTCGAACACCGGCGAAGGGCTGCACCGGTTCGTCGACCCCGCCGACGGCGAGACGTACCTGTACGCCATGTCCTTCCTGGACAACGCCCAGCGGGTCTTCGCCGCCTTCGACCAGCCCGACCTGAAGGCCCCGGTCACCCTGGCTGTCACCGCCCCTGCGGAGTGGACGGTCGCGGCCAACGGTGAGCCGGTCGCCACCCCCCGGCCGGGGCGTTGGGAGTTTGCCCCGACGGCCCCGCTGGCGCCGTACCTGCTCACGCTGATCGCCGGGCCGTGGCACGTGCGCCGGGCCGAGCACGACGGCGTCCCGCTGGGCATCTGGTGCCGGCGGTCGCTGGCGGAGCACCTGGACGCGGACGCCGAGGAGATCCTCACCGTCACCCGGCAGTGCCTGGACCGGTTCCACGAGCTGTTCGCCGAGCGCTACCCGTTCGGCAAGTACGACCAGGCGTTCGTGCCGGAGTTCAACGTCGGCGCGATGGAGAACCCCGGCCTGGTGACCTTCCGCGACGACCTCGTCTTCCGCTCGGCGGTCACCGACAGCCAGCGCGAGCAGCGGGCCGCCACGATCGCCCACGAGATGGCGCACATGTGGTTCGGCGACCTGGTCACCATGCGCTGGTGGGACGACCTGTGGCTGAACGAGTCGTTCGCCGAGTACCTGGGCACCCGGGTCACCGCCGAGGCGACCCGGTTCGACCAGGCGTGGACCACCTTCGCGCTGCGCCGCAAGGGCTGGGGGTACGCGGCCGACCAGCGCCCGTCCACCCATCCCGTCGCCCCCGAGGAGGTCGCCGACTCGGCCCTGGCACTGCTCAACTTCGACGGCATCTCGTACGCCAAGGGCGCCAGCGTGCTGCGTCAGCTCGTGGCGTGGGTGGGCGACGAGGCGTTCCTGGCCGGGCTGAACGCGCACTTCGCGGCGCACCGGTTCGGCAACGCCACCCTCGCCGACCTGCTCGGCGCCCTCTCCGCCGCCAGCGGCCGGGACCTGTCCGGCTGGGCCGGGCGCTGGCTGCGCCAGGCCCAGGTGAACACCCTGCGGGCCGAGGTCACCGTCGACGCCGACGGCCGGTACGCGCAGGCGGCGATCGTGCAGACGGCCCCGGCCACCCACCCGGTGCTGCGCCCGCACCGGATCGGCGTCGCCCGGTACGCCGCCGACGGCACGGTCACCCGGGACGAGTTCGACCTCGACCCGGACGCCGACGGGGGCCGGACGGTCCTCACCGGGCTGGTCGGGCAGCCGGCGGCCCGGCTGCTGCTGCCCAACGCCGGGGACCTCACCTTCGCCAAGATCCGTCTCGACCCCGCCTCGGCGGACGCCGTACCGCTGGTGCTGCCGACCCTGACCGACCCGCTGGCCCGGGCCCTGCTCTGGGGCGAGGCGCTGGATGCCGCCACCGACGGCGAGCGGCCGGTCGCCGGGGTGGTGGGGCTGATCGACACCGTGCTTCCCGGCGAGGCCGAGGTGATCCTCATCGAGGACGTGCTGCGGGCGACCCGGCCGCTGGTCGACCGCTACCTCGACCCGCTGGCCCGGGAGGCGGCGCTGCTCCGGCTCGCCGGGGCCTGCGGGCGGATGCTCGCCGCCGCCGACCCGGGCGGGTCGCGGCAGTTGGCCACCGCGCGGGCCCTGATCGGCGCGACCACCGACATCGACCTGCTGACCGGCTGGCTGGCCGGCCGGGGCGTGCCCGACGGGCTGGCCGTGGACACCGAGCTGCGCTGGTCGGTGCTCGGCCGGCTGGTGGTGCTCGGCGCGGCCGGGGAGGCGGAGATCTCCGCCGAGGCGGCGGCCGACCTGAGTGCCGCCGGGGCTGAGCGGGCCGCCGGCTGCCGGGCCGCGCTGCCCGACCCGGCCGCCAAGGCGGCGGCGTGGGAGGCCGTGGTGCGCAACACCGAGCTGTCCGTTCGGCTGGTCGAGGCCGCCGCAGAGGGCTTCTGGCAGCCCGAGCAGGCCGAGCTGACCGCGCCGTACGTGTCGCGGTACTTCGCCGACATGCCGGCGGCGTGGCCCCGGCGCACCCCCTCGGCCGCCGAGTCCGTCGCGCACCTGGCCTTCCCCCGGTACGCCGTGGCGCAGCCCACCCGGGACCTGGCCGCGGCGTTGCTGGCCCGCGACGATCTTCCCGCCGGCCTGCGGCGGGTGGTCACCGACCTGGACGACGACCTGCGCCGGGCCCTGGTGGCCCGCACGGCCGTGGCCGCCGCCGCTGCCTGACCCGAGCCCTTCCGCCCGGCCCCGGTTTCGCCCCTATCGTCTTGCCCGTCCCGGTTCGGTCCTGCCCGTTCCGATCCGTCCCGGGGTCGCCCGGTTCTGTTCCCGCCCGGCCCGTCCCGGTTCGAGGGCCCGGGTCGGGCCGGGCGGGGCCGGCATACGATCTCCGGATGGAGGAAGACACCCGCCGGGTCGGGATCATGGGCGGCACCTTCGACCCGATCCACCACGGTCACCTGGTGGCCGCCAGCGAGGTGGCGGATCGGTTCGGGCTGGACGAGGTCGTCTTCGTGCCGACCGGGCAGCCGTGGCAGAAGGCAGACCAGTCGGTCACCCCGGCCGAGGACCGCTACCTGATGACGGTGATCGCCACCGCCTCCAACCCCCGGTTCCAGGTCAGCCGGGTGGACATCGACCGGGGCGGACCGACGTACACCGTCGACACGCTGCGCGACCTGCACGCCCAGTACGGCCCGAAGGTGCAGCTCTACTTCATCACCGGGGCGGACGCGCTGGATCGCATCCTGTCCTGGAAGGATCTGGGCGAGATCTTCGAACTGGCCCACTTCATCGGGGTCACCCGCCCCGGTTTCGAGCTGTCCGCCAAGCACCTCCCCGCCGACACGGTCAGCCTGGTGCAGGTGCCCGCGATGGCGATCTCGTCGACCAACTGCCGGGACCGGGTGGCCCGGGGGGAGCCGGTGTGGTACTTGGTGCCCGACGGTGTGGTGCAGTACATCGCGAAACGACGGCTCTATCTCGGGTGATCGCGCCCGATGCGTGCCCTATTGTCCGGGAAATCGACCAGAACTGACAGGTCGTCTCGTCGCCGGGTGTGAGACGCTTGGAGCGTCGCACGGTTGATCGAAGGAGAACGGTGACAGTTTCCGAACGCGCACACGAGCTGGCGATGGCCGCCGCCCAGGCTGCGGCCGACAAGAAGGCGCAGGACATCGTCATCATCGACGTGGGTGAGCAGCTCGCCATCACCGACGCGTTCCTGCTCGCCGCCGCCCCCAACGAGCGTCAGGTGCTGGCCATCGTCGACGCCATCGAGGAGCGGCTGCTCGAGCTGCCGGAGAAGGCCAAGCCGCTCCGGCGCGAGGGCGAGCGGGGCGGCCGGTGGGTCCTGCTCGACTACGTCGACGTCGTGGTGCACGTCCAGCACACCGAGGAGCGCGAGTTCTACGCCCTCGACCGGCTGTGGAAGGACTGCCCGCAGATCCCGTTCGTCGACCGGGACCTGGTCGAGGCCGAGGCCTCCGCCGGACCCACCGCCGGCGAATGACCCGACTGATCGTCTGGCGGCACGGCAACACCGACTGGAACGCCACCGACCGGGTGCAGGGACAGACCGACGTACCGCTCAACGACCTCGGTCGCGAGCAGGCCGTCGTCGCCGCGCAACTGATCGCGGCGCTGCGTCCCGACGCGATCGTGGCCAGCGACCTGAGCCGTGCCGCGGACACCGCCGCCGCCCTGGCCGCGCTCACCGGGCTGCCGGTGCGCGCCGACGCCCGGCTGCGCGAGCGGCACTTCGGCCAGTGGCAGGGGCTCGCGCGCACCGAGGCGGCCGAGCGGTACCCGGACGAGTACTCCCGCTGGCGGGCCGGCGACCCGGACCCGGGGGCGGGCATCGAGAGCCTCGACGACCTCGGTAAACGGATCGGCACCGCCCTGCAGGACGCGGTCGACGTGGCGCCCGGCGGCACGATCGTGGTCGCCACCCACGGCGGTGGGGCCCGGCAGGGCTGCGGGTACCTGCTCGGCTGGGACCACACGGTGCTGCGGGCCATCGGCCCGCTGCAGAACTGTCACTGGACCGAGCTGCGGCACAGCGAATCGCGGGGTTGGCAGCTGCTGGCCCACAACGTCGGCCCGGTCACCCTGCCGGCTCCCGCCGAGGCGGTCTGACCACACGGTCCCGGGCGGTCGGGGCCGACATCGGCTACGGTGCCGGCATGCCCGTCGCGGTCGTCACCGACTCCACCGCCTACCTTCCGCTCGAGCTGGCGCAGTCGCACCGGCTCACCGTCGTCCCGCTGACCGTGGTGCTCAACGGCGCGGAGGGGCTGGAGGGCATCGAGACCTTCCCCGAGGACGCCACCCGGGCGCTGGGTGGTCGCCGGGTCTCCGTCAGCACCTCCCGGCCGTCCCCGGAGCAGTTCGTCGGGACGTACCGGAAGCTGCTCGACGCGGGCGCGGACGGCGTGGTGTCGGTGCACCTGTCGGCCGAGCTGTCCGGGACGGTGGAGGCGGCCCGGCTGGCCGCCGCCGAGGTCGGCGACCAGATCGTGGTCGTCGACAGCCGCTCCACCGGCATGGGCCTCGGCTTTCCGGCGCTCGCAGCGGCCGAGGCCGCCGCCGGGGGCGCCGACCTGGCCGGGGTACGCCGGGCGGCGGTCGACGCCATCGACCGCACCAGCATCTTCTTCTACGTCGACACGCTGGAGTTCCTGCGCCGGGGCGGCCGGATCGGCGCCGCCGAGGCGCTGTTCGGCACCGCGCTGTCGGTGAAGCCGATCATGCACATGCCGGACGGGGCGATCGTGCTGATGGACAAGGTACGGACCGCGAGCCGGGGGGTGGCCCGCCTGGTCGACCTGGCGGTCGGGGCGGCCGGCGACGCCGACGTGGACCTCGCCGTGCACCACCTCGCCGCCCCGCAGCGCGCCGAGCAGCTCCTCGCCGCGCTCACCGAGCGGCTCGGCGACCGGCTGCGCTCGTCGTACGTGACGGAGGCGGGCGCGGTGGTGGCTGCGCACGCGGGCCCTGGGTTGGCCTGCGTGGTCGTACACCGGCGCCCCGACGCCGCCTGATCTTCGCCTGATGTCGTTCTCCGAGAGCCCAGAGCGCTGCCAGTGGAAGCACCCGCAGTGTCCTCCTATGTTCTCTACCTTGAGCAGGGCAGAAGGTCCAGCCTGTCGTGAATTCCTTGGACGCCAACGACTGGGCGCTGCTCGCCCGATCAGCCGCTGACGTGCGGAGGGCTGTTCTCGACGCTCGGTGGCATCAGCGTCGTCGGACCGGCCCCGGGAGGGACGAAGCAATAAGGACAGACATCACCACAGCCACGGCCAGGAAAGGCGCCGACACGAACCGCGACAGCAGCTTCATGCCGGCATCCGCCCCCAGGATGACCGGGAGGTACGAGATGACGGCGGCGACGCCGGTGGCACCGAGCAGGATCATCAGAATGCCACCCACCACCAGCGGATACGCCACCAGCGTCTCCATCGTCGCCTCCTTCATGGACCGGCAGGCCGGAGCCCCGGAACTCGCACACGGTACGAACGTCCTGCCGACAAGCTGATCGCCAGGTAGGGGTAGACCCTTTCTGCCTGCGGCAGACGTACTCGTGCAGCCGGGATACGCAGGTGCCCGCCACCCAGCTGATGAAGCCGCCGATCGCCGCTCCCCACGGGCCACCGACACCGAACCCGAAGATGCCGCCGGTCACCGAGAAGGCGAGGCCGAAGAGGTCAGGGCACCTGGCTCGCGGCGACCACCCCACCGCAGCCACGGCCATGACAACGGTCCCGCCCCGCCGCTCGCCGGCGGTCGCTGGGGTCTCCGGTTCTCGCCCCTGCATCCTCCGACCCCGTCGCCATAGCACACGGCGGGCATGATCGGGTGCTTGTCCACAGCGGCCTCGGTCGTCCACAGGCGCCGGCCGCAGGGCCGCAGGTCGTCCGCGTCCAAGCCTAATCTCGCGTCGTGTCAGACGACGAGGAAGCGGTCGTGCGGCGGCTGCGGTGGCTGGTGACCGGCCCGGCGCCGGCCGAGGCCCCGGAGCCGCCGATCGTGCCGGCCGCGTCACCGGAGGCGGCGGTCGAACGGCCCGGGGTGGCCGCGCCACTGCTGGGGCGGGGTTCGGTGGAGGGGCCGGCGGCCGGGCGGCCTGCGGTGGTGCCGCCGGAGGACCGGTGGCTCCCGGCCGGCGATCCGGTGGACGATCGGCCAGTTCCCTGGCCGGGGAAGGGTCGGCTCGGCCCGGGGCGACGGGCTGCAAGGGTCGCCGACCCGTTCCCCGTCGGCGACCCGTTCCGGGGCGACGCTCCGGCGCATCCCGGCGAGCCCGCTCCCAGCAGCGACCCCGGCCCCGAGGACGAGCCGACGCGCTCGCCGCGACCGTCCCGGCTGCCCGGTCCCGGCGCGTTCGACCCCGGGCGGCGGGGGGTGCGGGCGCTGGCGGTGGTCGCCGTGCTGGTGGTGCTCGGCGCGGGCTTCTGGGCGTGGCAGTCCCGGCCGCAGGCCGAACCTGTCGGGGCCGCCCCGTCCGTCGCCCCGAATTCCGGGGGGCCGGAAGAGGCACAGCCGGTGGCCGGCGGGCCGACGCCGGGCGGTGAGCTGGTGGTGGCGGTCGCCGGCAAGGTGCGTCGGCCGGGGCTCGTCCGGCTGCCGGCCGGCTCCCGGGTAGCCGACGCGGTGCAGGCGGCCGGCGGCGCGCTCCCCGGGGTGGACGTGGCGCTGCTGAATCCGGCCCGCAAGGTGACCGACGGAGAGCTGATCCTGGTCGGCGTGCCCGCCCCGGAGGGCCAGCCCGGTTCCGCGCCCGCCGCGGCCGGCGGGGGCCCGGCGGTTGCCGGAGGCCGGATCAATCTGAACACGGCCACCCTGGCGCAGCTGGACGCGTTGCCCGGGGTGGGGCCGGTGCTCGCCCAGCGCATCCTGACCCACCGTGACCAGCATGGCGGCTTCCGCTCGGTGGGCGACCTGCGTCAGGTGGAGGGCATCGGTGACGCCCGGTACGAGCAGCTCAAGGAACTGGTGACGGTGTGAGCGGCCCGCCGGGGCCGGACGCTGGTCGCACTGCCGATGGCGGGAGCATCCCCGATTTGCGGCTGGCCGGGCTGGCGGTGGCCGCCTGGCTGGCCGCGCTGGCCGGTCTGCACCTGGGTCATCGCGCGACGGTGCTGCTCGCGGCCGGTGCCGCCGGGCTGGCGGCGCTCGCCTCGGCGTACCTGCTCGGCGTGCTGGGGCGCCCGGCGCCCCTCGTTCGCCGGTACGGGTGGATCGCGGTGGCCGTGCTGCTCGGTGTGGTCTGCGGCGCGGCGGCGACCGCTGCCCGGCTCGTCGTCCGGGACGCACCCGCCGTCCGGTCCCTCGTCGACGACCGGGCCACGGTCGACGCCGAGCTGGTCGTCCGGGAGGATCCGCGCCCGGTCCGGGGCGTCCCCGGCCGGCCCGCCACCCTGCTGGTGCGGGCCGACCTCGTGGCCCTGACCGGCCCCGACGGGGTGCGGGTCGCCGCCCCGGTGCGGGTGCTGGTGCTCGCCACCGACCGGGGGTGGCGGGGCCTGCTGCCCGGGCAGCGGCTCACGGCCGAGGGGCGGTTGGCCGCACCGCGCGGCGGTGACCTGACCGCCGCCGTGCTCACCGTGCCCGGTCCGCCGGTGCCGCACGGTCCGCCGCCATGGTCCCAGCGTGCCGCCGGCGTGCTGCGCGCCGGCCTGCAACGGGCCTGCGCGCCGCTGCCCGACGAGCAGGGCGGGCTGCTGCCCGGCCTGGTGGTCGGCGACACCAGCCGGCTGCCGTCGGCGGTCGAGGAGGACTTCCGGGACACCGGCATGACGCACCTGAACGCGGTGTCCGGTTCCAACGTCGCGATCGTCGTGGGCGCGGTGCTGCTGCTGGCCCGCTGGTCCCGGGCCGGTCCCCGGGTGGCCGCCGGGCTGTGCGCGCTGGCCCTGGTCGGCTTCGTCATCCTGGTCCGCCCCTCGCCCAGCGTGGTGCGCGCCGCCACCATGGGCGCGATCGGCCTCGCGGCGCTGGCCGTCGGCCGACCCCGGGCGGCCCTGCCGGCGCTTGCCGCGGCGGTGGCCGGGCTGGTGCTGCTCGACCCGGACCTGGCCGGCGACCCCGGGTTCGCGCTGTCCGTCCTGGCCACCGCCGGCCTGCTGCTGCTCGCCCCCGGGTGGCGGGACGGGCTGCGGCGGCGGGGGGTGCCCCCGGGGCTCGCCGAGGCGCTGGCCGTGCCGGCTGCGGCGCAGGTGGCCTGCGGGCCGGTGGTGGCCGGGATCTCCGGGACGGTGAGCCTGGTCGCGGTGCCGGCGAACCTGTTGGCGGTGCCGGCGATAGCGCCCGCCACGGTGCTCGGCGTGGCGGCGGCGGTGCTTTCCCCGGCCTGGCCGGCGGGCGCGGAGTTCGCGGCCTGGCTGGCGAGCTGGCCGGCCTGGTGGTTGGTCACGGTAGCCCGGTACGGGGCGCGACTGCCGGCGGGCGCGTTGCCCTGGCCGGGCGGGGTTCCGGGGGCGCTGCTGCTGGCCGGGCTGACCGTGGCGCTACTGGTCGCCACCCGCCGGCCGCTGGTGCGCCGGTTGGTGGCGGTGGTCGCGGTCGCCGTGATCGCTGGCACCCTGCCGGTCCGGTTGGTGGCCGCCGGCTGGCCGCCTGCCGGCTGGGTGGTGGTGGCGTGCGCGGTGGGCCAGGGCGACGCGCTGGTGCTGCCGGCGGGCGCCGGCCGGGCGGTGGTGGTGGACGCCGGGCCGGACCCGGCGGCCGTGGACGGCTGCCTGCGCCGGCTCGGCGTACGGGAGGTCCCGCTGTTGCTGTTCAGCCATCTCCACGTCGACCACATCGGCGGGGTGGCCGGGATCTTCCGGGGTCGGCGGGTGGCGGCGGTGCGCACGCCGCAGTGGCCCGAGCCCGCCGCCGGGCGGGAGCTGGTGCGCACCGCCGCCGCGACGGGCGGGGCGGGGACGGCGGCGGCCACGGCGGGGTGGACGTACCGGGTCGGCGGGCTGGAACTCGTCGTGCTGGGTCCGCCGTATCCGCTGCGGGGGACCCGGTCCGACCCGAACAACAACTCGCTCGTGCTGCGCGCGACGGTGGCCGGGGTGCGGATCCTGCTCGCCGGGGACGCCGAGACCGAGGAGCAGCGGGCGCTGCTCGACCGGACACCGCCTGGCGGCGTACGCGCCGACGTGCTGAAGGTCGCCCACCACGGGTCGGCGTACCAGGAGCCGGCGTTCCTGGACGCGGTCCGGCCGAGGGTCGCGCTGGTCCCGGTGGGCGTCGGCAACTCGTACGGGCACCCGAACGCCGCCGTGCTCGCCCGGATCGTCCGGGGCGGGGCGCGGGTGATGCGTACGGACACCGACGGTGACGTGGCGGTGGTGTTGGGGCGGGACGGGATGGCCGTGGTGAGTCGGGGCCTCGCCCCGGGACGACCGCGGCGCTGAGGACCAAAGGGCATTTGGCGGTATTAGCGGGGTGATTGACGCAAGTGTCTGGATTTGCGCTGAGTGCGGGGTCCGCCTTCTGCGGCCTCGACGAGCAGGCACGATCCCGGGGGCGGCGTGCGAATATGGGCGGCGTGACCGCCGCCGACCTCGCTCCCATTCTGCTCGTCCTCGGCGACGAGGAACTGCTCGCCACGCGCGCGGTGGCCGAGACCGTGGCCAGGGCCCGCGGCGTCGATCCCGACGTCGACGTCCGGGAGTACCAGGCCGGGGCGTTGGCCGTCGGTGAGATCGCCGAGATGCTCAGCCCGTCGCTGTTCGGCGGTCGGCGGGTGCTGGTGCTGCGCTCCGGCCAGGACGCCCGCAAGGACCTGGCCGCGGCGCTGCTGGCGTACGCGAAGAATTCGGACCCGGACGTCCAACTCGTCGTGCTGCACCTCGGGGGAGCCAAGGGCAAGGCGTTCGCGGACGGGCTGCGGGCGGCGGGCGCGACGGTGGTGCCGGCCGCGAAGCTCAAGGGGCACCGCGAGCGGGTGGCCTTCGTCCGCGAGGAGATCCGTCGGGCCGGCGGCAAGTGCACCGACGACGCGGCCGAGGCGCTCATCGCGGCGGTCGGCAACGACATGCGCGAGCTGGCCGCCGCATGCTCCCAGCTGATCGCCGACACCGACGGGCGGATCGGGCCCGACACCGTGGCCCGCTACTACAAGGGACGGGTCGAGGTGAGCGGCTTCACGGTCGCCGATGCCACCCTGATCGGCGACGTGCCTGCGGCGCTGGAGGCGCTGCGCTGGGCGCTGCACGTCGGCGTCGACCCGGTTCCGATCGCCGACGCCCTCGCGGACGGCGTCCGCACCGTCGCCCGGGTCGCCGCGGCGGGGCGGGGCGACCCGTACCAACTGGCGGGCACCCTCGGTATGCCGGCCTGGAAGGTCAAGAGCGCTCAGCAGCGGGCCCGGGGCTGGACGCCGGAGGGCCTCGTGCAGGCGATGCGGGCCGCCGCCGAGTGCAACGCGGCGGTCAAGGGTGGCTCGGACGACCGCGCGTACGCGCTGGAGCGGGCGGTGTTCTCGGTCGCGGCGGCCCGGCAGGGCGGCGTCCGGTGAACCGGCCGGTCCGGGTGTCGTGGGCGACGGTCCCCTCCGCTCAGGAGCGGTACCGCCCCTTCTACGCCCGGGCCCTCGGCCTGCGCTTCGTCAACCCCGGCGGTGTGCTCTGCTTCCTTTTCTGCGAGGGGGCCGTCGCGCTGGCCGTCCTGCTCGCCCTGGCCGAGCTGGTGACCTGGTGGGCGGTGCTCGTGCTGCCCGCCGCCGTGGCGGCGATGGTCAAGCTGAACGACATGGTGGCGGAGGCGGTGGTCCGGACGGCCGCGCTCGTGCCGGAGCAGGAGCGGGACCGGTTCCGCCGGCAGATGGAGCCCGTGGTCGGGCGTGCCACGGTCCACGGCGTCGGTGGCCGTCCCGGGGCGGCCGGTCACGCTGACCGGGGTGCGGCCGGTCACGCGGGCGGGGGCGCTGGTGGCCGGGGCGCGATCGGTGTCGCCAGCTCGCCCGGTGTCGGCCGGCGCGACGCTCCGGGTTCGGCCTCGCGGGCCATCCCGGGCGTTCTCGTCCATCCCGACCCGTCGGGGCGCGCAGAACGGCCCCGCCACGGCCTCCGCCGTGCGGAGCCGGAACTCCCGGACCACACCCGCCCGGACCACACCCCCGGCCCCCGCCCCTGATCCGGGCGCGGGTCACCGCCACGGGGCGGCCTGGTTGCACCGAGCCCGCGCCGGGCTGTCCTGGCTGTACTGGCCGGGGACCTCCGCGTTCCCCGTACGCAGGAACCGGAGCCGGCGCGCGGGAGGCCGATGCGGACACACAGAAAGCCGGAAGCCCCGGTTGGCCCGGGGCTTCCGGTCAGGTCTGTGGACGCCGATCAGGCAGCGAGCGAGGTCACGCGCTTGGCGATCGCCGACTTGCGGTTCGCCGCCTGGTTCGAGTGGATGACGCCCTTGCTGACAGCCTTGTCCAGCTTGCGCGAGGCATCCTGCATGAGGACGGTGGCCTTCTCGGAGTCACCGGCCGCCGCAGCCTCGTGGAACTTGCGGATGGCGGTCTTCAGCGACGACTTGACCGACTTGTTGCGCAGCCGGCGCTTCTCGTTCTGCCGGTTGCGCTTGATCTGGGACTTGATGTTCGCCACGCGACAGCCTCGTCTTGATAGCTCGGTATGGTCTGCATTCCGCTGCGACGAGCATGCGTCATCGCTGCGCGAATAGCCAGGTTACCAGGTTCGCCCGGACGAGCCAAAACGGCTCACTTCCGCAGCCCGGGGGTGGTCGGCTCCCGCCCCTCCGGCGCCGCCGCCCAGCCCTGCCGGACGGCGAGCCAGCCCAGCGCCTGCCCGCCGCTCCAGCGCTGGTGTGCCCGGAGGTGCGGGGACGCGCTCGTCGGCCCGGCGGCGGCCGAGGTGAGCAGGTAACCGGAGAGCGCGGCGAGGGTCACGTCCAGGGCGTCCGGGGGTGCGCCGGCCGTTGCGGGGTGGCCGGCGAAGAGCCCGTCGGCGTCCAGGCCGCTGGCGTGGGCGGTGATCAGCAGGCTGACCAGGTCGAACCAGGCCGGCCCGTGGCAGGTCCAGGTCCAGTCGCAGAACCACGCGCGGCCGGTCGGGTCGACGAGGACGTTGTCCAGCCGCAGGTCGCCGTGGGCCAGGCCGCCGCGTTCGGCGTACCGGGGCAGGCGCGACTCCAGCGCGACCAGCTCGGGCAGCCGGTCCGGGGCCGAGGGCGGCAGCTCCGGGGCCGGTTCCCGGCCGGCGGCCACCTCGCCCCACCAGAGGATGTCCTCCCGGGCCAGGTCGGCGAGCCGGGGCAGGCCGAGCCCCACCAGCTCGGGGGGCGGGTCGGCCAGCGCGGCGGCCACCTCGGCGTACCCGGCCAGGGTCGCGTCGAGGTCCGCCGGGGTCCACGGCAGGGTGGGCGTGCGACCGTCGATCGCGTCCAGGCCGAGCGCGTACCAGCCGGCCGCCGCCACCGCCCAGCGCGGGCGGGGGACCGGCAGGCCGGCGGGGAGCCGGTCCAGGACTGCGGCCTCCCGGGCGTACCAGTCGACGAGGTGCCGCTGCTCGGTCAGCGACGCCGCCTTGACGAAGGTCCGCCGCCCGTCGGCGGTCTCCAGCACGGCGGCGAAGCCCCGGGTGAACCCGGCGCCGGCCACCCGGGCCACCGCCACCGGACCGCCCAGCCGGGCGGTCACCGCCGCCCGCAGCCCGGCCGGCAGTTCCGCCCAGCCGGGGCGCAGCGCGGTCGCGTCGTACGGCACCGGGGGGAGTGAGATCGGGACCATCCGACCATGCTGCCCCACCCGCGCCCGGTGCGCCGTTCGCCGGACGCGCGACCGCCGTGGCAGCGGCCGGCTCTGTCAGACTGCCAAACCATGAGGACCGACGACTTCTGGCAGTTGATCGACCGGGCCCGGGCCGGTGGGGGCGGGGCGGCCGGCCCGGTCGCAGCCCGGGCCGTGGCGTTGCTGGCCGAGCGCGACGCCGCCGACATCGTCGGGTACGCGCAGCACCAGCGCCGAGTCATGGCGGCGTCCCACCGGGCCGATCTCTGGGGCGCGGCCTACCTAATCAATGGGGGCGCGTCCGACGACGGGTTCGAGTACTTCCGGGGCTGGCTGATCACCCAGGGCCGGGAGGTCTTCGCCCGCGCGGTGGCCGACCCGGACTCGCTGGCGGCGCTGCCACAGATCCGTCAGGCGGCGCTCACCGGCGAGGAGTTCGAGGCCGAGCAGATGCTCACGGTCGCCGAGGAGGCGTACCGGAAGGCGACTGCCAGCGAGCTGCCGGCGGTGCCGGAGACGCCCTACCCGGAGCTGGGCGAGTTCTGGGACTTCGACGACGAGGAGGAGGCCCGCCGCCGACTGCCGAAGCTCGCCGCGCTCTTCGTCGAGCCGCCCGAGGAGTGAGCCGCCGGGCCCCGCCCCGGGCGGCGGGAGGAGTGATCCGACCGGGCTCGGGGCGACATGGGAGCATAGAGGGGGCCGGCGGCGCGTCGGCCCGCTCACGTCAGCCGATCAGAACGGACCGCTGTGTCACCGACGCTCGATTCCGGCGCGAACGCTCCCGGTGCCACCGACCCGGCGCGCATCCGGAACTTCTGCATCATCGCCCACATCGACCACGGGAAGTCGACCCTGGCCGACCGGATGTTGCAGCTAACCGGCGTGGTCGACCCCCGGCAGATGCGCGCGCAGTACCTCGACCGGATGGACATCGAGCGCGAGCGCGGCATCACCATCAAGAGCCAGGCTGTCCGGATGCCGTGGACGGTCCGCGAGGGCGACCAGGTCGGCGAACAGGCCGTGCTCAACATGATCGACACCCCTGGCCACGTCGACTTCACCTATGAGGTGTCCCGCTCGCTCGCCGCCTGCGAGGGCGCGGTCCTGCTGGTCGACGCCGCCCAGGGCATCGAGGCGCAGACCCTGGCGAACCTCTACCTGGCGCTCGAGAACGACATGCGGATCATCCCGGTGCTCAACAAGATCGACCTGCCGGCCGCCCAGCCCGAGAAGTACGCCGAGGAGCTGGCCCACCTGATCGGCTGCGACCCGGCGGACTGCATCAGGGTCTCGGGCAAGACCGGCGTCGGCGTGCCGTACCTGCTCGACGAGATCGTCCGGCAGCTCGTCCCGCCGGTCGGCGACGCCGACGCGCCCGCCCGGGCGATGATCTTCGACTCGGTGTACGACGTCTACCGGGGCGTGGTCACCTACGTCCGGGTGATCGACGGCCGGATCGGCGCCCGGGACCGGATCAAGATGATGTCCACCGGCGCCGTCCACGAGTTGCTGGAGATCGGCGTCATCTCACCGGAGATGGTGAAGGCCGACGCGCTCGGCGTCGGCGAGGTGGGTTACCTGATCACCGGCGTGAAGGACGTCCGCCAGTCCCGGGTCGGCGACACGGTCACCATCAACGCCAGGCCGGCGACGCAGGCGCTCGGCGGCTACAAGGACCCGAAGCCGATGGTCTACTCCGGCCTCTACCCGATTGACGGGTCCGACTACCCCAACCTGCGCGAGGCGCTGGACAAGCTCAAGCTCAACGACGCCGCGCTCGACTACGAGCCGGAGACCTCCGGCGCCCTCGGCTTCGGCTTCCGGTGCGGCTTCCTCGGCCTGCTGCACCTGGAGATCATCCGGGAGCGGCTGGAGCGGGAGTACAACCTCGACCTGATCTCCACCGCGCCGAACGTGGTCTACCGGGCCATCACGGAGGAGGGCCAGGAGATCGTCGTGACCAACCCGAGCGAGTATCCCGCCGGCAGGATCGCCGAGGTGTACGAGCCGGTCGTGCGGGCCACCGTGCTCACCCCGAACGACTACGTGGGCGCGGTGATGGAGCTGTGCCAGGGCCGCCGGGGCAACCTGCTCGGGATGGACTACCTCTCGGCCGACCGGGTGGAGCTGCGTTACACGCTGCCCCTCGCGGAGATCATCTTCGACTTCTTCGACCAGCTCAAGAGCCGGACCAAGGGCTACGCCTCGCTGGACTACGAGCCCTCGGGCGAGCAGGCGTCCGACCTGGTCAAGGTGGACATCCTGCTGCACGGCGAGCCGGTGGACGCGTTCAGCGCCATCGTGCACAAGGACAAGGCGTACAACTACGGCGTCACCATCGCCGCGAAGCTGCGCAAACTGATTCCCCGGCAGCAGTTCGAGGTGCCCATCCAGGCTGCGATCGGCAGCCGGGTGATTGCCCGGGAGACCATCCGGGCGATTCGCAAGGACGTGCTCGCCAAGTGCTACGGCGGTGACATCAGCCGTAAGCGCAAGCTGTTGGAGAAGCAGAAGGAGGGCAAGAAGCGGATGAAGATGGTGGGCCGGGTCGAGGTCCCGCAGGAGGCCTTCATCGCCGCCCTCTCCTCCGACGACGGCGACGGCAAGGCCGCCGGCAAGAAGTAGCCGCGCCACCCCGCCCCCGGGGAGGTCAGGCCACCGTGGGTGACCGTGCCGGACGCCCACCAGGCCGGCCCGGGGGCGGGCGTCCGGTCGTACCGGAAGGAACTTTCCGGGCCCGGCAGCGCGCGCCGCAGAGGTGGTGGGAGCACTCCCAGCTGGCCTTTTCCCGCCTCGCGGGTGGGCGGAGGGGATGGCGACATCGACGTGCGGCAGCAGATCGGCGGCGAACCCGGTTTGAATTTTCGGGCCCTCGGGAACTTAGCGGTCACGACAGCAACAACACCGTTGTGACACATCTTTAGGAGGAGGGCGACCGTGGAGCTCACCGTTTGGGGCATCATCACCGCACTCATTGTTGGTCTCGTCATCGGCGCTCTGGGCCGCCTGGTCGTCCCGGGCCGGCAGAACATGCCGATCTGGCTGCACATGCTGATCGGTGTCGGCGCCGCCCTGCTCGGCACCGTGCTCGCCCGCGCCATGGGCATCGCCACCGAGACGGCCGGGATCGACTGGACCGAACTGCTGGTGCAGGTCGTGCTGGCCGCCGTCGCCGTGGCCCTGGTCGCCGGTGTCGGCCGTCGCCGGAGCGTCAGCCACCGGTAACGACACACGCCGTTTCTCCCGAAGGGCGCCCGACCACAGCGGTCGGGCGTCCTTCGCGTGCGTCCGGCCTTTCCTCGCCCGTGCCGAAGGCGTGGGGAAAGTGGGCACGAGTTGTCTCTCGTCAATGTGGGCTCCGGTGTGTCGGCCAGGCCCGGGAGCGCGCCGAAGGGCTGCCGTAGGCGGCCTGAGCTGCCCAGACGTTCCGAGTGGCGGGCATCCATCGCAATCTCCGGAGGGTGGGTTTGGATTTCCGGCGGGTCGGGAACTTAGATGTCGCCACAGCGAACAATACTTATGAAGCTTTCTGAGGAGAACGACCATGACTGTTACCGGAATCATCACCGCGCTCATCGTCGGTCTGATCGTGGGCGCCCTGGGCCGCCTGGTCGTCCCGGGCCGGCAGAACATGCCGATCTGGCTGCACATGCTCGTCGGTGTGGGCGCCGCTCTGCTCGGCACCGTGCTGGCCAACGCCGTCGGCATCTCCACCAACACCGCCGGGGTCGACTGGGCCGAGCTGCTGGTTCAGGTCGTCGTCGCCGCCATCGCGGTCGCGATCGTGGCCGGCGTGGGTGGTCGCCGCAGCGTCACCCACCGGTAACAGCCACCGTCTCGCCGACGGGCGCCCGACCTCTCCGGTCGGGCGCCCGTTCCTCTGTGTCACGACCGGTTCCGTCCACGTCGGACTGCCACCGCGCCGCCGCTGCGGTACGGTCGCCTCGCTTCCAAGTCGCCCCTGTCGTAAAGGAATTTTTCCTACTAGGGTGCGGCGGAGAAGGTTAGTGCCAGGACGGCGCGAGGGAGATGTGGCGTGAACAGGTGGAAACGGCTGGCCCCGGTCACCGCCGTGGTGGCGTCGGCCGCGATGGTGCTCACCGGTTGCGGTGGCTCGGGGGACGACAAGGCCGCCGACAACAGCAAGCTGACGGTCTGGATGATGGGCGAGGGCAGCGAGGCGCAGACCACGTTCCTCGACGGCGTCGAGACCGAGTTCAAGAAGAAGCACCCCGACACCGACGTGGTCGTGCAGTACATCCCCTGGCTCGAGGCGCCCAAGAAGTTCCA
The DNA here is from genome assembly GCF_042891255.1 of Micromonospora sp. NPDC001898. Taxonomy (NCBI): domain Bacteria; kingdom Bacillati; phylum Actinomycetota; class Actinomycetes; order Micromonosporales; family Micromonosporaceae; genus Micromonospora; species Micromonospora sp. NPDC001898. Next base: position 44,958 of record NZ_JBIATC010000018.1, on the reverse strand, counting down.
GGCGGCGCTCGCCGGCGGTGAGGGACCCGACGTCACCGAGCTCGGCAACACCGAGACCCAGGGCTGGGCCGCCCAGGAGGCGCTGGCCGACGTCACCGGCAAGTTCGGTGGCTGGTCCGAGGGCAAGGACATCCTCCCCGACCTGGTCAAGAACGCCCAGCTCGACGGCAAGCAGTACGGCGTGCCGTGGTACGCCGGTGTCCGCGCGCTGTACTACCGCACCGATTGGTTCGCCGAGGCCGGCGTGAAGCCGCCGACGAGCTGGGACGAGCTGGTCGCCGCCGCGAAGGCCGTCCAGGCGAAGAAGCCGGGCACCTACGGCATCGCGCTGCCGGGCAACTCGGAGCTGCCGTTCTACTCCTTCCTCTGGGGCGCGGGCGGCGAGATCGCCACCAAGCAGGGCGACACCTGGAAGTCCGGCTACAACACCCCGGAGGCCCAGAAGGCGGTCAAGTTCTGGACCGACATGGTCACCGTGCACAAGGTCGCCCCGCCCGCCGCCGCCGGCTGGAACGAGATCGACGCCCGGACCCAGTTCGCCACCGGCAAGGCGGCGATGGCCTTCGGCGGCAGCTGGCAGGCCGGCGCCATCAAGAAGGACAACCCCGACATCGAGAAGGTCTGGGGCACCTTCCCCATCCCCGGCCCGGACGGCAAGCCGGCCCCGGCCTTCGCGGGTGGCTCGGACATCGCCCTGTGGAAGGACAGCAAGAAGCAGGACCTCGCCTGGGACTACCTGACCGTGCTGCTGAGCAAGCAGAAGGACAAGGAGTTCGCCAGCAGCCTCGGCTTCTTCCCGGTCTACTCCGACCTGGTCAGCGGCGGCGAGTACGCCAACGACAAGCTCATGGCGGCGTTCGCCACGACGCTGCAGAACACGAAGCTGACCCCGCTCACCCCGAAGTGGGTCGAGGTCAGCCGTACCAAGACGGTGACCCAGGCCATGAACAGCTCGGTCATCAAGGGGCAGAAGACGGTCGAGAAGGCCACCGCCGAGGCGGCTGCCGAGATGGAAAGCATCCTCAACGCGAAGTGACCACGCTGATCCAGGCGCCGGAGACGTCCGCCGCGCGGGAGAACCCCGCGCGGCGGCGTCGCCGGGTGGACCGCCTGCCCTACCTGTTGCTCCTGCCCTGCCTGGTGATCATCGGCGTGCTGCTGCTGTGGCCGCTCGGCCAGGTGGTGGCGATGTCCTTCTTCCGGCTGAACAACGTCCGGCAGCTGCGCGGCGACCGGGAATGGCCCTGGGTCGGGTTCGGCAACTACGCCGAGATCCTCGGAGACCCGTTCTTCCTGACGGTGCTGCGCAACACGGTCCTCTTCGCCGTGGCGAACGTGGCGCTGACGATGGTCCTCGGCACCCTGGTCGGGCTGCTGCTCAACGGGCTGGGCAAGCGGATGGCCACCTTCGTTGCTAGCTGCGTGATGCTGGCCTGGGCCACCCCGGCGCTGACCGGCACCATCGTGTGGAAGTGGATGTTCGACGACACCTCCGGCCTGGTGACCTGGCTGTTCAACGCCCTGCCGGACGGGCTGTCGAACGCGTTGTTCGGGCGCGCCGACTGGACCGGCTACGGCTGGTTCAACTCGCCGCTGATGTTCTTCTCGATCCTCACCCTCGTGGTGGTCTGGCACTCCTTCCCGTTCATCGCGGTCAGCGTGCTGGCCGGGCTCAAGAGCGTGCCGGGCGAGCTGCACGAGGCGGCCCGGGTCGACGGGGCCGGGCCGTGGAAGGTGTTCTGGAAGATCACCTTCCCGCTGCTGCGCCCGGTCTTCGGAATCCTGGTGGTGCTCTCCACCATCTGGGACTTCAAGGTCTTCACCCAGCAGTTCGTGCTGGCCGGCGGCACCCAGGACCGGCCGACGTTCATGTTGTCGATCTACTCGTACGCCGAGGCGTTCTCCCCGCCCCCGAAGTACGGCCTGGGCGCGGCGATCGCGGTCATCCTCACGCTGATCCTGCTCCTGGTGACCGGGGTGTACGTGCGGATGGTGCTCAAGCAGGAGGAGGAGTCGTGAGGCGCGGCGCGGTGGTGAAGCGGGTCGCCCTCAACGGCGCGGGCCTGCTGGTGGCGCTCTTCGCGGCGTTCCCCGTCTACTGGATGATCGCGACGTCGCTCAAGCCGAACCGGGAGATCTTCTCGGCCACGCCCCGGCCGGTGCCGGCCAGCCCGACGCTGGAGCACTACCGGGAGATCCTGACCGGGAACCTGATTCCCGGCGTGACGTTCGCGGACTTCTTCCTCAACAGCGTCCTGGTGGCGGTCTCGACCGTGGTGCTCAGCAGCCTGGTCGCGCTGCTCGCGGCGACCGCGGTGGCCCGGTTCCGGTTCAAGCTGCGGACCAGCTTCCTGATCATGCTGCTGGTGGTGCAGATGATCCCGCTGGAGGCGCTGGTCATCCCGCTGTTCCTGATGATCCAGCGGCTGGGCCTCTACAACACCCTGCCCAGCCTGATCCTCACCTACCTCGGCTTCTCGCTGCCGTTCGCGGTCTGGATGCTCCGCGGCTTCGTGGCCGCGGTGCCCAAGGAACTCGAGGAGGCCGCGGCGATCGACGGGGCGAGCCGGGTGCAGATCTTCCGCCGCATCCTGTTCCCACTGGTCGCGCCCGGCCTGGTGGCGACCAGCATCTTCTCCTTCATCACCGCCTGGAACGAGCTGATCTTCGCGCTGACGTTCATCAACGATCAGGACCGGTACACCCTGCCGGTGGCGATGACGTTCTTCTTCGGCCGGGACGACACCGCGTGGGGGCCGGTGATGGCAGCCTCGACGCTGTTCACCCTTCCGGTGATCATCTTCTTCCTGCTGGTGCAGCGCCGGATGGTCTCCGGCCTGGTGGCGGGTGCCGTCAAGGGCTGAGGTGCGGGCAGGGGCCGGCGCGCGAACGTCCGGAAAAGACCCTGCCCGTCGCCCGGCGGCCAGGCCTCCGCCGTTCCGGGGACGGTGGTCGCCGGTGCCCGGCCGTAGGCTGATGCCATGACGGGCAGGCTGGTGGCGGTGAACCTCGGCACGGTGACCGAGGCGGAATGGGCGGGCGACGCGAGCGGCCGTAGCGGGATCGACAAGCGACCGGTTGACGGGCCGGTGCTGCTGCGGGCCGACGGCGTCGATGGGGACTTCATCGCCGAGCGGGCCCACCACGGCGGCCCCGACCAGGCGGTCTACGCGTACGCCGAGGAGGACGCCGCCTGGTGGGCGGCCGAGCTGGGCCGGGCCGTCCGGGAGGGTGGCTTCGGCGAGAACCTGACCACGTACGCCGTGGACGTGACCGGGGCGGTGATCGGGGAGCAGTGGCTGATCGGCTCGGCCCTGCTCCAGGTGACCAAGCCGCGCACGCCGTGCGCCACGTTCGCCGGGTTCTGGGGCGTGCCCAACCTGATCAAGCGGTTCACCGTGCGGGCCGCGCCCGGGGCGTACCTGCGGGTGCTGCGGGAGGGCGAGGTCAGCGCGGGCGACCAGGTCGAGGTGGTGGACCGGCCGGCGCACGGCGTCACTATCGGGGAGGTGTTCCGGGCCGGCACCCTGGAGCCGGAGCTGCTGCCCCGGCTGCTCGACGTCCCCGAGCTGCCGGAGTCGGTCCGGGAGAAGGCCCGCCGCCGGCTCGACGCGGGGCGGGCCTGACCACGCCGGGCGTGCGGAAGGGCCCCCTGCCGTGCGCGACGCGCGCCGACAGAGGGCCCTTCGCCTATCGCGTCAGCGGAGCCAGGGGATGTTGCGATCGAGCTGGCCGCGCTCCTTGAGCTCCTTGCGCAGCGGGATCTCGTCGTCGACGTACCCGTTCCAGTTGATGCCCCAGTAGTTCGCGGTGTGGGTGCCCTCGCCGCAGAGCTGGCGCTGGACCGGCGTGCGGTTGGCCCACCACTCGCTCTCGGGGTCGATGTGCAGCTCGTCGAGGGGGCGGATCCACCGGTAGGTGTAGCCGACGAAGAGCATCTTGCGGGTGATCGTGGACAGGTTCGTCGACCGGGAGTGCCACTGGCGGCGGTCGAAGATGAACGCGTCGCCCGGCTTGGCGGTGATCTCCACCGCGCCCTCCGGGTCCGGGTTGTGCACCGTCAGGTCGTCCGGCCGGGGCAGCGAGTTCCACAGGTGGCTGCCCGGGATCACCTTGGTCGCGCCGCGCCCGGTCTCCGACAGGTCGGAGAGCACGTACGCCACCTTCAGCGAGAACATCGGCCGGGGCAGGTTCGGGTCCATCGTCTCCGGGTCGGAGTTCTGCCGGTACCCGTCCTGGTGCCAACCCCAGTACGGCTTCTCCGGCTCGGCCGCCGGCGGGGTGACGTCCAGGTGGTTGTGGTGGGTGTAGATGTTCCACCCGGCGAGGCCCCACATGTACGGGAAGGCGATCGGGTGGGTGAGCAGGTTGCCGAAGAGCTCGTCCCGATCCAGGAAGCCCAGCAGGTGCAGGGTGCCGTCCTTGGTGGTCTTGCCCTTGGCCTTCTCCTCCGCGTAGACGCGGTCGACGGCCTCCTCCAGGGCGGCCCGGTGCTCCTCCGTCAGCACGTTCCGCAGCAGGAGGAAGCCCTGCTCGTGGAACTCCTTGCGATCGGTGTCGCTGATCGGTTCGTAGCCGGTCCGGCCGTCGTAATCGAACACCGCGTAGTACCCCTCCCCATGAGGAAACCATTTCTGGCCCAGGCAGCCGATGGTACTGCGCCGGTATCGGGGGTGGCGTCGCGCCCGGCCGGCACCGGGTGGTCGCTCGACGATCGGCAGCCGGTCGGGTGCGGAGGGTGACAATCGGATGCCAGCCCGGGGAATTTGCCGGCTATGCCGGATTGCGCGATCACCGTGGGTGGGGAGATCCGGGGACGATCAGGAGTCGGCGAAGACCTCCGCGACGACCCGCTGATCGGCAGCCGGGGCGTCGGCCACCCGACCCCAGGTGCCGGCCTCGGCGGTCCACTCCAACCCGCCGAAGCGCACCCGCTTCACCCCGTGATCGGAGGCGTGCGAGACGAACCAGTGCGCGTACCGCCAGCCGTCGCGCTGGTCGGTGGCCGGCACGGCGAGCCCCGTCAGCTCGGCCAGCGACACCGTCCTCGGCAGCCCCCAGTCGAGGCTCAGGCCCTGGGTCAGCGCCGCCGCCGCAGCCTCGCCGCGCATCACCGGCGTCGACCCCACGGTGCAGGCCACGGCCCCGGTCGCCTGACCGAGCAGCGCCCGGGTCAACACCTGCGACTCGTCGGCCCACTTCTCGTACGCCTCCGGGTAGGCCGAGCGCTGCACCCGTTGCGCGGCATCGGTGACCCGCATCTTCTCCCAGCCGCGCACCCGCTTGAGCGCGGCGTAGAACTTGTTGGCCGCGTACCGCGGGTCACCGATCTGCTCCCCGGTGCCCCAGCCCTGGCTCGGCCGCTGCTGGAACAGCCCCACGGAGTCGCGGTCGCCACCGTCGAGGTTGCGCAGCCCGGACTCCTGGTACGCCGTGGCGAGGGCCACCACCACGGCGCGCTCCGGCATCTTCCGCTGGGTGCCGATCGCCGCGATGGTGGCGGCGTTGGCCATCTGGTCGGCGTCGAGGCGCACCTGGCCGTCCGCCTGCACGAGACAGGTGCGGCTGGCCAGGGGGAGCCGCAGGCGCTCACCCACCTGGCGGGCCACGAGCCAGATCCCGATGGCGGCGATGACGGCGACGACGACACCGGCCGCGACGATTGCCCGAGTTCGCACCCGCACCCCCTGTTCGCCAGCGTCCGCCAAGAGTACGTCCCCACCGTCGCCGACCGGGTCGTCCGACCGGTTCGCTCCGTTCCGTAGCGAGTCGACCACATTTCACGCCCGGGACGGTGGGTTCCGCCGGGCCCGGTGCCGGGGCGCAACGGGGGGCGGTTGACCGGCCGGCTTTCCCGCCGGCCGGGGCGGGAAACGCCTCAGCCGGCCGGCACCCAGCTCGCGTCCCGCTTCTCCCGGAACGCCAGCACCCCCTCGCGCCCCTCCTCGGAGAGGAAGTACCCGGTCGAGACGGCGGCCAGCTCGGCGATCTCGGCGCGCAGGTCGGCGGCCGGCGGCCGGCGCAGCAGGGCCTTCGCCCCGGCCAGCGCGTGCGGCGCGCCCCGCACCAGCGACGCGCACACCCGCTCCACCGCCGCGTCCAGCCCGTCGGCCGGCACGGCGGTGGTGACCAGGCCGATCTCGGCGGCCCGCCGGCCGTCGAAGGTGTCGCCGGTCAGGTACAGCTCGGCGGCGGCCCGGGGGGCCAGCCGGGGAAGCACGGTCGCCGAGATCACCGCCGGGACCACCCCGATCCGCACCTCGGTGAAGGCGAACGTCGCCTCCTGTGCGCAGACCGCCAGGTCGGCCGCCGCGATCAGGCCCAGCCCGCCGGCCCGCGCCGGCCCGGCCACCCGGGCCACCACCGGCTTCGGGCACTCCCAGACCGCCGCGAGCACGTCGCCGAGCATCCCCGCCGGGACCGTCCCGCTGGCGTACGCGGCGGCGGTCTCCTTCAGGTCGGCGCCGGAGCAGAACACCGGGCCGGTGTGGTCGAGCACGACCACCCGGACCGCGTCGTCGGCAACCGCGGCGGACAGCCCGGCCAGCAGCTCGGTCATCAACGGCGTGGAGAGCGCGTTGCGGTTGTGCGGGCTGTTCAGGGTGAGGGTGGTCACCCCGCGGGCCGTGGTGACCCGCACGAGCGCGTCGGAGGAGGTCATGCGGGCACACTAGTGGCCATGCCCGGCGTCCTTCCAGAAGGCGAAGCCGTCCCCGTCGACGGCTCGCTGCCCGCCACCGCCACCCGCGCCGTCGGCGCGCGCGGCTTCGGCGTGTACGTGCACGTGCCGTTCTGCGCCAGCCGGTGCGGCTACTGCGACTTCAACACGTACACGGCCGACGAGTTGGGTGGCGGGGTCGGCCGCGAGTCGTACGCCGACACGGTGCTGGCCGAGCTGGCCCTCGCCGGCCGGGTGCTCGGCGACACCCCGCCGCCGAGGGTCGACACCGTGTTCGTCGGCGGCGGCACGCCCACCCTGCTCCCCGCCGACCACCTGGCCCGCATCCTCGACGGCATCGACCGCACCTGGGGGCTGGCCGCCGACGCCGAGGTGACCACCGAGGCCAACCCGGAGTCGGTCACGCCGGAGTCGCTGAAGACCCTGCGGGCGGCCGGGTACACCCGGATCTCGCTGGGCATGCAGTCCGCCGCCCCGGGGGTGCTGGCGGTACTCGACCGTCGGCACAGCGCCGGCCGGGCCACCGCCGCCGCGGCGGAGGCCCGCGACGCCGGGTTCGACCACGTCAACCTGGACCTGATCTACGGCACGCCGGGGGAGAGCGCCGAGGACTTCGCGGCGTCCCTCGACCAGGTGGTCGCCGCCGGGGTGGACCACGTCAGCGCGTACGCCCTGATCGTGGAGGACGGCACCCGGCTGGCCGCGCGGATGCGGCGCGGCGAGCTGCCGTACCCGTCCGACGACGTGGCGGCGGACCGGTACCTGGCCGCGGAGGCCGCCCTCGGCGCGGCCGGCTTCTCCTGGTATGAGGTGTCCAACTGGGCCCGCACGCCGGCCGGGCGGTGCCGGCACAACCTGCTCTACTGGACCGGCGCGGACTGGTGGGGCCTGGGTCCGGGGGCGCACAGCCACGTCGGCGGGGTGCGCTGGTGGAACGTCAAGCACCCGAGCGCGTACGCGAAGCGGCTGGCGGCGGGGGAGTCCCCCGGCCTGGCCCGGGAGGTGCTCACGCCCGGCGAGGCGCACATGGAGGACGTGATGCTGCGCCTGCGGCTCGCCTCCGGCCTGCCGCTGGACGTGCTGGACGCGCCCGGCCGGGCCGGCGCGGAGCGGGCCGTGGCCGGCGGGCTGCTCGACCCGGCCGGGTACGCGGCCGGCCGGGCCGTGCTCACCCTGCGCGGCCGGCTGTTGGCCGACGCGGTCGTGCGCGACCTGCTGCCCTGATCGGACGCCTTGGCCCGGGCCCCCGTGCGCCGGGCCGGCCGCCCGGCATCGGCCGGCCCGACGGGGGCCGGCCGATGCGGGTCACTTCACGAGGTTGTAGGTCATCGGGTAGCGGTAGAGCGTGCCCTCGTTGGCCTTGATGCCGCCGATGATGCCGAAGATGATCGGCACCAGGGCGACCAGCATCGGGATGAAGAACAGCACCCCGCAGGTGACCACGGCGAGCACGAAGCTCACCAGGAGGGCGATCACCCAGGTGAGCTGGAAGTTCAGCGCCGCGACGGCGTGCGCGCGCACGGTCGGCGACTGCGGGCCCTTGACCACGAGCGCGATCAGCGGAGCGACCCAGCCGAGCAGGCTGCCGCCGACCACCACGCCGAGCGGACCGCCGAAGTGCGCGATCAGCGCCCAGGTCTTGTCGTCGTTGGTCGGGTAGCCGCCGGTCGGGCCCGGGTACGCCCCGCCGGTCGGATATCCGCCACCCGGGGGGTATGCGCCACCCGGGGGGTAGCCGCCCGGGTTGAAGCCGCCCGGCGGGGGCTGGCTGCCGGGTGGCGGGTAGCCGCCCGACGGCGGCTGGTCGCCGGTGGGTGGTGGATAGCCGCCGGGCGGGGGATAGCCGCCCGCCCCGGGAGCCCCGGAGAGTGGTGCGGTGGGCGGCTCGTCCGCCGACGAGCCGTACGGTGCCGACGGCGGGTTGGCCTCGGGCGGGTAGCCGCCCGGGTCGCCTGACCCGGGAGGGCGAGGTGGTTCAGTCATGCACGTCACGGTAGGGGCTGCCGACAAGTGGGCACCAGAGCGACACTGGTCGGGTACGAGGGGATATCGGCGTCCCGCCCCGTCGCCCGGTGCCGCGGCCGGGCCGACGGTCCGTCTGTGATCTTACCGACGGCGGGGCAGCCGACGTAGACTGGCACTCGTTACAGTCGAGTGCCAGGCTTCGCCAGCCGGCGGGCAGGCCCGGGGCGTCGCCGCGACGACGGGCACCGACGTGCGACAGGAGGTAAGGGGAGTGGGTCTCGACGACCGCAAGCTCGCCGTGCTCCGCGCGATCGTCGAGGACTACGTCGCCACCCAGGAGCCGGTCGGGAGCAAGGCCCTGGTCGAGCGCCACCAGCTCGGCGTCTCCCCGGCGACCGTCCGCAACGACATGGCGGTCCTGGAGGAGGAGGGGTACATCCGGCAGCCGCACACCAGCGCCGGGCGGGTTCCCACCGACCGGGGCTATCGGCTTTTCGTCGACCGGCTTTCCCGGGTCAAGCCGCTCAGCCCGGCCGAGCGCCGGGCCATCGAGCGCTTCCTGGTCGGCGCGGTCGACCTGGACGACGTGGTGCACCGCACGGTCCGGCTGCTGGCCCAGCTCACCCGGCAGGTCGCCGTCGTGCAGTACCCGTCGCTCGCCCGGTCCTCGGTGCGGCACCTGGAGCTGGTGCCGATCTCCACCACCCGGCTGATGCTGGTGATGATCGCCGACACGGGGCGGGTCGAGCAGCGGCTGGTCGAGCTGCCCGCGCCGGTCCCCGCCGACGTCGTCACCGACCTGCGCCGGCTGGTCAACGAGAAGCTGGTCGGCAGCCGGCTGTCGGAGACCCCGCCACTGGTGCAGGCCCTGGTCGAGGAGTCGGCGGCGCACCTGCGTCCGGCCATGACCACGCTGTCCACGGTGCTGCTGGAGACGCTGGTCGAGCGGCACGAGGAACGCATCGCGCTGGCCGGCACCGCCAACCTCACCCGGGGCGGCCTGCTGGACTTCCAGGGTTCGCTGCGGCCGATCCTGGAGGCCCTGGAGGAGGAGGTGGTGATGCTCAAACTCATCGGCGAGGCCGAGTCGACCACCACCCGGGTGCTGATCGGCGACGAGAACGAGATCGACAACCTGCGCGCCGCCTCGGTGGTGAGCACCGGGTACGGGCCGGGGGCGGCCGCGCTCGGCGGCCTGGGCGTGCTCGGCCCCACCCGGATGGACTACCCCGGCACCATCGCCACGGTGCGGGCCGTGGCACGCTACGTGGGCGAGCTGCTGGCCCAGAACTGACCAGTCAGGGCCGACGGCCGGCTCCGGCCGCCGACCGGCGCAACGCGAGACGAACATGAGGACACGGGAACGCAGTGGCCAGGGACTACTACGGCATCCTCGGCGTAGGCCGGGAAGCCTCCGACGACGAGATCAAGCGCGCCTATCGCAAGCTGGCGCGGCAGTTCCACCCGGACGTGAATCCGGACCCGGAGGCACAGGAGAAGTTCAAGGACATCAACGCCGCGTACGAGGTCCTCTCGGACGACCGGAAACGGCAGATCGTCGACCTGGGCGGTGACCCGCTGGCCCCGGGCGGCGGGGGCGGCGGCCCGGGCGGGCCCGGCGGGGCCGGCCCGTTCGTCGGCTTCCAGGACATCATGGACGCCTTCTTCGGCGGCGCGGCCGGCGGCGCGCGCGGGCCGCGCCCGCGTACCCGGCCGGGGGCCGACGCGATCCTGCGGCTGGAGCTGGACCTGCACGAGACGGCGTTCGGCGTCGAGGCGCCGATCACCGTCGACACCGCCGTGCTCTGCACCACCTGCTCCGGCGCGGGCACCGCCGCCGGCACCCACCTGGCCACCTGCGAGGCGTGCGGCGGCCGGGGCGAGGTGCAGTCGGTGCAGCGCACGTTCCTCGGCCAGGTGGTCTCCGCCCGGCCGTGCACGGTCTGCCAGGGGTACGGCACCACGATCCCGCACCCCTGCCCGACCTGCGCCGGCGACGGGCGGGTGCGCACCCGCCGCTCGCTGACCGTGAAGATCCCGGCCGGGGTCGAGGACGGCATGCGGATCCGGCTGGCCCAGCAGGGCGAGGTCGGCCCGGGCGGCGGCACCGCCGGCGACCTGTACGTGGAGATCCACGAGCGCACGCACGACGTCTACTCCCGCAAGGGCGACGACCTGCACTGCCGGGTGACCGTCCCGATGACCGCCGCCGCGCTCGGCACCCGGCTGACCATCAAGACGCTGGACAGCGAGGAGACGGTCGACGTCAAGGCCGGCACCCAGCCGGGCAGCACCCTGCGGCTGCGCGCCCGGGGCGTGCCGCACCTGCGCGGCACCGGCCGTGGCGACCTCTACGTCCACCTCGACGTGCGGACCCCGACCAAGCTCGACGCCGACCAGGAGAAGATGCTCCGGGACTTCGCCAAGACCCGGGGCGAGGAGGTCGCCGAGCTGTCCAAGCAGGGCGGCTTCTTCTCCCGGATGCGCGACGCGTTCAACGGGCACCCCTGACCCCGGTCCTCCCGGCCTCGCCGCCCCGGTTCCCGCCGGGGCGGCTAACCTGATCGTCGTGTCCGCGCCGCTGTTCCTGGTCGAGTCGCTGCCCACCGCTGCCCAGCTCACCCTGGACGGCCCCGAGGGGCATCACGCCGCCACCGTGCAGCGGCTGCGGGTGGGCGAAGAACTGCTGCTCGCCGACGGCCGGGGCGGCACCGCGTCCGCCGTGGTCACCGCCGTCGGCCGGGGCAGCCTGGAGCTCGACGTCACCTCCCGGGGGTACGTCGACGCGTCCGTGCCCCGGCTCGTGGTGGTGCAGGGCATCGCCAAGGGCGACCGGGGCGAGCTGGCCGTGCAGGCGATGACCGAGGTCGGGGTGGACGAGATCGTCCCCTGGGGGGCATCCCGCTCGGTGGTGCAGTGGCGCGGCGACCGGGGCGTGCGGGCACGGGAGAAGTGGGTGGCCACCGCCCGGGAGGCGGCGAAGCAGGCCCGCCGGGCGTGGCTGCCGGTGCTGGCCGGGGCCCCCGACGAGTCCACCGCCGCCGTGGCCCGGCGGATCGCCGGGTCCACCGCCGCGTTCGTCCTGCACGAGGAGGCCGACGACCGGCTGACCACCGTGGAGCTGCCCGACGCGGGCGAGATCGTGCTGGTCGTCGGCCCGGAGGGCGGCATCGCCGAGCCCGAGCTGGCCACCTTCACCGCCGCCGGCGCCCGGCCGGTCCGCCTGGGCCCGTCGGTCCTGCGCACCTCCACGGCCGGCGTGGCCGCCCTCTCGGTCCTCTCCACCCGCCTCCCCCGCTGGTAACCCCTCCCCCCACCCGCACCCCAGCCGCCCCATCCCATCCCCTCCCGCCGATCTTGCAGTTGAGGTGCAGGGCAGCCTGTCATGGCGTGATCGTCTGCTGATTTGTGAGACGACACGCCGGGCGAGTTCTCCAGAATCAGCAGACGATCATGAAGTCCGCCCGGGGGCGGGGCGGGAACGCCGACGCCGACGCCGACGCCGACGCTGACGTCGTCGTCGCCCGGCCGGCGGGCAACACCGCAGCGCCCCCTTTGCTCTGCTGCCCCCGGCGCAACGCTCGCTGCCGGGACAGGGGAGAGGCCACCATCGCGCGACCTCCGCCCCGCGCACCCGTGCGTACCGCCGGAGCGTGACGATCCTGCCGACCTCTCGTGCCGGCACCCCACGCGAAGCGGCTACGCGACGCTGGTGCTGGGCGGCGGTGCTGGTGTTGCGGTGGCGGCAGCAGAGCAAAGGGGGCGAGGTGGCATTACCCGCCTGACACCCCAGCCGCTTGGACGGCAGGCCCGCTGTCCCACCTCACACGCCACCCACATCGGCCAGGGCCTACAACACGGTCAGGGTTTTCGCCGCGATCTATCGATCAAGCCGCAGCTACCGCACTTACCTCCATGTTGGTGGAGGTCGCTACGGGGCCCTAGCTAGGTGCGGAGGTAGCTGGCGCCGTTCAGGTCGATGATGGTGCCGGAGGTCCACTCCGCCTCGGGGCTGGTCAGCCAGTGGACGGTGGCGGCGATCTCGTCGGGGCGGGCCACCCGGTTGAACGGGCTCTGGGCGCGGATCGCCGCGCCCCGCTCGCCGGCCAGGTGCTCCGTGGTCATGTCCGTCTCCACGAAGCCGGGGGCCACCGTGGCCACCGCGATGCCGTACGGGGCGAGGGCCACCGCGAGGGACTGGCCGAGCGCGTTCAGCCCCGCCTTGCTCGCCCCGTACGCCGGCTGGTCCGGCTCGCCCCGGAACGCGCCCCGGGAGGAGACGTTGACGATCCGCCCGCCCCGCTCGCGCATGTGCTGGGCGGCGCACCAGGTCACGTTGGCCGCCCCGGTCAGGTTGGTCTCCAGCACCTGCCGCCAGCGCCGCTGCCAGTCGGCGTAGGACGTGCCGAAGACCGGGTGCGGGGCGTCCCGCTCGCCGTACACCCCGGCGTTGTTGACCAGCACGTCCAGGCCGCCGAGGCGGGCCGCCGCGTCGTCGACCATCGCCCGTACCGCGTCGGGGTCGGTCAGGTCCGCGCGGACCACGACGTGGCCGTCGCCCGGCAGTTCGGCGCGCAGCCGCTCGGCCAGCTCCGCCGAGTCCCGGTGGTGGATCGCCACCCGGTCCCCGCCCGCCGCGAACCTCGCCGCCACCGCGCGCCCGATGCCGCGCGAGGACCCCGTCACCAGTACCGCCCGTGAAGTCACGCCGCCATCATGCCCGAGCCGGCCGGCACGCCTTACCATGCCCCGATGGGATCCGACTGCTTGTTCTGCCGCATCGTCGCCGGGGAGATCCCGGCCACCATCGTCCGGGAGACCGACACCACCCTGGCGTTCCGGGACATCTCCCCGAAGGCCCCGGTGCACGTGCTGGTCATCCCCAAGGAGCACTACGCCGACGTGGCCACCCTGGGCCAGGGCGACCCGGCGCTGGCCGGGGAGCTGCTGGCCGCGGCGGCCGTCGTGGCCGAGGAGGAGGGGCTGCTCGGCGACGGCTACCGGCTGATGTTCAACACCGGGGCGTACGGGGGCCAGGAGGTCTTCCACGTCCACGCGCATGTGCTCGGCGGCGCGCCGCTCGGCCCGATGATCTGCCGGTAGGCGGACGGTGGTGAGCGAGATCGACGGCCGTCTGGAGCGGATGGTGCGACGGGTCCAGGCCGACGGGCGGGTGCCGGCCGTGTCGGCCGCCCTGCACCGGGCGGACCGGCCGCCGTGGACGTGCGCGGTCGGCGGCACCGGCAACGACGGCGTCCTCGGCCCGGAGACGCTGTTCCGGATCGGCTCGGTCACCAAGACCTTCACCGCCGTGCTGGTCCTCCAGTGCCGCGACGCGGGCCTGCTCGACCTGGACGACCCGGTGGGCCGGCACCTCGACGTACCGGCGCACGGCGAGCTGACCGTGCGCCGGCTGCTGTCGCACACCTCGGGCCTGCAACGGGAGCCGCACGGCGACGTCTGGGACACCCTGGCCGCCCCCGACGTGGACGCGCTGCTGGCCGATCTGGCCCGGGCCGAGCGGGTGTTGCCGCCGGCCCGCCGCTACCACTACTCCAACCTCGGCATGGCGCTGCTCGGCCAGCTCGTCGCGCGGCTGCGCGGCGGCACCTGGGCCGAGGTGCTCGGCGAGCGGGTGCTCGCCCCGCTCGGGCTGACCGCCACCGCCGACCGGCCGGGCCCGGCGGCGGCCACCGGGTTCCTGGTCGACGCGTACTCCGACGAGGCGCACCCGGAGCCGCCGACCGACTTCGGCGCGGTCGGCCCGGCCGCCCAGCTCTGGAGCACCGCCTCGGACATGGCCCGGTGGGCGGCGTTCCTGGCCGACCCGGCCGCGCTGGACCCGGCCGGCGCGGTGCTCGCCCCGGCCACCCTGGACGAGATGCGCTGGCCGCTGACCGTCACCGACGAGACGTCCTGGGGCGCGGGCTTCGGGCTGGGGCTCATCCTCGTGCCGCAGGGCGAGCGGGTGGTGCACGTCGGGCACGACGGTGCGATGCCCGGCTTCCTGGCCGCCGTCTACGGCCGGCGCGGTGGCGACGGCACCGCCGGGGCGATGGGCGCGGCGGTGCTCGGCTCGTCCGGGACCGGGGTGCAGGTGATGGACCTGCCGCACCGGCTGCTCGCGGAGTCCGCCGAGCACGACCCGGCCGACGTCGAGCCGTGGCTGCCGGGGGAGCCCGCCCCGGCGCACGTGCGCGGGATGCTGGGCCGCTGGTGGGGCGAGGGCTTCGAGTACGTCTTCGGCTGGCACGACGGGGCCCTGCGGGCCCGGGGCGCGGACGACCCGGCGGGGAAGCCCCCGGCGGTCTTCGCCCCGGTGCCGGACCGGCCGGACGTGTTCCGCACCGTGTCCGGGCGGGAGGCGGGCGAACTGCTCCGGCTGACCCGGGACGCGGACGGGACGGTGGTCCGGCTGCACTGGGCCACCTACCGGTTCACCCGGGCCCAGGAGACCTTCGACGGGTACGACTTCCGGCGCTGAGCCCGGCCCCGAGCGGTCGTTGACCCGGCCCCGGAGCGTCGCTGATCCCGCCCCGAGCGGTCGTTGACCCCCGCCCCGGGTGGGGCGGCCCGGCGGCAGGTGGGGCGGGTCGGCGGCCCGGGTAATGGCAGAGGTGTCACCGAGCGGGAAACGATAGGATGGAGGCAACGTCCGACCGCCGCGCCCGCCAGGCCCGGCGCCGAGAGTGAGAGCAGGTGGCGCAGGGCCCCTCGGCCCGACCTATGACCGGCACCCCACCTCCCGGCCCGCCCCGGGTGCAAACCAGGATCACCGTTCCGGATCCCAAGATCATGGTCAACCTGCTGGGCGCGGGCGACGAGATCCTGCGACTCGTCGAACGCTCGGTCACCAGCGACGTGCACGTCCGTGGCAACGAGATCACCATCACCGGTGCTCCCGCGGACAACGCCCTCGCCGAGCGCCTCTTCAGCGAGCTGCTCGAACTGATCGAGAAAGGCGAGACTCTGACCACTGACGCCGTCCGGCGTACCGTCGGCATGCTCGAGCAGGGCAGCGCCGAGCGGCCCGCCGAGGTCTTGACCCTCAACATCCTCTCCCGGCGCGGTCGCACCATCCGTCCCAAGACCCTCGGGCAGAAGCAGTACGTCGACGCCATCGACGGGCACACCATCGTCTTCGGCATCGGCCCGGCGGGCACCGGCAAGACGTACCTGGCGATGGCGAAGGCAGTCCAGGCGCTCCAGGCCAAGCAGGTCGACCGGATCATCCTGACCCGGCCGGCGGTCGAGGCGGGGGAGCGGCTCGGCTTCCTGCCCGGCACGCTCAACGAGAAGATCGACCCGTACCTGCGCCCGCTCTACGACGCGCTGCACGACATGCTCGACCCGGAGACCATCCCGAAGCTGATGGCGGCGGGGACGATCGAGGTCGCGCCGCTGGCGTACATGCGCGGGCGTACGTTGAACAACGCGTTCATCATCCTCGACGAGGCGCAGAACACCACGCCCGAGCAGATGAAGATGTTCCTCACCCGGCTCGGCTTCGGTTCCAAGATCGTGGTCACCGGCGATGTCACCCAGGTGGACCTTCCCGGCGGGACGACCAGCGGCTTGCGGATCGTTCGGGAGATCCTGGAGGGTGTCGAGGACGTGCACTTCGCGCAGCTGTCCAGCTCCGACGTGGTGCGTCACCGGCTGGTCGGGGAGATCGTCGAAGCGTACGCCCGCTGGGACGCCGAGCGGGAGAACCAGCAGGCGCAGGGCGTGCACGCCGTGCCGGGGCGGACCGCCCCGGGCGGTCGGGCCGGCCGGCGCCGCCAGACCTAGGGAACCCAGTTGTCCATCGAGATCGCCAACGAGTCCGGTGTCGAGGTCGACACCGACGCCGTGCTCGCCGTCGCCCGGTACGCCCTCGACGAGATGGGGGTCAACCCCCTCGCCGAGCTGTCCGTGCTGCTCGTCGACATCGACTACATGACCGAGCTGAACCACCGCTGGATGGGTGGCGACGGCCCGACCGACGTGCTCGCCTTCCCCATGGACGAGGGCAGCGTCGACCACGGGCCGGGCGAGACCAGCGCGTCCGGCGGAGAGCCGGCCCTGCTCGGCGACATCGTGCTCTGCCCCGAGGTGGCGGCCAAGCAGGCCGCGACCGCCGGCCACGCTGCGGCGGACGAGCTGCACCTGCTCACCGTGCACGGGGTCCTGCACCTGCTCGGGTACGACCACGCCGAGCCGGAGGAGGAGCGGGAGATGTTCGAGCTCCAGGCCCGGCTGCTGGCTGGCTGGCGGTCGACCCGGTCCCGGTGATGCCCACCCTGATATCGGCGGCCGGCGCCACCGCCGGCCTTCCCGACCTGCAACTGCTCGTCTTCGCGGCCGGGCTGGTGGTGCTCGCCGGCCTGATCGCGATGACCGAGGCGGCGCTCGCCGCGGTGTCCCCGGCCCGGGCGGCCGAGCTGGCCCGCGACGGCGCCCGGGGCGCCCGTACCCTCCAGGCGGTCGCCGGCGACGTGGTCCGCCACCTCAACCTGCTGCTGCTGCTCCGGCTGCTGGCCGAGCTGACCGCCACCACGCTGGTCGCGCTGGTGGCGGTCGACACGTTCGGTGCGGGCTGGCGGGCTGCCCTGATCACCGCCGGCGCGATGACCGTGATCAGCTTCGTGGTGGTCGGCGTCGGCCCGCGCACCATCGGCCGGCAGCACGCGTACGCGGTCGGCCGGGCGGTCGCCCCGCTGGTGCGCTGGCTCGGGCGGGCGCTCAACCCGCTCGCCTCGCTGCTGATCCTGATCGGCAACGCGGTCACCCCGGGGCGCGGCTTCCGGGAGGGGCCGTTCGCCACCCAGGTGGAGCTGCGCGAGCTGGTCGACCTGGCCGAGCAGCGCGGCGTCGTGGAGCACGGCGAGCGGCAGATGATTCACTCGGTCTTCGCGCTGGGCGACACCATCGCCCGCGAGGTGATGGTGCCGCGCACCGAGATGCTGTGGATCGAGGAACGTAAGACCCTCTCCCAGGCGCTGACGCTCTTCCTGCGTTCCGGTTTCTCCCGCATCCCGGTCATCGGGGAGAGCGTCGACGACGTGCTGGGCGTGCTCTACCTGAAGGACCTGATCCGGCGTACCCGGGGCGGCGATCAGGCCGCGGCCCGGCTGCCGGTGGCCGAGCTGATGCGTCCGGCGACCTTCGTCCCGGAGTCCAAGCCGGTCGACGATCTGCTGTCGGAGATGCAGGCGGCCCGAAACCACCTGGTCATCGTCGTCGACGAGTACGGCGGCACCGGCGGCCTGGTCACCATCGAGGACATCCTTGAGGAGATCGTCGGGGAGATCACCGACGAGTACGATGTCGAGCGCCCGCCGGTCGAACGACTGGAGGACGGTTCGGTGCGGGTCACCGCCCGGCTGCCGGTCGAGACCCTCGGCGAGCTGTTCGACGTCGAGCTGCCCGCCGACGAGGTCGAGACGGTCGGCGGCCTGCTCGCCCAGGCCCTGGGCCGGGTTCCGATCCCCGGCGCGGAGGCCGACGTGGCCAAGCTCCGGCTGCACGCCGAGGGCACCACCGGCCGGCGCAACCGGATAGACACCGTGCTGGTCAGCCGGGTCGAGCCGACCGACCATCCCGACACCACCCCGGGGCGCGGCGAGCCCGCCGACCACCGGGGCAACCAGAACCGATCCGAGGAGAGGCAATCCGCCGATGCCTGAGTCACCCGCCGCACCTGCGGCCCTGCCCACCCCGACCGCGCCGGTCGAGCTGACCGCCGAGGACGGCAAGCTGGTCGTCCTGGCGCGCGGCGCGCGGGGCCGGGTGGGCGCCGTGGAGGGAGCGGCGGTACGCGACCAGGACGGCCGCACGTACGCGGCGGCGAGTGTCTCGCTGCCCTCGCTCACCCTCACCGCCCTTCAGCTCGCGGTGGCTTCCGCCGTGGCGGCCGGGGCCACCCGGCTGGAGGCCGCCGTGGTGGTGACCGAGGCGTCGACCCTGGACGGGGCCGGGCATGCCGCCGTCCGCGACCTGACCGCCGACGCGCCGGTCCACGTGGCCGCCCCGGACGGCACCATCCTCGGCACGGTGGTCGAGTGACCGGCCGTCCCGCGGCCGGCCGTCGCGACGGTCGTCCCGCAGCCGGTCGCCGCGCCGACGAGGGTGCTGCGGCGGGTGGCCGTGTGCCCGCCGGTGGCCGCGCGCCCGCTGGTGGCGAGCCTGGGGCCAGCCCCTACCGGGCCGGGTTCGCCTGCTTCGTGGGCCGGCCGAACGCCGGCAAGTCGACGCTGACCAACGCCATCATCGGCACGAAGATCGCGATCACCTCGAACAAGCCGCAGACCACCCGGCACATCATCCGGGCCGTGCTGCACCGGCCGGAGTCGCAGCTCGTCCTGGTCGACACCCCGGGCCTGCACCGCCCCCGCACGCTGCTCGGCGAGCGCCTGAACGACCTGGTCCGCTCCACCTGGAGCGAGGTCGACGTGATCGGCCTGTGCATCCCGGCCAACGAGCCGGTCGGCCGGGGGGACCGGTTCATCACCGGCGAGCTGGCCGAGCTGAAGGCCACCGTGATGGCCGTGGTGACCAAGACCGACCTGGTGGACAAGCGGCAACTGGCCGAGCAGCTTCTCGCAGTCAGCAAGCTGGGCGAGTTCGCCGAGGTGGTGCCGGTCAGCGCGGTCTCCGGTCACCAGGTCGACACCCTGGTCGACGTGATGACCGGCTACCTGCCCGAGTCGCCGCAGCTCTACCCGGACGACATGCTCACCGAGGACCCGGAGCAGGTGCTGATCGCCGAGATGATCCGGGAGGCGGCCCTGGAGGGGGTCCGCGACGAGCTGCCGCACTCCATCGCCGTGGTGGTGGAGGAGATGATCCCCGAGGGTCAGCTCATGAAGATCTACGCCGACGTCTACGTCGAGCGGTCCAGCCAGAAGGCGATCGTGCTCGGTCACCAGGCCAGCCGGCTCAAGCAGGTCGGCATCACCGCCCGTCGGCAGATCGAGGAGCTGCTCGGCACCCGGGTCTACCTGGACCTGCACGTCCGGGTGGCGAAGGAGTGGCAGCGCGACCCCAACCAGCTCCGCAAGCTCGGCTTCTGACCCCGGTCCGCCTCGCGCGCCGTCGTTCGCCCCCCCGTCCCCGCCGGGCAGCGGGCGGGTCGTCGGCGCGCCGGGGCGGATCTGGGGAGTTTTGAGGAGTGTCGGAGATTGCGCACCGTAACCAGGGCTTCTTACTGTCCGTACATGAGCCCGACACAGTTCCTCAGCCACGAGCTGCGCGCGGTCCGGCAGCGGATGGGCATGACCCAGGTCGACTTCGGTCGGGCCATCCACTTCTCGGAGGCGCGTTCGTGCTGGCCAGCCTGCCCGACGGGGATCCGGTCGGCTACCTCGACGACCAGCTCGCGGGCCGGGTGGTGCTGGACCCGGAGCACGTTGTCGCGTTGGAGCGGGCGTGGGAGGCTGTCCGGGCCGAGCCCTGCCGCGCGCCCAGTCGCGCGACCTGATCCGGAAGCTGGCGGACGAGCCATGATCGATCCGCGCTGGCGCACGTCGACCCGGTCAAGCGCGAACGGCGGGAACTGCGTCGAGGTGGCCGGCAACCTGCCGGGGCGGGTCCTGGTGCGCGACAGCAAGGACGTCGCCGGCCCGGTGCTCGCGTTCACCCCGGAGGGCTGGCGCTGCTTCGTCTCCGCCCCGCCGTCCCGCTGATCCACCCCGGCGGAGGTCGTCCCGGGTCAGGCCCGGGTATGGCTTTTTTCACTTAACGCCCGCGATGGTGGGCGTTTGCCGGCGTTCGGTCGGAGGGTAGGGAACGTTTGCGCCCTGCCCCCTGACATTGAAGCAGGCTGATGCGAAACCGATACCTGGACCTGCTGCGCTTCCTGGCGATCATCCGAGTCGTGGTCTACCACGTGACCGGATGGGGCACGCTGACGCTGTTCTTCCCGGCCATGTCGGTGATGTTCGCGCTTGCCGGATCGCTCATGGCGGCGTCGCTGGACAGGTCCGGGGCGCCGGCGGTGGGCCGGAGGCTGCGCCGCCTGCTGCCGTCGCTGTGGGTGGTGGCCGCGATCTTCGTACCCGCCATGCTGCTCACCGGGCTGCCGCTGACGCCGAAGGTGCTGCTCTGGGCGTTCCCGGTCATCGACCCGCCGGCCAACTACTGGGGCGCGCTGGCGCTCAGCCCGATCTGGTACCTGCGCGACTACCTCTGGTTCGTGTTCGCCTCGCCCCTCGCGCTCTGGCTGTTCCGGCGGGCACCGTGGCCCACCCTGCTCGCCCCGTACGCCCTGCTGGCCGCGATCGAGGCCGGCATGCTGCCGAACGCGCCGACGGTGCTGCGGGACTTCGGCCTGTACTTCGGGGCCTGGCTGCTCGGCTTCGCCCACCACGACGGCCTGCTGCGCCGCATGGCCACCCGGGTGCTGGTCCCGACCGCCCTCGCCCTCGGCGCCGCCGGGGCGGCCTGGATCGTCACCCACCCCGGCCCCCGGGGGTACGACCTGAACGACATTCCGCTGGGCAACGCGCTCTGGTCGGCGGCGTTCATCCTGGTGGCGATCGGCCGGGCCCCGGCGTCGGCGGCCTGGGTGGACCGCAACGCGCTGCTCGGCCGCGCGGTGACCGTGCTGAACCGGCGGGCGCTGACCTGCTACCTCTGGCACATGCCGTTCGTGGTGGCGCTCACCCCGCTGGTCGACGTCGTCGGCTGGTCCCACCAGGACCCGGTCGGGCTGGCGATCCGGGTGGCGCTGGTCTTCGCGCTGGTCGGCGTGGCCACCGTGCTGGTCGGCTGGGTGGAGGACGTGGCGGCCCGCCGGCCCCCGGAGCTGCTCCCGGGCGGCCGGCCCCGCGCGGCGGCCGGCGGTGCCGTGCCGGTCAGCCCCGCCCCGGCCGGCGGTTCCGTCGTGCCGGTCAGTCCCGCTCCGGCGGGGCGGGCGGTGGTGCCGGCGCCCCGGGCCTCCGAGGAGCACACCCTCAGGATCAGCGTGCGCTGACCGTCACGTTTCCGCTGCCGGTGGCGACGTCGATCAGCAGTGGCGCGGCCGGGTCGTCCGGGACGCCGAGGTCGGCATCGCCCGACCCGACGCTCGACCGCACCCGGTACCGGCCGGCGGGCACGACCAGGTCCACGTTCCCGCTGTCGGCGTGGGCCCGCGCCGAGGCGGGGGCGGACAGCTCCACGTCGACGTTGCCCGAGCCGGTCTCGGCGTCGACCTGACCGCTGAGACCCCGCCCGGTGATGTTGCCGGAGCCGGCCCGCAGGATGGCCGGGCCGGGCACGTCGTCCACCTCCACGTTGCCGGAACCGGTCTCGGCCCGGACCGGGCCGCCGGTCCCGTCGATGCGCATGTTGCCCGAGCCGAGCCGCAGTTCGACCGCGCCGACCTTGGTCAGGGTGATGTCGCCCGAGCCGCCCTCGCCGCGCACCGCCGTCCCCGGGGGCACGGTCACGTCGTACGACACCGAGCAGCGGCGTCCGCAGTCGGTGTCCAGCACCAACTCGTCGCCGTGCACCTCGTGCCGGGTGTCGGGCTGGGCGCCGTGGTAACGCAGCACCCGCTTGACGCGTACCTGCCCGGTCGGGCCGGTGCCACGTACCGTCACCTCGCCCGAACCCGGGCGGACGACGACCCGGGCCACGGCGGCGGTCTCGGTGGTGTCGAAGTCGAGCTGGCGCATCGACAGGGTGTCGCATCCGGCGACGAGGATCAGTGCGGCGGCGGCGGCGCCGGCGGCGACGGCGGTGCGCGTCACCGGCCGGCGGACGGCGACGGCGGCGCGGCGGGGCGTGGCGGCCCGGGCGGGCGCGGCGGTGGGATGCGGAGCCATGCCGGCACGCTACGGCCGGGCCGGCCCGGGGCGCATCCGGGATCGCGCGCCGGCTACCCCGAACCGACCCTGATTTCGCACCCCGAGGAGAATGACCGGATGCCCGGGTACCGCCGACAGCTCTACCGCGACGACGCGGTGGTGCTGCGCGTGCAGAAGCTCGGCGAGTCCGACCGGATCATCACCCTGCTCACCCGCCGGCACGGCCGGCTCCGCGCGGTGGCCCGGGGGGTCCGCCGCACCACCAGCAAGTTCGGCGCCCGGCTGGAGCCGTTCGGCCACGTCGACGTGCAGCTCGCCGGCGACCCGAAGGGCAACACCGGCAGCTCGCTGCACAGCGTCAGCCAGGTCGAGGGGATCGACCTGTACGGCAAGCGGTTCCTCGGTGACTACCCGCGCTACACGGCGGCCAGCGCGATCGCCGAGACGGCCGAGCGGCTCACCCCCGTCGAGCGGGAGCCCTCGCTGCGGCTGTTCCAGCTCACCCTCGGCGCGCTGAAGTCCCTCTCCCGGGGCGACCACGCCACCACGCTGGTGCTCGACGCGTACCTGCTGCGCGGGATGACCCTCGCGGGGTGGGCCCCCGCGCTGACCGCCTGCGCGGTCTGCGGCACCCCGGGGCGGCACCGGGCGTTCTCCGTCCCGGCGGGCGGCGCGGTCTGCCCGGACTGCCGGCCCCCCGGCGCGGCCCACCCCGCCCCGGCCACCGTCGACCTGATGTCCGCGCTGACCACCGGCGACTGGGTGCTCGCCGACGCCACCGAGACCGGCGTACGCCGGGAGTGCAGCGGCCTGGTCGCGGCGCACCTGCAGTGGCACCTGGAACGCGCGCTACGCTCGCTGCCGCTGGTCGACCGGGGCGCTCCGGTCGCCGGCCCGGGGGTGCCGGACGTGAGCAGGGAGAGAGCCGAGTGATCCGATCGATGAGGGCCGGCCGGCGCGAGCCGGTGCCGCCGACTCCGCACCCGTCGGGCGCCCGGCCACCGGCGCTGCCCCCCGCAGCGGTGCCCCGGCACGTCGCCGTGGTGATGGACGGCAACGGCCGGTGGGCCAAGGAGCGCGGGCTGCCCCGCACCAAGGGCCACGAGGCGGGCGAGTTCAGCCTCTTCGACACCATCGAGGGCGCGATCGAGCTGGGCGTGCCCTACCTCTCGGCGTACGCGTTCTCCACGGAGAACTGGCGGCGCTCGCCCGACGAGGTCCGGTTCCTGATGGGCTTCAACCGGGACGTCATCCGCCGCCGCCGCGACCAGCTCGTCGACCTCGGCGTCCGGGTGGTCTGGTCCGGCCGGGCCGGGCGGCTGTGGAAGAGCGTCATCTCCGAGTTGCAGACCGCCGAGGAGATGTCCCGGGGGAACTCGACGCTGACCCTCCAGTTCTGCGTCAACTACGGCGGGCAGGCGGAGATCGCCGACGCCACCGCCGCGATCGCCCGCGACGTGGCGGCCGGCCGGCTCGACCCGGGCAAGGTCAACGAGAAGCTGATCGCGAAGTACCTCTACCACCCGGAGATCCCCGAGGTGGACCTCTTCCTCCGCCCGTCCGGCGAGGAACGGATCTCCAACTTCCTGCTCTGGCAGACCGCGTACGCGGAGCTGGTGTTCCTCGACACCCTCTGGCCGGACTTCGACCGCCGCCACCTCTGGTACGCCTGCGAGTTGTACGCCCAGCGGGACCGGCGCTTCGGCGGGGCGCTGCCCAACCCGGTCGCCCCGTCGGCCTGACACAGGCTTACCGGCGTGCCCGGTTGGGTATCACCTTCTCAGCAGCCACGACGCGGAGGTGAACCCACATGATTCAGAAGCGGATAGGCCAGTGGGCGGTCATGGCGGTCGCCGTGCCGCTGGCCGCAGCCGGAGCTCGCCGGCTCAGCCACACCCTGGAGGCCCGGCGCGGCCCGACCGGCGTGAGCCGGGTGCTCAGCAAGGGCGCCGACCTGCTGCGCCCGCAGAAGGCGAAGCGCCGCCGGTTCTGGTGAGCCGCGCTGAAACGCGTCAGCGCCGCCCCCGCACCGGGGGCGGCGCTGACGCGTTTCAGCGCGGCTCGCGCGTCACGCCTGCACCTCGGAGCGGTCGCCGGCCCACAGCGTGTGGAACGACCCCTCCCGGTCCACCCGCTGATAGGTGTGCGCGCCGAAGTTGTCCCGCAGCCCCTGGATCAGCGCGGCGGGCAGCCGCTCGGCGCGCAGTCCGTCGAAGTACGCCAGCGACGAGGAGAACGCCGGAGTCGGCACGCCGGCCCGGGCCGCGTCGACCACCACCCGTCGCCAACTCGGCACGCCGGCGCTGACCGCCTCGGCGAACCACGGCGCCACCAGCAGCGACGGCAGCTCCGGCTGGGCGTCGTACGCCTCCTTGATCCGATCCAGGAAGCGGGCCCGGATGATGCAGCCGCCCCGCCAGATCGTCGCGGTGCCGCCCAGGTCGATGTCCCAGTTGTACTCCCGGCTGCCGGCGCGGATGTGGTCGAAGCCCTGCGCGTACGCGACGATCTTGCTGGCCAGCAGTGCGCGCCGCACGTCCTCGACGAAGGCGTCCCGGTCCTCGACCTGCCACTTCTCCCCGGCGTCGCCGAATGCCCGGCGGGCGGCCTCGCGCTGGTCGGCGTGCCCGGACAGCGACCGGGCGAAGGTGGCCTCGGCGATGCCGGTGATCGGGATGCCCAGGTCCAGCGCGCTCTGCACCGTCCAGCGGCCGGTGCCCTTCTGCTCGGCCTGGTCCAGCACGACGTCGACGAACGCCCGCCCGGTCGCCGCGTCGGTGTGC
This sequence comes from Micromonospora sp. NPDC001898, assembly GCF_042891255.1. Lineage (NCBI taxonomy): Bacteria > Bacillati > Actinomycetota > Actinomycetes > Micromonosporales > Micromonosporaceae > Micromonospora > Micromonospora sp. NPDC001898. The sequence goes on along the minus strand of NZ_JBIATC010000018.1, from coordinate 19,759 downwards.
CCCAGCACCTCGGCGGTGATCTCGATGAGGAACGACTCCAGCTCGCCGGTGTTCCACTCCCGGAAGATGTCCGCGATCTCCGCCGGGCTCGCCGACAGCCCGGCCCGCAGCAGGTCGTACGCCTCCGCGATGAGCTGCATGTCGGCGTACTCGATGCCGTTGTGCACCATCTTCACGAAGTGGCCGGCGCCGTCCGGGCCGATGTGCCGGCAGCACGGCGTGCCGTCGACCTGGGCGGCGATCTTCTCGAACATCGGGCCGAGCTTCGCGTACGACTCGGCGGAGCCGCCCGGCATGATGCTCGGCCCGCGTAGCGCGCCCTCCTCGCCGCCCGACACGCCGGTGCCGGAGAAGTGCAGCCCGTGCCCGCGCAGCGCCTCCTCCCGTCGCCGGGTGTCGGCGAAGTGGGCGTTGCCGCAGTCGACGACGATGTCGCCCTCCTCCAGGAGCGGGACGAGCTCGTCGATCACCGCGTCGGTCGGTGCGCCGGCCTTGACCATCACGATCACCGCCCGGGGGCGCTCCAGCGATGCCACGAAGTCCACGAGGGACTCCGACGGCACGAACGTGCCCTCGTCGCCGTGCTCGGCGACCAGGCTCCGGGTGCGCTCCGGGGACCGGTTGTGCACCGTCACCGTGAACCCGTTGCGGGCCAGGTTGCGGGCCAGGTTGCGGCCCATCACCGCCAGCCCGGTCACGCCGATCTGCGCCGTCGCCTGTTGCGTCATCCGTTCCGCCACCTCTCGCGTCGCCCGTGGTGCTGCGACCGTATCGCGGTGGGCGGGCGGCGGAGCCCGGTGCCGGACCGGGTGCCACGATGTGGTGGCGGACGCGGCGTCACGATGTGTTCGCGGCGTCACGATGTGTTGACGTCCGGCGGGATTTGGTGGCGGCCCGGCTGGTGGCGGCCCGGCCGGTGGCGGCCCGCGACCGGTAATTCGGGTGCGACGGGTAATTCGGGTGCGGCGGGCGGGGCGGCCGACTACCGTCACGTGCATGCGTAACTGACGCCCCCTTTTGGAAGCCGACCCGCCGTCCTCGCTGCGGGTCCGCTGTTCCGGGCGTCCGCATTCCACCGCCGCCGTTGCGCGTGGTGCCTGTTGTGACCGGCCGCCCGGGCGCTCCCCGTTCCGTTCGCCCCGCCGTCGCCCGGCGGCAGCGCCGCGCCGCGCAGTCGGTGCAGCAGCCCGCCGTGCGGCCGGCACCAGTAGTCAGGAGGCCGGGTATGCCAGCCAAGCCCAGTTCCCGCAAGGCCCGCAAGTCCCGCAAGCCGTCCCCGAGTTCGTCCCGCAAGCCGTCTTCGAGTCCGTCCCCGTCGGAGGTGACCTCGCCGGGCCTCGGCGTCGCGGCGGCCGCTTCCCCGGAGTCGGGGGTGGCGTCTCCGCTCCTGTCGCCCGCGGTGGACTCGCTCCGCGTGTCGCCGCCGGTGGAGCCCCTGGACGTGTCGCCCTCGGTGGAGACGCCGCCCCCGCCGAGGACCGGCCCGCCGGCCGGCGGGGCCAAGTTCCCCGCCGGCCGTACCCAGCGCGCCGGCCAGACCCGCCGATACGCCTTCCGCCGCAGCTGATCCGCTCGCCTCCGGGCTGGAGCCGGCGTCGAAGTCGGCCTACCTGGGCTCGGCTCGGCGCTGTCGGCTCGGCGCTGTCGGCTCGGCGTGGGTGAGAGCGGGGTGGGATCCGTAGGGGCCGGCCCGCTCCGGGCGTTCGGGCTTGCCCCTACGCGGGCAGGCCCTGTGTGGTCTGGGTCCGTACGAGCGCACACGAGCGCAGCGCACACGAGCGCGCTGGATCACGCTCGATCGGGGAACAAGATCGTGCTCGATCAGGGAAAGTGTGGCCTCGCTGCGGGTAGGAGGCCACACTTTCCGGGATCGAGCACGATCTTGCGTGCCTGGCCGATTGCCGGGCGGTTCCCGGGAGGCCGCCCGGCCCCGGAAGGCTCCGGGGTTGGTAGGTCTCCGCTCATCGTCGGGGCAGGTGTCAGGCTCGGGTGGTGCCGATCGCGCCTGCCGGCCGCCGGCCGCCGGAGACGTGGCCGTGCGTCCCCCGCACTTCGACGCACGCCCTGACGGGTGCGTCTGTTGTCGCTCCAGCGACAACAGACGCACCCGAACCGGAGCTGCCGGGCGGTCAGCCGATCAGTGGGCGGAACGCGCCCAGCGCGACGCTGACCGCCAGCGCCGCCCCGGCCAGGGCCGCCGCCCCGGCGATCAGCAGGCCGTCGGCGGCCCGGAACCGCTGCCGCCGGGCGACGGTGCGGGGGGTGCCCGCGTCGAAACCGCGGGCGTCCATCGCCACCGCGAGCCGGGTGCCGCGCCGGATCGCCCCCACCAGCAGCGCGAACGCGGTCGAGACGAACAGCCGCATCCGGGCCAGGGGATTGCGCCCGGCGTCGACCCCGCGTGCCCGCCGCGCCATGCTGATCATCTGCCACTCCTGGCCCAGCAACGGCACCAGCCGGAACGCCGCCAGCGCGCCGATCGCGAATCGGGCCGGCGCCTTCGCGTTCTGGATCAGCGCGTCGGCCAGGTCGGTCGGGTCGGTGGTGGCGAAGACGATCACGCCGGGCAGTGCCACGGCCAGCATGCGCAGCGCCAGCCCGAGCGCGGTGAGCAGCACCCCGGTGCTGACCAGCACCGGCCCCGCGTCGACCAGCACCCGTCCGGAGCGGTCGGCGGCGAAGAGGACCAGGGTGGCCACGATGCCGACCGCGCCGAGCAGCAGCGGCGCGGCCCGCCGGGCGAGCACCCGGTACCGGATGCCGAACAGCGGCAGCACGGCCAGCTCGATGACGAGGGCGATGGCCGGGGCGACCGGGTCCAGGGTGGCGAGCAGGGTGAACGAGAAGACCAACGCCGCCGCGACCTTCGCCACCGGGTTGCGTCGGGCCAGCGGCGCGCCTGGCGTCGCCACCGGTTCGATGCTGATCACGTGGCCTCCACCACCTCGCCGGACCCGCTGGTCACGTCGTCCGTCGGCCCGCCGTTCCTGTCGGTCACGCCGCCCGTCAGGTCGCCGTTCCTGTCGGTCACGTCGTCCGTCGGCCCGCCGTTCCTGTCGGTCACGCCGCCGCCGAGGGCGTGGGGGTCATGGTGCCTGTCGGTCACGTCGCCGCCGACGGTTCGCGGGTCACGGTGATCCGCCGGTCGGCCAGGGCCGCGACGAAGTCCGGGTCGTGGGTGACGGTGACGACGCCGTGCCCGGCGTCGCGCAACTCGGCGAAGAGGTCGACCAGCTCCAGCCAGGTCCGTCGGTCCTGGCCGAAGGTGGGTTCGTCGCAGATCAGCAGCCGGGGCGCGGTGGCGAGGGCGGTCGCCACGCTCAGCCGCCGTGCCTCCCCACCCGAGAGGGTGTACGGGTTCGCGCGGGCCAGCGCCGCCAGGCGCAGCCGATCCAGCAGTCCGTCCACGGTGGCCCGGACGGCGGTCTCGGGCCGGCCGGTGCGGCGCGGCCCGAGGGCCAGCTCGTCGAAGACCGTTCCGGTGACGAACTGGTGCTCCGGGTCCTGGAAGACCGACCCGATCCGGCCCGCCAGGGCGGGGGCCCGCCAGCGGTACGGGGGAGTCCGGGCATCCCTGCCGGCCAGCTCGCCGGTCGCCGCCACCCGGCCGGTCCCCGGCCGGAGCAGGCCGCCCAGCAGCAGTGCCAGGGTGGACTTGCCGGCGCCGTTGGGACCGAGGACGGCCAGCGCCTCGCCGGCGCGTACCGCGAGGTCGATCGGGGCGAGGCGGGGCGGCACGGCGACCCGGTCGGCGGTGATCAGCAGGTCACCCGGAGCCGCGGCGGCGCGCCGGGGCGGCACGGTCCGGCCGGGCACCCAGACCCCCTCGGCGGCGAGGGCGTCGCCGTGGGCGGCGAAGACCGCCTCCGGCGGCCCGTCGGCGCGTACCCCGCCGCCGGGTTCCAGCACCACCACCCGGTCGACCAGGGGCAACGCCTCGGCGACCCGGTGCTCGACCAGGATCAGCGTGGTGTCGCCGTCCATCGCGTCGGCCACCGCGCGGCGGACCAGCGCCGCCCCGGCCGGGTCGAGGTTCGCGGTCGGCTCGTCGAGCAGCAGCAGACCCGGCCGCAGGGCGAGCGTCCCGGCCAGGGCGAGCCGCTGCTGCTCCCCGCCGGAGAGGGCGGCGGTCGGCCGGTCCCGGTGGTACGGGAAGCCGACGCGGCGTAGGGCCTCGTCCACCCGGGGCCAGATCTCGTCGGCCGGTACGCCCCGGTTCTCCAGCCCGAAGGCCACGTCGTCGCCGCAGCGGGCCATGACGAGCTGGGTCTCCGGATCCTGGAAGACGATGCCGACCCGTTCCCGGTTCGCCCGCGGGTCGATTCCGTCGACCTCGACGGTGCCCTCCTGCTCGCCGGAGTCCTCGGGCAGGAGCCCGGCCAGCGCGGCCAGCAGCGTGCTCTTGCCCGCCCCCGACGGCCCGAGCAGCAGCACCCGCTCGCCGCGCTCGACGCGCAGGTCCACCCCCCGCACCGCCCAGGCCCGCCGCCCAGCATGCCGCCACCCGAACCCCCGAACCCCAATCCCACCCACCCCGACCCCCTCAACCCCTCCCCACCCAGACAGCCTGGTTGATCAAGAGGTTCGCGTCCGGAGAACCGGGTTCGGCTGACGCAAACCCCTTGATCAACCCGATCAGACGGGGGCGCGGTAGTCGCGGGCGGCGGGGAAGCGGTCCAGGACGCCCGTGCCGGCCAGGGCGCGGGTGAGGGCCCAGCCGCCGGCGCCGGAGACGACCGTGGCGCTGACGATGGTGAGCAGGGCGTACGGGATGCGGTAGCTGGTCAGGTCGTACTCGGCGTTCCAGACGAGGAAGTCGAACAGGGCGGCGCTGAGGCCGGTGAGCGCCCCGGCGAGCAGGGCGGTCGGCAGCCGGAAGGAGCGGTACCGGAACGCGGCGAAGGCCAGTTCGGCGCCGATGCCCTGGACCATGCCCTGCGGGATCACCGTGCCGGCCCACTGGCTGCCCAGCAGGGCGGACAGGACGGCGGCGACGGTCTCGCAGTACAGGGCCGCGCCCGGCTTGCGAATCACCAGGCCGCCGACCACGGCCGGCATCAGCCAGACCCCATAGAGCAGGGTCTGCGCGGGTGGGAAGAACGCGAACGCCCCGTCGGTGGCGCTCCAGACCAGGCCCCAGGCCCAGAAGATGACGCCGAAGGCGACCGCGATCACCGAGGCGACCACGATGTCGATCGTGCGCCAGCGGTTGCTGTCGATGTGGTTCATGTGATGGCTCCCAGTTCTGAGTGAACCAGGAGAAGACGCACGCCGCGCCCGGGCTACCGGACGGCGGCGCGGCTGGAGGTCGACCGAACTCCCTGCGCTGGCATTACCCAGATCAGGTTCGAGGGTCTGCGGGCGGTGCCCGCACTCTCAGCGCTGTGCGCTCCCCTGTCGGATATGAAGTTGTCTCGCCGACGCTAACACCTCGGAAGATCGCCGGGCAATGTGATCCAATCGCAGCTCATCCCCGGTGCGGAAACCGTCATCTCGCCGTACCTCGTCGACCCGGCCCCGGGCCTGCCCGGCGACGTGCCCCTCGGCCCGCCGAACGACACCTGGGTCGAGGCCACCGGCCGGTACCGCGACCGGGCCGGGCGGAACCCGGTCGACGACGCCGACATCCCGTACCCGTCGTGGAGTCCCGGCGGGAGGCACCCGTCCCGCGAGAACGAGTACGAGTGAGCGCGGGCCCCGCTGGGTAGGCTGCCGATCATGCAGGTGGAGGCGCGGGGGCTGACGTTCGAGACCCGCACCGGCGGGCCGGCCGACGGCGAGCCGGTGCTGCTGCTGCACGGCTTCCCGCAGCACGGCGGCGAGTGGGACGAGGTGACGCCGGCGCTGCACGCCGCCGGGCTGCGCACGTACGCGCCGGACCAGCGGGGCTACTCGCCGCTCGCCCGCCCGGGGCGGTCGAGGCGTACCGGCTCCCCGAGCTGGTCGCCGACGCGGCGGCCCTGCTCGACGCGCTGGGCGTCGACGCGGCGCACGTGGTGGGGCACGACTGGGGCGCGATCGTGGCCTGGGGGCTGGCCGCGAGCCGCCCCGACCGGGTGCGCACCCTCACCGCCGTGTCCGTCCCGCACCCCGCCGCGATGGCGCACGCACTGGCCACGGACACCGGGCAGAAGGCCCGCTCGTCGTACATCGCCCTGTTCCGCAAGCCGGGCAAGGCGGAGAAGGTGCTGCTGGCGTTGCGGGCCGCCGCCCTGCGCAAGCTGCTCGGCGGGGTCGGCGACGCCGCCCGGGTGGCCCGGTACGCCGAGCCGATGCGCGAGCCGGGCGCGCTGACCGCCGCGTTGAACTGGTACCGGGCGATGTCGCGGGCCGACCTCGCGGCGGTCGGGCCGGTGCCGGTGCCGACCGCGTTCGTGTGGAGCAGCAGGGACATCGCGATCGGCCGCACCGCCGCCGAGGCGTGCGCCGCCCACGTCACCGGGGACTACCGCCTCGTCGAGCTGCCCGGCGTCTCGCACTGGATTCCCGACGAGGCGCCCGGTCCGCTCGCCGAGGTGATCCTGGCCCGCACGGGCACCGCGCGGTGACCCCCGCCCCGCCGCCGTCCGCCCCGGGTCCGCCGTCCGCCCCGGGTCCGCCGTCCGCCCCGGGTCCGCCGTCCGCCCCGGGTCCGCCGTCCGCCCCGGGTCCGCCGGGCGCGGCGGGCGGCGGCGTCGCGGCGGCCCGGCCGCACACCCGCGCGTCGCTCGCCGCGCAGCTTCACGACCTGGGGGTACGCCCCGGCGGCATCGTGCTCGTGCACGCCGGACTGCGGGCACTCGGGTTCGTCTGCGGCGGCCCGCAGGCGGTGGTCCTCGCCCTGCGCGACGTGCTCGGCCCCGAGGGCACGCTGGTGGTGCCGACCCACACGCCGGAGAACAGCGACCCGGCCGGGTGGAGCAACCCGCCGGTGCCGGCGGACTGGTGGCCGGTGATCCGCGCGGAGACTCCCGGCTTCGACCCGGCGGTCACCCCGAGCCGGTTCATGGGGGCGCTGGCCGAGACCGTCCGGGGCTGGCCGGGGGCCCGGCGCAGCGACCACCCGCACGTCTCGTTCGCCGCGCTCGGGCCCGCCGCCGAGGAGATCGTGGCCGGGCACCCGCTGGCCGACATGCTCGGCTCCGGTTCGCCGCTGGGCCGGCTGTACGACCTGGACGCCGACGTGCTGCTGCTCGGCGTCGACCACGGCTGCAACACGTCGCTGCACCTGGCGGAGTACCGGCAGGCCGTCCCGCCGAGGGAGCGGGTGGGCGCGGCGGTTCGCACCCGCGACGGCGGCCAGGACTGGGCATGGTGGGAGGACGTGGCGGTCGACTCGGCCGACTTCCCCCGGCTCGGGGCGGACCTGGAGTCGACCGGCGCGGTCCGGATCGGCCCGGTCGGCGACGGGACGGGCAGGTCGATGCGCCAGCGGGCGGCGGTTGACTTCGCGGTGGACTGGCTGGCCCGCAACCGACGGACGGAGGAGGACGCATGACGGTGAGCGCCGAGGACTACCTGGCGGTGGTGACGGAGACGATCGGCCGGGTGTCGGCCAGCCAACGGGAGGCGGTGGGTCGGGCGGCCGACCTGGTCGCCGACGCGCTGCGCGCCGACGGGGTGGTCCACGCGTTCGGCACCGGCCACTCCGAGGCCCTCGCCATGGAGATCGCCGGCCGGGCCGGCGGCCTGGTGCCGACCAACCGGATCGCGCTGCGCGACCTCGTGCTGCACGGCGGGGCATCGGCCGACGTCCTGGGCCCGCTGCTGGAGCGCGACCCGGCGGTGGCCCACCGCCTCTACGAGCTGGCCCCGGTCCACCCGTCGGACGTCTTCGTGGTCGCCTCCAACTCCGGCGTCAACGGGGCCATCGTGGAGTTCGCCGCCCTGGTGAAGGAGCGCGGCCACGGCCTCGTCGCGATCACCTCGGCGCAGCACTCGGCACGGATGACGTCCCGCCACCCGTCCGGCCGGAAGCTGGCCGAGTTCGCCGACGTGGTGCTGGACAACGGCGCACCGTACGGCGACGCGACCCTGCCGCTGCCGGGCGGCGGCGCGGTCGGCGCGGTCTCCTCCATCACCGCCGCCCTGCTGGCGCAGCAGCTCACGATCGAGGTGGTGTCCCGACTGCTCGCGGCGGGGGAGCGGCCCCCGGTCTACCTGTCGGCCAACATCACCGGCGGCGACGAGCACAACAACGAGCTGGAGGCCCGGTACGCCGGGCGCATCCGCCGGGGGTCCTGACCGCAGCGGGCGGCGTGCGGTCGTGAGTCGGTTTCGCCGTTCGCCCGAGGGGGCAAAGCCGATGCTGCCGGCGGGGTGGATCCCGCCGGCAGCATCGTCACCCCGGAGGTAGCGCGTGTCGAAGGAAACCGAGAAGCAGCGCTGGCAGCGCAACTTCGCCGACCTGCTCCAGGAATTGCGGGTCGCGCAGACCGGCGTGCAGATCCTGTTCGCGTTCCTGCTGACCCTGCCGTTCAGCAACGGCTTCACGCACACCAGCGAGTTCCAGAGAGACGTCTACATCGTCGCGTTGCTGTCGGCGGCCGGTGCCACCACGATGATCATCTCCCCGGTGGCCTTCCACCGGGCGCTGTTCCGGCAGGGGCGCAAGCCGGAGCTGGTCCGGTTCGCCCACCGGATGGCCAGTGGCGGGCTCGCCTTCATGCTCATCTCGATGGTCAGCGCGGTCCTGCTGATCACCGACTTCGTGCTGGACCGGGGCATCGCCTTCCTGCTCACCGGGATCACGGCGGCCTGGTTCCTGGCCTTCTGGGTGGTCCTGCCGTTCGCCCGCCGCAACTGGGGCGACGACGACATCGACGACGACGATGACGATCCGCAGGGGCCCTCCGGCGACTGATCCCGCAGACCAACGCGGACGCTGGGGAAAATCCGAGGTGCACGCAACGCTACCCCTGGGTAACAGCCGGGGGTAGCGTTGCTTCTTGTCGAGCACGTTGACGCATCCGGACCGAGGTTCGAGGGGGCCGCCGTGACCACGACGCAGAACAGCCGACCCACGCCCGACCCGGCGGGGGGAGACCCGGCGGGCGGCCCCACCGGCCGGGTAGCGCCGATCGACGATCCCACCGCCACCGAGGCCATCGCCACCGCCGCCGCCGAGGCCACTGCCGACGCCGCCGCCATCGACGCCGCCGGGGGCGCGGGGGCGCTGCCGGCGGAGGCCGGTCACGTGTCGGAGAAGGAGGCCCGGCAGGTCGCCGAGGCGGCCCGCGAGTCCGCGTGGGACCGGCCGAGCTTCGGCAAGGAGTTGTTCCTCGGCCGGCTCCGGATCGACCTGATCCACCCCTGGCCGCGTACCGACCCGGCCGAGGACGCCCGGGCCGAGCAGTTCCTCGGCCGGCTGCGGGCGTACCTGGAGTCCGAGGTGGACGGGGCGGCGATCGAGCGCGACGCCCGCATCCCCGACGAGGTGTTCCACGGGCTGGCCCGGCTCGGCGCATTCGGCATGAAGATCGACCGGTCCCACGGCGGGCTCGGGCTGAGCAACCTGCACTACTGCCGGGCGCTGATGCTGGCGGGGTCGGTCAGCCCGGCGATCGGCGCGCTGCTGTCGGCCCACCAGTCGATCGGCGTCCCGCAGCCGCTGAAGATGTTCGGCACCGACGAGCAGAAGCAGCGCTTCCTGCCCCGGCTCGCCGCCGGCGAGGTGTCGGCGTTCCTGCTCACCGAGCCGGACGTCGGCTCCGACCCGGCACGGCTGGCCACCACGGCCGAGCCGACCGCCGACGGCGCCGGGTACCGGCTCAACGGGGTGAAGCTGTGGGCCACCAACGGCACCGTGGCCACCCTGCTGGTGGTGATGGCCCGGGTGCCGGCCGGCGAGGGGCGGCGCGGCGGGATCACCGCCTTCGTCGTCGACGGCGACGCCGAGGGCATCACGGTGGAGCGGCGCAACGAGTTCACCGGCCTGCGCGGCCTGGAGAACAGCCTCACCCGGTTCCACGACGTGTTCGTGCCGAACGAGAACGTCATCGGCGGCGAGGGCAAGGGGCTGAAGATCGCTCTGACCACGTTGAACACGGGGCGGCTGTCGCTGCCGGCGATGTGCGTCGGCGCGGGGAAGTGGTCGCTGAACGTGGCCCGGGACTGGGCCGCCGACCGGGTCCAGTGGGGCCGGCCGGTGGGCGAGCACGAGGCCGTCGCGCAGAAGCTCGCGTTCGTCGCCGCCACCACGTACGGCATGGAGACCATGCTGGACCTGTGCTGCCTGCTCGCCGACGACGACCGCAACGACATCCGGATCGAGGCGGCCCTGGTCAAGCTCTACGCCAGCGAGATGGCCTGGAAGATCGGCGACGAGCTGCTCCAGATCCGGGGCGGGCGGGGCTACGAGACGGCCGACTCCCTGGCCGCCCGGGGCGAACGCCCCGCCGCGGTCGAGCAGATGCTGCGCGACCTGCGGATCAACCGGATCTTCGAGGGCTCCACCGAGATCATGCACCTGCTCATCGCCCGCGAGGCGGTCGACGCCCACCTCTCGGTCGCCGGGGACATCATCGACCCCGACGCGGGGCTCGGCCGCAAGGCGCGGGCCGGCGCGCGGGCCGGGGCCTTCTACGCGAAGTGGCTCCCCACCCTCGCTGTCGGCCGGGGCCAGGCGCCGAGGGCGTACGCCGAGTTCGGCCCGCTCGCCGGCCACCTGCGCCAGGTCGAGCGGCACAGCCGCAAGCTGGCCCGGTCGACGTTCTACGCGATGTCCCGCTGGCAGGGCAAGATGGAGCGCAAGCAGGCGTTCCTCGGCCGGGTGGTGGACATCGGCGCGGAGCTGTTCGCGATGTCCGCGGTCTGCGTCCGGGCGTACGCGGAGAAGGACACCCGCCCGGAGAACGTCGAGCTGGCCGACCTTTTCTGCCGCCAGGCCCGGCTGCGGGTCGACGCCCTGTTCACCGGCCTGTGGGCGAACACCGACTCCGTCGACGTGGCGGCGGCGAAGCGGATCCTCGACGGCCGGTACGCGGCCCTGGAGGGCGGGGTGATCACCCCGCCGGCAGACCTGCCCTGGGTGGCCCGCTGGACCCCCGGCCCGTCCGCCGCCCAGGACGTCCGCCGCCGCATCCCCCGCCCCGAGTGACGAGGGAGGCCCCCCCTGCCGACGCCCGTGGCACGGCAGGGGGCCCGTCCGGAACGGAGCGCCTTGGGCCGGCACGGGCTCACCGGGCGATGGCCCAGGCCAGCACGGCGGCCAGGATCAGCCCGTTGAGCGCCGCCAGCACCAGGTACGCCGCCGGCGGTATCTTGCGGCCCCGGCGGACGAAGCTGACCAGCACGACGGCGTAGGCCAGCAGCAACACGGCGACGACGATCAGGAAGTAGAGCACCGGACCACCCTAGCGGCCACCTCGGAGCCCGAGCCCGCGCAGCTCCAGCGCGGCGAGCGCCTCGACCGTGGCGTCGTCGCCGCGTCGCCACGCATCGGCCACGTCCGGGGCGATCCGGGTCAGCTTGCCGATCGGCTGACCGGCCAGCGCCCGCAGGGCCAGCAGGTCGCGCCCGGCCGGGACGGCGGCCAGCGCCTTGGCGGAGGCGGCCCGTCGCATCCACCGTAGCCGCAGCGGCAGCCAGCCGAACAGCACCAGGCCGAGCGGGAACACCAGCACCGCGATGCTGAGCGCCAGGGCGAGCTGGCCGACCAGTTCCTGCTGGTCCCGGCCCGCCTCGGCCATCGATCGGGCGGCGTCGGCGGCCTTCGCGAACGGGGCGGTCAGCTCGTCGCCGACCAGCGGCACCCGGCGGATCTTGCCGCCGGCGTCGGCCAGGTTGTCGGCGAGGCCGCCGCCGGCCCCCTCCAGCTTCTGTCCGGGTACGGCGAGCTTCTGCACCAGGTCGTGCACCCAGAGCGCGAAGCGGATCGCGGCGTACACCCAGACGGCGACGAGCAGGTCGGTCAGGAACTGGCGGACGGCGGTCGGGAAGCGATCGGCGTAGATCTTCACGCCGGACAGCGTGTCACGGCCCGACCCGCCCGGCACGGGTCGGTTTTCCCGGCCGGCGCGGACGCGACCCGGCCGGCGCGGTACGACGGCGGTAGGGCCGAGGGGCTGGGGGACCGAGGGGCGGTGGGGCCGAAGGGCTGAGGGGCCGAGGGGCGGTGGGGCTGAGGGGGAGAGGGGACGAGGGGCTGCCGGGCGGGGTCAGCCGGCGCAGGCCGGGCAGGTGCCGAAGATCTCCAGGGTGTGGCTGACGTCGGCGTACCCGTGCTGCGCCGCCACCCGCTCCGCCCAGGCCTCCACGGTCGGCCCGGCCACCTCGACGGTGCGCCCGCAGGCCCGGCAGACCAGATGGTGGTGGTGGCCCTCGCTGCACCGCCGGTAGAGGTGCTCGCCGCCGGGCGGGCGCATCACGTCGATCTCGCCCGCGTCGGCGAGCCCCTGCAGGGTGCGGTAGACGGTGGTCAGCCCCACCCGCTCGCCGCGCTCGCGGAGCATGGCATGCAGGTCCTGCGCGCTGTGGAACCCCTCGACCTCGGCGAGCAGCGCGCTCACCGCCGAGCGCTGCCGGGTGTTCCGGACGGGGTTCCCCTCGGTCACGATGCCTCCCCTGCGTGGCTGACCGCGTCGGCCACGATGTGCGCGACGTGCTCGTCGACCAGCGCGTACGCGATCTCCCGCCCGCGCCGGGAGCCACGGACCACGCCGGCCCCCCGCAGCACCCGCAGGTGCTGCGAGACCAGCGGCTGCGTCGCACCGAGCTTCTCCACCAGCTCGTGCACGCACCGTTCACCTTGCGCCAGTTCGCTCACGATCGCCAGACGGATCGGGGCCGCGAGGGCGCGCAGCAGCTCACCGGCGTCCTCGTACGCCTCGTATCCTGATCCGCCGGTCACCTTGTAACGGTAACCAATCCCACCGGGCCGCCGGGGCGCAGGATCACCGCAGCACCACTTCGGGCGGCTCGACGACCGCCGTCCCGGTCGTCGTCCGGCGTCGGCGTACCGCCCGCCAGCCCGCGGCGGCGACCGCGACGACGAGGAACGAGGCGATCGCCAGCAGCACCACGGACGCCCCGGGGGCGGTGTCGGCGTTGGCGGCCACCCAGACCCCGGAGCCGGCGGCGAACAGCCCGAGCGTCATCGCCGCGGCCATCGTGCTGCGGAAGCCCCGGGTGACCTGCTGGGCGGTGGCCACCGGGACCACCATCAGGGCACTGATCAGCAGCACCCCGACGGCCCGCATGGCGATCGTCACGGTGACCGCCGTGCCGACCGCGAGCAGCATGTTCAGCGTCCGCACGGGCAGCCCGGCGACCCGGGCGTACTCCTCGTCGTGGCAGACCGCGAACAGCGCCGGGCGCAGCGCCAGCATGGTCACCAGGAGCGCCGCGCCGAGCACCGCGATGGTGGTCAGGTCCTGCGGCGAGATGGTGGTCAGCGACCCGAACAGGTACGCGTTGAGGTTCGCGCTGGTGGCGTCGGAGAGCCCGACCAGCGTCACCCCGCCCGCGATCCCGCCGTAGAACAGCAGCGCCAGCGCGAGGTCGCCCGAGGTGCGCCCGCGCGCCCGGACCAGCTCGATGGTGACCGCGCCGAGGGTCGCCACGATCACGGCCAGCAGCACCGGGGAGCGGTTGAGCAGCAGCCCGGCGCCGACGCCGGTGAGCGCCACGTGCCCGACCCCGTCGCCGATCAGGGCCAGCCGGCGCTGTACCAGGTAGATGCCGAGCGCCGGGGCGGCCAGGCCGATGACCAGCGCGCCGATCAGGGCGCGCTGCATGTACGGATACTGGAAAAGCTCCATGCTCAACTGCTCCACAGCCCTGCGGGCTCGTCGGGTCCGTGCGGGTGCACGTGGTCGTGGTCGGGGTCGGCGTGGTGGCCGGCCGGCTCGGGGACCACGCCGTCGTGGGCGATCCCGCCGTGGTGCACCACCACGGCCCGGGTGATCAGCGGTCGCAGCGGCCCCAGTTCGTGGGCCACCAGCAGCACCGTCCCGCCGCCGTCGACGAAGCCGTGCAGCGCCCCGGCGAACGCCTCCTGGCTGGCGGCGTCGACCCCGGCGGTCGGCTCGTCGAGGACCAGCAGCTCCGGCTCGCCGGCCAGGGCCCGGGCGATCAGGGTGCGCTGCTGCTGGCCGCCGGAGAGGGTGGCCACCGGGTCGCCGGCCCGGTCGGCCAGGCCGACGGCGGCCAGCGCGGCGTCGACCGCCGCCCGGTCGGCCCGGCCCGGCGGGCGCAGCACGCCCCGGCGGGCGAGCCGGCCCGAGGCCACCACCTCGCGGACGGTGGCCGGGACGCCGCCGCCGGCCCCGAGGCGCTGCGGGACGTACCCGATCCGCTGCCACTGCCGGAACCGGCGCAGCGGGGTGCCGAAGAGCGCGATCGACCCGGCACGCAACGGGACCAGGCCGAGCACCGCGCGGATCAGGGTGGACTTGCCGGAGCCGTTGGCGCCGAGCACGGCGACCACCTCGCCGGCGGTGACGGTCAGCGAGACGTCGCGCAGCACCGGGCGGCCGTCGTAGCCGACCGCCCCGCCGGTGACGGTGATGACAGGCGCGTTCACGAGCAGCTCAACGCCGTCCGCAGGGTCGCCAGGTTGGTGCGCATCACCGAAAGGTAGTCCCCGCCGTGATCGGCGGACAGGCCTTCCAGCGGGTCGAGCACCGCGGTCTTCGCCCCCACCTCGCGGGCGATCGTCTCGGCGACCTTGGGGCTGACCAGGGTCTCGAAGAAGATCGTGGTGGCCTGGTGCTCCCGGGCCTCCCGGGCGACCTCGGCGAGGCGCTGCGGGGAGGGCTCGTTCTCCGGGGCCAGCCCGGTGATGCCGACCTGGTCGAGCCGGTAGCGCTCGGCCAGGTAACCGAACGCGGTGTGGCTCACCACGAGCTCGCGGCGTTGGCAGGTCCGCAGCCCGGCGGTGAACTCGGCGTCCAGCGTCTCCAGCTCGGCGCGCAACGCACCCGCCCGGGCGGTGTAGTCGGCGGCGCGGTCCGGGTCGACCCGACCGAGCCGCTCGGCGAGCCGGTCACCGACGGTGGCCAGCCGGGTCGGGTCGAGCCACAGGTGCGGGTCCTTGCCACCGCCGTCCTCCCGGGCCTCCCCGCCCCCGTGCCCGGCCTCCTCGCCCTCGTGGTCGTGCCCGCCGGCGTTCCCGGCCAGCAGCGGCTGCACCCCGGTGACGTCGAAGGCGCGGTCGCCGCCGTTCTGCTCGACCGCCTCGTCCACCGCGGGCTGGAAGCCCTTGAGGTAGACGATCAGCTCGGCCTGGTTCACCTCGCCGACCTGGCGGGGGGTGAGCTCCAGGTCGTGCGGCTCGGCGCCGGGCTTGGTCAGGTTCGTCACCCGGACCGCGTCGCCGCCGACCCGCTCGGCCACGAACTGGAGCGGGTAGAAGGCGGCGGCCACGTCGACCCGCTGCGGGTCTGCGCCGGCACCGTCCTCCGCGCAGGCGGTGAGGGTGCCGAGGGCTATCAGGGCGGTCGCTGCGGCCAGGGCACGTGCGGTGGAGCGGCGGAGCTTCATGCCCCAACTCTCCGTGACAACGAAATTGATTGTCAAAAACGCATGCTTGCATGCGGGCGGGGCGTCTGATAATGCCCTGTTCGAACGGGCCGGTTCACCGCACTGTGGTGGTCAGAGCAGCTTCGTCAGCGCCGCGGTGACCAGCAGGGTGAGCATCACCAGCCGGATCACCCGGGTGGCCGGCGCCTGCACCGCCCAGGTGGTCAGCAGCAGCGCGACCAGGGCGGCGGCGAGGGCCAGCAGCAGCACCCCGCCGATCACGCCCGGGGTGAACAGCGCCACCAGCACCAGCGCCAGCGTGACCAGGAAGATCGTCGTCGGGTTCGACCGGGCCAACCGGCCCAGCAGGGGGTGCTGCGTACGCTGCATCCCACAGACTCTACGAGGAGGACCCGGTGCTGGTCACCAACCGGTTCGTGGTCGACGAGGACGTCGCCCCCGCCTTCACCGAACGCGCGCACACCGCCCTGGCCGCGCTCGCCGCCCGCCCCGGCTACCTGCGCGGGGAACTGCTCCGGGCGTTGGACGACCCGAGCCACTGGTGTCTCGTCACCGAGTGGGAGTCCGTCGGGGCCTACCGGCGGGCACTGGGCGGGTTCGACGTCAAGGTGCACGCCACGCCGCTGCTGGCCGAGTCGCTCGACGAGCCGTCCGCGTACGAGGCGCTGGCCGCCGCGGCCCCCGGCGGGGCGGTCGAGGTGAACCCCAGTGATCGGGCCGCTGCCCCGTACCGCTGAGTCGCCGGGCACTACCCTGCACCTATGACCGCACCCGGACCGGCCGGTCCACCCTCGTACCCCATGGCGCCCGGGCCGGACGAGCCGCCGCCGCACCTGGAGCCCGGGGTGCCCGCGCCCCCGGCCGGCCCCGGGGTGGCCCCGCCGTTCGTCGCGCCCCCGACCGAGGGGCGCAGCGCCCGGCTCTGGCTCGGCCTCGGGGTCGGGGCGCTGGCCGTGCTGCTCTGCTGCGGCGGGGGCGGGGCGGCCGTGGTCGGCCTGCTGATCAGCAACGTGCAGGCGGTGCGGGAGCAGGGCCGCGCGGTGACCGACGACTACTACCAGGGGCTGGTCGAGCGGAAGTACGGCAGGTCGTACGACACGCTCTGCGACGACGCGCAGCGCCGCGAGTCCCGGGCGGAGTTCGAGCGTCGGGTCGCCGCCGAACCGCAGATCGACTCGTACCGGGTGGGCGAGGTGGACCCCTCCACCCTCACCGCCCCGGTCTCTGTCACCTTCAGCGGCGGCAACCGGGGCCAGCAGGAGGTCACCCTCGCCCCCGACGGGCAGACCGGGGCCATGGAGGTGTGCGGGGTGAGCTGACCACCCGCCCCCGGCGGCCGAACGGAGGCTCGCGGGGGTGGTCGGCCCCGCCCCCGGTATTCTGCTGGGCCCGGGGCCCGTACGGTCGTACCGTTGTCCCCGAACCGACCGATCCATCCACATCTCGCCCCCGCCGACCGCCAGCCGGCGTAGGAGGAAACATGCCAGCCGACCGTATCGACGCCGTCGTCAGCCTCGCCAAGCGCCGGGGCTTCGTCTTTCCCTCCAGTGAGATCTACGGAGGCACCCGGTCGGCGTGGGACTACGGTCCGCTCGGCGTGGAACTGAAGGAGAACGTCCGCCGGCAGTGGTGGAAGACCATGGTCCAGCAGCGCGACGACGTCGTCGGCCTGGACTCCGCGGTCATCCTTTCCCGCAAGGTCTGGGAGGCCAGCGGCCACATCGCCGAGTTCGTCGACCCGCTGACGGAGTGCCAGTCCTGCCACAAGCGGTTCCGGGCCGACCACCTGGAGGAGGCGTACGCCGAGAAGCACGGCAAGCCGCTGGCCTCGCTGTCGGAGCTGAACTGCCCCAACTGCGGCAACAAGGGCACCTTCACCGAGCCGAAGATGTTCAACGGCCTGATGAAGACCTACCTCGGCCCGGTGGAGAGCGACGAGGGCATGCACTACCTGCGCCCGGAGACCGCCCAGGGCATCTTCGTCAACTACAAGAACGTGGAGACGGTCGCCCGCAAGAAGCCGCCGTTCGGCATCGCGCAGACCGGCAAGTCGTTCCGCAACGAGATCACCCCGGGCAACTTCATCTTCCGTACCCGCGAGTTCGAGCAGATGGAGATGGAGTTCTTCGTCGAGCCGGGCTCCGACGAGCAGTGGCACGAGTACTGGCTCTCCGAGCGTTGGAACTGGTACCTAGACCTCGGCCTGTCCGAGGAGAACCTGCGCTTCTTCGAGCACCCCAAGGAGAAGCTCTCCCACTACTCGAAGCGCACCGTCGACATCGAGTACCGGTTCCGGTTCGGCGGCAGCGAGTTCGCCGAGCTGGAGGGCATCGCCAACCGCACCGACTTCGACCTGTCCACGCACAGCAAGCACTCCGGCGTCGACCTGTCGTACTTCGACCAGGGCAAGAGCGAGCGCTGGATGCCGTACGTGATCGAGCCGGCCGCCGGCCTCACCCGCGCGGTGCTGGCGTTCCTGCTGGAGGCGTACGACGAGGACGAGGCCCCGAACACCAAGGGCGGCGTGGACAAGCGCACCGTCATGCGCTTCGACCCCCGGCTCGCGCCGGTCAAGGTGGCGGTCCTGCCGCTGTCCCGCAACGAGGCGCTCTCGCCGAAGGCCAAGGGCCTCGCCGCCGACCTGCGCAAGCGCTGGGTGGTCGAGTTCGACGACTCGCAGGCCATCGGTCGCCGGTACCGCCGCCAGGACGAGATCGGCACCCCGTTCTGCGTGACGGTCGACTTCGACACCCTGGACGACGACGCGGTGACCGTGCGGAACCGGGACACCATGGCCCAAGAGCGGATCTCCCTGGACCAGGTCGAGCGTTACCTGATCGAGCGCCTCCCCGGCTGCTGAGCACCGTCCACGGGGCCTCGGCCGGCGCGGAAACGTGCCGGTCGGGGCCCCGTACACTTGTCCGGTGACTGCCCCGATCCCGCCCGCGCAGCGTCCGTTGACCCTCGGGCGGCACCAGGTGTGGCCGCCGGTGGTGCTCGCACCGATGGCCGGCATCACCAACGTCGGGTTCCGCCGGCTCTGCCGGGAACAGGGCGGCGGCATCTACGTCTGCGAGATGATCACCACGATCGCGCTGGTCCAGCGGAACCCGAAGACCCTGCACATGATCGCCTTCGGCGACGACGAGCGGCCGCGCAGCCTCCAGCTCTACGGCACCGACCCGGAGATCACCGCCGCCGCCGTGCGGATCGTGGTGGAGCGCAACCTCGCCGACCACATCGACCTGAACTTCGGCTGCCCGGTCCCCAAGGTCACCCGCAGGGGCGGCGGGTCGGCCCTGCCCTGGCGGCGTCGGCTCTTCGCCCGGCTGGTGAAGGCCGCGGTGGACGCCGCCGCGCCCGCCGGGGTGCCGGTCACCGTGAAGATGCGCAAGGGCATCGACGACGACCACCTGACGTACGTCGAGGCCGGGCTCGCCGCCCAGGACGCCGGAGTCGTGGCGGTCGCCCTGCACGGGCGTACGGCCGCCCAGCGCTACTCGGGCACCGCCGACTGGGACGCGATCGCCACCCTCAAGCAGGCCCTCGACGTGCCGGTGCTCGGTAACGGCGACATCTGGGAGGCCGACGACGCGCTGCGGATGGTCGCCCACACCGGGGTCGACGGGGTGGTGATCGGGCGTGGCTGCCTGGGCCGGCCGTGGCTCTTCGCCGACCTGGAGGCCGCGTTCGACGGGCGGCCGGAGCGGCGGCTGCCCACCCTCGGAGAGGTGGCGGTGACCATGCGCCGGCACGCTGAGCTGCTGGTCGACCAGTTCGTGGCGGGGGCGCGGAACCCGGCCAGGGGCGAGCGGGACGGCTGCACCGACTTCCGCAAGCACGTCGCCTGGTACCTCAAGGGCTTCCCGGTCGGCAGCGAGCTGCGCCGCTCCCTCGCCATGATCGACAGCCTGGCCCAGCTCGACGACCTGCTGGGCAAGCTCGACCCGGCGGAGCCGTTCCCGGTGGCGACGCTCGGCCAGCCGCGCGGCCGGACGAACTCGCCGGGCAAGGTCTACCTCCCCGAGGGTTGGCTGGCCAGCCGGGACGACGACACCGTGCCCGAGGGCGCGGAGCTGGCCGACTCCGGCGGCTGACGCCCGACGACCCGGCTCCACCACCACACGTCCCCCTCGTACGACGAAAGGGCCGGCTCCCCGGGTGGGGGCCGGTCCTTGTCGTTGTCGGGGTCTTGTTGTTCGGGGTCAGGAGGTGGCGTAGCCGCGGGTGGCGATCCAGTCGGCGAGGTTGTCGTCGGTGATGTCGTAGCTGGCCTGGGCGGGGTTGGCGGAGTCGG